>NZ_JBEZEK010000001.1:0-774091 GCF_040648835.1 Micromonospora sp. NPDC049081 | reverse complement strand
GCCCCACGAGCGGTCCGCCCCACGAGCGGTCCGCCCCACGAGCGGTCCGCCCCACGAGCGGTCCGCCCCACGAGCGGTCCGCCCCACGAGCGGTCCGCCCCACGAGCGGTCTGCCCTGCCGGGGCGAGGCGGCCGGGGCGGAGTCAGGCGCGGCGGGTGGCGAGCAGGCGGCGCGGGTTCCAGCGCAGCAGCAGGCGGCGGAGCCGGCCGGAAGCCGTCACCAGACGCGCCGACGTGTCGCCGAGCGAGGTACGCCAGCGCAGCAGCACCGAGGGGGGCAGCACGGCGGCGAGGAACCGGGTACGCCGGTCCGCCCGCGCGGCGAGACTGTCGCGTACCGTCCGCAACGCCGGGTGCAGCGGTTCGCCGGTGAGCGGGTCCCGGGCGTACCGGGCACGTTCCTCGGCGCGACCGAGCAGCCGTACCGCCGTGGCGGATCCGGCGTCCTCACCGACCGCCTCCCGGGCCAGCCGCTCGGCGGTCGCCCGGGGCGTCTCCGTCCGGTCGATCCGCACCCGGTAGTCGACCAGGGTGTCGAGCAACTCGTCCCAGGCCGCGTGGGCGTCCGCCCGGGCCCGTTCGGCGTCCACGCCCAGCACCGTCATCGGGCTGCTCCCGCCCGCCCCGTCGTCGGGGGCGGGCCCGGCCGCCACCGGGGTCGGCAGGTGGTGCCGTTGCCGGCGCAGCGCCCGCCGCCGCAGCGCCGGGACGGCCAACAGCGCCGCCACCGCGAGCAGCGCGCCCACCGTCCACCAGGGCCAGGTCGGGGCACGTTCGACGGGAGCGCCGGTGGTCGGGTCGAAACCGGCGTCGGTGTCCTTGTCGGCGGCCTCGTCCCGCTGCGGCCCCGTGGTGGCCCCCGGGTCCTGCGGGGCGGCCGGCGCGGCGGTGTCCGACGGCTCCGGGTCCGGGGCGTCGGAGTCCGGCGCCCACGCCGACCGGTTCGCCCCCTGGACGCCGTACGCCGGGGTGGCGTCGAACGGGACCCAACCGAACTGGTCGAAGTAGACCTCCGTCCAGGCGTGCAGGTTCCGGTTGGTCAACGTGTAGGTGTCCCCGTTGGTGCTGCTGCCGTTGGTGAAGCCGAACGCCACCCGGGCCGGGATGCCGGCCTCGCGTACCAGCCAGGCCAGCGCCGCCGCGTACTGCTGGCAGTAGCCGACCTTGTTGGTGAGGAAGTCGACGATCTCCTGACCGCTGGTGCCGCCCTTGGTGCTCAGCGAGTAGCTGAAGCCGTTCTCCCGGGAGAAGTAGTCGTAGATCGCCCGGACCCGGTCGTAGTCGGTGGACTTCCCCTCCACCAGCCGGCTGACCAGCAGGCTGACCTCACGGACCTCCGGGGTGCGGGTCTGTTGCAGCCGGATCGGGTGCTCGGCCGGCAACGGGCGGGCCCGACGCAGCGCCGCCGGGGTGAACGTCGAGCGCACGTACTCGAACGAGTAGCGCTTGCTCCGGGAGTTGTCCCGGTTGGAGAAGACCACCCCGAGGTTCTGGTCGTACGACCAGTTGCCGTTGAGCCCGTCGAAGCTGACCGGGTCGGTGTAGAGCGGCACGAAGGGCATGCTCAGCGTGCGGTTGATCTCCACCGTCGCCCGGTAGGTCCGCTGCTCCACCCCCGGCCCGGTGCGACCCGACGGGTCGGGCAGCTCCCGGTTCACCGGGCGGCCGTTGGGCGGGCGTACCCGGAAACCGTCCGGGCGCAGCTCGTCGGCGACCCCGAAGCGCAGGTAGAACGGGTTCTGCTCGGTGGTGGTGACCTTGACCATGTCGGCCACCTCGGACTGGTTGAGCTGCCCGCTGAGCGACGCGAAGAGGTCGATCCGGCCTGGCCCGCCACCCTGCCCGGGGCGGCCGGTGCCGTTGCCGGTGCCGTTGCCGGCGGTGTTGAACTGGTCCAGCAGCCCACCGGTCATCCCCGGCACGGCCAACGGCAGCACCACGGCCAGCGCCACCCCGACCACCGCCAGCCGGCGACCGGCGGCGGCCAGCGGGGAGGACTCCCAGACGTCCACGTCGCGGCCCTCACCGGTGAACCGGCGGCCGAACCGGCGGACCCGGTCGACGTTGTCGGTCACCAGCAGCCAGAGGTAGCCGGCGGCGCCGACCACGAACGGCAGCGCGGGGACGCTGTCGACGTAGACCGCGACCGGCACCGAGTAGATGGCCAGCATCGGCAGTCCGGCCAGGGCCGGTCGCCGCAGCCCGACGGCGAGGACGTCGACCACCACCGCGACCGAGCCCACCCCGAGCACGCTGATGAACAGCAGCGGGGTGGTGTCGGGCACCTTCACCCCGTAGGAGCGCATGTCCTGCAAGGAGCCCTGCGCCAGCTCGCCGAAGTGGGCCAGCGTCGCCGGCGTGGGCAGGAAGGCGATCAGCTCGCCGCCACCGGGGAAGAGCCAGGTCAGGGCGAGCAGCAGACCGGCGAGCATGCCCAGCACCTGACCCCACAGGGGGGCCCGGACCAGTCGGGTGAGCGCCGCCGCGCCGGCCACCACGGCGACCGCGATGGCGGACTGGATCAGCCAGGTCCACTGTTGGAAGATCGACGACAGTGGTGCCGCGGCGAGCAGGGTCGCCACCGCGGCCACGAAGCCGATGTTCCGGGACGCGATCACGACGTCACCCTCCCTGTCGTCGGACGGCTCACCGGACGGCCCCGGCGACCGTCTCGGCGAGGGCGGCACGCAGCGCGAAGCCCTGCGAACCGCGCCCGGCCTGCGGCCAGAGCACCGGCAGTTGGCCGTCGTGGTTGACCCCGATGACCCGCCAGCCGCCCTGCAACAGGGCCAACGCGGCGGCGGCGTGGGTCTGCTCGGCCTCGAACCGGGCCCGTTCCGGCAGGCTGAGCCAGGTGGAGCTGTTGAGCACGAAGCCGACGCACGTCGCGCCGCTGCCGCGCAGCCCGCTCAGCAACTCCGCCTCACTGGTGGTCAGTGAGCCGAACAAGGCGATGATCAGGCCCCCGTCGGCGCGTTGCCGGACCCGCTGCACCAGGGTCGCCACGTCACCACGCTGGTCGAGCCGGACGTCGGCGAGCTGGTCGAGGAGCAGGCCGTCCCCGGTGGTCTCGGTGGCGTCCACGTCCACCCCGTCCCCGGTGACCAGGCGCAGCTTGTAACCGGCCTGCCGCAGGTGCGAGGCGATGCTGGCGGCGGCGGAGACCGACCACTCGAAACTGGCCGTGGGACCGTCACCCCGGTGACCGTGCGCCCGGGTGTCCAGCAGCACCGTGGCCCGGCTCTCCCAGGGCTGTTCCTCCCGGCGCACCATCAGCTCACCGGTGCGGGCCGTCGACTTCCAATGCACCCGGCGCAGATCGTCGCCCCTGCGGTACTCCCGGGTGGCGGCGTCGTCCTCGCCGTGCACCGCCACCGACCGGGCCCGGCTGTCGCCGCTGCCGGCGTACTCGCCGGGTAGGCGTACCGAGGGCAGCGGGGTGACCTGCGGGATCACGGTCAGCTGCTCGGTGCTGGGGAAGGCCCGGCTCAGCTCGCACAGCCCGAACGGGTCGGTCATCCGGACCACCAGCGGGCCCACCTCGTAGCGGCCGCGTACGTCGGCGCGGACCGTGTACGCCACCGAGCTGGCCTGGTGCGCGCCGAGTCGTTCCAGCACCACCCGGGGACGGCTGCCCAGCGCGTAGGGCAGCCGGTCCTCCAGCAGCAGGGTGCCGGTGGGCAGCCGGGACATGTTCTGCAACCGCAGCACCACCCGGGAGCTGGCCCCGACCGGCACCCGGTGCGGGTCCAGCGAGCGGTTGCAGGCCAGCTTGTAGCGGGTCCGGCCGACGTACAGCGCGGCGAGCAGCGGCAGGACGGCGAGCAGCACCGCCACCCGGAGCAGGTCCCGTTCGCCGAGGATGCCGGCGGAGATCGCCGCGGCGATCGCCGCCGCCAGGAACGACCGGCCCCGGGTGGTCAGGCCACGCAGCCCGGCACGCACGTCACGGCCTCCGCGGCTCGAACGGCGGGCGGCCGTTGCCGGCGGCGGGGCGGGGGGTGTCGTACCCGGTGGGACGCTTGCGGTCCGCCGGCAGGGCCAGCCGGTGCACCAGCTCGGCGACGATCGCGTCGGTGGTGCGGCGGGCCAGCTGGGCGTCGGCGGTGGGGATGATCCGGTGGGCCAGCACCGGCACCGCGAGCGCCTGGAGGTCGTCGGGCAGCACGTAGTCGCGGCCCTCCAGGGCGGCCACCGCGCGGGCGGTGCGCAACAGTTGCAGGGTGGCCCGGGGGGACGCGCCCAGCCGCAGGTCGGGGGCCTCCCGGGTGGCGGTGACCAGGTCGACGGCGTACTGCTTGACGGCGTCGGCGACGTGCACGTTACGCACGGTGGCGATCAGGCGGCGGACCGTGTCGGCGTCGGAGACGGGCCGCAGCTCCTGGAGCGGGTCGGCCGCGCCGTGCCCGTCCAGCATGGCCAGCTCGGCCTCCGGGCCCGGGTAGCCCATCGCGATGCGGGCGGTGAACCGGTCCCGCTGCGCCTCCGGGAGGGGGTACGTCCCCTCCATCTCGATCGGGTTCTGGGTGGCGATCACCATGAACGGGGTCTGGAGCTGGTAGGTCACCCCGTCGACGGTGACCTGACGCTCCTCCATGCACTCCAGCAGGGCGGACTGCGTCTTGGGGGAGGCCCGGTTGATCTCGTCGCCGACCACCAGGTTGGCGAAGACCGCGCCGGGGCGGAACTCGAAGTCGTGCGTCTCCTGGTTGTAGACGCTGACCCCGGTGACGTCGCTGGGCAGCAGGTCGGGGGTGAACTGGATGCGCCGCACCGAGCAGTCGATGGACCGGGCGAGCGCCTTGGCCAGCTTGGTCTTGCCGACTCCTGGGACGTCCTCGATCAGCAGGTGACCCTCGGCGAGCAGGACGGCCAGGGCGAGCCGCACGGTGGCTGTCTTGCCCTCGATGACCTGCTCGATGTTGGCCACGACGGCCTCACTGGCGGCGCGGAACTCGTCGTGCGGCAGCACGCCGCCCACCTCGTCCCAGGTCTGTTGTGTCACGGGCCTTCTCCTCGTCGCGACGGCAGCTCGGTAAAGAGCACCTGGACCCGTCGTTCGGTTCGCAACGGGAAGCCTCGTCTGCCGCAGGAATCGCACTGGTCTCTCAGGCTAACCATGTTTACGGTGAACGCCGAACCCTGCCGGAAGTCGGCCGGTCACACAGCGGATATTCGTCAGGTCGGGGGACCCGACGCGGCCGGGTGCTCACGGAAGGTGACCGTCGGGGCGGGTGCGGTCCCCGGCCGACGGCTGCCAGGGGGTAGACTGCGGGACATGAGCGCAGTCTCCCTGCTTCTTACCGGGCCGTGCTGATGCGCTGACGCGCGACAGCACGGCGGCCCCTCCTGTGCGAGGGGCTTTTTCGTGCCCGCGGCAGGGTCCTGCGGGCCCGACGCTTCCCCAGATCCGACACGACCGCGCCGGTCCCGCCCGAGGGCACCGGTCCCCGATGATCGCGTCAGTGCGACACGACCGCGATGACCGCGCCAAGGAGTAGGTATGAGTGAGGCAGCCGCACCGGCGGGCGACATCCCCCCGTTCCGGTACACCGCGGCCATGGCCGACGAGATCGAGCGTCGGTGGCAGGGCACCTGGGAGCGGGAGGGCACCTTCCACGCCCCGAACCCGACCGGTCCGCTGGCCGACCCCGGTCACCCGCGGGCGGGCGCGGAGAAGCTGTACGTGCTGGACATGTTCCCGTACCCGTCCGGGGCGGGGCTGCACGTCGGCCACCCGCTGGGCTACATCGGCACCGACTGCTTCGCCCGCTACCAGCGGATGGCCGGGCGCAACGTGCTGCACGCGATGGGCTTCGACGCGTTCGGCCTGCCCGCCGAGCAGTACGCGGTGCAGACCGGCACCCACCCCCGCACGACCACCGTGGCCAACATCGAGCGGTACAAGGCGCAGCTGCGCCGGCTGGGGCTGGCCCACGACGAGCGGCGTTCGATGGCCACCATCGACACCGACTTCTACCGGTGGACCCAGTGGATCTTCCTGCAGGTCTTCAACTCCTGGTACGACGCCGACGCCCGCCGGGCCCGGCCGATCGCCGAGCTGACCGCCGAGTTCGCCGCCGGTGACCGGCCCACCCCCGACGGTCGGGCCTGGGCCGAGCTGAGCCCGGCCGAGCAGCGGCGGATCGTCGACGACCACCGGCTGGCGTACGTCTCGCAGGCGCCGGTGAACTGGTGCCCGGGGCTGGGCACCGTGCTGGCCAACGAGGAGGTCACCGCCGACGGCCGTTCCGACCGGGGCAACTTCCCCGTCTTCAAGCGCAACCTGAAGCAGTGGATGATGCGGATCACCGCGTACGGTGACCGGCTGCTGGACGACCTGGACACGCTGGACTGGCCCGAGTCGATCAAGCTGCAGCAGCGCAACTGGATCGGCCGCTCCACCGGCGCGCACATCGACTTCGCGACCGGGACCACTGATCCCGGTGTCGCGGGCGGAGCCCGCATCAGAGTCTTCACCACCCGGCCGGACACCATCTTCGGGGCCACCTACCTGGTGCTGGCCCCCGAGCACGAGCTGGTCGACGCGCTGACCCCGGCCGCCTGGCCGGCCGGGACCCGGGACGCCTGGACCGGTGGGCACGCCGGCCCCCGGGAGGCCGTCGAGGCGTACCGGAAGGCGGCGGCGGCCAAGACCGACGTGGAGCGGCAGGCCGACACCAAGGAGAAGACCGGCGTCTTCGTCGGCGCGTACGCCACCCACCCGGTCACCGGTGGGCAGATCCCGATCTTCATCGCCGACTACGTGCTGGCCGGCTACGGCACCGGCGCGATCATGGCGGTGCCCGCCCAGGACGAGCGGGACTGGGCCTTCGCCGAGGTCTTCGAGCTGCCGATCGTGCGGACCGTGCAGCCGGCCGACGGGTTCGACGGGAAGGCGTACACCGGGGACGGGCCGGCGATCAACAGCGCCGCCCCCGAGCGCGGCCTGGACCTGAACGGGCTGGGGGTGGCCGACGCCAAGGCGGCGACCATCGCCTGGCTGGAGGCCAACGGCCACGGCGTCGGCGCGGTCACCTGGCGGCTGCGGGACTGGCTGTTCTCCCGGCAGCGCTACTGGGGCGAGCCGTTCCCGATCGTCTACGACGCCACCGGCGCGGCCATCGCCCTGCCCGAGGAGATGCTGCCGGTCGAGCTGCCCGAGGTGGACGACTTCTCGCCGAAGACGTTCGACCCGGACGACGCCGACAGCAACCCGGAGACCCCGCTGTCGCGGCGGCGCGACTGGGTCGAGGTGGAGCTGGACCTGGGCGACGGGCCCCAGCGGTACACCCGGGAGACCAACGTGATGCCGCAGTGGGCCGGCTCCTGCTGGTACGAGCTGCGCTACCTGGACCCGACCAACGCCGCACACTTCGTCGACCCGGAGAACGAGGCGTACTGGATGGGCCCGCGCGCCGAGGGCGACTGCGGGGGCACCGACCTGTACGTCGGGGGTGCCGAGCACGCCGTGCTGCACCTGCTGTACGCCCGGTTCTGGCACAAGGTGCTGTACGACCTGGGGCACGTGTCGTCGTTCGAGCCGTTCCGCAAGCTGTTCAACCAGGGCATGATCCAGGCGTACGCCTTCCGCGACTCCCGGGGCACCCCGGTGCCGGCCGAGGAGGTCGTCGAGGTCGACGGCCGCTGGATGCACGGCGAGCAGGAGGTGACCCGCGAGTACGGCAAGATGGGCAAGTCGCTGCGCAACGTGGTCACCCCGGACGACATGTGCGCGGCCTACGGCGCGGACACCTTCCGGGTGTACGAGATGTCGATGGGCCCGCTGGAGGTGTCCCGCCCGTGGGAGACCCGGGCGGTGGTCGGGTCGTACCGGTTCCTGCAACGGGTGTGGCGGGCCGTGGTCGACGAGCAGACCGGCACGCTGCGGGTCACCGACGCGCCCGCCGACACCGAGACCCGCCGGCTGCTGCACCGGGTGATCGACGGGGTCCGCACCGACATGGAGGGCATCCGGTTCAACACCGCGATCGCCAAGCTGATCGAGCTGACCAACGCGGTGACCCGGCTGGAACAGACCCCCCGTGAGGTGGCCGAGCCGCTGGTGCTGATGCTGGCCCCGTTCGCCCCGCACGTCGCCGAGGAGCTGTGGCGGATGCTGGGCCACGACACCTCCCTGGCGTACGCGGACTTCCCGACCGCCGACCCGGCGCTGCTGGTCGCCGACACGGTCACCTACCCGGTGCAGGTCAACGGCAAGGTCCGGGGCCGGGTCGAGGTGCCCGCCGACGCGCCGCAGGAGGCCGTCCGGGCGGCGGCCCTGGAGGCGGTCGCGTCCGCGCTGGCCGGCAAGGAACCCCGCAAGGTCATCGTGGTGCCGGGCCGGCTGGTCTCGGTCGTCGCCTGACCTGTCGGAAGGGCCCCTCGTCGACGCTTCAGGCGGCGCGAGGGGCCCTTCCCACCGGCCCGCCCGGCGTGCCGCTGCGGACCGTGGAGCCGGTCAGGGTTCGCGGCGGTGCACGACCAGCGCGGCCACCAGGGTGGCGACGACCGGCCAGGCGGCGAGCGCCACCCACGAACCCGGGACCGTGGCGAGGTGCTCGTTGAACTGGATGTACGGGTTCGCGACGAGCCGTTCCCAGGCCGGCACCGGCAGGGCGTTGTGGATCGCGGCCGTCCACCGGTTCTCCAGGTCGAAGGCCAGCGGCAGCAGGAGCAGTAGCCCCGTGGTCGCGACGATCGCCGGGGCGGTGTGCCGCAGCAACGCACCGAAGCCCAGGCCGATGAGCGCGCAGACCGGCAGCAGCAGCGCCGAGGCGACGACCGCCCGCAACGCCCCGGGGTCGCCGAGCGACGCGCCGGCCCCCCGGTCGGCGAGGATGGCCTGCGACAACCCGAACGAGACACCTGCCGTCAGCACCCCGACGACCAGCATGACCGTCGCCAACACCAGCACCTTGGCGGCGGCCACGGCGGACCGGGCCGGTACGGCGGCGAACGTCGTACGGATCTGGCCGCTGGCGTACTCACCGGCGATCGCCACCGCGCCGACCGCCCCGGCGGCGAGGATGACGAACAACCAACCCTCCTCGGGGAAGGCGTCGTGGATCGGGTCGAACGCGGCCTGCCGCTCCGCCGAGTAGCCCGGCCAGTTGTGGTGGTCGGCCAGGGCCGCCCGCACGCTGAACAGCATGGCCGACACCGCGATCAGCGCCATCGACCCGTAGGTGGAACGCAGCGACCACAGCTTGAGCCATTCGGAGGCGAGCAGGTCACGGAAGCGGGCGGCGGGCTCGACGGCCCGGCGGCCGGCGCCCCGGGCGGCCTCGGTCGAGGCGGTCACCGGTGTTCTCCCGCCCGGTAGTCGACGCGGTCGGCGGTGAGGTTCATGAACGCCTCCTCCAACGAGGTGGACCGGGTGATCAATTCGTGCACCGGGATGCCCCGGGTGAAGGCCAGGTCGCCGAGCGCCGTCGGGCTCAGGCCGGTCACCACGAGCGCCCCCTCGGGGGTCGTCCCGACGTCCGCGCCCACCTCGCGCACCGCGACGGTCAGTGCCGCCGGATCGGGCGTACGGACCACGACCTGCGTCTGGACGCTGCGGGCGGCGAACTCGGCCAGGCTCTCGTCGGCGATCAACTCGCCCCGGCCGATCACCACCAGGTGCTGGGCGGTCTGTTCCATCTCGCTCATCAGATGGCTGGAGACGAGGACGGTCCGGCCCTCGGCGGCGAGCCGCCGGAACAGTTCACGCACCCAGCGCACCCCCGCCGGGTCGAGCCCGTTGAACGGCTCGTCGAACAGCAGCGTCGGCGGATCGCCCAGCAGCGCGGCGGCGATACCGAGCCGCTGCTTCATGCCGAGCGAGAAACCACCGATCCGGCGTCCGGCGACGCCGGTCAGGCCCACCTCGCCCAGCACCTCGTCGACCCGCGACCGGCCGATGGCGTTGCTGGCGGCCAGCGCCCGCAGGTGCGAGCGGGCGCTGCGCCCGCCGTGCACGTCGCCCGCGTCGAGCAGCGCGCCGACGTGCCGCAACCCGCGCCGGCGTGCGGCGAACGGCTGCCCGTCGATCAGGGTGCTGCCGCTGGTCGGGCGGTGCAGGCCGAGCAGCAACCGGAGGGTGGTGGACTTGCCGGCGCCGTTCGGCCCGAGGAACCCGGTCACGTGTCCGGGTCGGACGGTGAGGGTCAGCCGGTCCACGGCAGTGGTCCGGCCGTACCGCTTGGTGAGGTCACGTATCTCGATCACGGGTTCGACGCTGCCGGACGGTGGCCGACCGGGCGTCGTACCGCCGGCCACTTCGGGCCCCGCGGGGTAGGCCCCGGGGCGTACGCCCGCCGGCTGATGACCACCCGCCCGCCCGCTGGCTACGGTGTGCCCATGCGTGCCGTCACCGCCCGTCCGGACCCCGTCGCCCGCCGGGTGCGGACGGTCCTCGTCTGGGCCGGGGTGGGCCTGCTCCCGGTCGTGGTGCTGCTCGCGTCGACCGTCGGCACGGGCGGTCCGCTCCTGCCGGTCCCCACCCCCGACGGGAGCGTGCCGGGGATTCCGCTGCGTTATCTCGCGCCGGCGCTGGTGGTGCTGCTGCCCGCCGCGCTGCTGGGACGTCGTCCGCTGCTCGCGCTGGGGCTGGCCCTCGTCGGGGCCTGCACGGTGACCGTGGCGACGAACGCGTGGGAGAACGGCTACCTGTCCGCCGTCTGGTACCTGCAGTTCCTCGTCGTCGATGCGATGGTGGGGCTGGTCGCGGCACGCTTCCCGGGCCGGATCGCGGTCCCCGCCGCCGCCGTGGTGCTCGTGCTGCAGGTCACTGCGGGTTTCGTCAACTCGGCCACCGGCCCGGTCGACCGGGCCACCAGTTCGGTGCTGCTGGTGGTCGCCGCCGTGGTGGCCGGCGGCGCGGCGCGGGCCCGCCGCCGGCACGCCGAGGAGTCACGTGCGCACGCCGCCGTCGAGGCGGTCACTGCGGAGCGGCTGCGGATCGCCCGGGAGGTGCACGACATGGTGGCGCACAGCATCGGCGTCATCGCCATCCAGGCGGGTGTCGGAGCCCGGGTCATCGACACCCAGCCGGGACAGGCCCGGGCCGCACTCGCCGCCATCGAGCAGACCAGCCGGGACACGCTGGCCGGGCTGCGGCGTACCGTCGGCGCGCTGCGTCACCCGCAGCAGGCGGCGGCGTCGCTCGACCCGCCGCCCGGTCTGGCGGACCTGGACCGGCTGGTCGACGTCGCCGCCGAGGCGGGGGTCCGGGTGGCGGTACGCCGGGAGGGCCCGCCCCGACAGCTGCCCGGGGAGGTCGACCTCGCCGCCTACCGGATCGTGCAGGAGGCGCTGACGAACGTCGTCCGGCACGCCGACGTCGACCGGTGTCAGGTCACCCTCGGCTACCTGCCGGACGGGCTCCGCGTCGAGGTGGTCGACGCGGGCCGGGGCGCTCCGCCCAGCGGTGCGGGTGCGGGGCACGGGATCGTCGGCATGCGGGAACGGGTGACGCTGCTCGGGGGCCGGTTCGCCGCCGGGTCGCGCCCGGAGGGCGGTTTCCGGGTCGCCGCCCGCCTGCCGGCCGACGACGGACGGGCCAGCGTCGAGATGCCCGCCGGGGCCGACGGGTGAGCATCCGGGTCCTGCTCGTCGACGACCAGCCGCTGGTCCGCGCCGGTCTGCGGGTGCTGATCGCCGACGCACCCGACATCGAGGTGGTCGGTGAGGCCGGCACCGGCGCGGAGGCGGTCCGGCTGGCCCGGGACGTGGTGCCCGACGTGGTGCTGATGGACCTGCGGATGCCCGGGACCGACGGCATCACCGCCACCCGGGCGATCACCGCGGCCGGCGGCCCGCCCCGGGTGCTGGTGCTGACCACGTTCGACGACGACGCGCACGTGCACGGCGCACTGCGTGCCGGGGCGAGCGGATTCCTGGTCAAGGACATGGCCCTGGACGACATCCTCGGCGCGGTCCGGGTGGTCGCCGCCGGTGACGCCCTCATCGCACCGGCGGTGACCCGCCGGCTGATCGCCGAATTCGCCCGCCGCCCCGACCGGGCCGCCCACCCGCGCGCCCTGCCCGGGGTGACCGAGCGGGAACGCGAGGTGCTGACCCTGGTCGGTCGGGGGCTGTCCAACACGGAGATCGCCGCGCACCTGTTCATCAGCGCGGCCACCGCCAAGGCCCACGTGGCCCGGCTGTTCACCAAGCTCGGCGCACGGGACCGGGTGCACCTGGTCATCGCCGCCTACGAGGCCGGGCTGGTCAACCCCGCGCACAGGGACGACCGTGACGCGCAACGGGGTCCCTGATCCGCCGGGGCGACGGCACGCCACCGGCCGGCCCGTCCGGTGTCAGCGCCGGTCCCCGACGCCGGTCGGGGTCAGCCCGGGTCGAGCCGACGTCGGCGCTCCGCCCGCCACCACTGGTACGCCAGCACCGCGCTGGCGATCAGCCCGAGGCTGGCCGGGGCGGCGGCGTACCAGTTGATGCTGCCGGGGGAGCTGGCCGCCGCGCCGATGGCGGCGTAGCCGAAGGCGGTCGGGGCGGAGGCCAGCACGCTGCCGACCAGGAACGGCAGCACCCGCGCTCCGGTGGTGCCGTAGCCGTAGCTGACCAGGCCGAACCCGGCGATCGGCAGCATCCGTACGGTGATCACGCCCAGCACGCTCTGCCGGGCGAACCAGCCGTCGAGCCGGGCCAGCCGGCCGCGTACCCGCTCGGCGACGAACTCCCGCCCCAGCACCCGGCCGACGGCGAAGCCGAGCGCGGCGGCCAGCAGCGCCGCGCCGAGCGCGTACGCCGCCCCCTCCAAGGCACCGAAGACGGCCCCCGCCACGAGCGTGACGAACGTCCGGGGGACGAGCGCCACCAGCAGCAACGCCCCGACGACGATCCCGACGACCGGGGCGTACCCGCCGAGGGTGTCGGCTAGCCGGGGCAGCTCGCCGACGTCCGGCCGGGGTGCCACCAGCAGCACCGCCGCGAACCCGACGAGCATGACCAGCAGCAGGGCGAACCGCCGGGCGGACGGCTGACCGAGCGACCGCCGGGCGGCGGCGACCGCGGCCGCCCGACGGTGGGTCATGTCCGGGCGGCGGAGGCCACCGCGGCGCGGCGTTCGGAGCGGAGCCGGTCGGCCCAGGTGTCGTCCAGCGGGGGGAGCTGGTGCGCGCCGGTGGCCCAGCGCAGCAGCAGGTCGGCCAGGGCCGGGTTACGGGCCAGTGCCGGCCCGTGCGAGTAGGTGCCCAGCAGGCTGCCCCGCCAGGCCCCCTCGGTGACGCCGTCGTTGCCGACCCCGGCGCTGACCCGGGCCAGTGGCGACACACCGGGGCCGAGGTGGGTCCGGCCGCCGTGGTTCTCGAACCCGGACAGCGCCGGCACCCCCAGCCTCGGGTCGATCTCGCCGGCCAGCTCGCCGACCGCCCGGGTGGGACCCCGGTCGGAGGAGAGGTCGAGCAGCTCCAGCCCGGCGCACTTGGTGCCCTTGGCGAAGAAGGAGGTGCCGAGCAGTTGGTAGCCGGCGCAGACGCCGAAGACCACCGACCCCTGGGCGACGGCCCGGTGCAGGCCACCGTCGGCGAGCAGGCGCTGCGCGCCGAGTGCCTGCGGGCCGTCCTCGCCGCCGCCGATCAGGTAGATGTCGGCGGTGGCGGGCAACCGCTGGTCGGAGCGGACCTCCAGCACCTCGACCGGCATCCCGCGCTGCTGCGCCCGGCGGGCCAGGATCAGCAGGTTGCCCCGGTCGCCGTAGGTGGAGAGCAGGTCGGGGTAGATCCAGACGATACGCAGGCTCTCAGTTGACACGGTCCAACTCCGCTCGGATGTCCTGGAAGGCGGTGTAGTTCGCGATGACCTCCAGCCGGCCCGGCGGCACCGCCCGGACCGCCTCGCCGAACGCCCGGACGTGCTGGAACGGCACCCCGTTGACGTCGAGCCGGACCGCCAGGTCGTACGCCCGGTCACCGGTGATGAGGACCTGCCGGCCGCGCAGCGGGGCGAAGTCGACGTCGAACAGCCAGGAGGTGTCCAGCCCGTCGGGGTCGCGGGCGTTGATGGACAGCAGGGTCGGTGCCTCGTCGGCCATGTCGAACGCCTCCAGCCAGCTGGCCGGGTTCTTCGCCAGCAGCAGCCGGATGTTGCGGCCGTCCCGGTCGACCTGGGCGTACCGGCCGGCGACCGAGCTGACCGTGTGCAGCCGGGAGACCGCGTCGACGGGGCGTACCCCGAACTCGGCGGCGACGGCGAGGGCGGTGGCCGCGTTGCCGAGGTTGACCTTGCCGGGGAGTTGGAGGGTCACCTTGTGCCAGGCCCCGGTGGGGTCGAGCACACCGTCGTCCTCCACCGTCCACTGGGCGTCCGGGCGGCGCAGCGGGCAGCCGGTGCACCACCACTGCTCGCCGGAGCGCTGGATGGTGGAGCCGCACTCCGGGCAGACCCAGGAGTCGTCGTGCCAGCGCTGGCCCGCGCTGAACCAGGTGACGTGCGGCGGGCGGACGCCCCGGGCGGGGTCGGCCGGCGGGGTCGCCGCCCAGACCACCATCGGGTCGTCGGCGTTGGCCACCACCCGCACGTCGGTGTGCCGGATCAGGGCGGCCCGCCAGAGCTGCGCCATCATGGCCACCTCCTTGGCCCGGTCGAGCTGGTCGCGGGAGAGGTTGAGCAGGGCCACCACGTGCGGCTCGGTGGCCTCCAGCACCTGCGCGAGGTAGTGCTCGTCGACCTCCAGCACCGCGTACGGGGTGCTGCCGGCCTTGGCCAGCGCCGAGGTGTGCCCGGTGGGCATGTTGGCGCCGAAGGAGTTGGTGGCGACCCGGCCGAGCACGCCGACGGCGGCGGCGCTGAGTCGGGTGGTGGTGGTCTTGCCGTTGGTGCCGGAGATCAGCGCGATGGCGCGACCGGCCGAGAGGTGGGCCAGCAGGTCCGGGTCGATCTTCAGCCCGATCCACCCGCCGATCACCGAGCCGTCGCCCCGGCCGGCGGCGCGCGACAGCGCCGCGGCGGTCCTCGACACGGAGCTGGCCACCTTCGCCCGCAGGGGCATCTTCGCGTCTGTCACGCGAGCGAGGTTACCGGACCTCCGCGCCCGCCAGATCGCCGCCGACGGCGAACCGTTCGGTCGGGGTGGGCCGGGCGTCCGGTCGGGGAGCGCTCCACCGGACGGAGTCGATCAATGTCGGGTAGCGGACGCGGCGCGGGGGCGGCTCGGCCCTCCACTTCGCTCCACCGGCTCTGACGTGCGGTTTTAGCCCCGCCGGCGACGCGCCGGGCGGGCGATTCTGGTTGCAGGTGGAGGGAAGTGGAGTAGAGTGGGGCGCATTGGTGAGGCCGGGAGGGCCCACCGGCCCAGGGGGTCAGCGGCGCCGCGAACGCCGCTCAGGGCGAGGGGGTTGGGCCGATGTTCCTCGGCACCCACACTCCGCGCCTGGACGAAAAGGGTCGGTTGATCCTTCCGGCCAAGTTCCGGGACGAACTGGCGGGGGGTGTCGTGATCACCAAAGGACAGGATCGCTGTCTCTACGTCTTCCCCACGCCCGAGTTCCAGCGGATCGCCGAGCAGTTGCGCGCGCAGCCGATGACGAACAAGGCGGCCCGGGCCTACAGCCGGGTCTTCTTCGCCAGCGCGCACGACGAGGTCCCCGACAAGCAGGGCCGGGTCACCATCCCGGCCCACCTGCGGTCCTATGCCGCGCTCGACCGGGATCTGGTGGTGATCGGGGCGTCCACCCGGGTGGAGATCTGGGACCGGGCGGCCTGGGAGAGCTACCTCGCCGACAGCGAAGACGACTTCGCCGACATCGAGGAGGGGGTGCTGCCCGGCGGTCTGTAGGGCGTGGCGACGCCCGACGTACTGCGAGATCTCCAGCCGCTTTCGAGTTCCTGGCGCCCCTTCCCCGGTGCCAGGGGCACGATCTCCACCCCGGGTCGGTGACCCGGAGCCGGAGCGGGAGCGGATGGGGATCTGGCGGTACGACGGTACGGCGTCGTCCGACGAGCAGAGCGCGACACGACGAGACTTATTCCACAGTGGGGGTCGACATGGGGGAGCTGCGCGGCACGCACGTGCCGGTGCTGCTCGAGCGGTGCCTCGAGCTGCTGGCCCCCGCGCTGGACCGGGGCGGCCGTACGGTCCACGTCGATGCCACGCTGGGTCTGGCCGGGCACGCCGAGGCGGTGCTGCAACGGCACCCGCACACGGTGCTGATCGGCCTGGACCGGGACACCGAGGCCCTGGCGCACGCCCGGGTCCGGCTGGCCCGGTTCGCCGACCGGATCCACCTGGAGCACGCCGTCTATGACGAGCTGCCCGAGGTGGTGGCGCGGTTGGGCTATCCGGGCATCGACTCGGTGCTGTTCGACCTGGGCGTCTCCTCACTGCAACTCGACGCGCCCGACCGCGGGTTCGCCTACGCCCAGGACGCGCCCCTGGACATGCGGATGGACCAGACCGGGGGGGTGACCGCCGAGGAGGTGGTCAACAGCTACTCCCACCCGGACCTGGCCCGGGTGTTGCGGGTCTACGGCGAGGAGAAGTTCGCCGGCCGGATCGCCTCGGCGATCCTGCGGGAGCGGGAGCGGGGCCGGATCACCTCGTCGGCCCGCTTGGCCGAGCTGGTCAGGGAGAGCATTCCGGCACCAGCGCGACGAACCGGGGGACACCCGGCCAAGAGAACGTTTCAGGCTTTACGGATCGAGGTAAACAGGGAACTGGTGGTGCTGGAGACGGCGCTGCCGGCTGCCCTCGACACGCTCAACGTGGGCGGCCGCATGGTGGTCCTGTCCTACCACTCGTTGGAGGACCGGCTCACCAAGCAGGCGCTCGCCGACCGGGTCCGCAGTAAGGGCCCGGTCGACCTCCCGGTGGAACTACCCGGGTCGGGTCCGACGTTCCGGCTGCTCAGCCGGGGTGCCGAACTCGCCGGGGAGGCCGAGGTCACCGCGAACCCGCGGGCCGCATCCGTGCGGTTGCGGGCGGCGGAGCGACTCGACCCGACCACCGGGCAGCAGGGGCGGACCGACCGCGAACGGTCCCGCCGACGGGTCAGGGCGATGCACCAACCGGGCACGGGGTCGACGCCGGGTTCCACAGTGGATGACGGGGCGACGCCGGGGGACGGCAGGACGGACGAACAGGGGGAGGGGACATGAACGTCAACAAGCGTGACGACCGCGACGCGGTCGTCGGGCAGCGCGCACCGCGGTCGGGGGGCCGGACCACGGCGCAGCGCACGACCCGTACCACGATGCCGGCGGACCTCGCCGGTCGAGCGGGGGAGGCTCGCCGGGGGGCGCGCGAGTTCCCCACCCAGGGCAGCGCCGCGTTGCGGCCGGCCGAGCAGCCGGCCACCCGGGCCACCGGCACCGGTTCACCCCGGCTGCGGGTGGCGCCGCCGCCGCCGGTCCGGGTGCCCCGGGCGCCGTTCGCGGCACTGATCGTGGTGCTGGTGGTCGGTGGGGTGCTGGGCATCCTCGCCGTCAACACCAAGATCAACGAGAACGCGTTCCGGCTCCAGCAGCTCCAGCAGCAGCAGGCCCGCCTCGACGTCGACCAGCAGCAGCTGGAGAAGCAGATCGAGGAGGCCAAGGAGCCGGGCAACCTGACCGCCGAGGCCCGCAAGTTGGGCCTGGTGGAGGCCGGCGAACCGGCGTACATCCGGCTGCCGGACGGTCGGCTGATCGGCGTGCCGCAGCCGGCCGACGGACAGCCGGCGATCACCAGCCAGCAGGGCAACGGGGGGTAACACCCGTGCCACCCAGATCCGACGAACCGCGCCGGGACGCCACGGGCTCCCGGCGCGGATCGGTTCGTGGTGGGGCCGCCCGGGGCGGCGAGCCACGCCCGCCGGAGCCCCGCACACCAGAACCACGGACCCCGCAGTCGCGCACCGGCGAACCCCCGGCCGCCGGGCCCCGGGCCGGTGAACCCCGGGGACAGGGCCGGGCCGGGGACGCCCGCACCGGGCAGCCCCGCGCCGGGGACGGCGGGGGGATCTCCGACGCGCGGGCGTACACCCCCCGGGGGCGGACCATCCGGGAGAGCAGCGACGAACGGGGCGGGCAACGGCGTACCCCCCGGGCCGGCCGCTCCGGCGACCCGTTCCGGCCCGCCCTCCAGGTGCTCGACGGCGGCCGGGCCGCCGCCAACCGGGCCGGCCGCCGGGAGGCCGCCCCGACCGGGCGCACCGGCGTCATCCGGACCGTGCCGGCCACGGCCGCCCCCGACGACGACGAGTTCGCCGATCCGCCCGCGCCACGCCGCCGCCCCGGCCGCACCACCCCGCGCCGCACCGACACACCCGGCCGGGGTGCCCCCCGCCGGACCGAGGCACCCCGGCGCACCGACCGGCCCGCCGGCCGGCGACCGGTGCGCAAGCCGCGTCGCCCGCCGAAGCTGGCCGAACCGCGACGCCGGCTGCGGCTGGGCACCGCGCTCGTGCTGGCGGTCTTCGCCGTGATCGGCATCCGGCTGGTCGTCCTGCAGGCCGTGGACACCCCGGCGTACGCCGGCGGTGGCGTCGGCAACCGGCTCAGCCGGGTCGAACTGCCGGCTCCGCGCGGGTCGATCGAGGACCGCAACGGCGCCCCGCTGGCCCGCAGCGTCGAGGCGCGGTACGTCTTCGTCGACCCCACCCTGGTCAAGGACCGGACGGAGACCGCGAAGCTGCTCTCCCCGCTGCTCGGCATTCCCGTCTCCGAGCTGGCCGAGAAGATGAAGCGCCAGGGCGGGCTCCAGTTCCGTTATCTGGCCCGGGGCGTCGACATCGCCCAGGCCAAGCAGATCGAGGCGCTCGAACTGGCCGGCATCGGCACCCACCGTGACGAGCGCCGCGAGGTGCCCGGCGGTGACCTGGCCGCCAACCTGGTCGGCTTCACCAGCCCGGACATGGACGGCCTGGAGGGGCTGGAGGCCCGCTACGACGACGTGCTGCGCGGGCAGGACGGCCGGTGGGTCTACGAGGCCGGCGCGGGCGACCTGGACGCGCCCATCCCCGGCGGCTACAGCCAGACCACCGCCCCCAGGCCGGGCAGCTCGCTGGTGCTCACCACCGACCGGGACCTCCAGTTCCAGGTGCAGCAGATCCTCAGCCGGCAGATGGCGCAGACCCGGGGCGCGATCGGCGCGGCCGTGGTGCTCGACGTCAAGACCAGTGAGGTGCTGGCCCAGGCGAGCAACCCGACCTACAACGCGGCGTCACCGGAGCAGAGCCGGCCCACCGACCGGGAGGACGCGGCCACCAGTTTCGTGGTCGACCCGGGTTCGGTGCACAAGGCGATCACCTACGGCGCGGCGTTGCAGGAGGGCGTCATCACCCCGGACAGCGCCTGGCCGGTCGCCAACACCATCACCCGGGGCGGGGTGACCTTCCGCGACACCCACCCGGCCGAGGGCAAGAAGTTGAGCGTGGCCGGGATGCTTGCCTACTCGTCAAACGTCGGCACCATCGAGATCGGCGACCGGCTCGGCCCGGACCGGCTGATCGACTACCAGAAGCGGTTCGGGTTGGGGCAGCCCACCGGCGAGGGGATGCCCGGCGAGGCGTCCGGGCGGCTGCTCCCGGCCGACCAGTGGAGCGGCTCGTCCTACGGCTCGGTGCCGATCGGGCACAGCGTCGACGCCACCCCGCTGCAGATGGCCGCCGCGTACGCCACGATCGCCAACGACGGCACCTACGTCCAGCCGCACCTGATCAAGGAGGTGGTCGGGGCGGACGGCAAACGCACCCCGGCCGCCGCCCCGGTCACCCGTTCGGTGCTCAGCCCGAGCAACGCCGCCGCGCTGCGTACCCTGCTGGAGGCGGTCACCACCGTCGACGGCGCGACCGGCCTGGCCGCCGCCGTGCCCGGCTACCGGATCGCCGGCAAGACCGGCACCGGGCTGCGCTACGTCAACGGCAAGCAGCAACCCGGCGAGGTCGGCTCGTTCATCGGGATGGCCCCCGCCGAAGCACCCCGGTACGTGGTGGCGGTCTTCGTGTGGAACCCCGAGGGCGGTGGCGGCGCGGTCGTCGCCCCGGCGTTCCGCGAGATGATGGGCTTCACGCTGCGTCACTACCGGGTCCCGCCGTCGCGCGGGAAATCTCCCAACTTCGAGGTCTTTCCGCGCTGACCGGGAACGGCGGGACATCATCGGTGAGTGCCGACGAACCACCGGGGCGGCTGTGCGGCCGGAACCGGACGACCGGGTAGGGTCTGACGCCGTGCCCGGCAATCCACGCCCCCGTACCGTGCCCGGAGTCCGGCTCGGCGACCTCGCCGACCGGCTCGCCGTGACGCCGCCGGCCGACGCCGCCGCGCTGGTCGTGACCGGGGTGACCCACGCCAGCCAGGAGGTCCGCCCCGGCGACCTGTACGCCGCGCTGCCCGGTGCCCGCCGGCACGGCGCGGAGTTCGCCGCCGCCGCCGCCACGGCCGGCGCGGTGGCCGTGCTGACCGACCCGTCCGGTGCGGCGGCGGCCGGCGCGACCGGGCTGCCCGTGCTGGTGACGCCCGACCCCCGGGCGGTGCTGGGTGAGCTGGCCGCCGCGGTCTACGGCGACCCGACCGACGGGCTGACCGTGATCGGGGTGACCGGCACCGCCGGCAAGACCTCCACCGCCTACCTGATCGAGTCGGGGCTGCGCGCCGCCGGTCACGTCACCGGCCTGATCGGCACGGTGGAGACCCGGTTGGGTGAACTGGTGATCGACAGCGTCCGGACCACCCCGGAGGCGACCGACCTGCACGCGCTGCTCGCCGCCGCGCGGGAGCGTGGGGTGACCGCGGTGGTCATGGAGGTGTCCAGCCACGCCCTGGCGATGGGCCGGGTCGGCGGGGTCCGGTTCACCGTCGGCGGCTACACCAACTTCGGCTCCGACCACCTCGACTTCCACGCCGACTCGGCCGACTACTTCGCCGCCAAGGCGAAACTGTTCGACGGGCGCTGCCGGGTCGAGGTGCTCAACCACGACGACCCGGCCCTGCGTCCGCTGTTCCGCCCGGCCACGGTCAGCTACTCGGCGGCCGGCGACCCGACCGCCACCTGGTGGGCCGACCGGGTCGGCGGCGAGGGCTACGCCCAGCGGTTCACCGCCCACGGCCCGGACGACCTGGCCCTGCCCGCCGGGGTGGCGCTGCCCGGCCGGCACAACGTGGCCAACGCGCTGCTCGCCGTCGCCTGCCTGGTCGCCGCCGGGGTCGACCCGGCGACCGCCGTCGCCGGGGTGGCCGCCTGCGGCGGGGTGCCCGGCCGGCTGGAACTGGTCAGCGGGGACGCGCCGGTGCGCGGCGTGGTCGACTACGCGCACAAGACCGACGCCGTGGTGGCGGCCCTGGTCGCGTTGCGCGACACCGGCACCGGCCGGTTGATCTGCGTCATCGGCGCCGGTGGTGACCGGGACCGGGGCAAGCGGCCGGTGATGGGTGCCGCCGCCGCCCGGGGCGCCGACGTGGTGCTGGTGACCGACGACAACCCGCGCACCGAGGACCCGGCGACGATCCGGGCCGAGGTGCTGGCCGGGGCGTACGCCGCCGACGCCGCCGCCCGGATCGTCGAGGTGCCGGGCCGGCGGGAGGCGATCGCCGAGGCGGTGCGGCTGGCCGAACCGGGCGACGTGGTGGCGCTGCTCGGCAAGGGACACGAACGCGGTCAGGAGATCGCCGGCGAGGTGCACCCGTTCGACGACCGCACCGAGCTGGCGCAGGCGCTGCGCGTCCGCTTCGGCGACCTGGCGGGTCGCCGGTGATCCCGCTGAGCCTGGCCGAGGTCGCCACGGCGGTCGGTGGCCGGCTGCACGCCGCCGACCCGGCCACCGTGGTCACCGGTCCGGTCGAGTTCGACTCCCGCAAGGTCGCCGCCGGGGCGCTTTTCGTCGCCTTCCCCGGTGAGCGGGTCGACGGGCACGACTACGCCGCCGGTGCGGTCGCCGCCGGTGCGGTGGCGGTGCTCGGCACCCGGGAGCTGCCCGGGGTGCCGATGGTGCTGGTGGACGACGCGCTGGCCGCGCTGGGCCGGCTGGCCCGCACGGTGGTGGACCGGCTGCCCGGGCTCACCGTGATCGGGTTGACCGGTTCCTCGGGCAAGACCACCACCAAGGACCTGATCGCGCAGCTCGCCGTGCGGCTCGGCCCGACGGTCGCCCCGCCCGGGTCGTTCAACAACGAGCTGGGGCACCCGTACACCGCGTTGCAGGCCACCGCGCAGACCCGGTACCTGGTGATGGAGAAGGGCGCCCGGGGCGTGGGACACGTCCGCTACCTCTGTGACGTGGTGCCGCCGCAGGTCTCGGTGGTGCTCAACGTCGGGGTGGCGCACCTGGGCGAGTTCGGTTCGGTGGAGAACATCGCCCTGGCCAAGGGGGAGCTGGTGGAGGCGCTGCCGGCCGACGGGCTGGCCGTGCTCAACGCCGACGACCCGCTGGTCGCCGCGATGGCGTCGCGCACCGCCGCCCGGGTGGTCCGCTACGGCGAGTCCGCCGACGCCGACGTCCGCGCGGTCGACGTCACCCTGGACGAGCGGGGCCGGCCGGCGTACACCCTGGTCACCCCGGAGGGGACGGCCCCGGTGCGGCTCGGCCTGACCGGCCGGCACCAGGTCTCCAACTCGCTCGCCGCGGCGGCGGTGGCCCGGGAGCTGGGCATGCCGCTGGCCGAGCTGGCGGCGGCCCTGGGCGACCTGGGGTTGGTCTCCAGCCGCCGGATGGACGTCTTCACCCGTCCCGACGGGGTGACCGTGATCGACGACTCGTACAACGCCAACCCGGCCTCGATGGCGGTGGCGCTGCGGGCGCTGGCCGGGATGCACCGGGGCGGGCGGACGTTCGCCGCGCTGGGCTACATGGCCGAGCTGGGCGCGTACGAGGACGAGGGGCACCGGGAGGTCGGCCGGCTCGCGGCCGAACTCGGTGTCGACCGGCTGCTCGTGGTGGGTGAGCCGGCCGCGCCGATCCACGAGGGCGCGACAGCGGTAAGTGACTGGGGAGGAGAGTCGGTGCTGCTCACCGATCAGGCGGCGGCCGTCGAGGTGCTGCGCAGCGAGCTACGACCGGGCGACGTCGTCCTGGTGAAGGGCTCCCGGTACCGCACCTGGGAGGTCGTCGACGCCCTGCGGGCCGACGCCCAGGTTGACGGGCCCGGCGCGGGGGGTGCCGCGTGAGGGCGGTCATCGTCGCCATCGGCGTGGCGTTCCTGGTGTCGCTGCTGGCCACCCCGCTGGCGATCAAGGTGTTCGCCCGGCTCAAGGCCGGCCAGCCGATCCGATCGAACCTCGGGCTGGCCAGCAACGAGGGCAAGAAGGGCACGCCGACGATGGGCGGCGTGGTGTTCATCCTGGCCACGGTCATCGCGTACGTCGCCGGCCACCTCGCCCTGACCACCCTGCCGGACGCGCAGATCGCCCAGGTCGAGCCGACCATCACCGCCCTGGTGCTGCTGGGGCTGATGGTCTTCTCCGGCGCGGTCGGCTTCATCGACGACTTCCTCAAGGTGCGCAAGCGGCACAGCGGCGGGCTCAACAAGCGCGGCAAGCTGTTCGGGCAGATCCTGGTCGGCGCGGTCTTCGGGGTGGTCGCGCTGTACTTCCCGAGCAGCATGACCGACGCCAGCGGCGCGACGACCAACACCGAGACCGTGGGCAGCACCACGCTGAGCTTCATCCGGGACATCCCGGCCCTGGAGATCGGCAAGGTCGCCTCGGTGATCGTGATCATCATGGTGGTGATGGCGGCGACCAACGGGGTCAACCTCACCGACGGGCTGGACGGGCTGGCCACCGGCGCCTCGGTGATGGTGCTGGCCGCGTACGCGCTGATCGCGTTCTGGCAGTACCGGCACTGGTGCGCCGACCCGACGTACACCGCCAACCCGGACAACTACTGCTACGCCGTCCGGGACCCGTTGGAGATCGCGCTGATCGCCGGGGCGGCGGCCGGGGCGTGCGTGGGCTTCCTGTGGTGGAACACCTCGCCGGCCCGGATCTTCATGGGCGACACCGGCGCGCTGGGCCTGGGCGGGCTGATCGCCGGGATGGCGATGTCCACCCGTACCGTGCTGCTGCTGCCGATCCTCGGCGGGCTGTTCGTGATCATCACGATGTCCGTGGTGATCCAGATCATCTCGTTCCGCACCACCGGCAAGCGGGTGTTCCGGATGTCCCCGCTGCAGCACCACTTCGAGTTGGCCGGCTGGAGCGAGGTCAACATCGTGGTCCGGTTCTGGATCATCGCGGGCATCGGGGTGGCCATCGCGCTGGGCCTGTTCTACAGCGACTTCCTCGCCAGCATGGGCTGATCGCGTTCCGGGCCGGTACCGGCCCGCGCGCCGGTTCCGTCCGCGCCGGGCCGCCGCCGGACCACCGGCGGACGGGGGTTCCTCCTACCGGAGGGGCCCCCGTCGCGCATTTCGACACGCCGACCGGGGGGAACGGCCGGAACCGGCCGCCCGCAGCGGCGATGATGGGCGGGTGGGGGAGGACCGAGGCACCAGCACCGGCACGACGGCGCAGACCCAGCCACGGCGGGTCGCGGGCGCGGGGCGTACCGCCGATCCGCCCCCGGTGCTGTCCGGGCTGGGACCGGCCGGCGGCCTGGCGGCGCTGCGCGGCCTGCTGGCCCGCCCGCTGGCCTCCTACTACCTGCTGCTGTCCAGCGCCGGCCTGCTGCTGCTGATCGGCCTGACCATGGTCTTCTCGGCGACAAGCGTGCGCGACTACGCCGAGGCCGGCGACGCCGCCGCCTCGGTGACCAAACAGGCCATCTTCGCGGTGATCGGCATCGTCGCGTTCTGGGCCTGCCAGCGGCTGCCGGCCAGCACCTTCCGCTCGCTGGGCCGGCCGCTGCTCGGCGGGGCCGTGGTGCTGCTGCTGGTGCTCAACCTGCTGGTGGCGCTCAACGCGCTGTTCGGGCTGAAGTCACTGGGGCCGCTGCAGGCCAACCTGCTCTGGCTCTATCTCGGGCCGATCCAGGTGCAGCCCGCCGAGCTGGCCAAGCTGGCGCTGGTGCTGTGGGGCGCGCACGTGGTGGCCCGCAAGGGCGCCGCGCTGGGCTGGTGGAAGGAGTTGGCCACCCCGCTGTTCCCCGTCGTCGGCCTGCTCTTCGTGCTGGTCGGCTACAACGACCTGGGCAGCATGCTCTGCCTGCTGGCCATCGTGGTCGGGCTGCTCTGGGCGGCCGGGGTGCGGCTGCGGGTCTTCGCCGCCCTCTCCGCCGTCGGCCTGGCCGGCGTCGGCCTGCTCGTCGCGGTGGCCTCCCTCGGCGCCGGCTCCGGGGCGCGTGGCCAGGAGAACTACCGGCTGGCCCGGCTCACCTCGTTCCTCGACACGCCCGACCCGGCCAAGTGCGTCGAGGACGCCTGCTGGCAGATGGTCCAGGCCCGCAACGCCATCGAACACGGCGGCTGGTTCGGCGTCGGGCTGGGCAAGAGCAGTCTCAAGTTCGGCTGGCTGCCGGCCGCCCACAACGACTTCATCTTCGCCGTCATCGCCGAGGAGCTGGGCGTGGTCGGCTGCACCGTCATCCTGGTGCTCTTCGCCGTGCTGGCCTACACCGGGCTGCGGATCGCCCGCCGGGTCGCCGACCCGTTCCGCCGGCTCGCCGCTACCGCCGTCACCGCCTGGCTGACCGGCCAGGCCGTGATCAACATCGGTGGGGTGACCAAGCTGCTGCCGCTGACCGGGGTGCCGCTGCCGTTCATCTCCGACGGCGGCAGCGCCCTGGTCGTCACCCTGGCCGCGGTCGGCATGCTCGCCTCCTTCGCCCGCGCCGAACCCGACGCCGCCCGAGCCCTGCACGCCCGTCCGCCCGCCCGATGGGTCCGACTAGTCTGGGCCCCGTTGCCGCCGCTTCCCGGTGCGCGGAGCCGACCGGCGTCGCCACCGGCTGCCCCGGGGTCCGTACCCCGGGCGCGCGGGCGGCGACCCGACGATCAGGCCGTACCGCGCGGCGTCCGGCAGGACCGGACCCGCGGCGGGCCGGCGAGCGAGAGGAGACGCTGATGGGTCCGCTGCGTTCGGTGGTGCTCTGTGGAGGGGGCACCGGTGGGCACATCTACCCGCTGCTCGCCTTCGCCGACTGCCTGCGCCGACACGACCCGGGCGTCCGGATCACCTGCCTCGGCACCCCCAAGGGCCTGGAGAACGAGCTGATCCCGCCGGCCGGCTACGACCTGCGGCAGATCCCCGCCTACCAGCTGCCCCGCTCGGTCAACATGGGGCTGGTGCGCACCCCGGACCGGATGTGGAAAGCGGCCCGCGCCGCCGGCAAGGTGATCGACGAGGTCTCCGCCGACGTGGTCGTCGGCTTCGGCGGGTACGTCTCCGTCCCCGGCTACCTGGCCGCGTGGCGGCGCGAGATGCCGATCGTCATCCACGAGGTGAACGTCCCGCCGGGGGTGGCCAACCGGCTCGGCATGAAGTTCACCAAGAACATCGCCGTCGGATTCCCGCACCAGCCGGCCCAGGCGGAGGCGCTGCGCGACGCCCGGGTGGTCGGGGTGCCGCTGCGCCGGGGCATCGCCGGGCTGGACCGCTTCGCCATGCGGGCCGCCGCCCGCGCCCACTTCGGACTCCGCCCCGACCTGCCGGTGCTCTTCGTCGCCGGTGGCTCCCAGGGTGCCCGGTCGATCAACCTGGCGGTCTCCGGCGCGGCCAAGGAACTGTCCCGTAACGGCGTGCAGGTGCTGCACGTGATGGGTGCCCGCAACGAGCCGGTGCCGGTCCCCACCGACCTGCCGGTGCCGTACGTGGCGCTGCCCTACCTGTCCGAGATGGAGCTGGGCTACGCCGCCGCCGACCTGATGCTGGCCCGGGGCGGGGCGATGACCTGCGCCGAGGTGGCCGCCATCGGGCTGCCCACCATCTACGTGCCGTACCCGCACTCCAACCAGGAGCAGAAGCGCAACGCGCTGCCCGTGGTGGAGGCCGGCGGCGGGCTGCTCGTCGACGACGCCGAGCTGACCCCGGACTGGCTGGAGCGCACCGTGCTGCCCCTGCTGCGCGACCCGCAGCGGTTGTCCGCGATGAGCCACGCCGCCGCCGCGTACGGCCGCCGCGACGGCGACGTGGCCCTGCTCAACTTCGTCTACGAGGCGGTGGCCCGGTGAGCCGGTCCACCGCGACGGAAAGGTACCTGGCATGAACACCGCGCAGTTCACCCCGGCCGGCACGCTCACCGCGGAGGACCTGGGCCGGATCCACCTGATCGGGGTGGGTGGGGTCGGCATGAGCGGCCTGGCCCGGCTCTTCCTCACCCGGGGCCTGCCGGTCTCCGGCAGCGAACTGCGCGAGTGGCCGTCGCTGGCCGGGATGCGGGCGCTGGGCGGCACCATCCACATGAGCCACGAGGCGGCCAACCTCGACGGGGTGGACACCGTGGTCTACTCCTCGGCGATTCCGCAGGACCACCTGGAGATGGTCGAGGCGCGGCGGCGCGGGCTGCGGGTGCTGCACCGCTCCGAGGCGCTGGCGGCGGCGATGACCGGCCGGCGTACCGTCGCGGTGGCCGGCACCCACGGCAAGACCACCACCACCTCGATGGTGACCATGGTGCTCCAGCAGGCCGGCGTCGACCCGTCCTTCGTCATCGGCGGGGAGATCTCCGAGGTCGGCTCGGGCGCGCACCACGGCACCGGCGAGCACTTCGTGGTCGAGGCGGACGAGAGCGACAGGTCGTTCCTGATCTACCGCCCGTACGTGTCGATCATCACCAACGTCGAGGCCGACCACCTGAACACCTACGGCGACCTGGCCACCCTGGAGGCGGCGTTCGCCGAGTTCGCCCGGCTCACCGACCCGGCCGGGTTCGTCATCACCTGCGCCGACGACCCGGGCGGCCGGCGGTTGGCCGAGACGCTGCGTGCCGAGGGGCGGCGGGTCTGGACGTACGGCGAGGCGGCCGACGCCGACCTGCGGTTGTCCGAGATGGCCTCGTCCGCCCAGGGGGTGCGGTACCTGGCCGCGCTCGACGGCCGGTCGTTGGGCGAGATCCGGCTGCCGGTGCCGGGGCGGCACATGGGGCTCAACAGTGCTGCGGCGGTGCTCGCCGCCCACCTGCTCGGCCTGCCGGTGGCGGCGGCGGAGGCGGCGCTGGCCGCGTTCCCGGGGGTACGCCGCCGTTTCGAACGCAAGGGCGTCGCCGACGGTGTGCTGGTCTACGACGAGTACGCCTACCACCCGACCTCGATGACCCTGGCCCTGCAGACGCTGCGCGAGGTCGCCGGCGACGGCCGGCTGATCGTGGTGTTCCAGCCGTACCGGCTCTACCGCACCCGGGACCTCCAGGCGGAGATCGCCGCCGCCCTGGGCATCGCCGACGAGCTGGTGCTGCTGGAGGTCTTCGGCCCCGGTGAGCTGCGGCAGCCGGGTGAGGGGTCGGCGGCGTTGCTGGCGGCGGTGCCGTTGGACGCCGCGCACAAGGTCTTCGTGGACTCGTTCGACGACGCGCCGGTGGAGGTGGCCCGGCGGGCCCGCCCCGGTGACGTGGTGGTGACGATGGGTGCCCCGCCGATCTCCCTGCTGGGCGACCAGCTGCTCGACGCGTTGACCGTCCGGGCCGGCGGGGTCACCGAACCGGTCGCCCCGGGCCCGGTCGTCGGCCCGGACGGCACGGTCTCCACCACCGGATGAGTCCGGGGCCGGCGCGGGGCCGTCCCGCGGGCGCGGACGGTGGTGGTTCCCGGCGTGGTCCGGCACGGCGCTGGCAGCTCGTGCGGGCCGGTAGCGATGCGGTCCCGCCGTCCACCCGGCGGTTCATGGCGCGGGCCCGGCAGCGGCGGATGCGGGCCGCCCTGCCCTGGGCGGTGGTCGCCGGGGTGCTGGTGCTGGCCGGCCTGGTGGCCTGGGCGATGCTCGGCTCCGGCCTGTTCGGGGTGCGCGAGGTCCGGGTGGAGGGGGCCCGGCTGGTCACCCCGGTCGAGGTGCGCGACGCGGCGGCGGTGCCGGACGGGGCGCCGCTGGCCCGGGTGGACCTGGCCGCGACGGCCCGGCGGATCGGCGGGTTGGCCCCCGTCGAGCGGGCCACCGTACGCCGGGACTGGCCGGACACCCTGGTGGTGACGGTGGTGGAGCGGACCGGGGTGGCGGTGGTGCCCCGGGACGACCAGTTCGTGGTGCTGGACCGCAGCGGGGTGGTGTTCCGGACGGTGCCCCGGCCCCCGGCGGGGTTGCCGCTGGTGCGGCTGGCCGCCCCGGGGCCGGACGATCCGGGCACCCGGGCGGCGTTGCAGGTGCTGACCGTGCTCACCCCGGCGTTGCGGGCCGCTCTGGTCGAGGTGACCGTCGAGGGGTTGGCCCGGATCGGGCTGACCCTGCGTGACGAGCGGACGGTGGTCTGGGGCGACGCGACCCGGGGCGAGGAGAAGGCGCGGGTGGCGACGGCGTTGCTGGGTCGTAAGGCCGACACGATCGACGTGAGCGCTCCTGACGTGGTGACCTTCCGGTGAGGCCCGTGTCGAACGTGAGTCGTTACTCTCGCGACGGCGACACGCCGGTGGGGTCCTTGGCTCTCGGCGTGGGGGCGCTTACGTTGCCCCGAAGAGGATCAGTGGTTGACATAACTCTAACCCTCTAGTAGAGGGTTAGGGTTCGCCTCTGATCCTCGCTGGTGACAGCTCGCCGACCACCGGTCTGAGCCACGCCGTACCGGGGCGGTGCGAGCCAATCTCGAACGGAAAGGACCGGAGATGACACCTCCGCACAACTACCTGGCGGTCATCAAGGTCGTCGGCATCGGCGGCGGCGGCGTCAACGCCGTCAACCGGATGATCGAGGTTGGGCTCAAGGGCGTCGAGTTCATCGCGATCAACACCGACGCGCAGGCGCTGCTGATGAGTGACGCCGACGTCAAGCTCGACGTCGGCCGGGAGCTGACCCGGGGACTCGGCGCGGGCGCCAACCCGGACGTCGGCAAGAACGCCGCCGAGGATCACCGCGACGAGATCGAGGAGGTGCTCAAGGGCGCCGACATGGTCTTCGTCACCTGCGGTGAGGGCGGCGGCACCGGCACCGGCGGGGCGCCGGTGGTGGCCAACATCGCCCGCAAGCTCGGCGCGTTGACGATCGGCGTGGTGACCCGGCCGTTCTCCTTCGAGGGCAAGCGGCGTCAGGTGCAGGCCGAGGCGGGAATAGACGAACTACGCAACCAGTGCGACACGCTGATCGTCATCCCCAACGACCGGCTGCTGGCCCTGGGTGACCGGGGCATCAGCATGATGGACGCCTTCCGCACCGCCGACCAGGTGCTGCTCTCCGGTGTCCAGGGCATCACCGACCTGATCACCACCCCGGGCCTGATCAACCTGGACTTCGCCGACGTCAAGAGCGTGATGAGCGGGGCGGGCAGCGCGCTGATGGGCATCGGCAGCGCCCGGGGGGAGAACCGGGCGGTGGAGGCGGCCGAGGCGGCCATCTCCAGCCCGCTGCTGGAGCAGAGCATGGACGGTGCGCGGGGCGTGCTGCTGTCCATCGCCGGTGGCTCCGACCTGGGCCTGTTCGAGATCAACGACGCCGCGCAGCTGGTCACCGACGCGGCCCACCCGGACGCCAACATCATCTTCGGTGCGGTCATCGACGACGCGCTCGGCGACGAGGTGCGGGTCACCGTGATCGCCGCCGGTTTCGACGGTGGCACGCCGGCGTACAAGGCGTCCGAGTCGCCGCGCAAGAGCAACCAGAACCAGCCGACGCCGCAGGCCCCGGTGGTCACCGCGCCGGCCACCATGCCGCCGCAGCAGTCGCCGCGCCGGGTGCTCTTCGACGACGTCGACGTGCCCGACTTCCTCAAGAACGGTTCCTGAGCCCGTTGATGACGGGCAGTCCCGCAGGCGGGCACGCCACCCCGACGACGCCGGACGGGTCCCGGGGCGGCCGGGCCACCCCGCCGGTGACCGGGCGGTCCGGCCGATGACCGCCGCGCCCGATCCGGTGGGTGCGGACCGCCGGGCCGCGCTCGCGGCCGGCCTGGCCGTGGTGCGGGCCCGGATCGCCGACGCCTGCGCCGCCGCCGGCCGGGACCCGGCCGGGGTGACCATGATCGCGGTGACCAAGACGTACCCGGCCGCCGACGCGGTCGCGCTGGCCGGGCTCGGGGTCACCGACCTGGGGGAGAACCGGGACCAGGAGGCGGCACCGAAGGCGGCCGAGGTGGCGGCGGCGGGGGTGGCCGCCCGGTGGCACTTCATCGGCCAACTGCAACGCAACAAGGCCCGTTCGGTGGTCCGGTACGCCGATGTGGTCCACTCCGTGGACAGTGTCCGGTTGGCCCGCGCGCTGGCCACCGCCGCGGAGTCCGGCCGGGACCGTCCGTTGGAGACGTTGGTCCAGGTCAGCATCGACGGCGACCCGGCCCGAGGGGGTGCCCTGCCGGGTGCCGCGGACGCCGACCGCGGGCTCGGTGCGGTGGCCGGGGCGTTGGCCGGGGCGGGGGCGCTGCGACTGGCCGGGCTGATGGCGGTGGCGCCGCTGGGCTGGGAACCGGAGCGGGCGTTCGCCCGGTTGGCCGAGGTGGCGGCGGGGTTCCGGACCGACCATCCGGGGGCGACGGCGCTCTCCGCCGGGATGAGCGGTGACCTGGAGGTGGCCATCGGACACGGCGCGACACATGTCCGCGTCGGCAGCGCGTTGCTCGGAATGCGTACCACGCTGCGGTAGCCTGACCGCGATAGAAGCAAATTACATCAGTGTTGTTCAGGAGCGGCGTCCCCAGGTCGGGGGCCACGACGGGCGAGCCGCGAATCGCGCGTCGAGGGATTGCCACTTCGATCCGGTGGGCATGGAAGTCCATTCGCGATCATGGCGACACGGCACGGGGGTGCGTGCCGCACGGCGGACGGAAGGGCGCGGGATGGGTGCACTGCGCAAGGCGGGGGTCTGGCTCGGTCTCGTCGAGGAGGATGACGAGCGGGGCTACGACGAGGGCTACGACAAGCCCGGCTACCGCGAGTCGCGGTACCGGTCGAGCCGGTACGCCGAGGAATTCGCCGACGACGACGAGGACGACGCGGAGGAGCCGCCGGCACCGCGTCCGCGCCTCGGTGACCGGGGTCGGCTGACGGACCGGTCCAGCCGACTGGCCGAGGCCGACCGCGCCGACGACGAGCGGGCCGAACGGTCGGAGCGGGCCGAACGGTCGGAACGGGCGAGCGTCCGGTCGATCACCAGGTCCGGCGGGTCGGAGTCCTCGGGCGCGCTGAGCTACCACACCCGGGACAATCTCGCCCTGGCGCCGCAGGCGTCGCCGCGGGAGCGGCCGGTGGTGGCCGAGGAGGAGCAGCGCTACCAGATCACCACCCTGCACCCGACGACGTACCGCGAGGCGCGGACCATCGGCGAGCACTTCCGCGACGGCGTTCCGGTGATCATCAACCTCACCGAGATGGACGAGGCCGACGCCCGCCGGCTGGTGGACTTCGCCGCCGGGCTGGCGTTCGGGCTGCGCGGTACGATCGAGCGCGTGACCAACCGGGTGTTCCTGCTCTCACCGGCCAACGTCCAGGTCACCGCGGAGGACAAGGCCAAGATCGCTGAGGGTGGCTTCTTCTCCCTGAGCTAAGTCCACCCGACCGAGGGACGTCGTCTGCTGTGTTGTCGATCATGTTCCAACTCTTGTACCTGATTGTGTACCTCTTTCTTATTGTGCTGTTGGCCCGATTCGTTCTCGGTGCAGTCCTCCAGTACGGTCGTCGGTGGCAACCGGGGCGTGGCGCGTCCGCCGGACTTGAGTCCGTGTGGAGCGTCACTGATCCGCCTCTCAAGGCGTTGAGGCGGGTGATCCCCCCACTGCGAATTGGTACCGTGAGCATCGACCTGGCCTCCCTTGTGCTCCTGGTTATCCTGTTCGTGCTGATGAGGTTTGTGTTAGATCCGCTGATCAGGAACTTCTCCTGACCAGCGCGCGCTTTCGCGGCCGCAACTGACCCGAGGAGTTTCGATGCCGCTGACACCGGCCGACGTGCACAACGTCGCCTTCAAAAAGCCGCCGATCGGCAAGCGGGGGTACGACGAGGAGGAGGTCGACGCCTTCCTGGACGAGGTCGAGCGTGAGCTGGCCCGTCTGATCGAGGAGAACAACGAGCTGCGCGCGCAGGTGGAGCGCGGCGGTCGTGGCGGGGCCCCTGCCGGCCCCGGTGGCGACGCCCGGCTCGCGGCGGAGCTCAACGACGTCAAGGCCCAGCTCGACCGGGTGCAGCGCGACAAGGCCGCCGCCGAGCAGGCTGCCCGCGCGATGCAGGCGGAGCTGGAGCAGGTCCGCACGACCGGCGGTCCGGCCGTCGGCGGCGACGGCGAGCAGCAGGCGCTGCGGGTGCTGATGATGGCCCAGCGCACCGCCGACGACCACGTCTCCGACGCCCGTCGGGAAGCCGACCAGCTGCTCTCCGAGGCCCGTTCCAAGGCCGAGGAGGTCACCCGCGAGGCGCGGGCCAAGGCCGACGCGCTGGAGCGCGACGCCCGTCAGCGGCACCAGGAGGCCATGGGGGGCCTGGACGCCAAGCGGACCGCGTTGCAGAAGCACATCGAGGAGCTCAAGCAGTTCGAGCGCGAGTACCGCACCCGGCTCAAGGCCTACCTGGAGAGCCAGCTGCGGGACCTCGACGGTCGGGGCCAGGGCCTCGAAGCCGAGATGACCCGCGCCGAGGGCACCCGTGCCGTCGGTGGCAACGGTCTGGCCGCAGCGGGCCTCGCCGGCTCGTACGGTGGCGGTCGCTCCGGCGCCCTCGAAGCGGGCCGCTGATCCCCGGTCGGCGACCGTCCCCCGACGGTCGCCGACCCACCACGACCCACGACGCTGCGGGGGTGAGCCCGTGCTAGTCGCCAGTCTCCTGCTCATCTTCGTCGCCGTGGTCCTGCTGGTGTTCGGTCTCGTCGACGGCTCCAGCACCCTGTTGACCAGCTCCATCGCGGCCAGTCTGTTGGCTGCCGTCGCCCTGGTGGCCGGTGCCCGCCAGGCAGCCGTGACCAGGGCGAGGGCGGCGGAACGGGCCGAGGCGCGCGGTCGGAGCGCGACGGAGTCCCGTCCGACCGCCCCGCCGCCCACGACCGCGCCGTCGGACGAACCGACGACGTACCCCCCGACGACGTTCGGCACCGGTGGCGCCGGGTGGCGGCAACCACCCGGCCAGCCGGTGGCCGGCGACCCCGTCGGCGCGGCCACCCGCCCCGACGCCGGTGCCTGGGAGCCCGACGCGGAGGCCCCGTGGGATCCCGTCGTCGTGCCCTCCGCGTCGGGGCCGGACCACGCCTCCCCGCCGGCCGACCGTGCCCCCACCGACCCCGCCCGACCCGACCCGGACGACCCCCGCCGGGGCCCGGCGGACGACCCGGCCTGGGCGGCCGGGGACGACCCCGGGCCACCCTGGGATCCGCCGGAGGACGACGCGTCGCCGTGGGATCCGCCGGCCCAGCGGGTCCCACCCGCCGACGCGGCCCGGGTGGCCCGACTCGACGCCGAGGTGCTGGTGGTCGACGGGCATCCCCGCTACCACCTGCCGTCCTGCGCCCACCTGATCGAACGGGAACACGAGCCGCTGCCGGTGGACGAGGCGATCTCCCTCGGGTTCACCCCGTGCGGTCTCTGCAACCCGGACACCGCCCTGCTCGCCGACACCTACCCCCGCTGAGGCCGGCGTCGATGCCCACGGACGACACGCTGACCGTCGCGGTGCGGGTGAAACCCGGCGCGTCCCGGGCCCGCGTCGGCGGCTGCTCCGCCGGCCCGCACGGACCCGCCCTGGTGATCGCCGTGACCGCCCCGGCGGTGGACGGCCGGGCCACCGAGGCGGCCCGGCGGGCGCTGGCCGGTGCCCTGGGCGTCCGCCCGTCGGCGGTGGCGCTGCGCACCGGGGCGGCCAGCCGGGACAAGCTCTTCCTGGTCGACCGACCGGTGCCCGGTCTGAGCGGGTTGCTGCGGCGGCTGCGCGACGGATCGGCCGGGTGACGGCGCCCCGGGTGGGGCGCCCGTGACGCCGGGACTGGATCTGGCCCTGCTCCTCGGGGCGGCCGTGTTGCTGGTGGCGATCGGTGCGGTGCGGTTCTCCACCCGGTTGGGCGTGCCGAGTCTGCTCGTCTATCTGGCGCTCGGGGTGGCGATCGGTGAGGCCGGGCTGGGCATCCGGTTCGACGACGCCGAGCTGACCCGGATGTTGGGTTTCTGCGCGCTGATCGTGATCATCGCGGAGGGTGGGCTCACCGCCCGGTGGAGCACCCTGCGCCCGGTGCTCGGGCTGGCCGGCGCGTTGTCCACCGTCGGGGTGCTGGTCAGCATCGTCGTCGTGGGCCTGGTGGTGCACCTGCTGCTCGGGCTGGACTGGCGGTTGGCCCTGCTCTACGGCGCGGTGCTCTCCTCCACCGACGCGGCGGCGGTCTTCGCCACGCTACGCCGGTTGCGGCTGCCGCCCCGGCTGGTGGCCGCGCTGGAGGCCGAGTCGGGCATGAACGACGCCCCGGTGGTGATCCTGGTGGTGCTGCTGTCGCGCACCGGGCCGGTGGAGCACCCGTGGTGGTTCGAGGTCCTCCTGGTCGGCTACGAGCTCGGGGTGGGCGCGGCGGTCGGGTTGGCCGCCGGGCTTGCCGGCCGGTTCGCGCTGCGGCGGGCGGCGCTGCCCTCCTCCGGGTTGTACCCGATCGCCGCCGTCGGCTTCACCGTGCTGGCGTACGCCGCCGGGGCGGTGCTGCACGCCTCCGGCTTCCTCGCCGTCTACGTCGCCGGGGTGCTGCTCGGCAACGCCCGGCTGCCGCACCGGCAGGCCATCCTGGGATTCGCCGACGGGCTGGCCTGGCTGGCCCAGATCGGGTTGTTCGTGCTGCTCGGGCTGCTGGCCACGCCGCAGCGGCTGCACACCGCGCTGTTGCCGGCGGTGGTCACCGGGCTGGCCCTGCTGCTGCTGGCCCGGCCGCTGTCGGTGCTGGTGTCGGCGCTGCCGTTCCGGGTGAGCCTGCGTGAGCAGCTCTTCCTGTCCTGGGCGGGGCTGCGGGGTGCGGTGCCGATCGTGCTGGCCACCATTCCGCTGTCGGCCCGGGTGCCCGGGGCGGACCGGTTGTTCGACGCGGTCTTCGTGCTGGTGGTGATCTTCACGGTGCTCCAGGCGGGCACGCTCGCGCCGGCGGCCCGCCGGTTGCGGGTGACCGCCCCGGCCGAGCCGGCGGAGATCCGGGTGGAGACCGCGCCGTTGGAGCGGATGCGGGCGGACCTGCTCCAGTTGGAGGTGCCGGCGGGGTCCCGGCTGGCCGGGGTGCACGTCGACGAGTTGCGGCTGCCGGTGGGCGCGTCGGTGACCCTGGTGCTGCGCGACGGGGTGGGCTTCGTGCCAGGGGCGGACACCCGGCTCAAGACCGGGGACAGCCTGTTGATCGTGGCGACCGCCGGGGTGCGGGACGAGGCGGAGCGCCGGCTGCGGGCGGTCAGCCGGCGGGGTCGCCTGGCGAGGTGGTTCGGCGAGTACGGCGAGGATCGGGACGGATGATCTGCTAGTCTTCTTTTTGCCCCAATTAGGGGTTATTAGTGGCTGAATAGCGGCGCAACGGTCCGGCACGTTGTCGGAAACCTGTACGTTCCGTATTCTTGCCAACCTCCGGAGTGCGCGGCCACCGTTGCCGTGCGCCCGTTTTGTTACCTGGGGACGCCATGTCGGCGCACCCTGTCCGGGCACCGCCGACCGCCGCGTCCCGCGGCTGAGGGAGCTGACGATGGCGAAGCCAGCCGACACCAGGACCGCCGGTCGCAAACCGGCGGCGAAGGCCACCGCGCAGGCCACCCGCAGCGCGGCGGAGACCGAGAAGATCCGGGCGGCCCTGGCGGCCCGACGGGACGAGCTGCGCGCCGAGTACGATCAGACCCTGAGCGAGATCACCGAGCTGCAGCGCGACCGGTTGACCGATTCGGCCGGGGACGACCAGGCCGACACCGGCACCAAGACGTTCGAGCGCGAGCAGGAGATCTCCCTCGCCAACAGCATCCGGGAACGGATCACCCAGGTCGAGCGCGCGCTGGAGCGGCTCGACGAGGGTGGCTACGGATGGTGCGAGCGGTGCGGGAACCCGATCCCGGTGGAGCGGCTCGCCGCCTTCCCGTCGGCGACCCTCTGCGTGACCTGCAAGCAGCTGGAGGAGCGGCGCTGACGTCCACTCCCCGGTGACCTCGAGAGACGGCGGACCCGCGTCGTCGGGACAGTCGATGGGGAGTCGATGACCACAGCACCGACCGCCGGACCCGGCACCACCGGGCCGGCCGGCCGCACCCCCCGACGCAGGGCGGTCGTGGTCCTCGTCGGCATCGCGACGCTCGCGTTGCTGACGGATCTGCTCACCAAGCATCTCGCCCTGCAACTGCTCGACGACCGGGCGCCGGTGCGCCTGCTCGGCGGGTCCGTCTATCTCACCCTGACCCGCAACAGCGGTGCGGCGTGGAGCATCGGCGCCGACCACACCTGGGTGTTCCCGCTGATCACCATCGGGGTGGTCGGCTGGATCAGCTGGATGGCGGTCCGGCTGCGGTCGTTGCCGTGGGCGGTCTCCCTGGGGCTGGTGCTGGGCGGGGCGCTCGGCAACCTCGCCGACCGGATCTTCCGGGCCCCCGGTCACTTCGTCGGTCACGTGGTCGACATGGTCAGCCTCTTCGACCCGTACGGCCAGGTGTGGCCGGTGTTCAACCTGGCCGACAGCTGCCTGGTCTCCGGGGTGCTGCTGGCCGTGCTGCTGGAGTTGACCGGCCGCCAGCGCGACGGGCGACGGGTCGGTGCCAAGGGCGACACCGCCGACGCCCCCACCGACGCGACCCGGACCGCCGCCCCCACCGGACCGGCCGCCGCCGCGCCGACGGCGGCCGACGCCGAGCCGCGGGAGCGGGCATGACCGCCGCCGGTGGCGACCACCGTTCCCTGCCCGTGCCGGACGGCCTCGACGGCATGCGGCTGGACCAGGCGGTGGCACGCCTCTTCGGGCTCTCCCGCACCGCCGCCGCCGCGCTCGTCGACGCCGGGGACGCGCTTGTCGACGGCGTGATCCGGCAGAACTCGCACAAGGTCAAGGCCGGTTCCTGGCTGGAGGTGACGCTGCCCGCGCCGGTCGCGCCGCCGACCGTGGTGCCGCAGGCGGTCCCCGGGTTGACCGTGGTCTACGCCGACGACGACATCGTGGTGGTGGACAAGCCGGTCGGGGTGGCCGCGCACCCCAGCCCCGGCTGGACCGGCCCGACCGTCATCGGAGGCCTCGCCGCGATCGGCCACCGGATCTCCACCAGCGGGGCCGCCGAACGGCAGGGTGTGGTGCACCGCCTCGACGTGGGCACCACCGGGATCATGGCGGTGGCCAAGAGCGAGCAGGCGTACACCGCGCTCAAACGGGCGTTCAAGTACCGCGAGGTGGAGAAGCGCTACCACGCGGTCGTCCAGGGTCACCCCGACCCGTCGCGCGGCACCATCGACGCCCCGATCGACAGGCACCCGCACCACGACTACCGCTGGGCGGTGGTCTCCGACGGCAAGCCGAGCATCACCCACTACGACACCATCGAGGCGTTCCCGGCGGCGAGCCTGCTCGACGTCCGGCTGGAGACGGGGCGTACCCACCAGATCCGGGTGCACTTCTCGTCCCTGCGGCACCCGTGCGTCGGCGACCTCACCTACGGGGCCGACCCGACCCTGTCGGCACGGCTCGAACTGCGCCGGCAGTGGCTGCACGCCCGGTCGTTGACCTTCGCCCATCCGCGTACCGGTGACGACGTCACCTTCGTCAGCGAGTACCCGGACGATCTGGCCCGCGCGCTGACGATCCTGCGCGACTGACCGGTGCCGGGTAGTCGCCCGGGCGTCGGGCCAACCGCCGTCGCGTCGCGGCCGCGCCGGGGGCTGGTCACCGCAGCGGTGCTGGCCGTCGGCGCGGTGCTGCTCACCGTCGGCTGGGTGGCCCGCCGACCCGCGCCGGTGGGTGACCGCACGGTCGGGCAGGTGACCCGGGTCGGGGTGCTGCCGGGTGACTCGCTGCCCGGGTACGCCGCCGCGGCCCGGGCCGAACTCGCCGGGCTGACCGCCGGGGCGTACGCGCTGGTCAGCTTCGACCGCTACCTCGCGCCGGACCGGTTGCCGGCGCTGCTCGCCGACGTCGAGGTCGCCGCGGTGGTGGTGCGGGTGCCGCTGCCCGGTCGGCAGACCGAGGTGGTCCGGCTGCCGGCGCAACTGCTGCCGCAGGACGTCACCGCCGGCATGGCCGGCCTCGCGGACCGCAAGGACCGGGAGGCCGCCGACCAGCGGCGGCGGGCCGCCGACACCACCGACCCCACGACCCGTCAGGGGTACGAGACCGGGGCGCAGGTCGCCGGGCGGGAGGCGGCCGGCTACCGGGCGGCCTGCGCCTGCGTCTACGCGGCGGTGATCCGGGCCGACCCGACCGCGCTGCGTGCCGTGGCCGGACGGGACGGGGTCCGGGCGCTCGATCCCGCCCCCGAGGTGGCCCGGCTGGACCGGACGGTGTTCCTGCCACCGCTGCCGGAACAGCGGGACGTGGCCCGGCCGCCCGCCGACACCGCCGCGACACCGGCGCACCCGACGTCCACCGGCCCGGTCCCGACGCCGGGTGGGGCGATGGGCGATTCGTCGGAAGGGGCGCCCGCTGTGATCGCCCCGGTACCGTCGTCGAGCGGGGCCGGGCCGGGGTCCGCCGCGACCCCCGCCCCCACCTCCCCGGACTCCCGTAGCGGTGGGTCGTCCGACCGGTCGCCGTAAGTATTGTTCCCGGGGGATGTGTGCAGACCGGTGTGGTCCGAATAGGGTTTCGTTCGTAGCCTGTCAGGCGGAGATCGACGGCGCGGGAGGGCGAGCCTTGGACGGCAGCGAGACCGGCTGGGGTCGGTCGGCCGAACCGGCACCGCGATGGCGGGCGCTCTTCGAGCGTGCCCGCCTCGGCGGACGCGCCGCCGACCAGGCGGAGCCGGACCGCCGCGACGAGCCGCCGGTCCGGGACCCGTTGCCCGGCCGGGGGCCCGCCGGCGGCTGGTCCGGGCGGGGATCGGCTTCCGTGCCACCACCCGCCGACCCGGGCTACGGTGCGCAGCCCGGCTACGAACCGGACCCGGGCTACCGCGCCGGGGCCGGCTACCGGGTCGACCCGCCGCGCCGCGCCGCGCCGGACTATCCGGCTGAGCCCGCTTCCGGCTACCGCGCCGACCCGGGCTACCGCGCCGCCCCGGGCTACCCGGCTGATCCCGGTTATCCGGCCGGGTCCGCCCCCGGCTACCCGGCCGACGCCGGCTACGCAGCCGCTCCCGGCTATCCGGCCGACGCCGGCTACGCAGCCGCCCCCGGCTACCCGGCCGACCCCGGCTACCCGCCGGAGCCGGCCCGGCCGCCGGAGCCGCCTGTCGTCCCGTCCCGCTACGCCCTGCTGGACAACGGCTACCGGTCCGACCCGCCACCCCCCGAGTCCCGGTACGCCCTGTTGGACAACGGATACCGCGCGCCCGGCTACGCGCCGCCGGAGCCGACGTACCAGCCGCCGCAACCCGCCTACCCCGAGCCGGCCCACCCCGAGCCGGCCTACCCGGAGCCCGGCTACCCGGCCGCGCCCACCTACCAGCCGGAGCCGCCGGCCTACCCGCCCGCGGTGACCGTCGACCGGAGCTACCCGGCCCGGATCGAACCGGCCCGCATCGAGTGGCGTCAGCAGGGCCCCCAGGACGAGCAGGAACGCGCCGCCGGCATCCTCCGCCGTGACCTGGGCACCCCCCGGGTGCTCGCGTTCGCCAACCCCAAGGGCGGGGTGCACAAGACCACCGCCACGGTGCTCGCCGCCGCCACCGTCGGCAGCGTCCGGGGCCGGGGCGTGCTCGCCTGGGACGACAACGAGCTGCGCGGCACCCTCGGCCTGCGCGCCGGCAGCGCCCGGCACGCCCGCACGATCCGGCACCTGATCAGCGACCTGGCGCACATCGAGATCCGCGACGGCGCCGAGCTGCTGGAGTCCCTCGACGACTACCTGCGGCACGCCTCCGACGGCTCGTACGACGTGCTGGCCGGGGAGGAGAGCCCCCGGTTCGCCCAGCGCCTCGACCAGTTCACCGTCAAACGGGTGCTGGAACTGCTGCGGCGCACCCACGACGTGGTCTGCGTGGACACCGGCAACAACGTGGAGAGCCCCAACTGGCGCACCGTCATGCACGCCGCCGACCAGCTCGTGGTGACCACCGTGCCCCGGGAGGACGCCGCGTTCAGCGCCGACTGGATGCTCGACCTGCTGCACGAGGAGGGCATGGGTGAGCTGGCCGACAACGCGGTCACCCTGATCTCCTGCCCCACCCCGGGCCGGTCGACGCTCCAGGACGACCTGGAGCGGCACTTCGCCACCCGGACCCGGGCCGTCGCGGTGGTGCCGTACGACCCGGTGCTGGAGACCGGGTCGTCGATCGAGTACCACCAGCTCCAGGCCGAGACCCGGGCCGCGTGGCTGCGGGCCGCCTCGGTGATGGTGGAGCCGTTCGCCCGCTGAGGGACGGTACGGGCTCCGCCGCCCCGCCGTACCGCCCCGCCTGAGAGGATCATCGGGTGAGCCCGGACACCCCCGATCCGCACCGCCCCGCCGACGCCCCGGCGGGTGTCGCGCCCACCCCGCACACCGTCCCCACCGGGGCACCGGCCGACGGGCCACCGACCGTGCCCGGATACGACCCGGGCGGGTCGTACCTGCCGTGGCCGCCGCCGTCGGGCGGGCCGACGCAGCCGGGGGAGCAACGCCCCCGGCACACCCGCGCGGTGGCAGCCGGCCTCGTGCTGGGCCTGACCCTGCTCGGGGCGCCGTTGGGGCTGCTCTGGGCGGCGCTGGCCCCGGACACCCCGGTGCTCAAGACCGCCGAGGGTGCCGTCTACGCCCAACCCCAACCGGAGCAGCCGATCGCCGCCGACGGCTGGTTCAGCCTGCTCGGCCTCGGGTTCGGGGTGCTCGCCGCGATCGCGGTGTGGACGCTGCTGCGCCGCCGACGCGGGCCGGTGAACCTGGTCGCGCTGACCGTGGGGGCGCTCGGCACCGCGCTGGTCGCCTGGCAGCTGGGCCGCCGGATCGGGCTGGACGGCTACCAGCGGCTGCTCGCCACCGCCCCCGCCGGTACGCCGTTCGACAAACCGGCCGACCTGCGGGCCGGGGGCATCGAACGGGTCCTCGGTGTGCTGCCGCTGCCGTACGGCAACCTGCTGCTGCCGGCGTTCGCCGCCGCCGTCACGTACACCCTGCTGGCCGGCTGGTCCCGCTGGCCCTCGCTGCGCCCGGAGCCGGAGCCCGACTGGCCGACCGGCCCCGAGGTCGCCGGCTGGCCGGGCCCCGTCGCCACCGACCGGCCCGACGGCCCCACCGGCACCGCCCCACCGACCGGCATCGCCGTCCCGGACCGCCCCGACGGCTACCGCGACGGGGACCGGCCCGACGCCCACGGTGACCAGGACCGGCCCGGCGTCGACAGCGGTCGGGACCGGCCCGGTGCTCCCGGGGTGCCGGGCGGGGTCAGTTGGGGGCCGGCGGGGACGCCAGCTCCGACAGCGGCACCGGAACCGCCCGCACCTGACGCAGCAGGGCCGACTCGCGATTGAGCAGCCGCAGCTCGGCGCGCAGCCGGGCGGTGGTGTCGTCGATGGCGAGCAGCCGCTGCCGGTCGGCCACGGTCAGCACGGCGGTGGCCGCCACCAGGTGCGACAGCACCGTCGGGTCCTCCGGGAGCTGCTCGGACAGCTCCTGCGGGTCGGCCCGGATCAGGCCCAGGTATTGCCGGAAGACCGCGATCACCCGGGCCGCCAGCACCTCGGCGGCCTCGTCCGGGCCGGTCGGCTCGGGCAGCCACTCGACGTCGGCGGTCAGGTAGGGGGCGGACTCCCGGTCGATCCCGGTGACCCGGAACCGTCGCCGGCCCACTGTGACGATGTCGAAGCCGCCGTCGTCCAGCTCGTTGACCTGGCGTAGCTCGGCGGTGCAGCCCACCTCGTGCAGGGTCACCTCGCCGCCGCCCGGGGTGGCCCGACCCGCGCCCGGGGCGACCTCCCAGCCGGAGCGGATCGCCAGCACACCGAACTCGCGGGGCGCCCCCTCGGGCTGCCCGACCAGGTCCCGCACCAGGTGGCGGTAACGCTCCTCGAAGATGTGCAACGGCAGCACCAGACCTGGAAAGAGCACCGTGGCGAGGGGGAACACCGGCAGCCGTGCGGTCACGCGTCCGAGCGTAGCCCGATCCCGCGACGTCGGCGTGTCCCGGCTCACCGTCTCGCGGTACGGGCGGCGCGGGTCGCCCTCCGGGCCGCCGCCTAGACTCGGGAGCGTGTTGAATCGGATCGACCTGCGCGGCGGGGTCCGTGACCCGCGCCGACTGCTGCCCCGTGCCCAGCTCGACGTGTCCGTGGCCGTCGAGCGGATCCGCCCGCTCGTCGAGGCCGTCCGCGACCATGGGTACCCGGCGATCCGGGAGGCCAGCGAGCGGTTCGACGGTGTCTGCCCGCCGGTGCTGCGGGTCCCGGCCGAGGCGATCACCGAGGCGGAGGGGACGCTCGACCCCGACGTGCGGGCCGCCCTGCTGGAGTCGATCAGCCGGGCCCGTCGGGTGCACGCCGACCAGCGGCGCACCGACCACACCACCCAGGTGGTGCCGGGCGGCACGGTCACCGAGCGCTGGGTGCCGGTCGACCGGGTCGGCCTCTACGTCCCCGGCGGGCTGGCGATGTACCCGTCGACCGTGGTGATGAACGTGGTGCCGGCCCAGGTGGCCGGGGTCCGCTCGCTGGTGGTGGTCAGCCCGCCGCAGCTGGACAACGGGGGGCTCCCGGACGCCCGGGTCCTCGCCGCCTGCGCGCTGCTCGGCGTCGACGAGGTGTACGCCGTCGGCGGCGCCCAGGCGGTCGCCATGCTGGCGTACGGGTCGGCGGTCGACGCGGGGGGCACCCTGCACTGCGCGCCGGTCGACATGATCACCGGGCCGGGCAACATCTGGGTCACCGCCGCCAAGCGGTTGCTGCGCGGGGTGGTCGGCATCGACGCCGAGGCCGGCCCGACCGAGATCGCCGTGCTGGCCGACGACACCGCCGACCCGGCGCACGTCGCCGCCGACCTGATCAGCCAGGCCGAGCACGACCCGTTGGCGGCCAGCGTGCTGGTCACCCCGTCGGTCGAGCTGGCCGACGCGGTCGACCGGGAGCTGGCCCGGCAGGTGCCGGCCACCAAGCACGCCGAGCGGGTCGGCACCGCGCTGGGCGGGCAGCAGAGCGGCATCGTGCTGGTCGACGACCTGGCCGACGGGTTGCGGGTGGTCGACGCGTACGCCGCCGAGCACCTGGAGATCCAGACCCGGGACGCCCGCGACTGGGCGCTGCGGGTACGCAACGCCGGGGCGATCTTCGTGGGCCCGTGGGCGCCGGTGTCGCTCGGCGACTACTGCGCCGGCTCCAACCACGTGCTGCCCACCGGCGGCTGCGCCCGGCACTCCTCGGGGCTGTCCGTGCAGTCCTTCCTGCGCGGGGTGCACCTGGTGGAATACACCCGGGAGGCGCTGCGTGACGTCGCGCCGCACGTGGTGACCCTGGCCACCGTGGAGGACCTGCCGGCGCACGGGCAGGCGGTCGCGGTGCGGTTCGCCGGGGAGGCGTCGTGACCACCCTCGACGACCTGCCGATCCGCGACGACCTGCGGGGCCGTTCGCCGTACGGGGCGCCGCAGCTCGACGTGGCGGTCCGGCTGAACACCAACGAGAACTCCTACGCGGTGCCCGAGCCGGTGGTGGAGGCGATCGGCAAGGCGCTCGCCGCCGAGCTGCGTGACCTCAACCGCTACCCGGACCGCGAGGCGGTGGCGCTGCGCGCCGACCTGGCCGGCTACCTCGGGCACGGGATCACCGCCGAGCAGGTCTGGGCGGCCAACGGCTCCAACGAGATCCAGCAGCAGCTGCTCCAGGCGTTCGGCGGGCCGGGGCGGTCCGCGTTGGGCTTCGTGCCGGCGTACTCGATGCACCCGTTGCTGGCCCTGGGCACCGGCACCCGGTGGGTGCCGGCCCAGCGGGGGGTCGACTTCGGGCTGACCGCCGACGAGGCGGTCGCCGAGGTCCGCGAGCACCGCCCCGACGTGGTCTTCCTCTGCTCGCCGAACAACCCGACCGGCACCGCGCTGGACCCGGCGGTGGTCACCGCCGTGCTCGACGCCGCGCCCGGCATGGTGGTCGTCGACGAGGCGTACGCCGAGTTCGCCCGACCGGGCACGAGCGACGCCCTGGCGCTGCTGCCCGGCCACCCCCGGCTGGTGGTGACCCGGACCATGAGCAAGGCGTTCGGCTTCGCCGGTGGCCGGTTGGGCTACCTGGTCGCCGACCCGGCGGTGGTGTCGGCGGTGCAGCTGGTCCGGCTGCCGTACCACCTCTCGTCGCTCACCCAGGCCGCCGCCCGCGCGGCGCTGGCCCACCGTGACGCCCTGCTCGGCACCGTCGAGGCGATCAAGGTGCAACGGGACCGGATCGTCGACACGCTGCGGGGCCGGGGTTTCCGGGTGGCCGACAGCGACGCCAACTTCGTGCTCTTCGCCGTCGGCGGCGACCAGGCCACCGCGTGGCGGACCCTGCTCGACGCCGGGGTGCTCGTCCGGGACGTGGGCCTGCCCGGCTGGTTGCGGGTCACCGCCGGCACCCCCGCCGAGACCGACGCCTTCCTCACCGCGATGGAGAAACTGTCATGAGTCGCACCGCCCGGGTGGAGCGGATCACCAAGGAGACCAAGGTCCTCGTCGAGATCGACCTCGACGGCACCGGCCAGGCCGAGATCAGCACCGGGGTCGGCTTCTACGACCACATGCTCCACCAGATCGCCCGGCACGGCGGCTTCGACCTGACCGTGCGCACCGTCGGTGACCTGGAGATCGACGCCCACCACACGATGGAGGACACCGCGCTGGCCCTGGGCGCCGCGTTCGACCAGGCGCTGGGCGACAAGGCCGGCATCCGGCGGTACGGCTCGGCGACCGTCCCGATGGACGAGGTGCTCGTCCGGGCCGCCGTCGACCTGTCCGGCCGCCCGTACGTGGTGCACGACGAGCCGGTGCTGTCGCCGTACATCGGGCCGGTCTATCCGACCAGCATGACCCGGCACATCTGGGAGTCCTTCGGCCAGTCGGCCCGGGTCACCCTGCACGTGGACGTGCTGCGGGCGGCCCGGCCGGGCGGCCACCCGGACGCCCACCACGTGGTGGAGGCCCAGTTCAAGGCGGTCTCCCGGGCGCTGCGGGAGGCCACCGCGCTCGACCCGCGCAACGCCGGTGTGGTGCCCAGCACCAAGGGCGCGCTGTGACCGGCGCGGTCGCGTCCGGTTCCGCCCGGCGCTGCCCGTCGCGGGTCGGCCGGCCAGGGGGGTGGCGCTGATGGGCCCGGTGCTGCCGACCCTGCTGCTGATCCTCGCCGGCATCCTCGTCGGTGGGGCCTGGTCGTTGTACCGGCAGGACGCGCCACGCGGTGCGATCGTGGTCACCGGGCTGCTCGCCGTGCTGGCCACCGTCGGCGGGGTGCTCTGGCTGCTACCCGGGGAGGGCTGATGGGCGCGCACGGCACCGGCAAGCGGATCGTGGTGCTCGACTACGGCTCGGGCAACCTGCGGTCGGCCGAGCGGGCGCTGGCCCACGCCGGGGCGGACGTGACCGTCACCGCCGACCTGACCGCCGCCGCCGATGCCGACGGCCTGGTCGTGCCGGGCGTCGGCGCGTACGCGGCCTGCATGGCCGGGATCGAGGCGTCGGGTGCCGGCCCGGTGATCGCCGAACGGGTCGCCGCCGGCCGCCCGGTGCTCGGCATCTGCGTCGGCATGCAGGTGCTCTTCGCACACGGCGACGAGCACGGGGTGGTGACCAAGGGGCTGGGGCTGCTGCCCGGTGGGGTGACCCGGCTGCCCGCCGACCGGTTGCCCCACATGGGCTGGAACACGGTGACCCCGCCGGACGGGTCGGTGCTCTTCGCCGGGTTGCCCGCCGACAGCCGGTTCTATTTCGTGCACTCCTACGGGGTGCTCGACCAGGCGTCGTTGCGCGAGGCGGGCGTCCGGGTCACCACCGCCCACCACGGCACGGAGTTCGTCGCCGCGGTGGAGTGGGGCCCGTTGTCGGCGGCCCAGTTCCACCCGGAGAAGTCGGCCGAGACGGGTGCCGTGCTGCTGCGCAACTGGCTGGCCACGGTTGACTGAGACGGGCGGCCGCACCGGGTCGGGTGCGCGGTGAGTAAGGAGCGGGCCCGTCGGCGGGCCGTCCGGGAGGCGGAGGCGGCCCGCGACCGTGTCGTACGCCAGCGCAAGTTGGCCCGTCGGCAGCGTCGCCGCGCCCTGGTCCGTCGGGTCACCCCGCAGTGGCGGCGGGGCCGGACGGGCCGGTTGGCCCGGCGCAGCCGGGGGGAGCGGGCCGCCATCGTCGGGTTGACCGGCGCGGCGTTGGTGCTGATCTGGGTGTTCGTCGACGATCTCGCGCTGCGGGTGGCGCTGGTCGTGCTGTTGCTGCTGGTCCTGCCGGCGATCGTGGTGATCGCCCTGGACCGTCGGATCTGACCGAGGAGTAGGAAACGTGAGCCTGACCCTGTTGCCCGCTGTGGACGTCGCCGACGGCCAGGCCGTCCGGCTCGTGCAGGGCGCCGCCGGCAGCGAGACCGCCTACGGCGACCCGCTCGACGCGGCGCTGGCCTGGCAGAACGACGGGGCGGAGTGGATCCACCTGGTCGATCTGGACGCGGCCTTCGGCCGGGGCTCCAACGCCGCCCTGCTGGCCGAGGTGGTCGGCAAGCTGGACGTGCGGGTGGAGTTGTCCGGTGGCATCCGCGACGACGCGTCGCTGCGCGCGGCGCTCGGCACCGGGGCGGCCCGGGTGAACATCGGCACCGCCGCGCTGGAGGACCCGCAGTGGTGTGACCGGATCTGCGCCGAGTACGGCGACCGGGTGGCGATCGGCCTGGACGTGCGGGGTCGTACCCTCTCGGCGCGGGGCTGGACCCGCGACGGCGGTGACCTGTGGGAGGTGCTGGCCCGGCTGGACGCGGCCGGTGCGTCCCGGTATGTGGTGACCGACATCACCAAGGACGGCACGATGCGCGGGCCGAACCTGGACCTGCTGCGTGAGGTCTGCGCCCGTACCGACGCCCCGGTGATCGCCTCGGGTGGCGTGTCGACCCTGGACGACCTGCGGGCCCTGGCGACCCTGGAGCCGGCGGGTGTGGAGGGCGTGATCGCCGGCAAGGCGCTCTACGCCGGTGCGTTCACGGTGGCCGAGGCGCTTGCCACGTTGCGGGCGGCCGGATGACCGACGTGGCCGGGCCGGACGACGCGACCGTCACCCGGCTCGGCTCGGGCGGCCCGTGGGAGACGGTGTACGGCTACTCCCGGGTGGTCCGGGCCGGTCGGTCGGCCTGGACGGCCGGCTGCACGTCGACCGTCGACGGGGTGGTGACGCACGTCGGCGATGCCGCCGCGCAGACCGCCCAGGCGCTGCGGATCGCCCTGGCCGCCCTGGCCGAGGTGGGTGCGGGGGCCGCCGACGTGGTGCGGACCCGGCTGTACGTGACCGACCGGCTCTTCCTCGACGAGGTCGGCCGGGCCCACAATGCCGTTTTCGGCCCGGTCCGGCCGGCTGCGACGCTTGTCGTCGTCGCCGGGCTGGTCGATCCGGACCATCTGGTGGAGGTCGAGCTGGAGGCCTACCTTCCGCCGTCCTGACCCGGGTGTCCTCCTGATCCGGGAGTCCAGCCGGGCGTCCTGGCCCGGGGCGTCCTGGTCCGGCGGCCTGGCCCGGGGCGTCCTGTTCAGGCGGCTGGGGGAGACCCGGGTCACTTCCGACCAGATAAGTTGTGCACAATTGAATTGCGAGCTACGTTTTCCGGGTGAGTGACCATCTGGTGTTGCGTGATCAGGTCTGCTTCGCGCTCTATGCGGCCTCCCGCGCGCTCACCGACGTCTACCGGCCCATCCTCGACGAGTTCGGGCTCACCTACCCGCAGTACCTGGTGTTGCTGGTGCTGTGGGAGCGCGGCGACGATCCACCCACGGTCTCCGAGCTGGGGACCGCGCTGCGGCTCGACTCCGGCACCCTCTCCCCGCTGCTCAAACGGCTGGCGGCGGCGGGTCTGGTGGTCCGCACCCGCTCCGCGCTCGACGAGCGACGGGTGGAGGTGGGGCTGACCGCCGACGGCGTGGCCCTGCGCCAACGGATGACCGACGTGCCGTTGCGGGTGGCCTGTTCCACCGGGCTCGACGAGGCCGAGCTGGTCGCGTTGCGCGACACCCTCACCCGGGTCACCGAGACGATCCACCGACAGAAGGAGCAGTGATTTCCATGCAGGTGCTCTACACCGCGTCCGCGACCGCCACCGGCGACGGCCGGGACGGCCACGTCCGGACCTCCGACTCCACCCTCGACCTGGACCTGGCGATTCCGAAGGAGATGGGCGGCGCAGGTGGCGCGGCCAACCCCGAGCAGCTCTTCGCCGCCGGCTACGCGGCCTGCTTCCACTCCGCGCTGCGCGTGGTGGCCCGCCGGGCCAAGGCCGACGTGACCGGCTCGGTCGTCGAGGCCGAGGTCAGCATCGGAGCGAACGGCAGCGGCGGCTTCGGTCTTGCCGTCACCCTGGTGGTGGACCTGCCGGCCGTCGAGCGCGCCGCCGCCCAGCAGCTGGTCGAGGCCGCCCACCAGGTCTGCCCCTACTCGAACGCCACCCGGGGCAACATCGAGGTGGCGCTCACCGTGCGCGAGGCCGCTGCGGCCTGAGCGCTGCAGCAGACCACCACCATCGCGTACGAGAGGACGACACCGGATGACCAGCAACCGTGAGATCCACCTGGCCTCCCGCCCCCAGGGGTGGCCGACGGCCGACAACTTCCGCCTCGTCGAGACCGAGGTGCCCACCCCGGGCCCGGGGCAGATCGTGGTCCGTAACCAGTTCATGTCGGTCGACCCGTACATGCGTGGCCGGATGAACGACGTCAAGTCCTACGTGCCGCCGTTCGCCCTGGATGCGCCCCTCGACGGTGGGGCGGTCGGCGAGGTGGTGGCCGGCGGGGCCGACGGGATCAGCGTCGGCGACACCGTGCTGCACGGGCTGGGCTGGCGGGAGTACGCGCTGCTAGACGGCCGGTCCGCCCGCCGCGTCGATCCGGACGTCGGCCCGGTCAGCGCCTACCTGAGCGTGCTCGGGATGACCGGGCTGACCGCGTACGCCGGGCTGCTGGACGTGGCGGCGATGCGGCCGGGGGAGACCGTGTTCGTCTCCGGCGCGGCCGGCGCGGTGGGCAGCATGGTCGGCCAGATCGCCAAGCTGCGGGGCGCCGGCCGGGTGGTCGGCAGCGCCGGCTCGCCGGCCAAGGTGGCCCGGTTGACGGAGCTCGGCTTCGACGCCGCCTTCGACTACCACGACGGTCCGGTCCGCGACGCGCTGAAGGCCGCCGCTCCGGACGGGGTCGACGTCTACTTCGACAACGTCGGCGGCGAGCACCTGGAGGCCGCCATCGGGGCGATGAACCTGCACGGTCGGGCCGCGATCTGCGGCATGATCGCGCAGTACAACTCGGCCGAGCCGCCAGCCGCGCCCCGCAACCTGGCGCTGGTCATCGGCAAGCGGCTCACCCTGCGCGGCTTCCTGGTCGGCGACCACGGCGACCTGCGCGAGCAGTTCGTCACCGAGGTCGCCGGCTGGCTGCGCGAGGGCCGCCTCTCCTACGACGAGACGATCGTCGACGGCCTCGACAACGCCCCCGAAGCGTTCCTCGGCCTCCTCCGCGGCGAAAACCTCGGCAAAATGCTCGTCCGCCTCTAACCCTCCCTCCCCCTTCCCCTCCTCCCCTCCCCGCCCCCGCCCGCCTCCCCCACCGCCCCGGCATCGGTGATCAAGAGGTTTGCGTCACCTTTGGAGATCGAACTGACGTAAACCTCTTGATCACCGGGGAGGTGGCGGGGTTGGTGGGGTTGGGTGGGCGGGGCAGGGGGGTGGGGCGGGGGCGTTGGATAGGCTCGGCGCATGACGGTGGCGGTACGGGTGATTCCGTGTCTGGACGTGGACGCCGGTCGGGTGGTCAAGGGGGTCAACTTCCTCGACCTGCGCGACGCCGGTGACCCGGTGGAGCTGGCGGCGGCGTACGACCGGGCCGGTGCGGACGAGTTGACCTTCCTGGACGTCACCGCGTCCTCGAGCGACCGGGGCACCATGCTCGACGTGGTGCGCCGGACCGCCGAGTCGGTCTTCATCCCGCTCACCGTCGGCGGTGGGGTACGCCAGGTCGCCGACGTGGACACCCTGCTGCGCGCCGGGGCCGACAAGGTCGGGGTGAACACCGCCGCCATCGCCCGCCCCGAGCTGATCGCCGAGATCGCCGATCGCTTCGGCCGGCAGGTGCTGGTGCTCTCGTTGGACGTCCGGCGGGCACCAGCTGGCACCACCCCCAGCGGTTTCGAGGTGACCACCCACGGTGGCCGCCGCGGCACCGGGCTCGACGCGGTCGAGTGGGCGGCGCGCGGGGCCGAGCTGGGCGCGGGGGAGATCCTGCTCAACTCGATGGACGCCGACGGCACCAAGGCCGGCTTCGACCTCACCCTGATCGAGGCGGTCCGCGCGGTGGTCGACGTGCCGGTGATCGCCAGCGGCGGCGCCGGCCGGGTGGCGCACTTCCCGCCCGCGATCGGCGCGGGGGCCGACGCGGTGCTCGCCGCCAGCGTCTTCCACTTCGGCGAGCTGACCGTCGGCGAGGTCAAGGACGCCCTGCGCACCGCCGGGCACCCCGTCCGCTGAACGCAGCGCCGCCGGCCACCCTGTCCGCCGGGCACCCCGTCCGCTGAACGCAGCGCCGGGCACTTTGTCCGCTGAGCGCACCGTCGCCGGGCACCCCGTGCGCTGAGCGCACCGTCGCCGGGTCGCCCCACGCACCGGTTGGCGCACTGCTCCTGCGGGTCGGGTGGCTCAGCGGCCGGTCTGGCCCTCCGGGGAGCGGCGGGGGGCCGGGATCGAGCGGACCACGTACTCCTGCACGGCGGCGGCGTGGTCCTCCTCGGGCAGGTGCCACTGCGCGCTGCCCGGGGCGTGTCGCCGGGTGAGCACCCCCTGCATGCTGTCGACGGTGCCGCCCACTCCGGCCCGGGGTCGGGTACGCCAGAGTTGCTCGCCGTCGGGGGTGATCCGGAACCAGCCGTCGGAGACGGTGACCAGCCCCGCGCCGACCAGCCGCTGGACCGCTGTCTCCACGTCGTGCCGTTCGGGTATCGCCTGGTTGAGGTGGTCGGCGGTGGACAGCACGTCAGTGAGCCGGACCCCTTCCGGGCGGCGCGAATCCGCCGCGCGGCGGTGCCGTCCGGCGCCGCTGGCGATCACCAGTGACACGAAGATCCAGGCGTCCGTCCAGCGCCACGCATTCTCCCCCATGCACGAATGATGCCTGTAGGTGTCCGCTGAGGAAACACCTACTTCCCCCCTGTTCTGTCAGCGCAGCTCAGCGTGGTCACCCCCGGACCCTCGGCAGGCGGTTTCGCCGGGAACCGTTGTCCGGGGCCGGAAACCGGTGCCTCCGGGTGGACTCCCGGGGACGCCGGAACGGCGGACACCGGTGACCCGGTGGCCGGTGACCCGGTGGCCGGTGACCCGGTGGCCGGTGACCCGGTGGCCGGTGACCCGGTGGCCGGTGACCCGGGGGCCAGGCTCGGGGGCGGCGGGGAAGCCGACACGGGTGGCCCGAGAGCCGGCTCCGGATGAGCCCGTCGGCCGGGCACCGCAGGCGGCGGCCCGGAGACCTGCCGTCCGGAGACCTGCCGTCCGGAGAGCTGCGGTCCGGGGATCTGCGGCCTGGGGATCTGCGGCCCGGGGTCCGGTTCCGGGTGGACCGGTTCGGCGGGGACGGCGAAGCGGGGGATGAAGAACTGGGCCAACGGGCCGATGCCCAGCGCGTACGCGACGGTGCCGACGCCGACGGTGCCGCCGAGCAGCCAGCCCAGGGCCAGCACGGTGATCTCGATGACGGTGCGGACCAGCCGGACGGAGCGGCCCGGCCGGCGGGCGACGTACCCGGTCATCAGGCCGTCGCGGGGGCCGGGGCCGAGCCGCGCGCCGAGGTAGAGGCCGGTGGCGGCGCCGTTGGCGACGATGCCGCCGAGCAGCAGGCCGATCCGGGCGGGCAGCGGCCACCCGGCCGGCAGCAGGGCCACCGTGGCGTCCACCACCAGTCCGATCACCAGTACGTTGCTGATCGTGCCGAGGCCCGGCCGTTGCCGCAGCGGGATCCAGAGCAGCAGCACCACCGCGCCGACGGCGATGGTCACGGTGCCGAACGACAGGCCGGTCTGCCGGGCCAGCCCCTGGTGGAAGACGTCCCACGGGTCCAGCCCGAGCCCGGAGCGGATCATCATGGCCATGCTGACCCCGTAGAGGACCAGCCCGGCATAGAGCTGGGTGAGCCGCCGGGCGGGGCGGTGCCGGAGATTGCCAATCAGAGCCATGCATGCCACTCTAGAGTCCAATATCACCCACAGAAGAGCCAATTCCGAAGGGGTGGCCGTGACCAGCCAGGTGCGAGGGGTCCAATTGGCCCGGTTGCTCGGACAGTGGCACGCGCTGCCGGGCCGTCGCCGCAGCCCCGACTACGCCGCGCTCGCCGCCGCCGTCCGGGGCCTGCTCGCCGACGGCCGGCTCCCCCTGGGGGTACGCCTGCCGGCCGAGCGGGAGCTGGCCGAGGCGCTGCGGATCAGCCGTACCACGGTCACCGCCGCGTACCGGCAGTTGCGGGAGACCGGCCACCTGGCCAGCCGGCGCGGCGCGGGGAGCTGGACCATGCTGCCCGGCACCCACCGGGTCGCCAGCACCGGCCTGTGGACCCCGCTGGACGACCGCGACATGATCGATCTCGGGGTGGCCGCGTTGGCCGCCCCACCCGAGCTGGTGCCGGCCGCCCGAGCCGCCCTGGAGGACCTGCCGCGTTACCTGTCCGGCGCGGGCTACCACCCGACCGGCATCATCGAGCTGCGCGAGGCGGTCGCCCGGGCGTACACCGAGCGGGGGTTGCCGACCAGCGCCGAGCAGATCATGGTGACCAGCGGCACCCAGCACGCGCTGGACCTGGTGCTGCGGCTGGCCCTCGCGCCCGGCGGGAACGTGCTGGTCGAATCGCCCACCTACCCGAACGCGCTCGCCGCGTTGGCGGCCCGGCGGGCCCGGATCAGCACCCACGGCCTCGCCGTCGACGCCGGCTGGGACGCCGACCTGCTGCTGGGCAGCGTCCGGCAGACCCGGCCCAAACTGGCCTACCTGATCCCCGAGTTCCAGAACCCCACCGGCCACCTGATGCCCGCCGAGCTGCGGGAGCGGCTGGTCGCCACCGCCCACGCCGCCGGCACCGACCTGGTCGTCGACGAGTCCTTCGTGGACCTGCCGTTGGGTGGCACACCGCTGCCCCCGCCGGTCGCCGTCTTCGACCGGCACTCCCGGGTGATCTCCATCGGGGGGATGAGCAAGCCCTACTGGGGCGGTCTGCGGATCGGCTGGGTACGCGCCTCCGCGCCGCAGGTGCAGCGGCTGGCCGCCGCCCGGGTCGGGGTGGACATGGCCAGCCCGGTGCTCGACCAGTTGGTGGCGGTGCACCTGCTCGCCCAGGCACCGGCGATCGTCGCGGCCCGCCGTGCGCAGCTCGTCACCCAGCGGGACGCCCTGCTCGACGTGCTCGCCGAGCGGCTGCCGGACTGGCGGGTCGGGGTGCCCCGGGGGGGCGTCACGCTCTGGGTGGAGCTGGACGGCCCGATCTCCAGCGCCCTGGCCCGGGCAGCCGAGGAGGTCGGCGTACGGCTGGCCCCCGGTCCCCGGTTCGGCCTGGACGGCACCCTGGAGCGCTTCCTGCGACTGCCCTTCACCCTGCCCGCCGCCGACCTGGTGGAGGCGGTCGGGCGGCTGGCCGCGATCCGCTACGACCTCGACCGGGGTGCCGGCCGGGCGCGCTGGCGGGAACCGGCAGTGATCGCCTGACGGCCCGCCCCGGGGACCGACGGTGGTCCCGGTCGGGACGAACCGGCCTGATCGGCGGGCGTCGGCTGGGAGACTGCCGGAGTGGGCAGCCCGCAGTGGTCGCGCGGGGTCCGGCTCGGTGCGCCCGGCTCCCGGACCACCCGGCTGGAACTCTTCTACGACCTGGTCTTCGTCTTCGCCTTCTTCAACGTCACCGCGCTGACCTCCCAGCAGCCCACCGGCACCAACCTGCTGCGCTGCCTGCTGGTGCTGGGGCTGCTCTGGTGGTGCTGGACCGGGTTCGCGGGCGTCGGCAACGCGGTCCGCGCCGACCAGGGGCTGCTGCCGGTGGTCGGCTTCGTCACCGTCACCGCCACCTTCCTGCTGGCGCTGAGCATGCCGGGGGCGTTCCTCGACGAGCCCGGCGGCCTGAACGGCCCGCTGGTCTTCGCCGGCTGTTACTTTCTGGTCCGGGCCAGCCAGTTGTCCGTCTTCGGGGTGGTGGCCCGGGGCGACCCGGCCCGGTGGCGGCAGTGGCGGCGGCTCGCGGTGCTGCCGGTGGTCGCCGCCGCCCTGCTGGTCGCCTCCGCGCTGCTGCCGCGCCGGATCTCCGGGGACGGGGCCGCCACCGCCCTGCAACTCACCCTGTGGACGGCCGCGCTGCTGCTGGAGTACGCGGCCGGGGTGCGGCTGGGCGGGACGTACTGGGTGGTGGTCTCCGCCGGGCACTGGGCGGAACGGCACGCCCTGATGGTGCTGATCGCGCTCGGCGAGTCGATCATCGCGCTGGGGGTCGGCCCGAAGTTCGTCACCGGCCTGCCGCTGACCTGGCCGGTGGTGATCGCCGCGGTGCTCGGCATCGCCGTGGCGTCGGTGCTCTGGTGGGCCTACTTCGACACCCTGGCGCTCGCCCTGGAACAGGCCCTGCACCGCAGCCGGGACCCGGCACACCGGGCCCGGTTGGCCCGGGACGCCTACACCTACCTGCACCTGCCGATCGTCGCCGGGGTCATCTTCTTCGCCCTCGGGCTCAAGGACCTGCTGACCGAGGTGGCCGACCCGGACAACCCGGACTGGGGGGTGCCGCTGGGTGGTTACTGGGTGCTGGTGCTCTACGGCGGGGTGAGTCTCTACCTGCTCAGCCTCGTCGCCTGCGGGCTGCGGGCGCTGCGGGTGCTGCGCTGGCCGCCGGTGCTGGCGGTGCTGGCACTGGCCGCGCTCGCCCCGGTGGGGGCCCGGGTGTCCGAGGTGGGCGCGTTGGCCCTGCTGGCGCTGGTCTGCGTCGCCCTGGTGGTGGTGGAGACCCGGGGGCAGGGCCGGCGTCGGCACCGCGTACGCCAGCTGGCCCTGGCGGAACAGGAAGCCGCCGAGGCCGAGCAGAGCCGGTGGCGTCGCGAGCACCTGTGACCGGTCGACGGCCGTGTCCCGGGACGGGGGGACACGGACGTCGACCGGTCCGGACCGCTCAGATCTCGGCCAGGCTGCCCGCGTACATCCGGTCGATCTCGGCGGCGAAGTTGCTCTCCACCCCGCGTCGCTTGATCTTCAACGACGGGGTCATCTCGCCGTCCTCGATGGTCAGGTCGCGGGGCAGGACGGTCACCTTCTTGATCGTCTCCCAGCGGTTGAGCTTGGTGTTGAGCTGGGCGACGTGCTCCTCGACCATGGCCCGGGCCTCGGGCGAGGCGACGATCTCGGCGTAGTCGCGCCCGTCGAGCGGGCCGCCCGCCGCCCAACCCCGGATCGCATCCGGATCCAGGCTGACCAGCATGGTGCAGTAGTTGCGGGCCTGACCGATCACGATCGCCTGCGAGGTGTACGGGCAGATCGCCTTGAACATGCCCTCGATGTGCGACGGCGCGACGTACTTGCCGCCGGAGGTCTTGACCAGGTCCTTCTTGCGGTCGGTGATGCGCAGGTAACCGTCGTCGTCGAGGCTGCCGATGTCGCCGGTACGGAAGAAGCCGTCCTCGGTGAACGCGACGGCCGTCTCCTCGGGCAGGTTGTGGTAGCCGCGCATCACCGGCCGGCCCCGGACCAGGATCTCCCCGTCGGTGTCGATCCGGCACTCCAGGTCGCCCATCGCCCGGCCGACCGTGCCGATCCGCAACCCGTCGGGAGGGTTGACGAAGTTGCCGGCGCTGGTCTCGGTCAGGCCGTACCCCTCGGAGATGGGCAGGTTCGCCGCGGCGAAGAAGGTGGCGATCTCCGCGCTCAGCGGGGCCGCCCCGGAGACGAGCACCCGGATCCGGCCGCCGAGCCGGGCCTGGAGCTTACTGAACACCAGCTTCTCGGCCACCGCGTACCTGAGCTTCAGGCCACCCGGCACCGGCCGGCCGGCCTGCTCCAGGGCGATCTTCTCCTTGCCGACCGCGACGGCCCAGGCAAAGATCTTCGCCTTCGCGCCGCCGGCGTCCTGCGCGGTGGTGACCGCCTTGTTGTAGACCTTCTCGTAGACCCGGGGCGCCCCGCACATCAGCGTCGGCCGGATCACCGACAGCAACTCGACCAGCTTGTCCACCCGCCCGTCGACGTAGGTCGGCAGTCCGACGTGTGTCGAGCCGCAGAGCAGCGTCTTGCCGAACGAGTGCGACAGCGGCAGCCAGAGGTACTGCACGTCGTCGTCGCGCAGCAGACCCGTCTCGGCCTGCACCACCCCCTCCCAGCACCAGCCGCCGTGCAGCAGCTCGACGCCCTTGGGCCGGCCGGTGGTGCCCGAGGTGTAGATCAGCGTCGCCAGGTGATCGGGGCCGACCGGGGCGATCAGCCGGTCGACCAGGCCCGGGTCGGCGGCGAGCGCCTGCGCGCCCTGCTCCTCCAGCTCGGCCAGGGTCAACTGGGGCACGGCGGCGGCCGGGTCGGGGGTGCCGTCGAAGAGCACCACGTGGGTCAGCGCGGGCAGTTGCGTGCCCGCGACCTTCGCCGCCTGGGCCGGGTTCTCCGCGAACAGCACCCGGGAACCGGAGTCGGCGATGATGTACGCCGCGTCCTGCGGCTCGGTGGTGGGGTAGACGGTGGTGGTCGCCCCGCCCGCGCACATGATGCCGAAATCGGCGATGATCCACTCCAGTCGGGTGTTCGCCAGGATCGCCACCGGATCCTCCAGCCCGACCCCGAGCCCGTGCAGGCCCGCAGCGACCGCGTCGGCCCGCCGGCCCACCTGGGCCCAGGTCAACCAGACCGGGCCGGAGTCGTCGGGTGCCGGATGGGCGAAGGCGTGCTGGTCGGGGGTCGCGGCCACCCGCTTACGGAACATGTCGGGAATGGAGCGGTACGGGATATCGAGAGCCATCGTGGAAGCCGCCTTCAGGGGTGGGTGACGTGACGGGGGTCACGTCGCGCTGCGGTTACCGAAGGGTATTGCCTGCGCCGGGGCATCGGCTAGCCCCCGTACCTGTGAGGCGGCTGAATCCCCGCGGAGCTGGCCGGTGGCCGCTGCCCGCAGGCCCCGCGGGTGCGGCGGCGGGTCAGGCGTACCGGTCGGCCCGTGCCGACCAGTCGTAGGTGGCGCGCAGCCACGAGCGGCGGGCCGCCAGGTAGGGCGTCAACGCCGGTCCGCCGTGCGCGACCAACGCCGCCTCGCGGACCAGGTAGCCGGCCAGCCCGTCGTTGAACCACCCGGCGGCCAGGCGGAAGGCGTCCGCCTCACCCCGCCCGGTCTGCGCGGCGAGGACGGTCACCAGGTTGTGCGGGTCGGCCACCGGACCCTGCTCCTTGCGGTAGGAGAACAGGTCGTTGCACCAGCAGACCAGGTCGACGGCGAGGTCGTCCAACGCGACCAACGCCGGATCGACCCGCCTCCGGGCACCGGGCGGTCGACCGTACGCCAGATCGGTGAGGGCCAGGCTGGGGCGTACGGCACCGGTGTGCCGGCGCATCTGGCGGTACTCCGCCACCCCCGGCACCCGCCGGTGCTCCCGGTTCGCCGCCTCCCACAGCAGCGCGAGCAGGCACGCCCGCAACTGGCCGACCAGCCGCAGCAGCAGCGCGGGGCGGCGCTGGTCGCGAACCCGGCGGCACAGGTCGGCCAGGGCGGCACCGAGCGCCCCACCCGGAGCGCCCCGGCCGGTCGGTGCGTCCTGGCCGGTCGGTGTGCCCTGGCCGGTGGGTGCGTCCCGGCCGGTGGGTGCGTACCGGCTGGTCGGTGTGCCCCGGCTGGTCGGGGCCCCGTGCCGGTCGAGGACGTCCAGCAGTGCGGCGACGGTCGGCGCGAGGGTGGCCGGCGTGCTGCCCAGCCCGTCGTCGTCGCAGACGTCGTCCATCACGAACAGCCAGGAGAACAGGTCGGTGAGCAGCCGCAGGTGCGCCACCGACGCCTGCGGGCAGGCGCGGCCGGCCAGCTCGGCGGCCCCGGCCCGGTGCAGCCGGCCCGCCGAACGACCCGCCCCGACCAGGCCCTGCCGGTGGGCCCACTCCAGGCTCGCCGCCGCCACCGCGTCGGTGGCGGCGTGCCGTCGGCTGACGAAGGGTGGTTCGAGCAGCGCCGAGACGTCGAAGCTTCGCATGGTTTCCCCAGTCGGCCACCCCACCGGTGGCGTTGCCGGAGAGTACGCCTGGGGAATCGACACAGATCATTGCCGGTGACGGTCGGGCGGTCGAATCGACCGCCCCGACAGACGGTGACGGGAACGGCACAACGGGTGACCTGCTGGCGCGCGGGTGCTCGCCGACCGCGCGGTCCGGTGCCCGGACGGCACGCGGGTGCGGGCCGGGGCGCCTACATCCCCAGCTGGGCGGTACGCAGCCGCTCGGTCAACGCGGGCGGGCCGTCGAGCTGGACCCGGGCCACCCGTTGCCGGCCCGAGAGGAACAGCACCAGCTCACCGGGGGAGCCGACCAGGCGTACCCGGTCACCACCCCGGCCGGTGGCCACCTCGCCGTGCCCGGGCGCCTGCACCAGCAGACTGGCCGGGAACCGGCGGGCCCGGGTCCGGGCGAGCAGAGCGACCGGCTTCCACAACCGGGCGGCCAGCCCCGCCGGGAGGTCCCGGGGGTGCCACCCCGACCGGGCCCGCCGGACGTCCTCGTGGTGGATGAAGAACTCCATCGTGTTGGCCAACTCGTCGGTGAGCGGGTTGCTGACCGGGCTCCACACCGGCGGCCGGCGCACCTGGTCGACCAGCTCCGGCCAGGGCCGGGCGGCCGTGCGCAGCCGCACCCGCTCGGCGTACCCGTGCAGAGGTGGCAGCAGGATGCCACCGGCGGCGTCGGGGCGGCGCTCCCGCACCACCAGGTGGGCGGCGAGGTCCCGGGCGGTCCACCCCTCGTTGATCGTCGGGGCGTCCGGGCCCACTTCCAGCATCAGGTTGGCGAGCGCCTCGCGCTCCGCTCGGGCGTACCGCGGCATGCAGCGATCGTAGGACGGTCGGCCGCAGTCGGCGCGGCGAGCGACCCTTCCCACCTGCCCCGCGCGGTCCGGCAGCGCCGTGCGGCGGGCCGGCGGCCCCGGGTGCGGTGTGGTGGCGCGGTCCGCGACGTGATGGTGGACATACCGCGCCGGGCGGCGTAGGTGGCGGCGAGCGGTAAGGATAAGGGAGATAATTGCGGCTTACGGCGGGGGAGAGCGTGGCGAGCGGGACGAGTCGGGACGTGATCCACCGGGGGTTGTGGGTCCTCGGCCGGGCGATCCGGGAACAACCGCGGATCTTCGCGGTGGCGGTCGCCGGTAGCGTGCTCTTCGGCGGGCTGGTGATCGTCAGCGCGTACGTGGTCGGCGCGGTCGTCGGCGACGTGGTGATGCCGGCGATCGAGTCCGGTGAGGTCGGCACGAGCACGCTGGCCCTGGCCGCCGTGGCGTTGTTCGGGATCAGCGTGCTGCGGGTGGTGGGCATCTTCGGCCGTCGGCTCGGCGCCGGTTACATGCAGTTCCGCCTCCAGGCCGCCTACCGCCGCCGGGTGACGCGCCGTTACCTGGAGCTGCCGCTGTCCTGGCACCACCGCAACTCCACCGGCACGTTGCTGTCCAACGCCAACTCCGACGTCGAGGCCGCCTGGTATCCGATCGCGCCGCTGCCGTTCGCGGTGGGCACGCTGGTGATGCTGGTCGGCGCGGTCGGCTCACTCTTCGTCACCGACTGGGCGCTCGCCCTGGTCGGGCTGGCCGTGTTCCCCGCCCTGTTCGCGCTCAACGTGGTCTACTCCCGCCGGATGGCCCCCCGCCAGGCCCGGGCGCAACGACTGCGGGCCGAGGTCAGCGGGATCGCCCACGAGAGCTTCGACGGCGCGCTGGTGGTCAAGACCATGGGCCGGGAGGCCCAGGAGACCGCCCGGTTCGCCGGCCGTGCCCACGAGCTACGCGACTCGCTGATCTCCGTCGGCCGGCTGCGGGGGGTCTTCGACCCGCTGCTGGAGACGCTGCCCAGCCTCGGCACCCTGGCCGTGCTCGTGGTGGGCACGATCCGGCTGCGGCAGGGCGCGATCACCGTCACCGAGCTGGTCAGCGTCGCCTTCCTCTTCACCGTGCTGGCCTTCCCGGTGCGGGCCATCGGCTGGGTGCTGGCCGAACTGCCCCGTAGCGTGGCCGGTTGGGACCGGGTCAGCCGGGTGCTCGACGCCACCGGCGAGATGCCCTACGGGGACGACACCCTCGACGACGGCGGGACGCCCGCCACCCTCGCCTTCGACGGCGTCCACTTCGGGTACGAACCCGCCGAGGCGCACCTGCCCGGGACGCAGGTGCTCGGTGCGGTCGCCTTCACCGTGCCCGCCGGACGGACGGTGGCGCTGGTCGGCCCGACCGGCTCCGGCAAGTCCACCATCGCCTCGCTGGCGGTCCGGCTGGTCGACCCGGACACCGGCACGGTCACCCTGGACGGGGTGGACGTACGCCGGCTCACCGCCGCCTCACTCGCCTCGACCGCCGCCCTGGTCGCCCAGGTGCCGTTCGTCTTCGACGACACCGTCCGGGCCAACATCAGCCTGGACCGGCCGGGCATCGACGACGAGGACGTCTGGGCGGCGCTGCGGCTGGCCGAGGCGGACGGTTTCGTCGCGGCCCTCCCCGACGGGCTCGACACCATGGTCGGTGAGCGGGGCACCTCGCTCTCCGGCGGTCAGCGGCAACGGCTCACCCTGGCCCGGGCGTTGGCCGGCCGGCCCCGGCTGCTGGTGCTGGACGACGCCACCAGCGCGGTCGACCCCCGGGTCGAGGCCGCCATCCTGGCCGGGCTGCGCGCCCCGGCACCCGGGCAGCAGGCCGCCGCGTCGATCCTGGTGGTGGCGTACCGGCGGGCCACCATCGCGCTCGCCGACGAGGTGATCTATCTGGAGCAGGGCCGGGTGCTGGCCCGGGGCACCCACACCGCGCTGCTGGCCAGCGTGCCCGGCTACGTCGACCTGGTCACCGCCTACGAGCAGGCCGAGCAGGAACGCGAACAGAACCGGACGTACGACGAGGTCGCCCCGCTGCCGTCGGGCCTGGAAATCGAGGTGGACCGGTGAGCGCGAGGAGTGCAGCGCAGCGGAGCCCCGCAGTCGCGAACGAAGGGTTGGTTCGGTGAGCGCGAGGAGTGCAGCGCAGCGGAGCCCCGCAGTCGCGAACGAAGGGTCGACGCCGGTGAGCGCGAATGTGGGTGGCGGGGACGAGCGGGTCGAGGGGACCTGGCAGACGTTGCGCCGAGGGCTGGCGCTCTCGCCCGAGCTGCGTACCGGACTGGCCGGCACGATCGCCCTGGCGTTGGTCTACATGGTCGGCCGGGTGGCGGTCCCGGTCGCCGTGCAACGCGGCATCGACCAGGGGATCGCCGTACCCGGTGGTCCGGACCTCGGGGTGATCGTCACGGTGGTCACCGCCACCACGGCGGTGCTGGTGGTCACCACCGCCTGCGGGTACCTGATGATGCGGCGGCTGTTCACGGTCAGCGAGACCGCGCTGGCCAACGTCCGGACCAGGGCGTTCCGGCACGTGCACGACCTGTCGATGCTGCACCAGCAGTCCGAGCGGCGCGGTTCGCTGGTCTCCCGGGTGACCAGCGACGTCGACCAGATCACCCATTTCCTCCAGTGGGGCGGGGTGATCCTCCTGGTCAACCTGGGCCAGCTCGCGGTCACCACGGCGGTGATGCTCGCGTACTCCTGGCAGTTGACGCTGGTGGTGCTCGTCGCGTTCACCCCGGCGGTGCTGATGATCCGGCTGCTGCAGCGCCGGTTGGCCGGGGCGTACGGGGTGGTCCGGCAGCGGATGGGCACCCTGCTCGGCACGATCGCCGAGAGCGTGGTGGGTGCGCCGGTGATCCGGGCGTACGGGGTGTCCGGGCGGACGGCCCGCCGGCTGGACGAGGCGATCGACGGGCAGCGGGTGGCCCAGCAGCGGGCGATCCGGATCAGCATCATGGGCAGCTCGGTGGGGGAGTTGGCGGCCGGGGTGGCACTGGCCGGGGTGGTGGTGGTCGGGGTGTCGCTCGGGGTGGACCGGACGCTGTCCGTCGGCCAGCTCACCGCCTTCCTGTTCCTGGTCACCCTCTTCATCCAGCCGGTGCAGATCGCCACCGAGGTGCTCAACGAGGCGCAGAACGCCATTGCCGGCTGGCGGCGGGTGCTCGACGTGCTCGACATCGCGCCGGACGTGGCCGACCCGGGCGAGCAGGGCCGGGAGCTGCCGGCCGGGCCGTTGGACATCCGCTTCGCCGGGGTGACGTTCGCCTATCCGGGCGGGCCGCCGGTGCTGCACGGCGTCACCCTGGACATCGCGGCGAAGAGCCGGGTGGCGGTGGTCGGCGAGACCGGCAGCGGCAAGACCACCTTCGCCAAGCTGCTCACCCGGCTGATGGACCCGACGCAGGGGCGGGTGCTGCTGTCCGGGGTGCCGCTGGACGAGGTGCGGTTCGACTCGTTGCGGTCCCGGGTGGTGATGGTGCCGCAGGACGGGTTCCTGTTCGACGCCACGGTCGGGGAGAACGTCCGCTTCGCCCGCCCCGAGCTGACCGACGCGCAGCTCACCGCCGCGTTCACCGAGCTGGGGCTGGCCGACTGGTTGGACGGTCTGCCGGCGGGTCTGGCCACTGCGGTGGGGGAGCGGGGGGAGGCGTTGAGCGTCGGGGAGCGGCAGCTGGTGGCGCTGGCCCGGGCGTACGTGGCGGATCCGGATCTGCTGGTGCTGGACGAGGCGACGAGCGCCGTCGACCCGGCCACCGAGGTACGCCTGCAACGCACCCTGGACGCGGTGACCCGGGGTCGTACCACGCTGGCCATCGCGCATCGCCTCTCCACCGCGCAGGCCGCCGACGAGGTGGTGGTGGTGGACCGGGGTCGGATCGTGCAGCGCGGCCCGCACGAGGAACTGCTCCGTGACCCCGACTCGGTCTACGGCCTGCTCTACGCCTCCTGGTTGGAACAGACCCGCTGACCGGCCGGCACCAGACACCGCCCTGCCCACCTGCTGTGGACGCTTCGGCTAGCTGGTTGGTTGGTTGGCCAGGCCCGTTGACGTCCGGCGCGGCGCCGGTGACGGGCGACCGGCCGCCGGGTCCGTGTCGCCGAGCGGCGTGTCCCTGCGGAACCGGCAGTCGGTGGACGTGGTCGCCCGGGTGCTCTACGCTGCGGGTTAGGTAAGGCTAACCTTTATCGGAGGTGCCCGGTGGCCCCGACCCCTGCTGAGCTGATCCGTACCCTGGTGGCCGGTCGGCTGCCCGGCCTGGTGCATCTCGCCCACCGACCCGGGCCGTTCCACGTCCGGCACGCCACCGACGTGGAGGGGCGGGTGCTGCTGCTCGTCCCGGTCTTCAGCGACCTGGCCGCCGAGCTGGACCCGGGGGTCGCCCGGGACGTCGCCGTGGTGCTCGACGTGCTGGATCTGCCTCCGGCCGCCGGAGCACCCTCGGCCGGCCGGGCCTGGGTCTCCGGCTGGGCGGTGCCACTGGACGGCGAGTCGGCCCGTCGCGCCGCCGTCGACTTCGCCGCCGTGGACCCGACCGGTGACCTGCTCGACGTGGGGAGTCGCTTCCGGCTGCACCGCTTCGAGGTGGTCGAGGCCCGGCTGGAGACCGCCGGTGTGGTGCACCGGGTCGATCCCGGCGAGTACGCCGCCGCCGAGCCGGACCCGCTGCACGCCGACGAGGCCGCGCTGCTGGCCGATCTCGCCAACCACCACGGGCCGGAGACGGTCGCGTACCTGCGCGGTCGGCTCCGGCTGACCGGCGACGAGCCCCGGGTGGTACGCCTGGACCGCTACGGCCTGGTCGTGGCGTACGGCCGACCCGGCGACCGCCGCCGCACCCGCCTGCCGTTCCCCCACCCGGTCACCGACCCGGCGGACCTGCCCCACCTCCTGCACCCCCTGCTTCACCTCCCCACCCCCGCCCACCCCCACCCCTGACCCCCACCCCCCGCTCCCACCCCTCCGCCCCCCGCCCGCTGCCCCGGTGATCAAGAGGTTTGCGTCATGCCGGGCGGCTTTCGTGACGCAAACCTCTTGATCACCGGGGCAGGGCATCACCGGGGCAGGGCATCACCGGGGCGGGGTGCCGGGGCGGGGTTAGGGGAGAGGGGCGGTGAGGTAGCGGTGGATGGTGGGGCCGAGGGTTGCGGCCAGGGTGTCGGGGGTGGCGGAGGCGACCGGTTCGAGGCGGATGACGTAGCGCATCATGGCCAGGCCGATCATCTGGGTGGCGACCAGGGCGCCGCGCAGCGGCCGTTCCGCCGGGTCGAGGTCGAGCTGGTCGAGCACCCGGCGCAGCACCTGGGTGGTCAGGAACTCGCGCATCAGCCGGGCCGTCCACTCGTTGTTGCTCGCCGAGCGGAGCAGCGCCACCGCCGCCCCGCCGGCCGGCGAGTCCCACACCCCGAGGAACGTGCGGACCAGCCGTTCCCCGATCCCGTCCGGTTCGCCGGCCAGCACGGCGGGCAGCAGCGCGGCCGGGTCGACCGGGATGTCGACGGTGGCCCGGAACAGCTCCTCCTTGCTGCCGAAGTAGTGGTGGACCAGGGCCGGATCGACCCCGGCGGCGGTGGCGACCTGCCGGATCGAGGCCGCGTCGAAACCGCGTTCGGCGAACGCCGACCGGGCGGCGGTGAGGATCGCCTCCCGGGTGTCCTGGTTGCCGGGGCGGCGGCCGGTGCGTCGGGTCACCGGGCTCACCCGCTGCGCCGGCGCAGGGTCGCCGCCGCCAGCACCAGGGCCACCACCGCCGCGCCGGCCACGATCGACACGTCGCGCCACATCAGGCCGGTCGGTGTGGAGTGCGCGCCGACCTCCTGGAGCGCCTCCACCGCGTACGACAGGGGCAGCGCGTCGCTGACCGTCTGGAGCCAGCCGGCCATCTGGTCGCGCGGCACGAACAGCCCGCACAGCAGCAGTTGCGGGGCGACCACGACCGGCATGAACTGCACCGCCTGGAACTCGGTGCGGGCGAAGGCGCTGCACAGCAACCCCAGCGCGACGGCCAGCACCGCGTTGACCGCGGCGATCAGCACGACCAGCGCGGCGGACCCGGCGGTGGTCAGCCCGAGCAGCCGGTACGCCGCGGCGGCGGCGACGGTCGACTGGACCACCCCGGCCAGCCCGAACGCGATGCCGTAGCCGAAGAGCAGGTCGAGCTTGCCCAGCGGGGTGGTGAGCAGCCGTTCCAGCGTCCCGCTGGTGCGTTCCCGGAGCATCGCGATGCTGGTCACCAGGAACATGATGATGAACGGGAAGAAGCCCAGCATCACCAGGGCCACCCGGTCGAAGGGCGACGGTCGCCCGGGCGGGGCGGGCTGGTCGGCGTACATGTAGTAGACCAGGGTGAGCAGCACCGTCGGCACCACCACCAGCAGCGCCACCGTACGCCGGTCGTGCCGCAGTTGACGCAGGATGCGCCCGGTGGTGGCGGCCAGGATCGTCGGGTTCACGCCGCCTCCCCGATGTCCGCCGGGCCGGCCTCGCCGGCCCGGATGAGGCGCAGGAACGCCTCTTCCAGGTCGTCCACCCCGGTCGCGGCGCGGACGGCGTCGGGGGTGTCGTCGGCGATCAGCCGGCCGTGGCGGATCAGCAGCAGCCGGTCGCAGCGGGCCGCCTCGTCCATCACGTGGCTGGACACCAGCAGGGTGGTCCCGGCGGCGGCCAGGGCGTGGAACCGGGCCCACAGGTCGGCCCGTAGCACCGGGTCCTGCCCGACGGTGGGCTCGTCGAGGACGACCAGTTCCGGTTCGCCGACCAGCGCGCAGGCCAGTGAGGCCCGGCTGCGCTGCCCGCCGGAGAGGGTGCCGACCAGTTGGCCGGCGGCGGCGGCCAGGCCGACGTCGGTGACCGCCGCGTCGGCGTCGGCGGCGGTACGTCCCTGGAGGGCGGCGAAGTAGCGGGCGTTCTCCCGGACCGTCAGGTCGACGTAGACGCTGGGGGCCTGGGTCAGGTAGCCGACCCGGCGGCGCAGCTCGGCCGCACCGGCCGGTCGACCCAGCACGGTGACCGTGCCCGAGTTGATCGTCTGCACCCCGACCACGGCCCGCATCAGGGTGGTCTTGCCGCTGCCGCTCGGGCCGAGCAGCCCGGTGACCGCGCCGCGCGGCACCGTGCAGCCGATGCCGTCCAGCACCCGTCGTCGACCCCGGTCGACGACCAGGTCGCGGACGGCGATGGCGTCGTCCATCGCGCCTCCCAAAACTCATCGTATGTTGAAATCAACGCTAGATGAATTACCCGGTGTGGCGCAACGGTTGACTTCGAGCACGCTCGAACTGAGAACCTGGGGCACGTGGACATCAGCACGCGGGAGAGAGTCCTGTCGGTCGGCGAGGCGGCGGCCCGGGTCGGCCTGACCACCTACACACTGCGCTGGTACGAACAGGAAGGGCTGGTCGCCCCGGTCGGCCGCGACTCGGCCGGCCGCCGCCGCTACACCGAGGCCGACCTGAGCTGGCTGATGCTGCTCACCCGGCTGCGCCGCACCGGGATGCCCGTGCGTGACATGCGCCGGTACGCCGAGCTGGCCCGCCAGGGCGACCGGACGCGGGCCGCCCGACGGGCGCTGTTCGAAGCCCACCGGGTCCGGGTACTGACCCGGATGGCCGAACTGGAGGAGGACCTCAAGGTGCTCAACTACAAGATCGAAATCTACCGTTGCGCGGAGGAGGGGCGATGATCCGTCGACAGCTGGGGGCCGACGGTCCGGAGGTCTCCGCGATCGGCCTGGGCTGCATGGGGATGAGCTTCGCCTACGGCGGGCCGGACGACGCGGAGTCGACGCGCACCCTGCACCGCGCCCTCGACCTGGGGGTGAACCACCTCGACACCGCCGACATGTACGGCTTCGGCGCCAACGAGCGGCTGCTCGCCCCGGTGGTCCGGGCCCGCCGCGACGAGGTCTTCCTGGCCACCAAGTTCGGCAACCGACGCACCCCCGACGGCTCCGGGGTCCGCGTCGACAGCAGCGCGGCCTGGGCCCGCGAGGCCTGTGACGCCTCCCTCGGGCGGCTCGGGGTCGACACCATCGACCTGTACTACCTGCACCGCCGTGACCCGGGCACCCCGATCGAGGAGACCGTCACGGCGATGGCCGAGCTGGTCGAGGCGGGCAAGGTGCGCCTGATCGGCCTGTCCGAGGTCAGCCCGGCGACCCTGCGTACGGCCCACGCGGTGCACCCGATCTCGGCCGTGCAGATGGAGTACTCCCTGTTCACCCGGGACGTCGAGGGGGAGATGCTGGACACCTGCCGGGAGTTGGGGGTGGCCCTGGTGGCGTACTCACCGGTCGGGCGGGGGCTGCTCACCGGGGCGATCACCGGGCGGGACCAGCTCGCCGAGGGTGACTGGCGGGCGGCGGCTCCCCGCTTCGCGGCGGAGAGCCTCGACGCCAACCTGCGCCTGGTGGCCGCCGTCCGGGCGGTGGCCGACGAGATCGGCTGCACGCCGGCCCAGGCCGCCCTGGCCTGGCTGCTCGCCCAGGGCCCGGACGTGCTCCCGATCCCGGGCACCAAGCGGGTCCGCTACCTGGAGGAGAACACCGCCGCCGCCGACCTGCGGCTCACCGCCGCCCAACAGGCCCGGTTGCGGGAGGCGGTCCCCGCCGACGCGGTGGCCGGCGAGCGGTACGCGGCAGCCGGGATGCGGACGGTCGGCCACTGACCTGCTCCGGTCGCCTCTCTCGCCGCGAGCGGCCCGATCCGGTCCCCTCGGCCGGTGTCCGGATCGGGCCGTGCGCCCAGGCGACCGTCAGCACCTGCGGCCCTACATCGGATCGGACGCTAGCCTTCTTACCGGTCTTTAGCCCCGACCCGGGCTTCAGCCTTCGGACCGGGCGCTAGCCTTCTGACCGGACAGGATGTCCGCCTTCGGGCATTGCGGACCTGATCGGACGTACGGCACGATGGCGCGGTGGATCACGCTCCGTTGCCGGAGGCCGCCTTCCTGGCCGACTGGACCGACCGGCTGCGGGCCTGCGCCGAGCGTCCGGTGGTCGGGATTCTGCTGCGCGGCAGCCACGCCCGGTCAGCCGCCACCGCCTACAGTGACGTCGACCTCGACGTCCTGGTCACCGCGACCGGCCGGCCCGTCCCGGCGGATCCGTCGGACCCGGCACCGCTGGCGGACCTGTCACCGCTGGCGGACCCGGCGTCCCCGCCCGGTGCGGGGCCGTCGGCCCTGTCGCGCCGGGCCGCTGCGCCGGGACCGCCGGAGCGGGTCGGTCCCGCGCCGGTCCCGCGCCGGGCCGGTCCGCCGGCCGCCCCGGGCCCGACCGGTCCGGCCCGGCAGACGACCCCGGTCGACGCCGACCGCGCCGGTCCGGGTGGCACGGGCCGGCCGGCCGAGACGCCGTACGACACCCGTCGCGCCTACCTGACCGAGGTCGACGGGCGGATCGTGCACGTCTCGGTGGCCGCGCGGGACGTCCGCACCTGGGTCGACCGGCTGGGCGAACCCGCCGACTGGGCGTTCGGGCTGCCGGTGACCACCCCCACCCGGTTGCTCTGGGCCGACCCGACCTGGCGTCGCCGGATCGACCTGCCCGTGCTCTGCCAGCCCGCCGACCAGCCCCGGCTGGAGGAGCTGGTCGCCACCCTCGGCAAGGTGGCCGGGGCGCTGGCCGCCGACGACCCGCTCGGGGTCCGGCTGGCCGCCGCCGACCTGGCCCGGCTCTGCCCGTGCGTGCTGCGCCCGGCCAACCCGGGGGTGCGGGTGGTGTCCCGCCGGGCCGCCTTCGCCGCCGCCCTGGACCTGCCGGTCGCGCCGCCGGGCTACCGCGACGACATGCTGCGCTGCCTGGGGGTACGCCCCGCTGCCGTCGCCGAGGTCGGCGTCGCCGCGGCCCGCCTGGTGGCCGGGGTGCTCCCGCTGGTCCGCCCGTACGCCGACCGGATCGCCGAGACGGCCGGCCCGGACCTCGCCCTGGCGCTGCACGATGGCCGGCTGGACCGCTACGTCGCCCAGTTGTCCCGGGCGGTCGGGGACGGGGCGCAGGTGCCCGCACCGCGTGCGGGACAATCGGGAACTGTGCCCGTACCTGACTCTGCCCCCAACGACGGCGGACCCGCCGACGCGGCCCGCCCGTCCCGTCTCGACCCGGCCATCGCCGCCCGGCTGCGCCGCACCCCGGACGGCCTGGTGGCCGCGGTCGTGCGCCAGCACGACACCGGCGAGGTGCTGATGGTCGCCTGGATGGACGACGAGGCGCTGCACCGCACCCTCACCACCGGCCGGGCCACCTACTGGTCGCGCAGCCGGCAGGAGTACTGGGTCAAGGGCGCCACCTCCGGCCACCACCAGTACGTCCGTTCGGTGGCGTTGGACTGCGACGGCGACGCGCTGCTGGTCGGCGTGGACCAGGTCGGCGCTGCCTGCCACACCGGCGAACACACCTGCTTCTTCACCGAACTCCCGGTCACCGGTCAGGGGGTCCAGCGATGACCGACGGCGCGCTCAGCCCGGATCTCGCGGGGTTCGTGGCGGCGGCGGCCCGGTGGCGGGTGGTGCCGGTGACCCGTCGGCTGCTGGCCGACGCGGAGACCCCGGTGGGGGTCTACCGCAAGCTGGCCGGCGGGCCGGGCACGTTCCTGCTGGAGTCCGCCGAGCAGGGTGTCGGTTCGGCCGGCATGGCCTGGTCGCGGTACTCGTTCATCGGGGTGCGCAGCAGCGCCACCCTGGTCGAACGGGACGGCGTCGCGCAGTGGACCGGCACCCCGCCGGCCGGCGTGCCGGTCTCCGGCGACCCGGTGCACGTGCTGCGGGAGACCGTCGAGGCGCTCGCCGGTGGCACCCCGGACCCGGCGGCCGGCCTGCCGCCGCTGACCGGTGGCATGGTCGGCTACCTGGGGTACGACCTGATCCGCCGGTTCGAGCGGTTGCCCGAGCTGACCGAGGACGACCTCGGGGTGCCGGAGTTGGGCATGATGCTCGCCACCGACCTGGTGGTGCTGGACCACTACGACGGGTCGGCGATCCTGGTCGCCAACGCGGTGCTGCCACCGCTTACCGACCCGGACCGGGCCGACCGGGTCACCGCCGCCTACCACCACGCGGTGGGGCGGCTCGACGCGATGACCACCGCGTTGTCCCGACCGATTCCGCCCATGATCTCGACGGTGGGTCGGCCACCGGCCGGCGACGTGGTCAGCCGCACCCCGGACGGCGGCTACCCGAAGGCGGTCGAGGCGGCCAAGGAGGCGATCCGGGCCGGCGAGTGCTTCCAGATCGTGCTGGCCCAACGCTTCGAGCGGGCCACCGACGCCGACCCGCTGGACGTCTACCGGGTGCTGCGGACGACCAACCCGAGCCCGTACATGTACCTGCTGCGCTTCGACGGGTTCGACATCGTCGGCTCGTCCCCGGAGGCGCACCTCAAGGTCAACGCCGACACCGACGGGCAGCGGCGGGCGATGTTGCACCCGATCGCCGGCACCCGGCCGCGCGGGTCCACCCCGGTCGCCGACGCCCGGCTCGCCACCGAGCTGCTGGCCGACCCGAAGGAACGCGCCGAGCACGTGATGCTTGTCGACCTGGGCCGCAACGACCTGGGCCGGGTCTGCCAGCCGGGCACCGTGCAGGTGCCGGAGTTCGCCACCATCGAGCGGTACAGCCACGTGATGCACATCGTCTCCACGGTGGTGGGCACCCTGCGCGAGGACCGGACGGCCTTCGACGCGCTGGCCGCGACCTTCCCGGCCGGCACCCTGTCCGGGGCCCCGAAGGTCCGCGCCATGGAGATCATCGAAGGGTTGGAGCCGGTGCGCCGAGGGCTCTATGGCGGCACCGTGGGCTACTTCGGGTTCGGCGGCGACCTCGACATGGCGATCGCGATCCGGACCGCGCTGATCCGCGACGGCCGGGCGTACGTGCAGGCCGGGGCGGGGGTGGTGGCCGATTCCGATCCGGCCGCCGAGGACCAGGAGACCCGGAACAAGGCCGCCGCCGTGCTGGCTGCCATCGCCGCCGCCGAGACCCTGCGACCGGCCCGGTGAGCGGCACCGCCTCCGACGGCCCGGCTGTCCCCGACGGCCCGGCTGTCCCCGACGGCCCGGCTGTCCCCGACGGCCCGGCTGTCCCCGACGGCCCGGCTGTCCCCGACGGTTCGGCCACCTCCGACGGTTTGGCCACCTCCGACGGGTCGGCGGCCTCCGGTGGTTCGGCGGCCTCCGGGCGGCGTGAGCTGACGTACGCCGTGCTGCTCTGCCTGGCGGGGGCGGGCCTGGCCACCTGGACGGCGACCCGCACCTGGTCGGTGGAGGTGCTCGCCCGGGGGGCGTTGCCGCCGGCCCGGCAGGACCGCTCCGGGGCGGACCTGCTGCCCTGGCTGTCCGCGTTGGCGCTGGTCGCGTTGGCCGGTGGCGGTGCGGTGCTGGCCACCCGGGGGCGGCTGCGGCGGCTGCTGGGTGGTTTCGTCGCCCTGCTCGGCCTGGCGGTGGCGGCCGGTGGCGGTTACGGGCTGGCCGCCGACCCGGGGGCTGAGGCGCACCGGCAGTGGCCGGCGCTCTGCCTGCTCGGTGGCCTGGTGGCGGCCGGAGGCGGGTTGCTCACCGCGCTGCGCGGCGCGGGTTGGCCGACGATGGGTGCCCGCTACGAGCGGACGGCGCGCGCCACCGGGCCGGACCGGCCCGACGGTCGGCCGATCGCCGAGGGGGGCAACCGGGCGGCGTGGGACGCGCTCGACCGGGGTGAGGACCCGACGGTCAGCTGACCGGCTGCGGCGCGCGGGTGGCGCGCTGGTCCCGAACGGCCCGCCGGTCCTGACCCGGGTGCCGGTCCCGGGCCGCGGCCCGGGTGGCGGCCAGCTCGGCGACCAGGCGGTCCAGCTCGGCGCGCTGGTCGGCGCGCGCCCGGTCGGCGCAGACCGCCTCCCAGGCGTTGCCCCGGGCGGTGCGTACCCGCCCCTCGCCCGCGACGACCCGTTCCAGGGTGTGCACCACCTCGACGGCCAGCGAGGCGACGGTTCGGGAGATGGTGGTGAGTCCGATGCCGGCGTTCGGCCCCGCAGTGCTCATAGATCACCCCGCACGATGAGATCCGATGGTGGGCAGGCGCATGGTCGAGTCTGCCCGAAACCGATGCTGCCCGGTTCACGTTTCGCCCTGGTGACGGGCCGGTCAACGGCCCCCACCTGCACCGGGCGGAGATCCTTGAGTTTCGTCACAGCCGCCCCGACCGGGCCGAGCTGCGCGGTGCGCCGGAACGTGATCTCATAACGCATATGGGCGTCTATCGATGGTCCGGGCGGCTCCGGACGACGGATGTCGATGACACCCGCCGACGGGTACGGTGGCGCTGTGTGACATTCCGTTCACCGGAGGTCCGGCATCATGCCACAGCCCATCTCGTGAGGAGCGCCATACCCCCGGCACTTGTCGCCAGGTGGCGCCCCCTAGCATCGGCCCATGACACCCGGAGAGGGGAGTCCGTTGGTGACTGCTGAGCATGCGCACGCAGAGGGGGACGGGGCCGGTTCGGCGGCGTCCGCAAGCGTGCTCGACGAGATCCTGGCCGGCGTCCGCGAGGATGTGGCGCGACGGCAGGAGCAGCTTCCGCTGGAGCGGTTGCGCGAACTGGCCGCCGCCGCGCCGCCGCCGCTGGACGCGTACGCGGCCCTGCGCAAGCCCGGCGTGGCCGTGATCGCCGAGGTGAAGCGTTCCTCACCGAGCCGGGGCCGACTGGCCGAGATCGCCGACCCGGCCGAGCTGGCCGGCGAGTACGCCTCGGGTGGTGCCCGGGCGATCAGTGTGCTGACCGAGGGGCGCTGGTTCGGTGGCTCACTCGACGACCTGGCTGCGGTGCGGGCGGCGGTGCAGGTGCCGGTCCTGCGTAAGGACTTCGTGGTCTCCAGCTACCAGGTGCACGAGGCCCGGGCGCACGGTGCCGACCTGGTGCTGCTGATCGTCGCCGCGCTGGAGCAGAACGCCCTGGTCGGGTTGCTGGAGCGGATCGAGTCGCTCGGCATGTGCGCGCTGGTCGAGGTGCACACCGAGGAGGAGGCCGACCGGGCCCTGGAGGCCGGCGCGCAGGTGATCGGGGTCAACGCCCGTGACCTGCGTACCCTGGAGGTCGACCGGTCGGTGTTCGAACGGATCGCCCCCGGCCTGCCGAGCAGCGTCGTCAAGATCGCCGAGTCCGGCGTGCGCGGTCCGCACGACCTGATCCGGTACGCCTCGGCCGGCGCCGACGCCGTCCTGGTGGGCGAGGGGCTGGTCACCCAGAAGAGCCCCCGTGAGGCGGTCGCCGAGCTGGTCAACGCCGGGAACCACCCGGCCACGCCCCGCCCGGCGCGCTGACCCGACGGGCAGATCTGCGCAGCGAGAGGACATCGCGATGAGCGAGCGCGAGCGATTCGTCACCGGCGACGCGACGGGGCGTCGGCGCGCGGACGGCCGGGGAGCGACGGCATGAGCGCCGACGTGACGACCCCGGCCGGCCAGTTTCCCGACTCCGCCGGTCACTTCGGCCGGTTCGGCGGCCGGTTCGTCCCCGAGGCGCTGGTCGCCGCGCTCGACGAGCTGGACGCCGCGTACCGCAAGGCGATGACCGACGAGGAGTTCCTCGCCGAGTTCGCGGCCCTGCTGCACGACTACGCCGGCACCCCCTCCCTGCTCTACTCCGCCGAGCGGTTCTCCGCCAAGATCGGTGCCCGGGTCCTGCTCAAGCGGGAGGACCTCAACCACACCGGCGCGCACAAGGTGCGCAACGTGCTGGGCCAGGCGCTGCTCACCCGGCGGATGGGCAAGCGGCGGGTGATCGCCGAGACCGGCGCCGGTCAGCACGGGGTGGCCACCGCCACCGCCGCCGCCCTGTTCGACCTCGACTGTGTGGTCTACATGGGCGAGGTGGACACCGAGCGGCAGGCGCTCAACGTGGCCCGGATGCGGATGCTGGGGGCCACCGTGATTCCGGTGACCACCGGCTCGCGCACCCTCAAGGACGCGATGAACGAGGCGATGCGGGACTGGGTCGCCAACGTCGACGACACCCACTACCTGATCGGCACCGCCGCCGGTCCGCACCCGTTCCCGGAGATGGTCCGGGACTTCGTGCGCGGCATCGGTGACGAGGCCCGTCAGCAGTGCCTCGACCTGACCGGTGGGCTGCCGGACGCCGTGCTCGCCTGCGTCGGCGGCGGCTCCAACGCGCTGGGCATCTTCCACGCCTTCGTGCCCGACACCGACGTACGACTGTACGGCTTCGAGGCCGGTGGCGACGGCGTGGACACCGACCGGCACGCCGCCAGCATCACCGGCGGCACCCCCGGGGTGCTGCACGGCGCCCGCACGTACGTGCTGCAGAACGCCGACGGCCAGACCGTCGAGTCGCACTCGATCTCCGCCGGCCTGGACTACCCCGGGGTCGGCCCGGAGCACGCGTGGCTGCACGACAGCGGCCGGGCCCGCTACCAGCCGGTGACCGACCGGGAGGCGATGGCCGCGTTCGAGCTGCTCTGCCGCACCGAGGGGATCATCCCGGCGATCGAGAGCGCGCACGCCCTCGCCGGCGCGGTGCAGATCGCCCCGCAGCTCGCCGCCGAGCTGGGCCGGGAACCGCTCCTCGTGGTCAACCTCTCCGGCCGGGGCGACAAGGACGTGCACACCGCCGGTGAGTACTTCGGCATCCTCGACAAGGAGCAGTGAGACCGTGAGCCGGATCGGGGTGGCCTTCGACAAGGCCCGGGCCGACGGGCGGGCCGTCCTGGTCGGCTGCATGCCGGCCGGGTTCCCCACCGTCGAGGGCAGCATCGCCGCGATGACCGCGATGGTCGAGGCCGGGGTGGACGTCATCGAGGTGGAGATCCCCTACTCCGACCCGGTGATGGACGGCCCGGTGATCCAGAAGGCCAGCGACATCGCCCTGGCCGGTGGTGTCCGTACCGCCGACACGCTGCGCATCATCGAGGCGGTCGCGGCCACCGGGGCACCCGTGGTCACCATGACCTACTGGAACCCGATCGAGCAGTACGGGGTGGACGCGTTCGCCCGGGACCTGGCCGCCGCCGGGGGCACCGGCCTGATCACCCCCGACCTCATTCCCGACGAGGCCGGCGAGTGGCTGGCCGCCTCGGACGCGTACGGGCTGGACCGGACGTTCCTGGTCTCCCCGTCGTCCACGGACGCCCGGCTGCGGATGACCGTTGAGCACTGCCGGGGCTTCGTCTACGCCACCGCCATCATGGGGGTGACCGGGGCCCGGTCCCAGACCTCGGACGCCGCCCCGGTGCTGGTCTCCCGGCTGCGGGAGGTCACCGAGCTGCCCGTCGGGGTGGGTCTCGGCGTCGGCACCGGCGCGCAGGCGGCCACCGTCGCCGGGTACGCCGACGGGGTGATCGTGGGTAGCGCGCTGATCCGCCGGCTGCTGGACGCCCCGGACCTCGACGCGGGGTTGGCCGCCCTGCGTACCCTCTCCGCCGAGCTGGCCGAGGGCGTCCGCAACCCGACCCGCTGAGCCCGCACCCGGCCGGCCCGTCCCACCCTGCCGTCCGTCGCCGAGGTGCGGGACGGCTCGGGTTGATCAACTCAGTGGGGGCGCGACGGCGGTGTCCGCTGCGGCGGAATGCTGCCATTTCGCCCCACGGCTGGCGTCCGTCGGGCGGCCGGCCGACGGGGTTGCAGGGTCGGGTGGCAGGTCTGACCGGACCGGGGTGCCACGGCGCGGCTGCGCAGCGGTAGCCTGTGCACCCGTGACCCACGTCTCGATGACACCCCTGGCGGCGCTGCCCAGCCCCACGACCGCCGTCTGGCAGCTCGGGCCGGTCCCGCTGCGGGCGTACGCCCTCTGCATCGTCGCCGGCATCGTGATCGCCTGTCTGGTGACGGAGCATCGGCTGCGCCAGCGTGGCGTCGCCCCCGGCGCGGTGCTCGACATCGCGGTCTGGGCGGTCCCGACCGGCATCATCGGCGCCCGGATCTACCACGTGATCACCTCACCCGAGAAATACTTCGGCACCGGCGGTGACCCCTGGAAGGCGTTCGCCATCTGGGAGGGCGGTCTCGGCATCTGGGGGGCCGTCGCCGGTGGCGCGGTCGGTGCCTGGATCGCCGCCCGGCAGCTGGGCATCCCGCTGACGGTGGTGGCCGACGCCCTCGCCCCGGGCCTGCCGCTGGCCCAGGCGGTGGGCCGGCTCGGCAACTGGTTCAACAACGAGCTGTACGGCGGGCGGACCAGCCTGCCGTGGGGCCTGGAGATCCACCGGATGGACCCGGACAATCCCGGGCACGCGCTGCGCGACGACGCCAACCAGCCCATCCTGGAGCCCGGCCTCTACCATCCGACGTTCGCGTACGAGGCGCTGTGGAACCTCGGCGTCGCCGGCCTGGTGTTCGCCCTGGACCGGCGGTTCAAGTTGGGGCGCGGCCGGGCCTTCGCGCTCTACGTGATGGGTTACACCGCCGGCCGGTTCTGGATCGAGCTGATGCGCAGCGACGAGGCGAACCGGATCCTCGGGGTCCGGCTCAACGTGTGGACCGCCGGGCTGGTCTTCCTCGGCGCGCTGATCTACTTCCTGCGGGTGCGGGGCCCCCGGGGTTACCTGATCCCGATCGACGCCCCCGCGCCGGCTCCGGTGACCGGTGGCGACGTCTCCCAGGTCGACCTGTCCCAGACCGGCAAGGGGTCCGCCGCGACGGTCGCGCCGGTGGGCTACCAGGTGGTCGACGAGGAACAGTTCACCGCGTACCGGGAGACCGGGGTACGGCCCGACGGACCCGCCGCCGACGACGCGACGGCGACCGACGACCAGCCTGAAGGCCACGACGACCAGCCTGAAGGCCACGACGACCAGCCTGCGGGCCACGACGACCAGCCGGCGGAGCCCGACCGGCTCAGCGGCGGTGCGGAGGCCGGGGCCGGCGGCGACCGAGCCGGCGGCGACCGGGCCGCCGGGACCGGCGCGGGCGACGACATCGACGCGTCAGCGGGGGCCGGCGGCGCGGGTGGCCGGCCCGCCGACCGGGACAACTGAGCGGGCCCGGCATGCGCAGCGCGGTGGTGGTCGGCGCCGGGCTCGGCGGACTGTCGGTGGCCGGCGCGCTGGCCCGCTCCGGCTGGCAGGTCACCCTGCTGGAACGGGCCGACCGGGTCCGCCCGGAACCCACCGCCGTGGTGCTCTGGCCCAACGGGGTACGCGCGTTGCGGGTACTCGGCCTCGGCGCCGGCCTGGACGCCATCGCCACCCCGCTGCCCGACGGCGGTATCCGCCGCCCCGACGGTCACTGGCTGGCGCAGCCCCGGCCCACCCCGGCCGACCGGATGCCGGTGGTGGTGCACCGGGAGGATCTGCACGACGCCCTGATCGCCGGCCTCGGGGACCGGGTCGAGCTGCGGACCGGGGTCGTGGTGGACAGCGTCCGGGCCAACCCCGACGAGCGGCCCGGGGTCGGGCTGAACGGGCAGTTCGTCGAGGCGGACCTGGTGGTCGCCGCCGACGGCACGGACAGCGTGCTGCGCCGTCAGCTCGCCCCCGAGGCCAGCGTGGTCAGTTCCGGCTGCGCCGCCTGGCGGGCGGTGATCCCCTGGTACCGGGTGCCGGTGCCGGCCGACCAGCCGGTCGGTGGCGAGGTGCTGGGCGCCGGTTACCGGTTCGTGGCGGCCTCGCTCGGCGAGCGGGGGTCCTCCGGCGCGTCCCGTCGAGGTGGCGTCTACTGGGTGGCCACCGCCGCCGGTGCGCCCCGCCCGGAGTCCCCGCAGACCCAGCTCGCCCTGCTCAAGCGGTGGTACGCGGGCTGGCCCGCCCCGATCGGTGACCTCCTGGCGGCCACCGAACCCGACGACCTGGTGCAGCAGGAGGTGCGTGAGTTGCGTCCGCTGCCCCGGGCGTACGGCTTCCCCGCCGGGCCGGGCGGGGTGGTGCTGCTCGGCGACGCCGCCCACGCCATGCCACCGCACCTGGGACAGGGCGCCTGCCTGGCCTTCGAGGACGCGGCCACCCTGTCGTCGCTGCTGCGCGAGTCCCGGTTGCCCGACGCCGTGCTGGCGTACGACCGGTTGCGCCGTCCCCGGGCGGCCACCGTGGTCCGGCAGACCCGCCGGATGTCGGCGGTGCTCCAGACCCGGGGCCGGCTGGCCCTGCGCGCCCGCGACGCGGCCCTCGGCACGATCAGCCCCCGCCTGCTCTCCGGTGCCGCCGCCGCAGCCGCCGCCTGGCGCCCCCCACCCACCCCCTGACCCGCCCCCACCCCCAACCCGCCCCGCACGGCCGTCCCCGGGCCGGTGATCAAGAGGTTTGCGTCATGCGCGGCCCATTTCATGACGCAAACCTCTTGATCACCGAGCCGAGCCGGGGCGGGGCGAGCCGGGGCGGGGCGAGCCGGGGCGAGTCGGGGCGGGGCGGGGGAGGGACAGGGGTGGGGGTTAGAGGAGGGCGGTGGGTTCGGCTATGCAGGCGGTGCCGATGCGGCGGAAGCCGACGCGCAGGTAGATGCGGGCGACGTCCTCGCTGCCGGCGGAGAGGAAGACCAGGTCGGTGCCGGCGGCGCGCAGGGTGCGGGCCAGAGTGGCGGTGACCGCGGCGGCGAGCCCCCGGCGGCGGGCGGCCGGCAGGGTGGCGACCCCGGCGATCTCGGCGACGTCGTCGACCCGCATCGCCATCCCGCTGGCCAACGCGCCGTCGTCAGGCGTCCAGGCGACCGCCGACAGTCGCCGGCCGGCGGCGATCGCGGCCCGCTCCTCGTCGAGGGCGGCCACGTCCAGCTCGGTCATCGCGGCGTCCCGTTCGGCCGGGCCGGCGGCGCCGGCGGCGGTGCCGGCGGCGGAGAAACCGACCGCGGCGACCGCGCGGCGGGCCGCCACGTCGAGCGCGAAGCCGGGCGCGTCCGGGTCCAGCACCCGCACCGGTACGTCGGTGAGCGTCGCCGGGTCGGGCGGGGTCACCTGCGGGTCGAGCACCATCAGCGGGGCCTCCAGCACGCTCAGGCCGGCGGCCCGGGCGGTGGTGAGCAGGTCCGGGGTGGTCTCGTGCACCCACTCGAACGCCTCGGGCAGGCCCAGCTCACGCTGCCGTTCCCGGACGGTGTGCAGGTCGGCCAGCGACGGTGGCGCGGTGGCGTCGAGGCGGGGGCGGGCGTAGAACGGCCAACCGACCCCGTTCCGGGCGAACAGCACCAGGCCGCCGTGTTCCTCGGCGCGGGCGGCGTCCCGGGGCACCGCGTCATAGAAGCGTTCCAACCGGTCGAACAGGTCGCGATGCGCAGGATCCACCGCGCGAGACTACACGTCCCAGAGTCTGGAAGGTGTGATCAATCCGCACTGGCCCTGCCCGGGTCGCCCTAACGTAGACTCAACAGACCGCCCAGGGCCGACGTCGTCCCGACCATGAAACAACCTGAGTGACGACAGGAGACCCGGTGGCCCTTCCGTACCCGCACAGCCCGCAGCCGGTCCCTTCCGCGACCGGTCTGTACGACCCGGCGCACGAGCACGACGCGTGCGGGGTGGCCTTCGTGGCCGACCTCCACGGGCGGCGCTCCCATGCGGTGGTGGCGAACGGCCTCGGTGCGCTCTGCCGGCTCGACCATCGTGGCGCCCGGGGCGCCGAGCAGAACACCGGCGACGGCGCGGGCATCATGATCCAGGTGCCGGACGCGTTCCTGCGCGCGGTGGTGGACTTCCCCCTGCCCCCCGCCGGCCAGTACGCCACCGGTCTGGTCTTTCTCCCCGACGACGACGGCGGTGAGGCCCGCGCCCGTCAGGTGGTGGAGAAGTACGCCCTCGTCGAGGGGGCCGAGGTGCTCGGCTGGCGCGACGTGCCGACCGACCCGAGCGGGCTCGGTGAGACGGCGTTGGCGGCGATGCCCCGGATCCGGCAGCTCTTCCTGGCCGCGCACCGGCTCACCGACACCCCGGCGGGTCCGGCCGGTTCCCCGCTGTCCGGCATCGACCTGGACCGGGTGGCGTTCTGCGTGCGTAAGCAGGCCGAGCGGGAGACCGCCGAGCGGGGGGTGACCGCCTACTTCCCGTCGTTGTCGGCGCGGACGATGACCTGGAAGGGCATGCTCACCCCCGACCAGCTGCCGGAGTATTTCCCGGAGCTGACCGACGAGCGGGTCGACAGCGCGATCGCGTTGGTGCACTCCCGGTTCTCCACCAACACCTTCCCGTCCTGGCCGTTGGCCCACCCGTACCGGTTCATCGCGCACAACGGCGAGATCAACACGATCCGCGGCAACCGGAACTGGATGCAGGCCCGCGAGGCGCTGCTGCGCAGCCCGCACCTGCCCGGCAACATCCGCCGGGTGTTCCCGGTGTGCACTCCGGCCGCTTCCGACTCGGCCAACTTCGACGAGGTGCTGGAGTTGCTGCACCTGGCCGGCCGGAGCCTGCCGCACGCGGTGCTGATGATGATCCCGGAGGCGTGGGAGAACGACCCGGCGATGCGCCCGGACAAGCGCGCGTTCTACCGGTTCCACGCCAGCCTGATGGAGCCGTGGGACGGGCCGGCGTCGGTCGCCTTCACCGACGGTGAGATCGTCGGGGCGGTGCTGGACCGCAACGGCCTGCGGCCGGGGCGTTGGTGGCGGACCGCCGACGGGCTGGTGGTGCTGGGCAGCGAGGCGGGCGTGCTCGACCTCGACCCGGCCACGGTGGTCGCCAAGGGCCGCCTCCAGCCGGGCCGGATGTTCCTGGTGGACACGGTCAACGGCCGGATCGTCTCGGACGACGAGATCAAGACCGAGTTGGCCGCCGCCCAGCCGTACGACGAGTGGCTGCACGCCGGCCTGATCGACCTCGGTGACCTGCCCGCCCGGGAGCACGTGGTCTACACCCACGACTCGGTGCGCCGGCGGCAGCAGACCTTCGGTTACACCGAGGAGGAGCTGAAGATCCTGCTCGCCCCGATGGCCCGTACCGGGGCGGAGCCGCTGGGCTCGATGGGCACCGACACCCCGATCGCGCCGCTGTCGACCCGGCCCCGGCTGCTCTACGACTACTTCCACCAGCTCTTCGCGCAGGTCACCAACCCGCCGTTGGACGCGATCCGGGAGGAGTTGGTGACCAGCCTGGCGTCGACCATCGGCCCGGAGGGCAACCTGCTGGACCCGGGGGCGGCGAGCTGCCGGCAGATCGTGCTGCCCTACCCGGTGATCGACAACGACGAGCTGGCGAAGCTGCTCGACGTCGACGAGGACGGCGACCTGCCCGGCTTCAAGGCGGTCCGGGTGTCCGGGCTCTACCGCATCCGCGACGGCGGGGCCGGCATCAAGGCCCGGCTGACCGAGATCTGCCGGCACGTCTCCGAGGCGATCGAGGACGGCGTACGCATCCTGGTGCTGTCCGACCGGGACTCCAACGCCGACCTGGCGCCGATCCCGTCGCTGCTGCTGACCGCGGCGGTGCACCAGCACCTGGTGCGGGAGCAGACCCGGACCCAGGTGGCGCTGATCGTGGAGTCCGGTGACTGCCGCGAGGTGCACCACGCGGCGGTGCTCATCGGGTACGGCGCGGCGGCGGTCAACCCCTACCTGGCCTTCGAGTCGGTGGAGGACATGATCGCCACCGGGGCCCTGGTCGGGGTGGAGCCGGGCAAGGCGGTCCGCAACTACGTCAAGGCGCTCGGCAAGGGCGTCCTCAAGATCATGTCCAAGATGGGCATCTCGACGGTGTCGTCGTACTGCGGCGCGCAGGTCTTCGAGGCCGTCGGCCTGGACACCCGGCTGGTCGACCGCTATTTCCGAGGCACCCCCAGCACCATCGGCGGGATCGGGCTGGCCGGGATCCACACCGAGGTCGCCGCCCGGCACGGGCAGGCCTGGCCGACGCCCGGCACCGTCGGCTCCACCCGGCTGGAGGTGGGCGGCGAGTACCAGTGGCGGCGCGAGGGCGAGCTGCACCTGTTCAACCCGGAGACGGTCTTCCTGCTCCAGCACGCCACCCGCAGCCGCCAGTACGACGTGTTCCGCCAGTACACCGCCAAGGTCGACGAGTTGGCCGCCCAGGCCGGTTCGCTGCGCGGGCTGTTCACCCTGCGGACCGGGTTGCGTCCGGCGGTGCCGATCGAGGAGGTCGAGCCGGCCACCGAGATCGTCAAGCGGTTCGCCACCGGCGCCATGTCGTACGGGTCGATCTCGGCGGAGGCGCACGAGACGCTGGCCATCGCGATGAACCGGCTCGGCGGCAAGTCCAACACCGGCGAGGGCGGCGAGGACGTCGACCGGCTGCACGACCCGGCCCGCCGCTCGGCGGTCAAGCAGATCGCCAGCGGACGCTTCGGGGTGACCAGCGAATACCTGGTCAACGCCGACGACCTCCAGATCAAGATGGCGCAGGGCGCGAAACCCGGCGAGGGTGGGCAGCTGCCCGGCAACAAGGTGTGGCCGTGGATCGCCCGCACCCGGCACGCCACCCCCGGCGTCGGCCTGATCTCCCCGCCGCCGCACCACGACATCTACTCCATCGAGGACCTCGCCCAGCTCGTGCACGACCTCAAGTGCGTCAACCCGGCCGCCCGGGTGCACGTCAAGCTGGTCAGCGAGGTCGGTGTGGGCACCGTCGCGGCCGGGGTCGCCAAGCTCAAGGCCGACGTCATCCTGATCTCCGGGCACGACGGCGGCACCGGCGCGTCCCCGCTCAACTCGCTCAAGCACGCCGGCACCCCCTGGGAGCTGGGCCTGGCCGAGGCGCAGCAGACGCTGCTGCTCAACAAGCTGCGTGACCGGGTCACCGTGCAGGTCGACGGCCAGCTCAAGACCGGCCGGGACGTGGTGGTGGCGATGCTGCTCGGCGCGGAGGAGTTCGGTTTCGCCACCGCCCCGCTGATCGTCGAGGGCTGCGTGATGATGCGGGTCTGCCACCTCGACACCTGCCCGGTCGGCATCGCCACCCAGAACCCGGTGCTGCGGGAACGCTTCACCGGCCGGCCGGAGTTCGTGGAGAACTTCTTCCTCTTCCTCGCCGAGGAGGTCCGCGGCTACCTGGCCGAGCTGGGCTTCCGCAGCATCGAAGAGGCGATCGGGCAGACCGAGGTGCTCGACATCGTACCGGCGATCGACCACTGGAAGGGCCACGGCCTCGACCTGGCCCGGGTGCTGCACACCCCGCAGCTGCCCGAGGGTGCCGCCCGGCGCGGTGTCCGCGCCCAGGACCACGGCCTGGAGTTGGCCCTGGACAACGAGCTGATCGCGCTGGCCCAACCGGCGCTGCGCGACGGCAGCCCGGTCCGGGTGGAGGTGGCGGTGCGCAACGAGCACCGTAGCGTCGGCGCGATGCTCGGCGGCGAGGTGACCCGCCGGCACGGCGGCGCCGGCCTGCCGGACGACACCGTCGAGTTCGTGCTGCGCGGCACCGCCGGGCAGTCCTTCGGCGCGTTCCTGCCGCGCGGGGTGACCCTGCGGCTGCACGGCGACGCCAACGACTACGTCGGCAAGGGGCTCTCCGGCGGCCGGATCGTGATCCGCCCGGACGCCGCCGCGCCGTTCGTCGACCCCGAGGCCACCGCCGGGCAGCGCGCCGAGGACCAGATCATCGCCGGCAACACCATCCTGTACGGGGCCACCGGCGGTGAGCTGTTCCTGCGTGGCCGGGTGGGGGAGCGCTTCGCGGTGCGTAACTCCGGTGCGGTGGCCGTCGTCGAGGGCGTCGGCGACCACGGTTGCGAGTACATGACCGGTGGCACGGTGGTGGTGCTCGGCGAGACGGGCCGTAACTTCGCCGCCGGCATGTCCGGTGGGACGGCGTACGTGCACCGGTTGGACACCGGCCGGGTCAACGCGGAACTGGTCGACCTGTCCCCGCTGCGCGACGCCGAGCGGGAGTTGCTGCACGACCTGGTGCAGCGGCACGTCGCGGAGACCGACTCGGCGGTCGGCGCGGAGTTGCTCAAGAACTGGCCGGAGGCGGTGGAGGAGTTCACCGCCGTGGTCCCCCGGGACTACCGCCGGGTTATGGAGATCATGAAGGCCGCCGAAGCCGCCGGCCGCGACGTCGACGACGCGGTCATGTCTGCGCTGACCGCGTCGGTGCCGCCCGCCGCGCGGGTGGTCGCCCAGGAGGTGGCTCGTGCCTGACCCGAATGGTTTCCTGCGTTACGAGCGGCAGTTGCCGGCCCGTCGCCCGGTGGCGGTGCGGATCACCGACTGGCGCGAGGTGTACCCGCCCGCCGGGGCCGAGCTGATCCGGGAGCAGGCCACCCGGTGCATGGACTGCGGCATCCCGTTCTGCCACGACGGCTGCCCGCTGGGCAACCGCATCCCGGACTGGAACGACCTGGTCCGCACCGGCACCTGGGACGCCGCGGTGGAGTCGCTGCACGCCACCAACAACTTCCCCGAGTTCACCGGCCGGCTCTGCCCGGCACCCTGCGAGGCGGCCTGCGTGCTGGGTCTGGGCGGCCAGCAGCCGGTCACCATCAAACAGGTGGAGGTGGAGATCGCCGACGCGGCGGTGGCCCGGGGCGGGCTGAACCCCCGCCCGGTGCCGGCGTCGACCGGGCGGTCGGTCGCCGTGGTCGGTTCCGGGCCCGCCGGGCTCGCCGCCGCCCAGCAACTGGCCCGCGCCGGTCACGCCGTCACGGTGTACGAGCGGGACGACGCGATCGGCGGTCTGCTGCGTTACGGCATCCCCGATTTCAAGCTGGAGAAGCAGCACATCGACCGGCGGCTGGCCCAGCTCGCCGCCGAGGGCGTGCAGTTCCGCACCGGGGTGAACGTCGGGGTCGACGTGACCGCCGAGGAGCTGCGGGCCCGGCACGACGCGGTGCTGCTGGCCTGTGGCGCGCTCCAGGGCCGGGACACCCCGGAGACGCCCGGTCGGCCGCTGCGCGGCGTCCACCAGGCGATGACCCACCTGGTGGCGGCGAACCGGGTGGTGGCGGCGGCCGGGGACGGCCGGCCCGCCCCGGCGGTGCTGCCCGACGGCACGCCGATCGACGCGGCCGGCAAGCACGTGGTGATCATCGGTGGTGGCGACACCGCCGCCGACTGCCTGGGCGTGGCCCACCGGCAGGGCGCGGCCGGCGTCCACCAGCTCGACCTCTACCCGGAGCCGCCGCACGGCCGCGACGCCGAACGGGACCCGTGGCCGACGTGGCCGTGGGTGCTGCGCAACTACCCGGCGCACGAGGAGGGCGGGGAGCGGGTCTTCGCGGTGGCCGTGCAGGAGTTCGTGGACGACGGCACCGGTCAGGTCAAGGGCGTCCGGATCGCCGAGGTGACGGTGGAGCGGCGCGACGGTCGACGGGTCGTCACCGCGTTGCCCGGCTCCGAGCGGGAACTCCCGGCGGACCTGGTGCTGCTGGCCATCGGCTTCGAAGGCACCGAGGAGCAGCCGCTGCTGGCCCAGTTCGGGGTGGTCCGCAACGCCCGGGGTGCGGTCGACGCCCGCCCCGACTGGCAGACCGACGCCGACGGGGTGTTCGTCGCCGGGGACATGCACCGGGGGGCGTCGCTGATCGTCTGGGCGATCGCCGAGGGGCGGGCCGCCGCCGCGGCGATCCACTCCTACCTGGGTGGGGTGGGTGACCTGCCGGCCCCGGTCGACCCGGCCCGGCAGCCCCTCGCCGCGCGCTGACCCCGGGCGGCCGGCTGCCCTCGGCTAACGGTTGCCCTCGGCGGTTGGCTGCCCTTGCTCGCCGGCTGCCTTGGGCTGGTGGCTGCCCTGCCCTGGGCTGGTGGCTGCTTCGGCCGGCGGCTGATGGGGGCTGCTTCGGCGGTGAGATCTGGTCCGGCTCCGGTGCGGTGCCGGGGGGAGGGTGCGGGTCCTCCGGGAGCACATGTGTCCGCAGGAAGGGTCATGCCTGGCTGGCATATTTATGCCAGCCAGGCATATTGCTGTCCGGGACTACCTCCTCTGCCCGGCTCGACGCCGGCCCAAGCCGTAGCCGAGCGGGCCAGCGCCGGAGCTGAGATGCGGCAGAGCACTCAAAGCTGAGGCGGGGCGGGCGCTGGAGCCGAGGGGCGGGCAGGCGGTTGTCGAAGTCGAGGCGCGGGCGGGTGCTGGAGTAGAGGCCGGTCCGGGCTGCCCGCGCCGGTGCCGGGGGCGGGCAGCCCGAACCGGGGTCGGTCAGCGCGCCAGCAGTTGGTGCGCCGCCCGGATCTGGGTCCACGACTTCGGCTGCGCCGGGGCGGTCGTGCTGCGGGTGGCGGTGGCCGGGGTGGGCCGGCCGGGGGTGAACAGCCAGGTCGTGAAGACCGGGTCCAGGTCGAGGCCGGAGATCCGCTCGGCGAGGGCCTGGAACTGGGCGATGGTGCCGTTGCCGTACCGGTGCTCGGCGGTCCAGGCGGGCAGGATCCGGAAGAACGCGTCGTCGCCGACGGTCAGCCGGAGTTGGTGCAGGGCCATCGCGCCCCGGTCGTAGACCGCGTCGTCGAAGACCGCGCCGGCACCCGGGTTGCCCGGCAGCACCTGCCAGAAGCCGTCGCCGACGGGGTAGTTGGCGTAGGTGAAGTCGAACAGCTCCTGCGCGGTGCCCTCACCCTGCGCCTCCGACCAGAGCCACTCGGCGTACGAGGCGAAGCCCTCGTTGAGCCAGATGTTGCTCCAGTTCGCCACCGAGACCGAGTCGCCGAACCACTGGTGGGCGTTCTCGTGCACCACCACGTACGGGTTGCTGCCGCGTCGCCAGAAGCCGGGCCCGTACACCGGGCGGGTCTGCGTCTCCAGGGCGAAGCCGAGGCTGTCGATCGGTGCGGCCACACCCCCCTGCGCCTCGAACGGGTACGGCCCGAAGACGCCGCTGGCCCAGTCGACGACCTCGGCGGTGCGTTCGATGCTGGCCCGGGCGGCGGGAGCCCGGTCGCCCAGCGTGGTGCTGTAGGCGTTGATCACCGGCTGCCCGTTCGGGGCGGTGTCGGTGACGATGTCGTACTGGCCGATCGCCAGGAACGCCAGGTAGGTGGCGCCGGGCTTGGTGCTGCGCCAACCCCACCGCATCCGGTTGCCGGCCTCGGCCAGCGGGGGCCGGGGCTGCACGCCGTTGCTGATCACCTCGACGCCGTCGGGCACCGACACCGAGACGTCCCAGGTGGCCTTGTCCAGCGGGTGGTCGTTGGACGGGAACCACCACCAGGCCGACTCGGGCTCGTTGACGGCGAGCGCGCCGTCGACGGTGCGGGTCCATCCGGAGTAGCCGTTCACCAGGGTCTCCGACGGCACGCCGGAGTAGGTGACCACGACGGTCATCGCCTGGCCGGTGGTGAGGCCGCGCGGCGCGGTCACCACCAGCTCGTGGTCGCCCTCCCGGGCGTACCGGGCGGTCCACCCGTTGACCCGCACCGACTCCACGTCGAGCAGGAAGTCGAGGTTGAACCGGGAGAGGTCCTGGGTGGCGGTGGCCAGGATGGTGGTGGTGCCGCTGAGCCGGTCGGTGGCCGGCTCGTAGCGCAGCCGCACGTCGTAGTGGTCGACGTCGTAGCCACCGTTGCCGTAGTCGGGGAAGTAGGGGTCGCCGAGGCCGGGGCTGCCGGGCTTCGGGGCGGCCGAGACCGCGACCGACCGGCTCTTGCCCGGTCGGGCGTCGGCCTGGCCGGGGGTGCCGGTCACCAGGGTGCCGGCGGTGGTGACGGTCAGGGCGGCGATGGCCGCCGTGAAAACACGTCGCACGGGGTGGACTCCCTCCATCGGGGTGTTCGCACCGACAACCTAATCGACGGCGGTGGAAACGTGTGCGTCGGATCGGTGGGGATCGGCTGTTCTCTTTGTGTCGATGTTTCGCTAGCATTACCGACTAGTAACAACGCCTCACCCCCCTTGGCCACGCGCGCGGTCCAGAGGCTCCACCCTTCCTGCCCCCGGAGGACCGTCATGCCCCACCGCGCCCTACCCCGTCGTGCCCTGGCCCGTGCGGCCACCGCGCTCGCCGCCCTGCTCGCCACCGCCGTCGGTGTCGTGCTCGTCCCCACCGCCGCCCAGGCCGCCACCGTCCACTATGTGGCGCTCGGCGACTCGTACTCCTCCGGCGTCGGCGCCGGCCCGTACGACCTGTCCACCTGCCTGCGCAGCCAGAAGTCGTACGCCCCGCTCTGGGCCGCCGCCAACGCGGTGACCAGCTTCGCCTTCCCCGCCTGCGGTGGCGCGGTCACCTCCGACGTGATCAGCAAGCAGGTCCGTTCGCTGAGCGCCACCACCACGTTGGTCACCATCACCATCGGTGGCAACGACGCCGGCTTCGCCGACGTGATCACCAGTTGCCGGTTCGGCAGCACGGCGACCTGCACCGCGGCGGTCGACAAGGCCAAGAGCTTCGCCACCTCGACGCTGCCCGGCCGGCTCGACGCCACCTACGCCGCGATCCGTGACCGCGCCCCGAACGCCCGACTGGTGGTGCTCGGCTACCCCCGGCTCTTCGAAACCGGCTCCTGTGGAGTGCTGGCGATGAGCAGCTACAAGCGGACCATCCTCAACGAGGCCGCCGACGTGCTCGCCACGGTCACCGCCGCGCGGGCCGGGGCGGTCGGGGCCACCTTCGCCGACACCCGACCGTTCTTCACCGGGCACGGCGTCTGCGCCGCCGCCCCGTGGATCCGCGACGTCAGCGGCGTCATCGAGGCGTACCACCCGAACGCCGACGGTTACCGGTCCGGCTACCTGCCGGCGCTCACCGCCGCGCTGCGCTGACCCACGCCGACGGTCGGCGGCCCGGAGGGCCGCCGACCGTCGGCATCGGGCGTCGGTCGCCTCCCGAGCCCACCGGAGCGCCGGGCGACACCGCCGACAGCGGCCCGCAGCCGGGGCGCCGGCAGCGGGCCGCAGTCGGGACGCCGACCAGTTGACCGGTGGGCGGGTCGTGCGTGTCGACCGGCCGGGGCGCTAGGGTTCCCTCGATTCGTCCGCGCGGCGGTGGGGAGCAGTGGGTGGGCAGGCTCGCATCGGCGTACGGGCAGGCGGTCACCGCGCACCGGCAGGCCCGGCAGCGGTGGACGGCGGCCCGTGCGCTGCTGGACCGGCTGGCCGGGGAGCCCGTCCCGGAACGCACCGCCGACCTGGTCGCCCGACTGGCCCGGCTCGCCGACACGCTGGCCGCCCCACCGGCGGACGGCGGCCCCGCCCCGGTGCGCATCGGGGAGGCGTCCACGGCGGACGGACGGTTCCCGCTGCTGCTGCCGTTGGGTGCCGGCCGGCACCTGGCGGTCGACCGGGACGCCCGCGATCCCCGGGTGGCGGTGCTGCTGCGGGTGCTGGTGCTGCGGCTGCTCAGCACGGCCACGCCGGGCAGCGTGCGGGTGGTCGGTATCGACCCGGCCGCGTGGGGTGCCACCTTCATTCCGCTGCGCCCGCTGCGCGACGCCGGGGTGCTCGGTGGGGTCGCCACCACCGAGGCGGAGATCGGCGCGTTGCTGGACACCGCCGAGGCGCACGCCCGCGCCGCCCAGGCCGGTGCGGGGGAACCGGAACTGCTGCTGGTGGTGGCCGCGTCCGCGCCCGGTCCGCGGGAGCTGGCCCGGCTCGCCGCGCTGACCCACGCCGGCCCGACCGCCGGGGTGTGCGTGCTGTTCGCCGGGCGCGCGGTGACCACGCCCGGGCAGGTCCCACCCGCGCTGGGCGGCACCACCGAGGTACGCCTCGACGAACGCTACGCCCGCATCGGCGACCCGCCGGGGCAACCGTTCAGCGCCGACGGCACCGGCCTGCCCGTGCCGGTGCTGCTCGACGGCGATCCGCCCGCCGGGGCGGTCCAGGCGTTGGCCGACCAGCTGGGCGCGCAGGTGCGCCGGGACACCGCCCTGCACCTGGCCGACCTGCTGCCCGAGCGGCGCTGGACCGAGTCCGCCCGCGCCGGCCTGCGGACCGTGGTCGGCCGTTCCGGTCGTACCCCGGTGGTGCTGGCCTTCGACGACGCGACGCCGCACTGGCTGGTCGGTGGCCGCACCGGCGCGGGCAAGACGGTCTTCCTGCTCGACGTGCTCTACGGCCTGGCGGCCCGCTACTCCCCGGCCGAGCTTCAGCTGTGGCTGCTCGACTTCAAGGAGGGGGTCAGCTTCACCGAGTTCGTCCCCACCGAACGGGACCCGTCGTTCCTGCCGCACGCGCGGGCCGTCGGCGTCGAATCCGACCGGGAGTACGGCCTGGCCGTGCTCCGCGAGCTGCGCCGGGAGCTGGGCCGGCGGGCCGGGCTGTTCAAGCGGCACGGGGTGACCAAGCTCGCCGACCTGCCGGACACCGAACCGGTGCCCCGCACGGTGGCCGTGATCGACGAGTTCCACGTGCTGTTCGCCGGCAACGACCGGCTGGCCCGGGAAGCCGTCGACCTGCTGGAGGAGCTGGCCCGCAAGGGCCGCTCGTACGGCGTGCACCTGGTGCTGGCCAGTCAGAGCACCAGCGGTGTGGAAGCCCTGTACGGCCGGGCCGAGTCGCTGTTCGGGCAGTTCGCGCTGCGGGTGGCGCTGCCCGGCGGTGAGCCGGTGCTCGGCCCCCGGGCCACCGTGACCGGCCCGACCCGGATCGGCACGGCGCTGGTCAACACCGCCGCCGGGGCGGCCGGCGCGGACACCCTGCTGCGGTTCCCCGACGCGCACGCCGACGCCCGCCAGCTCGCCCGGCTGCGCTACGAACTGTGGGACGCCCGTCCCGACGACACCGGCCCGCCCGCGGTCTTCCGGGGCTACGCCACCGCCCACCTGGAGGACGAGCCGATGCCGGCCGCCGCCGTGACCCGCCGCCCGGCGGTGCTGGTGGGCCGGACGGTCGACGTGGCCGGCAGCACCGCCCGGTTCGACCTGGACGCCTCCCCCGGCCGGCACCTGGCCGTGGTGGGCACCTCGGCGACCGGCGGGCACGTGCTGCGGGCCGCCGCGTTGAGCCTGGCCGGCCAGCACCGCCCCGGCGAGGCCGAGTTCGTGCTGGTCCCGCTGGTGTCGGCCGCCGACGAACTCGCCGACGACACGGCTGCCGGGTTGAAGGCCGCCGGACACCAGGTGACCCAGGTCGACGCGGCCGGCCTGCGGGCCCGCATCGGTGCGCTGACCGCCGGCCCCGGCGAGCGCGGCCGGACGTACCTGGTGGTCTTCGGGGTGGACGCGGCCGGCGCGGTGCTCGCCGCCGCCGACCCCGACACCTACCGCACCGGCCACGACGACCTGCGGGCGCTGCTGGGGGAGGGGCCGGGGCGTGGGGTGCACCTGCTCGGCTGGTGGCGGGGGCTGCGTCGGCTCGCCGACGACCTCGGCGGTAGCCAGAACCGCGACGACGTGGCCTGCCTGGTGGCGTTGAACGTGCCCGCCGACGATCTCGGGCTGTATCTCGGGGTGACCGATCTGGTGTGGACCCCCCGCCCCAACCGGGCCCTGCTGGTCGACCGGCACGCCCAGCGGCGCACGGTGATCGTGCCGTTCGTCCGCCCCGGTCACCAGCCCGACGAGGAGGAACACTGAGTGGCCGGCTACGACGACTACGCGGCGGCCGTCCGGCAGCTCTCCGCCCGGATCCGCGAGGGTGAGCGGGGTGCCGCCGCCGAGGCGGAACGCCGCCGCAGCCTGCACGCCGGGGTGACCCAGCTCGGTCAGCGGCTGGCCGCCCAGGAACAGCGCCTCACCCAGCTCGCCGCCGCCGCCGGCCTACCTGCCGTGGCCGACCCGGCCCCCGGGCCGGGCCCCGGGGCCGGCACGGGTCCCGCCGTCGGCTCCGGTTCGGCCCCGGGGCCCGCCCCCGGTTCGGCCCCGGGGCCCGCCCCCGGTTCGGCCCCGGGGCCCGCCCCCGGTTCGGCCCCGGGGCCCGCCCCCGGGGCGGGCACGGGTCCCGGCGGGTCCGGGGTGGACGGCGATCCGGCGGTGGTGCTGGCGGAGACCGGGCGGCTGGTCGACGAGGCGGACCGGCTGGGGCAGCAGGCCGAGGCGTTGGCCCAGCGGCCCGCTCTGCTGCCCACCTGGTCACCGACCTCCCGTGCGGTCGCCGTCTACGCCGGCTGTGCCGCCGTCGGGGCACTGGTCATGCTGGTGCTGGTGGTCGCCAACGGCATCGGCGTGGTCGACGGCTTCACCCTGGGCGCGCTGACCTGCGCCGGGCTGCCGCTGATCTCCTTCGTCGCCGGCTGGTTGATCCTCGGTCGGTGGGGACGGCCGGCACTGGCCAGCACCGATCCGCCCCGGTACGCCCCGCTCGGCTTCGTCGTCTGTGTCCTGCTGGTGCCGCTGGCGTACTGCGTGACCCTGCTGCTGTTCCGCGTCGTGCGGTGAGGTGCCGGGCGGGGCCGGTGGCGGCTGCTGCGGCGGTGGTGGTCGTTGCGGCGGCGGTGAAGAAGGGACCTCGTCCCGGTGCCCGTGCGCGAACGACCACCGGGAACGCTGGTCAGCCGGCCCGGTAGGAGAGGTAGTAGCCCTCGTACGGCCAGCTGTGGAAGTTGTTCAGCTCGGACGCGGTACCGGTGCAGTCGGAGGTCCGGTAGCCGGAGACGGAACCGAAGCCGTTCCAGCCGATCGCCCAGATCGCCTCTGCCGGGACCGGGCGGCAGATGCCGTCGGGCGTTGCCTGCCTGCCGACGATGATCTGCGTGGTGGCCTGGTAGAAGACGAGGCCGACGTCGGGGACCTTGAGCGTCTCGACAGCGGCTGCGGGCGACGCCGGTATCGTTACGGCCAGTGTGGTGATCAATGCGGCGGCGAGACCCGCAGCGATTCGGCTGGTGAAACTGCGCATGAGCTTCCCTTCCTCACGGTGTCCAGGAACGGGGCCGGAGCTCGTTCAGCCCGTAATGAATTGATCTGAATCGATTGTATTCCCCGTGTCAACAACCTCGTCACTGATTGCTGCCGCCGGGTGGCCCGAGTTTCCCGCCGGCACCCCGGGAGCGTCAGTTACTTGACCGTGCAACTTTCCGGCGGTAGCTTGGGATTTCGATCTACCAACATCAATGGGAGTGGGTAGCCGTGCTGTTGAAATCCTTCGCCATCGCCGGGGTCGTCGCCGGTGTGCTGGCTGTTGCCCCTCCTGCCTCGGCGGCACCCCAGCTGGGGGCCGGCGTCTATCCGCCCGGGAACTGCCAGCCGGGCACATTCTGCGTCTGGCCCCACTGGGATCACCCGAACGGGGTCCCTACGGAGACTCCGTCCCTGGTGACCACCACCGAGTGGACCGGCAACATCACGGGTTTCAACTACTACAACTACACGAACCGAAACGCCGCGATCAGCTGGCGCTTCAACTCTGCCGGAACGATTATGACCGGCACGGACTGTGCTACCCCTGGCGACGGATTCTTCTATGTGCCAATGGGCGTGACGAAGGTCAGTTGGAATACGGCGAACGTCTGCTGACCTCCGCCGTCCTCTGATCTCCCGAATTCGGTGCCTCCGCTTTCCCGGTGGTCTTCCTACGGGGACGACCACCGGAGAGGTCGGGCGGTAAGCCCTCCGCGGCCACTGTTGCCGACGTGGTCACCGCTGGGCCGCACGGTCGGTACCTGTTTCGCCTGCGCCGGATCGGGATCGAGTTGGTGCTGGTCGCCCACCTCGGCGGGGAGCAGCCCCGGCCGCCCGCACCCCCGACAGATTCCGGTGTACGTCTCGATGCCGTGGTCGGCCAACGTCCGCCGTGCCTCGGCGGCCCGCCCGGCGGCGTACCGGCGCAGCTCGGCGGCCCGCCCGGCCGGCGGGGTACCGGCGCAGCTTGGTGGCGTTCACCGGCGCCCCCTCGGCGCGGCAGCCTTGATCAGTCGGGCGTACCTCACCTGCTCGCAGGGGTAGTCCGCGCCACAGCCGCAGACCCGGCGGGTCACCACGCGCGGGGGATGGGCGAACAGGATGTCGTCGGCGTCCTCGACGTCCTGGTCGGAGACGAGCAGGCCGAGGTCCCCGCCGGACTCCGAGGGCAGGTCGGCGTCCGACGCGTTGCTGTCGTACGGGCGGCGGTTGTCGTGCGCTCCCTGGCTGTCCTGTGCTCGTTGGCTGTCCTGTGCTCGCTCGTTGGCGTGTGCTCGCTCGTCGCCGTGTGCTCGCTCGTTGTCGTGTGGTCGCTGGTTGTCGTGCTGTCGTCGGCCGGGGTGGTGGTCGGGTCGGTCGTTCATCGGGGTACCTCCAGGTCGGTCTCCTCGGGCGAGGGCTGGTGGGTCTTGAGCCGGATCCGGTGAGTCTCGGCGGGGTCTGGTGGGTAGAGCGTGCCGTCGGGGGCGACGTTCAGCTGCACGGTGCTGGTCCAGTTGTTTGAGCGACTGGCGCGCAAGATCAGATTGCGATTTTGCGTACTCCACTCGGCGTGTCGTGTACAAAATCGCAATCTGATCTTGGTGAGGGTGGTGCATCGGTAGTCGGGGCGTGTGGGTAGGTGGTGGCACGCCCGGTCGGGTCGGGGGGATGACCCGACCGGGCGCTCTGTGCGGGTGCGGAACCGACCAGCTCCGGGTTTGCAGACCAGGGAGCGGGTCAAGGCAACTTTGCCACACTAGTATGTACAAGTCAATGACGTAGTGGTCCTGTCTTGTCCTGACTAGTGCGATGTGATCAAATGGCGGCGCAGACCAGGGAGACCACACATGCCCGCCAAGCCCAAGTGGGCGCATCTCGCGGACAGTATCCGCGAGAAAATCGCGTCCGGTGAACTCGCCCCGGGAGATCAACTCCCCTCAACCGCGCAACTCCGTGCCGAACACGGGGTCTCGGCGGGCGTTGTCCGACAGGCGATCCTCGTGCTTCAGACACAGGGCCTCGTCGAGGGTGTCCATGGGCTCGGAGTGTTCGTCACCGAGCGGGAGTGACCGAGCGGGAGTGACCGGGATGCCCCACACCCCATGCCCTGCTACGCCGACACCCCCCGCCGACGCCAAGATCGTGCTACTTCCTGGTTGTAGTGGCATCCCCGCGTTACGAGGCCACTACATCGTGGATCGAGCACGATCATGGCCGCAGGTGGCGGCCTAACCGAGCGGGGGTAGCCCAGCGGGGTGGCCGGGCGGGGTTAGCCGAGCGGGGTCAGCCCAGCGGCCTAACCGGGCGGGGTTAGCCGGGCGGGGGTGGCCCAGCGGGGGCTTTGCGTGGGCTGGGCGATGGCGGTGGTCTCCCGTACCGCGTGGGGGTGGTCCCGGTGTGGGGTGGCTGCGTTCGGTGTTCACCTCGTAGGCTCTCTGTGGTCATCGTCGGTGCGGCGGCGTGACTGTGGTGTGTCGACAGGCCTGGGGAGCGTGTGTGAGCGCGGCGGAGATGATCGCGAAGCTGGCGGCGGCCTCGCAGAAGCTGGACGAGGCGCGGGCGAAGACGGCAGCGGCCGCACAGGACGCCGCCGAGGCGCGTTCCCTGGTCGCCGGGGCGTTGCAGGGCGTCGCCGCCGGCCCGCTGATCGGCGTGATCGACAGTTACCGGCAGGCGCTCGCCCAAGCTACGCAGGGCGGTCAGCCGGCCTACCAGCAGCTCCAGGAGACGATCTCCAAGGTACGCGCGCTGGGCAACTGATCTCTGGTGGTAGTAGCCACAGCCCACCAGCGTGGTCAGCATCCCGGTCTGGTCGGGGAACGCCTGGTCGTCCTAGCAACAATCGCTCGTTCAAATGCCGTGTAGCGGTCCGAGCGCTCGCAGCGCTGCCACGAGGTCGGGCGGCACGGTGAAGTGAGTCGCCTGGACGCCGTGGTCGTAGCCCGTCTGGAGCGGATACTCCACTTCCTCGGGAAGGCGGCCCTGCTCGATGAGCGAGGCCGTGATGCGGTTCGTGGGGCGGGTCAGTCCGCGCAGCGTACGAGCGGGTGGGAACTCGGCGATGTCGTACACCTGAGCCCGCTCCAACCGACCTTGATGGAGCGCCGCCATACGGATCAGGTTGGCGTGCAGCGGGTAGGAGTCGTCGAGCACGGTCATCAGCTCTTCCGCTGACCGAGCCGACCAGCCTCGGAGCCCGCGTGGCAGCCGCTCGGCCTGGTTGTCGACCGCGATCCGCACCTCGGGACGTTCCCGTTGCCGGGGCCGTGCCGGGAGGCTACGGCGCAGGAACGAGGTGTCGGCCGCGTCCGTCCCCGCGTCGCCCTCGACCTGCTCCTCGTCGGGGGGAGGCCAGGCAGGCGCTTGTACCGGTTCATACCGCAACCGGATCAGCCGGTCCTCCAGAAACAGGCTGATCGTCGGCAATAGGAGTTGCCTCGACTCGGCCGCACGCCGACGGTCCTGCCCAGGCACGGACAACAACCAGGCCTCCAGCGCGCCGGGGAGACCGAATGACAACCGGAAGGCGTCAGGGTCTGCCACAGGGGTGATGGTCCAATCCCCGCGTACCCCTTCCCGCCCGAAACGAATGTCCACATCGATGTTCGGGCCGTGCGTTGCGATGAAAGCCTCGAAGTCCTCCATGCTGTCGGGGTGCATGGCCAGAATGAACGGCGCTGCGGGGAAGCCCAGGATGAGACCTTCACCGGTTGCCGAATCCTGCAGTTCGGCGGTCATCCGGGCCGCCCAGGATGCCAGGATGTTCCCGGGCAGGCCGCCGTCCGTGCCCTGATGGGGTGCCTCGGCCGCAGGCACCTCGGCGCCCGCGCTGCTGAACGCACTCCGGAGTGCCAGTCGTACCTGCCGGACTGGGAAAGTCGTGAGATCCGCGCTTACCGCTTCGGCGAGGATCAGCCTCGCGGCCCGTTCCACCGAGGTGATGAGGGGCGAGAACGCCGGCCCGGACAGGTCGACGAGCGAGATCTGCTGCGCGAGCGCGTAGCTCTGCGCCTCCTTCTTGAAACCAGCGGCTGAGAACAGCGCGTAGCGGTACTGGTACCGGCGTAACGGATGCCGGTAGGACCTCGACAATTCGGTCGAATAATGCTGGTTCACGTCATCGATGACCCCGTGGGCGTTCCGCACCTCAGTCAGGCCGACCTTCGACTTGCGGTTCTTCGCCTCGACGAACAATCGAACAGGCAGCGAGAACGGTGTCGGCATCAGCAGATCGCCCAACACGTCAGCCTGGTGGTCAGCACCCCGGCCGCGAACAAGCAGGCCGTGCCCTGCTTGCCGCAGGGCCTGCTCGTCGGCATCGGAGTCCTGCAGGAGCCGGTATCCGTTCGAGCTGAGCAGGAAGGCGATCGCCTCCTCAAGAAGATATCCGGCGAGGGCATCGGCAGAGACCAGGGCCATGCCGTGATCGTCGCATGTGGACGACGGGACGCAGCAACTGGCAATGGACGCCAGGTGAGGCGCAGGGCGTCCACGGCTCGGAGTGCTCGTCGCCGAGCGGTAGTGACACGGCTGCTCTGTTGTGATGGAGTGATCACCGCTCGTGTCGGTGGTACGGGGCTGGAGGCCGCAAGTTGATGGGGATGGCGGAGTTGGGTGGGCGTGACGGTGGCGATCTGGACGGGTTCCACGTCGGGTGGGTGCCGGAGGGGGCCGGGGAACTGGTATCGGACTTCGCCTCCGAGTGGGAGGACGTCAGCTTCGCCAGCCGGGTCTGGGAACGTGCGGTGGAGGACGGCTACCGGGTCGACCTGCGGGTGCACGTGTTGCGGGGGGAACGGCTGACCACGCTGTTGCAGGTGCGTGAGTTCCTGGCCGGGTACCACGAGCGGGATTCCGCTGAGTGGCCGCTTGCCGAGTTCGGGCGCGGTGACGGCGTCGGGTTGACCGGCGGGGGTGAGGCGTTCTGGCTGGTCCGACCGGGGCTCGCGGTCGACGTGCTGGTGGACGTCGACCGGTTCGATGCGGAGGCGTCGATCGAGGTCGCCAGCTCCATCAGGGAGCTACCCCACGGCTGACCCCGGGCGGGGTGATTCCTGGGGAGGGTCATGCCTGTCAGGCACATTCATGACGCGGTGGCATGAGACCTTCCCCGCATAGTCCGTCCGGACGTCGCCGCGCCCCGACGTCGCCCGCGCCCCGACATTGTCGGGTTTCCGATAACGCACCAGGTTCCGAAAATGTACACCCGTTCATATTCTGACGTGTTCACCGTCGGCTATGGACGTGGAGAGACGTGGATCATCGAGAGGTACGCCGCCTGGCGGAGCAGTCTGCCAACTTCGGGTTCTTGGCGGACCATCCGCTGCTGGTCTGGTACGGCGCCGGGGCGGAACTGCTCGTCTACGTCGACGCGCAGTCGGCGATGTTCAAGGCCCGCGCGTTCGGTGACGTCCTCGCCCGGGACCTGGTACGGCGTACCCAGGTCACCCCGGCCAAGGACACGTTCTTTCACCAGGTGCAGGCGTTGCACACCTCGGGTGCCGTCACCGCGAAGGTCTACGCCGCCTTCGACCGCCTGCGGGACACCGGCAACCGGGCGGTCCACGACCACCTCGGCGAGGTCCGTGAGGCACTGGTGCTGCTGCGGACCTGTTTCGAGCTGGGCGTCTGGTACCACCGGGCGTTGACCGACGACCGTTCCCCGCGTGGCTTCGTGCCCCCGACCCCGCCTTCGGCGCAGGTCCCGGTGTCGATTGCCGAGGGGCTGCGCGCCGAGATCGAACGGTACAAGCAGGAGCTCGCCCAGACGAAGCTGTTGCTGGACGGGCAACCGTCGCTGGCGCTGGCCCAGGCCGCCGCGACGGATGCCGCCGAGCAGGCGGTGCGGGACGCCGACGCCCGACGCCCGCAGGCCGCCGCGTTGGTCGCCAGTCTCGAACCGGCCGCCGAGGCGGCGCAGCAGGCATTCGACAGTGCGCAGCCGGTGACGGTGTCCGCCGCCAAGCGGGAGGATTTCATCGCCCGCGCCCGCCGCGCCTCCCACGAGCCGTTGAACGAGGCGCAGACCCGGGTCGAGATCGACCGTCAGCTCACCGCCGCCGGTTGGCAGGTCCAGGACGAGAACCAGCTCAACCTGTACGCGGGCGTCGGCGTCGCGGTGCGCGAGGTGACCCTGGCGACGGGCCGCGCCGACTATCTGCTCTATGTCAACCAGCGGCTGGTCGGGGTGATCGAGGCCAAGCGGGAGGGCACCGCCCCACGCGGGGTGGAGGCGCAGCTCGACCGCTACCTAAACGGGTTGACCGCCGAGCAGCGGCTCGGCGCGTGGCGACGGGAGGCGGCACTGCCGTTCGGATACGTCGCCACCGGCACCGAGACCGCTTTCGTCAACCAACTCGACCCGTTTCCGCGTACCCGGGAGGTGTTTGCGTTCCATCGGCCGGAGACGCTCGCCCGGTGGATGCGGGAGGCGGACGACGAGCCGGAGGCCCCGACGCTGCGTGCCCGGCTGCGCCGGATGCCGGCGCTGGACCGGTTGGGTCTGCGCCCGGCGCAGGTCGACGCGGTCGACGGCCTGGAGCGCTCGCTGGCCGACGCCCGACCCCGGGCGTTGATCCAGATGGCGACCGGGGCGGGCAAGACCTTCACCGCGGTCACCAGCAGCTACCGGCTGCTCAAGCACGCCCGTGCCCGCCGCATCCTGTTCCTGGTCGACCGGAACAACCTCGGCAAGCAGACCCTGCGTGAGTACGCCAGCTACCAGACCCCCGACGACGGGCGGAAGTTCACCGAGCTGTACACGGTGGACCGGCTCTCCGGGGCCGGCCTGCTGGACTCGTCGAATGTGGTGATCTCGACGATCCAGCGCCTCCACGGGGCGCTGCGCGGCGTCGAACTACCCGACGTCGACCTGGACGACCGGGCGTATGACAGCTACGACCTGGATTCCCCGGCCGAGGTGGGTTACAACCCGCAGTTGCCGCCGGAGACGTTCGACCTGATCGTGGTGGACGAGTGTCACCGTTCGATCTATGGCAAGTGGCGTGCCGTGATCGAGTATTTCGACGCCTTCGTGGTGGGGCTGACCGCGACGCCGGTGAAGCAGACCCTCGGCTTCTTCCAGCAGAACCTGGTGTCCGAATACACCTACGAGCAGGCGGTCGCCGACGGGGTGAACGTCAATTTCGACGTCTACCGGATCAAGACCGAGATCACCGAGGGCGGGCAGAAGATCGAGGCCGGCACGGTCGTGCCGCTGCGGGACCGGCGGACCCGCGCCGAGCGTTACCAGGAGCTTGAGGACGACTTCACGTACGCGGGCCGCCAGGTCGGCCGGTCGGTGATCTCCAAGGGGCAGCTGAGGCTGGTGCTGGAGACCTTCCGCGAGCGGCTGTTCACCGAGATCTTCCCCGGGCGTTCCACGGTGCCCAAGACGCTGATCTTCGCGTGCGACGACAACCACGCCGAGGAGATCGTCAGCATGGTCCGGGAGGTGTTCGGACGCGGCAACCAGTTCGCCAGGAAGATCACCTATTCCTCCCGGCGGGACGGCGACAACCCCGACACCCTCATCCAGGCGTTCCGCAACAGCCCGGAGATGCGGGTCGCGGTCACCGTCGACATGATCGCCACCGGCACCGACGTACGCCCGCTGGAGTGTGTGTTCTTCCTCCGGCCGGTGCGCAGCGCCACCTACTTCGAGCAGATGAAGGGGCGTGGGGCACGCACCATCGACCCCGCCGACTTCCAGTCCGTCACCCCGGACGCCCAGGTGAAGGACCGGTTCGTCATCGTCGACGCGGTAGGCGTCACCGAAGCCGACCTGGACGAGGCGGTGCCGCTGCAACGGCACACCGAACAGCAGATCTCGCTGCGTGACCTGCTGCGCAAGGCCGGCACGCTGACCGCCGACGCCAACGAGGTGGCCACCCTCGCGTCCCGGCTGTCCCGCCTCGACCGGCAGCTCACCGACGACGAACGCGCCGAGCTGGCGGAGCTGGGCGGGCAGCCGCTCACCGGCATCGTCCGGGGCCTGGTCGACGCCGTCGCCCCCGAACAGCTCAACCCGGCGACCCTGGCCGGGCCGGACGCCGTCCGCGACCTGCTGGCCGGGGCGCTGCGCCCGCTGGCCGCGAACCCGCAGCTGCGCGACCGCATCCTGGAGATCCGCCGCGCCCACGACATCACCATCGACGAGGTCAACGTCGACAGGCTGCTGTCGGCGGCCGGGGTGCCCGCCGCCGAACGCGCCCAGGTGACCGTGCGGAGCTGGCACGACTACCTGGAACAGCACCGCGACGAGATCACCGCGTTGCAGGTGTTCTACGAGGGCAAGGGGCGGGTCAGCTACGACCAGCTCAAGGAGCTCGCCGCCCGGATCGCCCGGCCCCCGCAGGCGTGGACCCCGGATTCGCTGTGGCAGGCGTACGTGCTGCTCGGCCGCACCGCCGAGCAGGCCGGGCCGCGCGGGGTGACCGACCTGGTCGCCCTCATCCGCTACGAACTGGGCCACGACCAGGAACTACGTCCATTTCGTACGGCCACAGAGGAGCGTTTCCGTGGGTGGCTGCTGCGGCAACAGCAGGCGGGCGCTACCTTCACTGCCGATCAGGTGTGGTGGCTGGAGAGGATCAAGGACGTGATAGCGGTCAGCGTGGAGATCACCCCCGACGACCTGGAAGGGGCACCCTTCACCGAACGCGGCGGCATCGACGGGTACGCGGGCGCCTTCGGCAACCGCGCCGAACCCCTCCTCACCGAACTCAACCAGGAGCTTTCCGCGTGACGTTTACTCTGAGTGTTCAAGAACTCGTCGCCGAAGCGGAGTCTGGAGCACAGGCCGGGCTTCTTGCCCGGCATAAGTCTTGGGAACGAGTCCGCCTCGGTGACGTAGCGCATGTTCAGAACGGTGCTGCCTTCTCCTCTCGACTTTTTAACGTCGACGGCAAAGGTCTCCCGCTCGTCAGGATTCGCGACGTCGGTAGGGGTGAATCAAATACCTACTATTCGGGCGAATATGAAACTCGTTACCTCGTCAATCCGGGAGACATCCTTGTCGGCATGGATGGCGATTTTCGGGTGGCGGTATGGAGTGGGCCTCAAAGCCTGTTGAATCAGCGTGTATGCAAGATTTCCGTTCGTCGCCGTGATTTTTATGATGAGCGTTTCCTGGCACTTGCACTTCAGGGGTACTTGAATGCAGTCTGGGAAAAAACGTCGGCTGTGACGGTCAAGCATCTTTCTTCTCGGACTGTCGAAGATATCCCTCTGCCCTTCCCTCCGATTTCCGAGCAGCGCCGCATTGTCGCCGCGATTGAGTCTCACCTTGCACGGATTGAGCCGGGTGCGCGTGGCCTTCGGCGTGTACTGACGAGGGTTGACGTGCTCCGACGGTCTGTGCGGCAGTGGGCTGTATGTGGAGGGCAGCCGTCAGGTCAGGATTTGCCGGAGGGCTGGCGATGGGGTGCGCTTCGAGATGTTGTAAAAGGTGTCGATGCTGGCAAGTCATTCACATGCCTTCCTCGGGCCGCTCGCCCGGGTGAGTGGGGTGTCGTAAAGGTCAGCGCGATGACGTGGGGTAGATTTCGACCCGAAGAGAATAAGGCCGTTCCCTATGGTTTTACGGCCAACCCGTCCCACCGGATCGAGGCCGGGGATGTTCTCCTCAGCAGAGCGAATACGGCCGATTACGTCGGTGCGTCTGTCATGGTTCGTGGAGACCACCCCAATCTCCTGTTGAGTGACAAGAGCCTTCGGCTTTCTGTCGGCGCGGGTGTCGACAAGGAATGGCTGTTGCAGGTTCTCTCGTCACCGATCGTGCGTCGGCAGATCTCCGATAAGGCGACGGGCACCAAAGATTCGATGCGGAACATATCTCAGCAAGCCCTGCTCGACGTGCGTATACCTATTCCGCCGCAATATTTGCAGGCGCGTATCGCAGTCGGAATTGCCGGACAGCTCGATGGTCTTGATCGACTGCACGCCAATATTTCGGCGGTCCTCCGGCAAGCAGAGCATCTTTATGTGGCCTTGCTCACTTCGGCTTTCTCTGGCCGGCTTGTGCCGCAGGACCCGAACGACGAGCCGGCTGCCGAGCTGCTCGCCCGGATCAGGGCCGAGCGGGCGGTCGCCATCCCGAAGCAGCGGACGCGCGCCCGGCGTACCCCGAAGGAGTTGGCGGCACCGCCGACCAGGGTGACCGGCGACGACTACCAGCAGGAGACCTTGCCACTGTGAGCACTGTGGATTCGCGCCGTCTGGTGCAGAAGCTCTGGAACTACTGCGACGTGCTGCGCGACGACGGCGTGTCGACCATCGATTATGTGGAGCAGCTGACCTACCTGCTGTTCCTCAAGATGGCCGACGAGCGGGCCAGGCGGACGTTCCGGCCGGAGCAGATCGTGCCCGACGAGCTGAGCTGGCAGACCCTGCTGGACGCCGAGGGCGACGACCTGGAGGTGCAGTACCGGCACATCCTCACCGGGCTGGGTCGGGAAGGCGGCACCCTCGGCACCATCTTCCGCAAGGCGCAGAACAAGATCCAGGACCCGGCGAAGCTCAAGCGGCTGATCGTCGACCTGATCGACAAGCAGGAGTGGTCGGGCACCGGGGTCGACGTCAAGGGCGACGCCTACGAGGAGTTGCTGGCCAAGGGCGCGGAGGACGCGAAATCCGGCGCGGGGCAGTACTTCACCCCGCGTGCGTTGACCGCCGCGATGGTCGACTGCATGCTGCCCACCCCCGACGACACGATCACCGACCCGGCCTGCGGCACCGGCGGGTTCCTGCTCGCCGCCTACGACCACATCCAGCGCCACCACGGCAGCAGCCTCACCCCCGACCAGCGGCGACGGCTCGCCCACGGCGCGATCACCGGCACCGAGCTGGTCGACGGTACTGCCCGGCTGGCGGCGATGAACATGCTGCTGCACGGCATCGGCACCCCCAACGGCCCGTCGCTGATCGCCGTGCGCGACGCCCTCAGCCGGGAGCCTGACCGGCGGGTCAGCCTGGTGCTGGCCAACCCGCCGTTCGGGCGCAGCTCGTCGATCCGGATGGTGGGGGAGGACGGCCGGTCGTCCCGCGAGGAACGCGAGATCGAACGCAACGACTTCTGGGCCACCACCGCCAACAAGCAACTCAACTTCGTCCAGCACATCGCCGCGCTGTTGGAGATCGACGGCCGGGCGGCGGTCGTCCTGCCCGACAACGTGCTGTTCGAGGGCGGCGCGGGGGAGACCATCCGCCGCCGGCTGCTCAAGCAGTACGACCTGCACACCATGCTGCGCCTGCCCACCGGCATCTTCTACGCCGGTGGCGTCAAGGCCAACGTGCTGTTCTTCGAGCGTAAGCGCGCCCGCGAGGAACCCTGGACCCAAAACCTCTGGGTGTACGACTTCCGCACCAACCAGCACTTCACGCTCAAGCAGAACCCGCTGCGTCGCGAACACCTCCAGGACTTCGTCGACTGCTACCTGACCGGCAGGGACCGCTCCGAGCGGGTGGAAACCGAACGTTTCCGCCCCTTCTCGTACGACGAGTTGATCGCCCGCGACAAGGTGAACCTGGACATCACCTGGCTCAAGGACGCCTCCCTGGAGGACGCCGACGCGCTGCTGCCCCCCGAGGTGATCGCCCAGGAGATCGTCGAGGACCTCCAGGCGGCCCTACGCGAGTTCGCCGCCATCGCCGAGGCCCTCGGCGCGACAGCCTCCCGGGTCGACGCCGACTGAGCCGTGCAGGCGCACCGCCGGGGAAAAGCGCAGGCATGCTGGCGGCCTTCCCGGTAGGGTCGCGAGCGCGTGCCGTACCGACCGGTCGGGTGGCGTGGTGACCCGTGACCTGCCCGTCCTCCTTCCGGTCGCCGCCAGCTCGTCCTTTCGACGTCGTCGTGCTCAGCAGGAGCCGGAGGTCCCCACCATGGCCGAAAAGACCTATCAGGTCATCGTGCGCGGCAAGTTCGCGCCGCTCGGTGACGTGCAGCGTGCCGCGCTGCTCGCCAGGGCGGAGGAGCATGAGGTGTTCGGAGCGAAGTTCACCGAAGAAGGCACGGTGACCTACGAGCGGTCGCTGCTCGCGTTCACCTTCCGCTGCCTGATTCCGGCCACCGAAGAGGACGGGGAAGCGGTCGTGATCGGTCGGGCGGAAGCGCTGGCCGCAGCGGCCGTCGCGGAACTCGGTGCCGACCACCGTGACCTCCGGTCGGTGGCGACCGACCTCGACACCATCAAGATCCGCCACCGGGCACGCGCGTAGAGGGTCGGACCCGGCCACCGGCAGGCACACGGGTGGAGTTGACCGGCTGGCCGCCGCTTCCGCACCGCTCCGAGTGGTGACGTGGAACGCCGGGCGGGCCGGTCCCGGGAATCCCGGGACCGGCCCGCAGGGGTCGTGACCCGATCAGTCGCCGCTCAGGAGGGGACGCCCCGGACGTTGGTCTTCGCATAGATCCAGCCCGCGACGAGCGCGGTCGGCACGGTGTTGGTGAGCTTGTCCTCGTCCCCGGTGGAGACGACACCTCGGATCACACTTCCGTCCCAGACCCCTGCGCCGGAGTCGCCCTTTCCGGTCACTCCGTTGATCTTTTCGAGTTGGAGGATGTCGGGAACGGAGGACTTGACCTTCATCGAGCACACCTTCAGTGACGGAGTGGGCCCGATGCCGGTCTTGCTTTCGCGCCCCCAGCCCCGCACGGCCACGTTGACGCCGGCTTTGATGATCCCGGGGCCGGCGCTGTATTTGACGATGTTCTGCGGTTGCTTGACCGGCCCGGCGAGGTGCAGGATGGCGATGTCGTAGCCCTTTTCCGCCGCCGCGTAACCGTCGACAGCGATCTGCTGACCCTCTTTCGGCGTGCGACTCCCGGTCCAGATGCGCATTCTGGTGACCGGACTGACCAGGCAGTGTGCTGCGGTCAGCACGTACCTTTCGCCGATCAGGGAACCAGTGCACTGGTAGGAGGCGCCGTTGTCGATCCAGATATTCACCTGGCCGGTAAGGTTGCCGCTTGTGGTGCCGCCGATGATTGCGCTCGCAGGTTGCCCGACCAGGACGGCAAGCAGCGTGGTCGTCAGCGTCGCGGCCACGGCGGCGGCACGCCTGCCTGCGAAGATGATGGATCTGGGCAGCATTGTGCTCCTCGGACAGGCTCTGCGTGAGTTACCGGATGCCGGTTGGCGTCGCCGGCAGAAGGGAGCGTAGGGGAGGCCAATCCACCAAACAAGATCAGCCTTGTGCCGCCCCCAAGATTTAACAATCCGGGGGTACGCCGTTCCGGGGCGGTGGTGCGGGATCGTGCGGTCGATTTCCGCCGGGATCTGCTTGGCTGAACTGAGCCACCGATCAGGATGGGCGGCGGAGCAGGGCTGTGTCACCTTACGGGAAGCATGCTGACTGATCCGAATCAGTCAATGAAATCTCCGATCGGTTAGCTTGTGGGGCGTCGCTCGCGATGTGGCCCGGCCGCCGACACGGCGGCCGGCAGGATTCGATCCCGCCCGGCCGTAGATATGACCTGGCGGGAGACCGGCATCATCGATGCGGGCTGGCGGCACGGGAGTTGCCTGGAGGGACGAAGGGTGACCACTCGCTACGTGCGATGGAAGGACATCCGCGTCGAGCACGTCGAACGGGCCGGCGGGGGAACAGGCGGTCGAAGCTGGCAAACAGGAACTGCGCAACGCCCAGCTCCGACACCTCCTTGCCGAGATGCCTCGGGCCACCCCGCGCCACGCCGTTCCGCCGTACGCCGGCCCTCGGTCTCCTCTGTGAAGAGTTCTTGTCGTCCTGGCGACAAGAACTCTTCACAATGACGTGTCTGGTCTCCGGCGGCGGGGGCGTTGCCGTCGTTGCCCTGCCCGCTCACGCCAAGATCCCGACTGTGTCGCGTACGTCGTGAGTGCCGGCCACGAACGGACGTGAGCTCAGGTGCGGCCGGTTTACTCCGGGGTGTCGTCCTCGGTGGGGCGTGGCGAGGTTGGCCCCACCTGCCGGGCAGTTGCTCCGACGCCACCGAACCGAGCACGCCGCCCTCGGTGACCTACGGCCTCCCGGGACGGAGGGCCTACGTCGTCCGGCACTGCACGATCGGCGCCTACAGGCAGCACGTGAAGATTGTTTGCGAGGGCGCTTCAGGATGCCTCGGATTCCCCGGAATACGAGGCATCCTGTTCGCCGGTAGCAACGCGACGCAACTCGTCCAGCGTGTGTCTGGTTGCTTGACGAGATTCCTCGAAGGCTGCTGGTTCCGTCGCAGCGAGTTCGTCGAAGTACCGGACGCCCTCGGCGGTCATGGCGATGACCTGTTCAGTGACGCTGCCGACCATCAGCGCAACGAAACCAACGTTCCACAGTGATGTGGCGAGGTTGGGGAGGTGGGCGTCGCGGTTGGTGGTGGTGAGTTCTTGGTGGAGTTTGACGGCTTCTTGGCTGGTGGTGAGGGCTTCGGTGTGTTGTCCGGCTTCGGCGAGTCGTATCGCGTGGTTGTTGAGTGATCTGGCGAGGTCGGGGAGGTGGGCGTCGCGGTTGATGGTGGTGAGCTCGCGTCGGAGTTTGACGGCTTCTTGGCTGGTGGTGAGGGCTTCGGTGTGTTGTCCGGCTTCGGCGAGTCGTATCGCGTAGTTGTTGAGTGATTTGGCGAGGTCGGGGAGGTGGGCGTCGCGGTTGGTGGTGGTGAGTTCTTGGTGGAGTTTGACGGCTGCTTGGCTTGCGGTGAGGGCTTCGGTTCGTCGTCCGACCACGGCCAGACGTATGGCGTGTTCACCCATCCAGTTGGCCTGAGCTCCAGGCGGGGTGTCCGGGGTGAAACCGGCGACGATGCGGGTCGTCAGCGCCAGCGCCAGCCGTCCCAACTCCATCGACGGATACGGCACGAGGCCGACGACCCGTCGCGCCCATCCGAGATCGATCTCCGCGTCCGCCAGCAGCCGCACCGCGCCCGGCGTGAACACCCCCGGGAACTGCACCCCGACCAGGATCACCGCCTCGACCATCCGGGGCACGTCCACCGCCAACGCCACCTCGATCAGCGCCGCCGCGTCGCCCTGGTGCGTCCTCGCCCGGCCGAGCACCGTCAGCGCCCGTACCGCCTGCGCCACCGTCAGGCCGGTGAACACCCGCGCCCGGGCGGCGGCCGGGTAGTCCATCAGGACCCGCACCGCCAGCGTCTCGGCCAGCAGGTCGGGCTGCACCACGCCGAGCCCGGTGCCGTCGGTGGCCGGATACAGGTCGGCCAGCCACGCCGCGTACCGGTCCACCCGCTCCGGCTCGGCGGCCACCAGCGCGGGGACCCGCCGGACCAGGCCGGCGACCTCGTCTGGCCCGGCCGCGCCGAGCAGCGCCGCCACCCCGGCGACCTGCCGCAGCAGTGCATCCGACGCCGGGTCGTCGGCGGCCAGCAGGCCCGCCCGGCGGGCCGCGAACCGCCAGTAGCGGGCCTCGTGCCCCAGCAGCTCGGTCAGCACGTCGTACCGGCCGTGCCGGGGTCTCCCGTCCAGGACGGTCAGCAACGCCTCGGCGTGCAGGCGCAGCACCGGCGTGTCCGCCGGGCGGTCCCGCGCCTCGACCGCCGGCATCGGCCGCGCCAGCTGGGTGGCGAAGTCCCGTGCCGCGAGGGCGACGATCTCGCCGGGTTCGCGTTCCTCGATCCGGGCCGGCAGCTCCACCACCTGCGACCGGCCGGTCACCGCGTCGAGCAACTGCGCCTGCTGCGGGTACGCCGCCGACAGCGTCTCCCACCACAGCCCGGCACCCCGGGCGATGAGCAGCACCCGCACCCCGGTGGCCCGCTGCGCCGCGCAGACCAGCGCCGCCACGCCGGCCCGGTCCCGCGTCTCGGCGTAGTCGACCACCACGAGCAACCGCGACGGTACGCCGCCCGAGGCGATCAGGGCGGCCGTCTGCTCCTCGGCCCCGGCGTGGATCCACTCGCACCGCCAACCGGGCAGCCGGCCGGCGAACTCCCGGGCCAACCGGGTCTTGCCCACCCCGCCCGCGCCGGTCAGCAGGCGTACCGCCACCGCTGTGCGGTCGGTCGCCCAGGATTCCAGTTGGCGCAGCACCCAGCCGCGACCGATGAAGTCGACCACCGCCTGTCCGGGGTGCAGCAGCCACGCCACCGACTCCGGCAGCTCGGCCGACGTCACCCCGTGCAGCGCGTCCTCCCGTCGCCGCCGGGCCTCCCGGGTGGCCGCCAGCCGGTCGGCCACCGTCGGCCCGAAGCCCCCGACCACCCCGGCGGCGGCAGCGGAGATGACCGTCCAGCCGGTCTTGTCGTCAGCCACCGCTGCCCAGGCGCCGAACCCGGCGACCACCCCCGGGATGCCTACCCACCACGCATGCCGACGCCAGGCACCCCGATCCATGCGCGACACCCTACCGAGGGTCACCACAAGGACACGAAACGATCTTCAGGGGTGTCGGGGTGGGCGCGCCGCCCGGCCGGAAGTCGACGGCAGGCAATCGAGATTCATCGATTGACAGAAGTTTGTCCGATCGGGACACTCGATGAAACATAACCGTGCGTGCAAGGCGTGGCGCTGCCGCTCCGGGAGGACCAGATGAGGCTCGTACACCGGCGGCCCCTGCTCGCGGGAGCGCTCGCCGCCACCACCCTGGTCGGCGTCGTCGGGGTCGCCTCCGCCGCCTCCGCCGCCACCGGCTGTCGGGTGACCTACACCGTCACCAGCCAGTGGAGCGGCGGCTTCGGGGCCAACGTCGCCGTCACCAACCTCGGTGACCCCATCAACGGTTGGCAGCTCACCTGGTCGTTCACCGCCGGCCAGCAGATCACCCAGTACTGGAACGGCACCGCCAGCCAGAACGGCGGCCGGGTCACCGTCGGCAACACCACCTGGAACGCCGCGCTCGGCACCGGGGCGAGCACGTCGTTCGGCTTCAACGGCTCGTGGAACAACGCCAGCAACCCGGCACCTACCGACTTCGCGCTCAACGGCACCCCCTGCACCGGCAGCACCACACCCACGACGCCGACCACACCCACCCCGGGCACCCCACCGCCCACCACGCCGCCACCCACCCCGACCACCCCGCCGCCGACCACCCCGGCACCGACCACCCCACCACCACCCACCCCGAGCACCACCCCGAGCGGCGCGGAGGCGACCATCGTGCCCGACCCGTCCTGGACCTGCGGCCGGTCCACCGGCCTCGTGCCCCCGACCCGTGGCCGGCTGGTGTTCCGGGCCACCGCCCAACTCGGCGCGATCCGCGACGTCGGCGTCACCCAGTACGGCCACCGCCGTATCCTCGACATCCGGGGCGGCACGATCACCGGCGACCGGATCAACGGCAGCATCCTCACCGGCGGCCTCGACCTCGAACTCACCCTCGGCAACGGCGCGACCGAGCTGGAACAGGTCGCCATCCTGCGCACCGGCGACGGCACCCCGATCTACCTGCGCACCTGTGGCGTCGCACCGGCCGGCGAGTCCACCGTGCGGATCGTGCCCGACTTCGAGGCCCCGAACTCCAGCGCGTACGCCTGGTTGAACACCGGCACCTACGTCGGCACCCGGACCGTCGACACCGCGACGAACACCCTCACCCTGGCCGTGTACGACGTCGCCGGGGTGTCCCCGGCCGACCCGCGCGTGCAGCTGCGGGACCCGGCCGGGATAGCCGACCAGTCGTGGGACTGCCTGACCGGCAGCGGCACCCGGGGCTCGGCGGTGTTCACCGAGACCGTCACACTCGGGGCCAGCGTCTCGGTCGGGGCCAGCAAGCGCGGCACCCGCAACATCATCCCCATCACCGGCGGCACCATGACCGGCCGGGTGACCGGGACCGTCCTGCCCGGCGGGGCGGACTACCAGCTCATCGGCGCGACCAGCACGCTCGACGCCCGGTACGTGCTGTCCACCAACGACCGGGAGCTGATCCTGGTCCGCAACTGCGGGGCGTTCGGCCGGCTGGTGCCGACGTTCGAGGCCCGCGCCGCCGGCCCGTACGCCTTCCTCAACGCCAACACCTGGCTGAGCTCCGACCCGAGTTCCGCCCCGGGCGGCGTGAGCATCACCTTCTACGAACGCCGCTAGCGCGGGGGAGGGTGCCCGCCCCTCCGCCCCGACGCCCGGCCCCGTCCCACGGTCCCCCTGGTGGGGCGGGGCCGGGTGGCACCGGTCAGGTGTCCAGCGCCAACCGGGCCACCTCGTCGGCGCACCCCCAGGACAGCGTCACCCCGGCACCCCCGTGGCCGTACGCGTGCACCAGCCGCCGCCCCGGCGCGGCCCGCACCGCCACCCTCGGCCCACCGTGCCGGGCCGGCCGCAACCCGACCCGCACCCCCAGCACGGGGGCGTCGGCCAGTTCCGGCACCAGCGCCACGCACCGGGCCCGGATCGCCGCCGAGGTGGCCGGGTCGGGCCCGGTGTCCCACTCGTCCGGCTCGAAGGTGCCGCCGAGCACCACGTCGTGCCGGCGCGGGTGCACGTAGGTGATCCCGGCCGGGTTCTCCTCGTCCCGGACCGAGGTGGTCAGGCCCGGATTCGCCACCAGCACCAGATGCCCGCGTACCGGGTGCACCGCCGGGTCGTCGGCGAGCCGGCCGGCGGCCAGGCCGGTGGCGTTGACCACGATCGGGGCGAGGGCGAAGCCGTCGTCGAGGCGGTCGAGCCGACCGGCCCGCAGCACCCCACCGGCGGCCGTGAACCGGTCCCGCAGCCAGTCCAGATAGGGCGACATCTCTACCGTCGGGGCGGTGAACCGCAGCTGCGCCGCGTACGGGCCGAAGCCCGGCCCGGTCACCAGGTCGCCGGTCGCCGCCGCCCACCACGGCGGGCCCACCCCCGGCCGGCGAAGCAGCATCCGGGTCGGCCGGGCCACCACCCCGGGCACCCCGGCGGTGGCCTGCCGGCCCAGCTCCGTGTGCGTCTCGGTGGCCCAGCGCAGCACCCGGGGGTCCGCGTCGGTGTGGCTGGGATACCAGACGGCGGCGGCCACCGCCGACACCGTGTCGGCGGGCGGGTCGGCGGTCAGCAGCGTCACCCGTACGCCCCGCTCCCGCAGCCGCACCGCCGCCGTCAACCCGATGATCCCGCCCCCCACCACCAGCACGTCCGTGTCCATCGTCGACCTCCCCGTCGGTGCCGCCCGCATGGCGGACGGCCGGACCTGGATCGTCTCCCCGACCCGACGGACCGGTCCAAGACAGAATCGGCGGCCGGCGATAAGGGCCGCTTATGCTCCCCGGATGGGGGCACCGCCGACCACCGGTCCGACCCGACCGGACCACGACCGGGACCGGCCGGACCCAGGGCGGGACGGGTGGGACCTGCGCCGGTGGCGGTACTTCGTGGTGCTCGCCGACGAACTGCACTTCACCCGGGCCGCCGCCCGGCTGCGGATCGCCCAACCGGCGCTCAGCCAGCAGATCCGCGCCCTCGAACGGCAGCTCGGGGTGACCCTGCTGCACCGGGACAGTCACGGCTGCACGCTGACCGGGGTGGGCGCGCAGGTGGCAGGTGAGGCCCGTCGGCTGCTCGCCGAGGTGGACGCCGCCACCGCCCGCATCCGGGACCTGGTCGGTGGGCGCGGCGGTCGCCTGCGGTTGGCGTACACCCGCTCGGCCCGGGGTGGTCGGGTGGACGCGCTGGTGGCCCGGTTCCGGGCGGCGCACCCCGAGGTGGAGGTCGTCCCCGAGACCGGCTGGACCGCACCCAACGTGACCGGGCTGCTCACCGGTCGGCTCGACGTCGCCTTCGTCCGTCCGCCGTTACCGGAGGCGGGGCTGACCTGCCACACCGTCGACCGGGAGGAGTTGCTGCTGGCGGTGCCGGTGGGGCATCCGCTCGCGGCCGGCCGGGCCCGGGTGCGCCGGGCCGAGGTGGTCGGGCTGCCGGCGGTGATGTGGCCCCGGGAGAACGGCCCCGGCATGTTCGACCGCACCATCGCCCAGGTGTGGCCCGACGGCGGTTTCCACCTGGTCCGCCAGGAACCCGACGACGAACAGTTGCTGCGCGCGGTGGCCGGCGGCGACGTGGTCGCGGCCGTCCCGGCCGGCCGGGCCCGTGCCCTGAAGGTCGCGGGGGTACGCCTGCGGCGCTTCGCCGCCCCGGTGCCGACCGTCGACGTGGCCCTGGCCTGGCGGACCGGCACCACCGACCCGGCCGTCCGCCGGCTCGTCGCCCTGCTCGCCACCTGCTGATCCGTCATGCGTCGTCGTCGCTGGGGGTGTGGACCCGTTCGCCGGCGCAGTTTCGCCGCCATTGCTCGACGAACCCGGCGCACTCGGACGGATATCCGACAATGAACGGTCCCGACGTTTCTGCCGGTGGATATGAATCGCCGAGCGCATTCGCAGCGAGTAATGTGCTGCCTCCCACGGCCCGTACGAACCGCCGTGTTCGTGGAACCGCCCCACCCTGCTCGTGGGTCGTTCGGCCGTGCCCATGGAATCGTCCCGCCGTTTCGGCAGGTGACGCTGTAGTCGAGGAGCCCTGACGTGTCCGACATGGACAGCGCCCCGCAGCCCGGACCCGAAGTCGACCCCGCCCCGGCCCCGACCGCGCCACCGGCCGGGTCGCCCACCGCGCCGCCCACCGGGGCGGTGGCCGCGCCACTGGCCGGGTCGCCGACCGCGCCGCCCGCCGGGGCGGTGGCCGGGTCGCCCGCCGACGAATCCGGGGACCGGTTCGCCCACCGCCCGCCCGGCTACCCGAGCGCCCTGGTCTGGTTGCGCGCCGGCATCCTGCGGGACTGGCGGGGCGTGCTCGGCTCGTTCCTGGCCACCTGGTTCTACGTGCCGTTGGCGCTGGTAGCGGCGGTCTGGGGCGGCCTCGCCCTCGGCCTCTACGGGCTGATCGCCGGGGGCACCCAGTCCGAGGAGGCGGTGCCGGCGCTGCTGCGGGACGCCCCGCTGGTCGGGCCGCTGCTGGAAGCCTTCGTGGCACGTTCCGGCGGGGTGGTCGGCGGGTTCGCCGGGTTCGCGCTCGGCGCGCTGGTCGGCTTCCTGGCCGTGCTGGTGCTGCCCTGGCGCAACGCCTTCGACGAGCCGGCGAACCTCTTCACCGGCCTGGCCGGGATGGTGGTCGCCGCCGGCCTCGTCGGGCTGCTCTACACCGTCGGGCGGGTGCTGCTGGAACCGTGGCTGCTGGGGGTCTCCGGCGCGCGTCTGCTCAGCCGTCGCGAGGCCGAACGGCTGCGCCCGCTGCTGAGCGACTGCGCGGCCCGGCTCGGTCTGCCCGGTGAACCCCGGCTGCTGATCGAGGACGACCCGGTGCTGACCAACGCCCGCGCGTACGCCCGGCACGTGGTGGTGAGCACCGCCGTACTCGACTGCACCGACGAGGAGATCGCCGCGCTGCTCAGCCACGAACTGGTGCACTGGCGTACCGGCGACGAGGTGACCAGCGCGTTCATCCGGGGTGTCGGCCTGCCGCTGGTGCTGGTGCACGCGCTGCCGGCCTGGCTGATGCGCCGGTTCCCGCACCCGGCCACCGACTTCGTGGTGTTCCTGTTCTTCTGGCCGGTGCTGCTCACCATGCGCTACCTGGTCCTGCCCTGCCACCGCCGGGACGTCCGGGCCGCCGAGTACCGGGCCGACACCGGCGCGGTGCTCGCCGGGCACCGGGAGGGGATGCGCGCCATGCTGGAGCGGCGGCGCTCCTTCGAGACCGGGCGCAGCGGCTGGGACGAGGCGGTCTGCGCGACCCACCCGCCGTCCGAGCTGCGCCTGGACCGGCTGGACCACCCCGTCCCCGACCCGGCCACCGACCGCGCGGCCACCGCGCGCGGCCTCGACGAGCTGTTCGGCGGTACGACGGGTGCGACGGTCGGTTCCCGCCGGGCGCTGCTGCTGGTCGGCGCGCTGGTGCTGGTGAGCTGCCTCGGCGGGGGGTTGACGGCGACCCAGTGGGCGTTCTTCCGTCCCCAGGCGGCCGTCAACGACTACTTCGCGGCCCTGGACGACCACGACGCCCCCGAGGCGCTCGAACGGCTCACCCCCGGCGTGCGGGCGGCGCTGGGCGACAGCGGGCAGCTCGCCCGGATGGTGGCGGCGAAGGACTATCGCCCGCCCACCGACGTCTCCGTGACGGGGGTGGAACGCGACGGCGACGAGGCGATCGCGACGGTCGCCTACACCCTCGCCGGGCGGAAGCTGACCGCCGAGCTGCCGTTGCGCCGCGACGACTCCGCCGTGCTCGGGCTGTTCCACCGCTGGCACCTCGACGCCGCCCCGGCGACCCTGACCCTGCCCGGCGGCCCGGCCCCGCTGACCGTCAACGGGGTGCCCGCACCCACCGGTGAGGAGGGGGTCGCGGTACCGCTGCTGCCCGGGGCGTACACGGTCGCGGGGGAGAGCAACGCGCTCAGCGAGACGGCGCCCCGGGTGGTCTACGTCGTACCCGGGCAGCAGAGCGTGAGCGGCGCGGAGCTGACGCCCACTCTGCGACCCGAGGCGCTGGCGGCGGCGGAACAGAGCGTGCGGTCCTACCTGGACGGCTGCGCGGCGCAGGCGGTGGCCGCGCCACCGGGCTGCCCGCTGCGCTACTACAGCGGCGGTTCGACGGTGAAGAAGATCGCCTGGAAGATCACCGAATACCCGAGGATCGAGCTGACCCTGACCGGCCCGACCACCGCGCGGGTCTCCACCGCGTACGAGTCGCAGGGGTCGGCGCGGGCCACCGGCAGCACCGCCGGCTACTTCGGGACCACCCCGTTCAGCGACACCCAGACGGTCGGGGTCAGCGGTGTGCTGTCGGTGGTCGACGGCAAGCTGACCTTCCAACCCGGTGACGACTGAGCCGGCGTGTGCCGACTGAGCCACCCGGTGTCGACGGTGCCGTCCGGTGCCGGGTCGCACCGTGGCGACGACTGATAGGGAGATCGAGATGACCGCCCCCCGTTCCACCGCCCCGGCCCGGCTGGTGCTGGCCCCGCGTGCCGCCGGGCCGCACCGGGTGCCGCTGCTGGCCTGGCTGCACCGCGACCCGCGCTACCGCACCCTGGTACGCGACGCCGGGCAGGCCGGTGGGCGGCCCGGTTTCAGCGACGCGGTGATCATCGCGGTGGTGGCCCAGGGGTTGCTGCCCGGCCTGTTCAACCTGGTGCAGAGCTGGGTGGACCAGCAGCGTACCGAGGTGAGCATCCGGCTCCAGGTGGGCGACTCCGAGGTGGAGATCCAGGTCAGCGGGCGCTCCGACCCGGCGAAGCTGCTCGACGAGGCACAGCGGGCGCTGCGCCCGGACGACCCCGGGACCGACGTCACCCCCGCCGGCTGACGGCGGTCGGCCGGCCCTGCCCCCACGTCTGTGGGCCCTCGCGCCCGCGTCGGTGGGCTCCCGCGCCAGCGAGTCCCGGCACCTGGGGCCCGCGTCGGCGGCCCTCGCATCGGCGGGTCCCGCCCCTGGTCCGGGGTCGGTGGGTCTCGGGTCGGCGGGTCCCGCTCCTGGTCCGGGGTCGGCTGGTCCCGAGGTCGGTGGGTCTCGTCGGCGGGTCCCGCTCCTGGTCCGGGGTCGGTGGGTCTCGGGTGGGCGGGTCCCGTGTTTCCCGGATCCCGCTTTCCCCGGATCCCGCGGGTAGGTCGCTCCGCCCCCGTCGACGCTCAGCAAGGCAAGGGGCGAGGTAGCGGTATCCCAGCCCGCGATGCCGCTACATCGCCCAGCTGAGTGCTCGGCGGTGGCGAAGGTGTCCGGTGTACTTTCTCATCGAGACGTTGATGCCTGTCCGTCATATTTATGACGGACAGGCATCAACGTTTGTTCGGCCTATTACCTCAGGCGCGACACGCCGGTGCGGAGGGCCGAGCCGTCAACGTCGGCGCTGGACCCCCCACTAATCATCATCATTACCACCACCACCATCGCCGCCGCGCCGTCCGTCGAGTCCACCCCCTGTACACCTTCCGCCCGTCACCGCCGCCACCGTGACCGCCGCGGCTGTCGCCGGCCGCCGCCACCGCTGTCGTCGGCCGTTGCCACCGCTGTCGCCGGCCGCTGCCACCGCCGTCGCTGTCGCCCGCGGCCACCAGCTGCCGCCCGCCCCCGCCCCGCCGCCGTTGTTGCGGTTACGGGAACACCGCGCACGGAACACGGACACGGGAACACCGCGCACGGAACACGGACACGACGACGCCCCGGGATTCCCGCGACTGTCGGTGCAGCCGGGCGTCGGCACCTCGTCCGCCGTGATGGCGCGTGGGCATCATCGTGGCGCGTGGTGAACCGGAGGGCTGCCACGGTGACCTGTGGGGCGTGGCGCTGTGCCGGGGCGGTCGTCGGGTGAGGGGCGGGTCGGTCAGGCGGCCTTGGCCAGGGCGTCGTACTCCTCGTCGGTGAGCTGCACCTGGGCGGCGGCGACGTTCTCCTCCAGGTGACCGACCGAGGACGTACCCGGAATGGGCAGCATGACCGGCGAGCGGCGCAGCAGCCAGGCGAGCGCGAGCTGGGCGGGCGTCGCCTCGTGGCCGGTGGCGATGGCGTCCAGCGGGCCGCCCGGCTTGGCCAGGTTGCCGGTGGCGATCGGGAACCACGGGATGAACGCCAGGTCGTTGCGCTCGCAGTGCTCCAGGACGTCCTCGGCACTGCGGTCGGCCAGGTTGTAGAGGTTCTGCACCGACACGATCGGGGTGATCTGCTGCGCCGCCTCGATCTGTGCGACGGTCACCTCGGACAACCCGATGTGCCGGATCTTGCCCTCCTGCTGGAGCAGGGCCAACTCGCCGAGCTGGTCGGCCAGCGGTACCTTCGCGTCGATGCGGTGCAGCTGGTAGAGCCCGATCGATTCCACGCCCAGGTGCCGCAGGCTCAGCTCACACTGCTGGCGCAGGTATTCCGGCCGCCCCACCGGCCGCCAGTCACCCGGCCCGGAGCGGGTCAGCCCGGCCTTGGTCGCGATGACCAGGTCGTCGGCGTACGGGTGCAGCGCCTCCCTGATCAGCAGCTCGGACACGAACGGCCCGTACGAGTCGGCGGTGTCGATGAACGTGACGCCCAGCTCGTACGCCCGGCGTAGCACCCGCACCGCCTCGGCCGGGTCCTTCGGGTCACCCCACACCCCCGGTCCGGTGAGCTGCATGGCCCCGTACCCGAGCCGGTCGACCTGGAGGTCGCCACCGATCCGGTAGGTGCCGGACGCCTTCGCGGGCTGACTGCTGGACCCCATGTGCCGTACCCCGATCCTGTTCGTTGTCGTCAGCGGCAAATCTAGCCACCGCCTCAACGCCTTTCCCGAAGATCGCCGTCGGCAACACCCACGGGCCGAATGTGGGCACCGTCTCCCGTCGCCGCACCAACCCCGCCCCGTCACGCGGCACCGTCACCCGGCGCCCGGCCCGGCATCCAGCCCTCGGCATTCAGCCCCCGGCATCCGGCGTCCGGTGCTCAGCCGACGTGCCGGATGACCACCAGCGCCTGGTCGTCGTCGGAACCGGAGAGCTTGGCCAGCAGGGTGTCCGCGATCGCCTCCACCGGCTGGTCGCGCACCGGCACGATCACCTCGTGCAGGGCCGTCACCCCGGCGTCGTACGCCTGGTCGCGCCGTTCCACCAACCCGTCCGTGTACGCCACCAGCAGGTCACCCGGGCCGAACGCCACCGTGGTCACCGGCACCGGATCACGGACCAGCCCCAGCGGCAGCGAGTGCCCCGTCCAGACCGTCTCGGGGGGCCGCCCCGCCGGCAGCAGCACCGGGTGCGGATGCCCCACCCGGGCCACCTGCGCCTCGCCGGCCACCGGGTCGACGACCATCGCCAGGCAGGTGCCGAGGAACCCGACCCCGAGCAGCCCGGTCAACCGGGGGAACACCTCGGCCAGCGGCACCCCGGACCGGATCAGGGTGTTCACCACCGTCCGCAACTGCGCCATGTCGGCCGCCGCCTCGACCTGGTGGCCCACCACGTCGCCGACCACCACGGCCAGCCGGCCGTCGTCGAGGTCGACCAGGTCGTACCAGTCCCCGCCCAGGTGCAGGCCGCTCATCGCCGGCTGGTAGCGGGTGGCCACGTCCAGACCGGGGGGCCCGACCGTGGCCGAGGTGCGCAGCCGGCCCGCGAGCCGGGTCACCAGGTTGTGCTCGGCGGCGGCCAACCGGACCCGCTCCAGGGTCTGCTCGCACAGGTCGGCGATGGTGTCCAGCAACGCCAGGTCGTCGTCGGGCAGCGGACGTTCGCGGGGCCAGCCGAAGCCCAGCGCGGCGATGGGCCGCCGGGAGGCGTCCAGCAGCGGCAGCACGACGGTGGTCACCATCCCGTACTCGCCGGCCGGGTCCGGCAGGTCGGGATGCCGGGCGGCGAACTCGGCCCGGTTACGCAGGATGATCCGTTCCCCGGTGCGCAGCGCGCGGGCGATCGGCCGGGGATCGTCGATGGTCAGGTCGTCGAAGGTGGCGACCAGCCCGCTGGGCAGCTCCGCGTGCCACAGCCGGACCCGTCGGCCCTCGTCGCGCATCGCCAGGCCGGGCAGCGCCGCGCCGAGGGCCATCGGCGCGGCGTCCAGGATCACCTCGATCGCCTCACCGGTGGACCGGGTGACGCTGAGCCGGGCGGCGAACTCCGCCATCGCCCGCGCGGACGCGGTCAGCTCGGCCCGGCGTAACGCCTGGCTGCACAGCCCCGCCACCGCGTCGAGCAGGATCCGGCGGGCCTCCTCGTCGGCGACCGGCCCGTCCCAGCGCACCTCCAACGCCCCGAGCACGGTGCCGGTGCCGTCGCGCAACGGCAGGCACAGCCCGTCGGGCAGCGCGACGGTCGCCTCCTCGCGTACCGCGCGGGCCAGCGGCGCGTCGTCGGCCACCGCGAGCCGACCGGGGCCGTTCCCGTCGGTCACCGTCAGGTCCAACGCGCCCGCGGTGGCCACCGCGACCCGGACCTCGGTCGCCCCGACCAGCGCCGGCGTGACCGTGATGACCACGTCCGTCACCGCCGCGCGGGTCCCGGCGGCGCTGAGCGACCCGGCGAGCCGGGCCAGCCCTTCAGCCTGCCGCAGCGCCTGACGCCGCTCCCCGGCCGCCGGGTGTGGGGCCTGCTGGCCGGGGCCCCGGCGGCGCGCAGCGGGAACCCCGGTGCCGGTGGCGGTCCCGGCGCTGGTGGTGTCCGACCGTGGGGATCCGGTCGGGTCGTCGGCGTCGGTGGCCCCGCCGGTGGGGCCGACCGCCTCGGCGACGGTGGTGAAGACGCCGCCGGGCCGGCCGGTGGCGTCGACGATCGGAGCCGACGAGAAGACCAGTCGGCGGTGCTCCGCGCCGGAGCCGACCTCCCGTTCCTGCCGGCAGGTCACCTGGCCCGTGGTCAGCAGCCCGGTCAGCCTGGGCACCGCGTCCGGCCAGACCGCCGCCCCGGGCTGTCCCGGCTCCTGCGCGCCGACCGGGTCGGGCAGCGCGAGGTACCCGTCGTTGGGCAGCAGCACGAGCTCCGGTCCCCACCAGATCGCGGCCGGTTCGGGGCTGTACAGGCAGATCACCAGGGCGGTACGCAGGCTCGCCGGCCAGTCCTCGACGGGCCCGAGCGGGCTGCCGGCCCAGTCGCGCCCGACGATCCGACGGCCGGCCCGGCCGGCCCGGGAGAGCAGATCCCGCCAGCGTGCGTCGTCCGGCGGCCGGGGAGCGGCGGCGGAGCGAGTCATGTCGGGACCTCCGCTCTGCGGATCGAGCGCTTCCCCATCAGTCGGACCGTACCAGCGTGGGCCGATCCGCACGTCTGTCGATCATCCGGTTCGGGTCTGCCGGAACGTCGCCCCCGCTGTCCGACGGGCCCGTGCCGGGCCCGCCCGGCGGACCCCGACCCGGTGCGCCGCCCGCGTCGGCCGTCCCGCTCTGGTCCCGGTGCCCGCCGTCGGTCCGGGTCGGTGCCGGCGACGGTCCGGGGAGGCGGTCCGGGGAGTTGTCCCGACCCGCCGCGAGGGGTGTGCCCACCGTGCGACGCTGGCCGGGTCCGGGGCAGACCGGCGCGGGGGTGGCGCCGACGCGGGGAAAGGGACGCGATGACGGGTACGCCGCAGCTGGACTTCGCACTCGACACGTACGAGTGCATCGTGCTCTATCCCGGCCCGGCCGGTCGGGTGCTGCCGAAGGAGACCGTGCAGCGGCTCCAGGCCGAGCACTTCGCGCACATGCGGGCCCTGCAACGCCGGGGTCTGGTGCTGGTGGCCGGCTCGATCGACGGCCCGGCCCGGGAGCCCGCCCCGCCGATCGGCATCGGCCTGGCCCGCACCGGCTCGGTCGAGGACGTACGCAGCGTGATGGAGGCGGACCCGGCGGTGCAGGCCGGTCTCTACATGGTCGACGTGCTGAGTTTCCTCTGCCCGGCCGGCTCGTTGGAGTTTCCGCTGGTCAAGACCGACAGCTAGGGGCGGCGGGGTCCGGGCGTCTGGCCGTGGTGACCGACGGTGCCGGTGTCGGGGCGGACGAGCACGGGAGCGCGCGGACGGCGTTGGTCCCCGGGCGGTACGATTCCCGGCGCGCGGTCGCCGATGCCCGCGACTCCCCGACGTCCCGGCGTGGGCTGCGCCCCGCCGGCCAGGCGCCCACCCCGCGCGTCGTCGGACCCCTGTTCCTCAGTCCGCAAGGGGTCGACCCCCAGGTCGACCCGGAGGAGAGACTAGCCTGATGGGCGTGAACCGCCGCGCGAAGATCGTCTGCACTCTTGGTCCCGCCACCTCGTCCCCGGAGCGGCTCCGGGGCCTCATCGAGGCGGGCATGAACGTGGCCAGGCTGAACTTCAGCCACGGCAGTCACGCCGACCACGAGTCGGTGTACCGCATGGTCCGCGAGGCAGCCGAGGCGGTCGGCGTGCCGGTCGCCATCCTGGCCGACCTCCAGGGCCCCAAGATCCGGCTCGGCAAGTTCGCCGACGGGCCGCACGAGTGGCGTACCGGCGACTCGGTGGTGATCACCGGGGACGACATCCTCGGCACCCGGGACCGGGTCTCCTGCACCTACCGCAAGCTGCCCCAGGAGGTCAAGCCGGGTGACCGGCTGCTGATCGACGACGGCCGGGTCGCCGTCGAGGTCAGCGACGTCACCGGCAACGACATCCGGTGCCTGGTCACCGAGGGCGGCCCGGTCTCCAACAACAAGGGCGTCTCGCTGCCCAACGTGGCGGTCAGCGTCCCGGCGATGTCGGACAAGGACGCCGAGGACCTGCGTTTCGCCCTCGGTCTGGGTGTCGACCTGATCGCGCTCTCCTTCGTCCGTACGGCGGAGGACATCAAGCTCGTCCACGGCATCATGGACGAGGAGGGTGTGCGCCGTCCGGTGCTGGCCAAGGTCGAGAAGCCCGAGGCGGTCGACCACCTGGAGGCGATCGTGCTCGCCTTCGACGGCGTCATGGTGGCCCGGGGCGACCTCGGTGTCGAGATGCCGCTGGACCAGGTGCCGCTGGTGCAGAAGCGGGCCGTGCAGCTGTGCCGGGAGAACGCCAAGCCGGTCATCGTGGCCACCCAGATGCTCGACTCCATGATCGAGAATTCCCGGCCCACCCGCGCCGAGGCCTCCGACGTGGCCAACGCGGTGCTCGACGGCGCGGACGCGGTGATGCTCTCCGGCGAGACCAGCGTCGGCAAGTACCCGGTGCTCACCGTCAGCACCATGGCAAAGATCATCACCACCACCGAGGCCGGTTCTATCGGGGTGCCCCGGCTCCAGCACGACCCGCGCACCCACGGTGGCGCGCTGACCGTGGCGGCCTCCTCGATCGCCCGCGCCATCGGGGCGAAGGCGCTGGTGGCCTTCTCGCAGACCGGCGACACCGTCAAGCGGCTCAGCCGGTTGCACTGCGACCTGCCGCTGCTGGCCTTCACCCCGGTCCCCGAGGTGCGCAGCCAGCTGGCGCTCTGCTGGGGCGTGGAGACCTTCCTGATGCCGTTCGTCCAGCACACCGACGACATGTTCCGTCAGGTCGACCAGGCTCTGCTCGGCCTCAACCAGGCCACCCCCGGCGACTACGTGGTGATCGTCGCGGGCAGCCCGCCCGGCACCCCCGGCTCCACCAACACGCTGCGGGTGCACCAGCTCGGCTCCCTGGTCGACGCCGCCTCCGCCCGGGCGCTCCAGTGAGCCCGTCGGCGCAGCAAACAGAGTTCGCCCAGTGAGCGCGAGGAGTGCGCCGGGTTTGCGCGCCCCGCAGTCGCGAACGGAGCAAGCTCAGTGAACGGGCGTCCGGCGGCGACCGGTCAGGCCGCGGTCGACCAGCTCCTCGAGGTCCTCGACCTCGACCACACCGGCTCGATGACCTTCCGTGGGGTCAGCCCCTCGGTGGGTCCGCAGCGGGTGTTCGGGGGGCAGGTCGCCGGCCAGGCACTGGTCGCCGCCGGGCGCACCGTCGACCCGGACCGGTTCGTGCACTCGCTGCACGGCTACTTCGTCCGGCCCGGCGACCCGGCCGAGCCGATCGACTACCAGGTGGAGAACGTCCGGGACGGGCGGTCCTTCTCGGTCCGCCGCTCGGTGGCGTTGCAGCACGACAAGCCGATCTTCTTCATGTCGGCGTCCTTCCAGCGGCAGGAAGAGGCCCTGGAACACCAGGCCCCGACCCCGCCCGACGTGCCCGGCCCGGACGACGTGCCGACGATGTCCGACCGGCTGGCCCGCTATCCGGAGCGGCTCGGCATCTGGGGGCAGATCCCCCGCCCGATCGACGTCCGCTACGTCGGCGAACCCGGCTGGGTACGCCCCGGCGACCGGCCCGCCGACCCGCACCAGCGGGTCTGGATGCGCATCGACGGCAAGCTGCCCGACGATCCGCTGCTGCACGCCTGCGCGTTGACCTACGCCTCGGACCTGACCCTGCTGGACTCGGTCCTGTCGGTGCACGGCGAGGTCTGGGGTCCGGGCGGTCTGGTCGGGGCGAGCCTGGACCATGCCCTGTGGTTCCACAGGTCGTTCCGGGCCGACGAGTGGTTCCTCTACGACTGCTGGAGCCCGTCCGCCTCCGGTGCGCGGGGCCTGGCCACCGGCCGGCTGTTCACCCTCGACGGCCGGCACATCGCCAGCGCCGTCCAGGAGGGCCTGCTGCGCCGCGTCGGCGCCTGAGCGGACCCGCCCGCGCCGGGTCGCCGCCACCCGCTGACCGTGGGGTGCGGGGAAGGTGGCGCGTCGGGCGGTGATGGTGCGCAGGTGGTCGGGCAGGGGCCGGCCGGGTGGTCAGAAGCTGCTGACCACCTTGACCAACGCCTCGTCGATGGTGGTCGGGTTCTTGGCGTCGAACGCCTTGCCGGAAGACGCCTTGGCGATCCGGTCCAGCGCGGCCAGGTCGGACTCCTGGTCGAAGGCCACGCAGAAGACCTTCACCGGCTTGTTCGGATCCAGTGCGATGTCCCGCAGCAACCGGTCCAGGTCGCTGTCCTTCTGGTATTCGTTCTTGCCGTCGGTGAGCACCACCACCGCGTTGATCCGCTTCGGGTCGTACCGGTCGAGCAGGGAGCGGTGTGCCGCGCGGACCGTCGCGTACAGGGCGGTGTTGCCGCCGATGCGCAGCCCGGCCAGCTTCCGGTTGAACGCTTCCCGGTTCAGCGGCGCGAGCCGTACCTCCTCGCTGTACGGCTTCTTCGGCCGTTGCGGGGTCTCGCTGGAGAACGACCAGAGCGCCACCTGGTCGGCGGCGTTGAGCAGCCCGATCGCCTTGCTGGCGGCGTCGGTCGCCACCTGGAACCGGGTCTGGTCGCCGACGGTGGCCTTCATCGAGCCGGAGGTGTCCACGGCGAGCAGGATGTTCGCCTTCTTACGCAGGGTGTCCCAGCTGCCGAGGATCGCGCCGACCACCTCCGGGGTGGGCGGGTCGAAGTAGGTGAGCCGGTCGCCGCCCGGCCCGGCCACCGTGGCCAGCAGCGTGTCGGCGGGCCGGCGCTCGTCGTCCCGGAAACCGAGCGCGGCGAAGCTGCGTTGCTGCGGACCGTCGCGGAGGAACGTGAGGAAGTCCTCGGCGGCCTCGCGTTGCGCCGGGTCGGCCGACGGCAGCACCACGTACGGGTGGTCGAGGTTGAAGGTGCCCTCCTTGGGGTGCACCGCCACCAGCGGGACCCGGGGCTTGCTGCCGGTGGGGCTGAGCTGCCCCTGGTTGTAGAGGTAGACCAGCTCCTCCTGGAGGACGATCGCGCTCATGTCCGTGGCCGGGGTGTCCCCGGTGGCGGTGGCGTCGGCCTCGGCGAGGTTGCGCAGCAGGTCCACCGAGTCGTCGCTGTAGTGCGAGACGTTGGCCTCGATCCGTCTGACGAACTGGGTCACCGCCGGCTGGGCGAGGTCCTCGCTGGTCAGGTCGCTGGCCCGGCTGACCGCCGCGTAGTAGGTGGCGATGGTGGCGGCCAGGCCGGAGGTGGACAGGTGCGGGTTGTCCTTGCCGAAGGTGAACCGGCCCCACTCGGGCTTGCCGAACGCCGCCCAACCGGTGTCGCCGGAGAGGCCGAGCACGTCGGCCCAGCCGAGCGGGCCGCGCTGCTGCACCACCTCGCCCCGGTCCTTGGGCATGGCGATGACCAGGGGACTGTTGGCGATCGACGGGTACTGCCCGGGGGTCTGGGCGGGTCGGCCCGCCGCCGAGTCCAGCAGGCGCAGCTGCCCGGTCCACAGTGACGAGGTGGGCAGCCACACCTGTGGTTCGGCGACCTTCGGCTGGGTGAGCGCCCACCCGCCGGCCAGCGCCTCCATCGCCTCGCCCGAGTTGAGGCCGTGCACGGTCACCTGCGCGCACCGCCCACCGAAGCGCCGGTCGGCGGCGTTGTACCGCTCGGCGAGCTGGGCGACCAGCGCGCTCTTCTCGGTGGAGGAGCTGACCTCCAGCGGTACGCAGTCGGCCCGGTCGGTGCCGGGCGTGGGCCGGACGTACAGGTAGGCCGCGGCGATCACCGCGAGCCCCGCGACGACGGCCACCGCGTGCGGCAGCCACGGTCGGGCGGGACGCTGACCGGTGGCCATCGGCTCCTCCAGGGGTTGGGGCGGGTCAGGTGTCGGTGCGCGGTGCCGGCACGGGCGGCGGTGGGGGGCCGTCCGGCGTGGTGGGCGGGGTCAGCGCGGCGGCGACGAGCAGACGGACACCGTAGACCACGACGAGGGTGAGCGCCCCGATGGCGGCGGCGGTGCCCACGGCGGTGCTGGCGACGTACCCGGCGGCGAAGCCCACCGCGCCGAGGAAGATCGCGAGGGACATCCCCCACGGGTCGGTCCACTGTCGACGCAGCCGCCGCCCGAAACCGTCCCGCCGGGTCGGCGGGGGGACCGGGGCCGGCCGGTCCGTCGTCGTCCGGGTGGGTGTGGGTGTGGGTGTGGGGGTGGGGGCGGGGGCCTGGGTCCCCGGGGGTGCCGTCGGTCCGGCCGGGGCGGGCCGGGTCGCCGCCGGTGGGGCGGTCGCCGGGTCGGTCGGTACCTGCGGAGCGTGGTGGGAGGTCGACGTGGTGGGCCACGGTGCCGCCGCCATCGCCGGCCCGCTCGGCCCGTGCGGTGCCGGGTGGCCGGTCGAGGTGGTCGGCCCGGGTCCCGCCACCCCGGCGGTCGGCCACGGGTCCGCCGCCGCGCCGGTCGGCCAGGGGTCGGCCACCGCGCCGGTCGGCGCGGGCGGGGCGGCCGGCGGGGAGGACAGGGTACGGGGCAGCTGCTGGGTGGCCGCCGCGTCGGTGCCGGCCCGCAGCACGGTCTGCAACGGCACCTCGCGGGTGTCCCGCCCGAGCAGCCGCAGCAGCACCTCCTGGGCGGTCGGCCGGGCCCGGTGGTCCTTGTCCAGGCACTGGCCGATCAGGGTGGCCAGTGGGCCGGTGAGCCCGGTCAGGTCCGGGGGGTCGTGCAGGATCCGGTGCAGCACCGCCGCGACGGGGCCGGTGCCGAACGGTGGCTGTCCGCCCGCCGCGAAGGCGATGGTCCCCGCCCAGGCGAACACGTCGCTGGCCGGCCCGACCTCGTCGTCGCGGAACCGTTCCGGGGCCATGTAGGGGGCGGTGCCCATGACGCGGTTGGTCATCGTCTCGGTGACGTCCAACGCGCGGGCGATGCCGAAGTCGATCACCCGGGGGCCGTCCGCCCCGAGGATGACGTTGTCCGGCTTCAGGTCGCAGTGCACCACGTCGGACTGGTGGATCGCGGCGAGCGCGGTGGCGGTGCCCACGGCCAGCCGGTGCAGCGCGTTGCCGCTGATCGGGCCCTGTTCACGGACGTGCCGTTGCAGGGTGACACCTTCGATGAACTCGCTGACGACGTAGGGCAGCTCACCGTCGACGTCGGCGAAGAGGATCTGCGCGGTGCAGAACGGCGCGACCCGGCGGGCGGCGGCGATCTCCTTGACGAACTGGGCCTTCGCCCGGGGATGCTGGTGCAGGTCCACGTTGATCACTTTGACCGCGACCCATCGGCCCTGCTCGTCGCGGCCCAGGTAGACCACGCCCTGGCCGCCCGCGCCGAGCCTCCCGACCAGTTCGTACGGCCCGGCCTGGCGGGGGTCGCGGGGGCTCAGCGGTGTCACGTCCGGCATCGCTGTCGCTGCCCCCATCGGCCGGTTTTCGGTGCGCTGGTGTGTGTCGCGTGGTGTGCCGGCGACCCTGCCGGCGACAGGGGTATGGTGCCACGTCCCCGCCACCGGGACATGACACCCTGCCCGTTCGGTGGAGGGTGACGACCCGGCCGGCCGGGTCGCCGACTAACCTTGCGGCCATGCGCCTCTCCGCTCGGGTCGACTATGCCCTCCGCGCGGCCGCCGAGCTCGCGGCGGTCGCCGATGGCGGGGACTCCGGACGGTCCCGTCCCGTCACCGCCGAGCAGATCGCCCGGGCGCAGGACATCCCACCGAAATTCCTGGAGAGCATCCTGCTCCAGTTGCGTCGGGGCAGCATCGTGCACGCCCAGCGGGGCCCCGAGGGCGGTTACTGGTTGGCCCGCCCGGCGGCCGAGATCTCGCTCGCCGAGGTGATCCGGGTCATCGACGGTCCGCTCGCCCACGTCCGGGGGCAGCGCCCCGAACAGCTCGGTTACCACGGCGCGGCACAGGCGTTGCAGGAGGTCTGGATCGCGTTGCGGGCCAGCGAGCGGGAGATCCTGGAGCAGGTCACCATCGCCGACGTGGCGGCCGGGACACTTCCCGGCCGGATCACCGAGTTGGCTGCCGACCCCCGCGCCTGGAGCTGATCCGCCGCGCCCCCGGGCGTCCCACCCACCGATCAGGGGTTGACCGGGGAGCCGCCGTGCCGCATTCTCGACTAAGTCGATAGGAGATGCCGAAAAGTTCGGAGGGCTCGTGCGCAAGCTTCTGATCCTCGCTCTGGTCGGGTTGGCCGCACAGCTCGTCGACGGCGCGCTCGGCATGGCGTACGGGCTGACCTCGTCGACGCTGCTGCTCTTCGTCGGCGTCGCCCCGGCCGCCGCCTCGGCGTCGGTGCACCTCGCCGAGATCGGCACCACGCTCGCCGCCGGTGTCGCGCACTGGCGGTTCGGCAACGTCGACTGGCGGGTGGTCACCCGGATCGCCCTGCCCGGCGCGGTCGGCGCGTTCGTCGGGGCCACCTTCCTCAGCTCCATCTCCACCGAGAACGCCGCCCCGTGGATGGCCGGCATCCTGTTCACCCTCGGGGCGTACCTGCTGGTGCGTTTCTCCCGGCCGCTGCGCCAGCGCTCCGGTGCCGGACGGCTGCGCGGCCGGTTCCTCGGCCCGCTGGGCCTGGTCGCCGGGTTCGTCGACGCCACCGGCGGCGGGGGATGGGGTCCGGTGGCCACTCCGGCGCTGCTGGTCTCCGGTCGGATGGAGCCCCGCAAGGTGATCGGGTCGGTGGACACCGCCGAGTTCGTGGTGGCCGGGGCGGCCAGCATCGGCTTCCTGATCGGCCTGGGCAGCGAGGGCTTCCTGCTGCCCACCGTCGCGGCGCTGCTGATCGGCGGCCTGATCGCCGCGCCGGTGGCCGCCTGGCTGGTGCGGATCGTCCCCGCCCAACTGCTGGGTGCCACCATCGGCGGGGTGATCGTGCTGACCAACGCCCGCATCCTGCTCAAGGCCGGTGACGCCGGGTCGACCGTGCGTCCGGTGGTCTACGTGCTGCTCGCCGTGGGCTGGGTGGTCGCCCTGACGTTCGCCGTCCGGGCGTTGCGCCGCACCCGCCGGGCCCGTGCCATCGTCGACGCCGCCACCGCCGAAACCCCCGCCGTCACCACCCCCGCCGACGCGCCCAGCCCCGCCGACGCCGTCGCCACGACGCCGTCGCCGGACACCGCGGCTTCCGCTGTCGCGGCCGGGGTCGTCGCCGGGTCCGCCCCGGCCGACGCCGACGACGACCGGCTCGCCGTCGTCGAGCGCTGAACCACCGACGGGGTACGCGGCCCGCCGTCGTGGCCACGGCGACCGTCGCGCACCGGCGTGAGCCCGTACGGGGCGGCGACGGTCACCCGGGAAGCGCGCCGCCCCGGGCGGCTCCACCCGTGGCGGTGTCCCCGGCCAGCAGGTCCGTGGCCGCAGCCGACAGCAGTGCCCAGGCCCGGTCCACGTGCTCCGGCCCGGTCAGCGGTGCGCCGACGGCCAGGCGCAGGGTGTACCGGCCGTTGACCCGGGTGTGCGTCAGGTGCACCTGACCGTCGTCGTTGACCCGGGCCAGCAGGGCCGCGCTGGCCTCGTCGCCGGCCCGTAGCCGGAACGTCACCAGGGAGAACGGGTGCGGGGCGGCGATGGCGAACCGGTCGTCGGCGCGGACCCGGGCGGCGAACCGGTCGGCCAGGGCGATCCCGGAGCGCAGGTGCGCGCGCAGCCCCTCGACGCCGTACCAGCGCAGGACGAACCAGAGCTTGAGCGCCCGGAAGCGGCGACCCAGCGGGACCTGCCAGTCCCGGTAGTCGATGACGGCACCGGATTCGCTGGCGGCGTTGCGCAGGAACTCCGGCATGACGGTCAGCGCCTCGATCAGCTCGCCCCGGTCGGCCACCCAGAAGGCGTCGCAGTCGAAACCGGTGAGCAGCCACTTGTGCGGGTCGAAGCAGTACGAGTCGGCGTGCTCCACCCCGGCGTGCGACCAGCGCAGCTCGGGGCAGACCGCCGCCGCCCCGGCGTACGCGGCGTCGACGTGCAGCCAGATGCCGTACTCGGCGCAGATCGCGCCGATCTGCGGCAGCGGGTCGACGGCGGCGGTGGAGGTGGTCCCGATGGTCGCCACCACGATGGCCGGCACCTCGCCGGCGGCCAGGTCGGCCTCGATCGCCGCCCGCAGGGCCGCCGGGCGCATCGCCTGGGTCTGCGGGTCCACCGCGATGGTGCGGACGCCCTGCCCGCCGAGGCCGGCGATGCGGGCCGCCTTCTCGATCGAGGAGTGCCCGTGCGTCGAGGTGTACGCCCGGTACCGGCGGTCGACGCCGACCTCCCGCCAGCGGCCCCCGCTGGCCCGGTGCAGGGCGGCCAGGGTGGCGACCAGGGTCGCCGAGGAGGCGGAGTCCTGGATGACGCCGCCGCCGGTGCCGGTGGAGCGGAACCGCGCGGGCAGGTCCATCAGTTCGACCAGCCAGTCCAGCACCACCGTCTCCAGTTCGGTGCCGGCCGGGTTGGTGGCCCAGAGCATGCCCTGGCTGCCGAGGCCCGAGCTGACCAGGTCGGCGAGCACGCTGGGGCCGCTGGTGTTCGCCGGGAAGTAGCCGAAGAAGCCGGGGTGCTGCCAGTGGGTGACCCGGGGCACGATGATGTCGTCCAGGTCGGCCAGCATCGCCGCGACCGGTTCGCCGTGTGTGGGCGGGGTGGCCGGCAGGGCGGCGGTGACCGTGCCGGGCGGGTCCCGGGGGATCACCGGGCGCTGGTCCAGCGTCCGCCAGTAGTCGGCGACCCAGTCGACCACCGCGTACCCGGCGCGACGGAACTCCTCGGGGTCCATGTGCTCAGCCATGGGCCGAGTCGATCAGGTGGGCCGGTCGGGGGCAAGGGCGGGTACGGGTTGTGCGGGCGGAAAGCGTTGTCCTACGATCCGACTGCGCGGAGTCGAATTATGGATGTCGATGCAAGGCATCCCGTCACCACCGTCAGCACGGCGCTTCATCCCGCCGGCCCGGGCAGGCCGGCGTCGGCACCGTGCGCTGACCTCCGCGAAAGGCGTTTCCGTGCACCTGAGCCCACCCCGTCGTCGCGCCGCGTTGCTCGCCGCCGCCGCGGCCACCACGCTCGCCGCCGGCACCCTCACCGCCGTGACGGCTTCGGCCGCCGCCGCCGGTTGCCGGGTCGATTACAAGATCAGTAGCCAGTGGGGCGGCGGCTTCGGCGCCGACGTCCTGGTCACCAACCTCGGTGACCCGATCAACGGCTGGACGCTGACCTGGTCCTACACGGCCGGTCAGCAGGTGGCCCAGGCGTGGAACGCCACGGTCACCCAGTCCGGGGCGCAGGTCAGCGCCAAGGACGCCGGCTACAACGCGGCGCTGGGCACCAACGGCACCGCGAGTTTCGGCTTCAACGCGTCGTGGAACAACGCCAGCAACCCGACGCCGGCCAGCTTCGTGCTCAACGGCACGACCTGCACCGGTGGCACCGCGCCGACCACCGCGCCCCCGACGACCGCACCGCCGACCACGCCCCCACCCACCACGCCGCCGCCGACCACCCCACCTCCGACGACACCGCCGCCGACCACGCCCCCGCCGACCGACCCGCCGGCCGGGGCCAAGCAGCTGGAGGATCTCGACCGGGGGCTGATCAGCGTCCGCTCCGGCAGCGGGAACCTGGTCTCCTGGCGGCTGCTCGGCACCGAGACCTCCGGGGTGTCGTTCAACCTCTACCGGGGCTCCACCAGGGTCAACGCCTCGCCGATCACCGGGGCCACCAACTACCTGGACAGCGGGGCGGCGGCCGGCTCGGCGTACACCGTGCGGGCGGTGGTGAACGGGGCCGAGCAGGCGGCGTCCGCGTCCGCGCTCCAGTTCGCCAACGGCTACCTGGACGTGCCGATCCAGCCGCCGGCCGGGGGCACCACCCCGAGCGGGGAGGCGTACAGCTATTCGGCCAACGACGCGAGCGTCGGTGACCTCGACGGCGACGGCGACTACGAGATCGTGCTCAAGTGGGACCCGTCCAACGCCAAGGACAACAGCCAGTCCGGTTACACCGGCAACGTCTACGTCGACGCGTACACCCTGACCGGTAGTCGGTTGTGGCGCATCGACCTGGGCCGCAACATCCGGGCGGGCGCCCACTACACCCAGTTCCAGGTGTACGACTACGACGGCGACGGCAGGGCCGAGGTGGCCATGAAGACCGCCGACGGCACCCGCTCGGGCACCGGTCAGCTGATCGGTTCGTCGTCGGCGGACTACCGCAACTCCAGCGGCTACGTGCTGTCCGGCCCGGAGTACCTGACCATGTTCAACGGGCAGACCGGTGCGATCGCCTCCACCGTCAACTACGACCCGCCGCGTGGCACCGTCTCGTCCTGGGGCGACTCGTACGGCAACCGGGTCGACCGGTTCCTCGCCGGCACCGCCTACCTGGACGGGCAGCGGCCGTCGCTGATCATGGCGCGCGGCTACTACACCCGCGCGGTCATCGCCGCCTGGGACTTCCGCAACGGCACCCTGACCAAGCGGTGGACGTTCGACTCCAACGCCTCCGGCAACTCCGCCGCCGCCGGTCAGGGCAACCACCAGCTCTCGGTCGCCGACGTCGACGCCGACGGCCGCCAGGAGATCGTCTACGGCGCGGCCACCATCGACGACAACGGCCGGCTGCTCTACTCCACCGGCAACGGTCACGGCGACGCCCTGCACGTCGGTGACCTCGACCCGGGCCGCTCCGGCCTGGAGGTCTTCAAGGTCGACGAGGACGCCAGCAAGCCCAGTTCGTGGTTCGCCGACGCGCGTACCGGCCAGATCATCTGGAAGACCGCGGCCAACGGCGACAACGGCCGGGGTGTCTCGGCCGACATCTGGGCCGGCAGCCCCGGTGCCGAGTCGTGGTCGTCGGCGGTCGACGGGCTGGCCAACACCCGGGGGCAGAACATCGGCCGCAAGCCGTCGTCGGCGAACTTCCTCGCCTGGTGGGACGGCGACCCGGTACGGGAACTCCTCGACGCCACCAAGATCGACAAGTACGGCACCGGCGGCGAGACCCGGCTGCTCACCGGCAGCGACGTGGCCTCCAACAACGGCACCAAGTCGACCCCGGCGCTCTCCGGCGACATCCTCGGCGACTGGCGCGAGGAGGTGATCTGGCGCACCGGCGACAGCCGGGCGCTGCGGATCTACAGCACGCCCACGCCGACCAGCACCCGGATCTACACGCTGATGCACGACGCCCAGTACCGCGCGGCGATCGCCTGGCAGAACACCGCCTACAACCAGCCGCCGCACCCGGGCTTCTTCATCGGTGACGGCATGTCCACCCCGCCCACGCCCAACATCTACCTGCGTTGACGGTGCGGGCCCGGCGCTGGCCGGGCCCCACAAGGCAGGCACCGGGTCGCCAGCCGCGGAATCCGCTCAGCTGGCGACCCGGTGCACCACACCGCAGCACCCCCGACCCGTCCCGACCGGGAGTGCCGTACCACCACCGGTAATAAAGTTAGAGGTCGTCCGCAACGGTGGGGTGACGTCGCTATGAAGAGCGTGTTTCAGACGCTGCGGGACAGCCCGCCGACCACCTTCTCGGCCACCAGCTCGAACGAGCGCACCCGGTCGGCCACGTCGTACACCATGGTGGTGAGCATCAGCTCGTTCGCGCCGGTGCGGGCCAGCAGCTCGGTGAGCTGCCGGCGGACCGTCTCCGGTGAGCCCATCGCCTGACCGTCGCGGCGCTGCAGCACGAACTCCCGCTCCAACTCCGTGTACGGGTACCGGGCGGCGTCCTCGGGGGTGGCCAGCGGCTCCGGCCGCCCCGAGCGCAGCTTGAGGAACGACAGGCCGGCCGGCCCGGACAGCCACTCGGCCCGCTCGTCGGTGTCGGCGCAGACCACGTTCACCGCCACCATCGCGTACGGCTCGGTCAGCCAGCGCGACGGCCGGAAACTCTGCCGGTAGAGCTGGAGCGCGGGCAGGGTGTGCTGGGAGCTGAAGTGGTGGGCGAACGAGAACGGCAACCCGAGCAGCCCGGCGAGCTGCGCGCTGAACCCGCTGGAGCCGAGCAGCCAGACGGCGGGGGACTGGCCCAGCCCCGGGCTGGCGGTGATCGCGCCCGGGTCGTCGCCGCTGAAGTAGTTCATCAGGTCGGCCAGCTCCCGGGGGAAGCCCTCCGCCGACAGCCCCTCCATGGTCCGGCGCAGGGCCAGCGCGGTGCGCTGGTCGGTGCCGGGGGCCCGGCCGATGCCCAGGTCGATCCGGCCCGGGTGCAGCGCCTCCAGGGTGCCGAACTGTTCGGCGACCACCAGCGGCGCGTGGTTGGGCAGCATCACCCCGCCCGAGCCCAGCCGGATCGTGGTGGTGTGCGCCGCCAGGTGGGCGAGCAGCACCGCCGGTGCGGAGCTGGCGATCGCCGGCATGTTGTGGTGCTCGGCCACCCAGAACCGGCGGTAGCCCAGTTCCTCGGTCCGGCGGGCCAGCTCGGTGGTGTGCGCGAGGGCCTCGGAGGCGGTGGCCCCGGCGGCGACCGGAGCAAGATCAAGAACAGACATCGGTACGTCGATCACGACTCTGCCCAACCCGCCCCGCGCCGGATTTGTTCCCTGGCCGGCGCGCGCCCCCGTCCGGTCCAGGGGAGGACGGGCAGGTCGACGAGGTCGTGGGGGTCGGCATCGCGACACCGCTGTCGTCGCGGGGATCATGAGCCGGGGCACCCCGGTCGACGCGGGGCCCGGGGCCTGCTCGGAGCAGGCACCCGGGTCACTGTGCGTACGTGCAGGTGGTGCCGGGAGCGGGATTCGAACCCGCAAGCCCTTTCGGGCAGAAGTGTTTGAGACTTCCGTGTATGCCGTTCCACCATCCCGGCGGGTGCTGACAACTGTACCCGACTAGGCTCTTGCGGGAGTATGGGCGGTAGCTGTGCCGAGATCGATGGTGGGGGTAGGGCTGGTGGCCGAGACGCAGACGGATGCCGAGCGCAGGCGGGTGTTGATCGCCGAGGACGAGGCGCTCATCCGACTGGACCTGGCCGAGATGCTGGTCGAGGAAGGTTACGAGGTCGTCGGTGAGGCCGGGGACGGCGAGACCGCCGTCCGGTTGGCCGAGGAACTCAAGCCCGATCTGGTCATCCTCGACATCAAGATGCCAATCATGGACGGGCTGGCGGCCGCCGAGCGGATCGCCGGCGCCCGGATCGCCCCGGTGATCATCCTGACCGCGTTCAGCCAGCGTGACCTGGTGGAACGGGCGCGCGCCGCCGGGGCGATGGCCTATCTGGTCAAGCCGTTCCAAAAGAGCGACCTGGTGCCGGCGGTGGAGATCGCCCTCTCCCGCTACTCCGAGATCGCCGCCCTGGAGTCGGAGGTGGCCGGGCTCACCGACCGGCTGGAGATCCGCAAGACGGTCGAGCGCGCCAAGGGTGCGCTGATGACGACGTACGGGATGACCGAGCCGCAGGCGTTCAAGTGGATCCAGCGCACCGCGATGGACCACCGGATGACCATGAAGGAGGTCGCCGAGCGGATCCTCGCCGAGACCGCCGGCGGCGAGATCGCCGAGCAGCCCACCGGCTAGCCGGCCGGGGCGGGCGTCCGCCGGTTCCGGAGACCACCGTCGGTGGCTAGCATCGATGGATGGCCTCTCGGTGGAGCTTCGCGGTGCTGGTTGTGCTCGCCGCGTCGCTGGTCGCCTGTGATCCGGCGCCCTCATCGACCGGTGAGCAGCCGGTCCGACCGGCGTGGCAGCAGCTGACCCTGCCGTCACCGCCGGGTCCGCCCGGCCGGGTGCTGCTACGCGACGCGACGGCCTGCGCGGGTCGGTGGTACGCGGTCGGCGGCGTCGCGGATGCCGACGGCGGCACCCGACCGGCCGCCTGGACCAGCCTGGACGGTGCGACCTGGGCGGTGGTGCCGATCGTCGCCGAGTCCTTCTACGGCAGGCAGAACGTGCTCTCCGCAGCCGGCTGCCGCGACGGCGCGTTGGCGGCCGTCGGTGCCAAGACCGGTGGTGCCCACGGCAATCCCCGGGTGAGCACCTGGCGGCAGGGCCCGGACGGCGCACTGGTCGAGGTGTCGGCGTCGTTCGAGACCTACGGCGGGCCCAAGGCGGTGAACGTGTCCCGCCTGGTGGGCGGCCCGCCGGGCTGGTTGATCGTCGGCAACCGCTCCAGCGGCGCGGCGGCGTGGGTGTCCCCGGACGCGGCGGACTTCGCCCTAGTGGAGGGGGCGCCGGAACTGGCCAGTGACGGCGGCGGGATCACCTGGGCCTTCGACGCCACCGCGGTGCCCGGCGGGTGGCTGGCGGTCGGCGGGGTGCTGCCGGGTGGTCGCATCGACCGTGACCCGGTCGCCTGGTCGTCGGCGGACGGCCGCAGTTGGCGGCGGACGACGCTGCCCGGGACGGACCGCTACGAGGAACTACAGCGGGTGGTCCTGACCGGCGACGCGGTGGTGGCGGTCGGGTTGCGGGGTACGGCGTTCGGCGCGTGGCGTCGCGACGACGACCGCTGGGTGGCCGTCGGCGGGTTCGCCGGTGCCGTGCCGTCGCGGGTCCCGTCGGTGGACGCCCTGGTGGCGGCGGACGGCCGGCTGGTGGCGGCGATCTCGGACGGGACATCGCGTGCGGTCTGGACGTCGGTCGACCGGGGCGGTTCCTGGCGGCGGATGGAACTGCCCGGGCCGGTGCCGGCGGGTGTGGACGGGGACGTCGCGGTGGTGGCGGTGGGGCGGCGACTGTGGATCTTCGTCGACGACGGTGTCCGCCCGGCGGTGTGGACGGCGGAAGTGCCCGCGGACGGCGGGGTCGAGCGACGTGGTGAGGGGCCGAGGTAGGGCTCCAAGGACCAGTCAGGGGCCGACCTGTTACGGGCTCCTGGCCGATCACGCACGTCTTCGTAACGGTTTCGCAGACCACGGGCCAAGGTCTTCCCCGGTCGTATGAGTGTCGGTACGCTCCGCCATCACGAGCCGTAACGCAGGGGGCGTTCCTGCTGGGTGGGTGGTGGTGCGGGCTGTACGGTCGCCGCCCTCCCAGGATGGTCGCCTTCTGCTTTTGGAGGAGGTCAGGAAGCCGTGAGGCGTAGCTATGTACGGGCACTGGGGGCCGCCGCGCTTGCCGTGGCGATGGTCGGTGCCGCAGGTTGCCAGGACACGGGCGGCGGCGAGACCACCGCGTCCGGCGACTGTGGTGGCAAGATCGCTATCTTCGGCGCATTCACCGGTGACAACGCGGGCCTCGTCCTGCCGTCGCTGAACGGTGCGAAGCTCGCCGTTAAGCAGTTCAACGAGAAGAACTCGAACTGCAAGGTCACCTTGCAGGAGTTCGACACCCAGGGCGACCCGGCGGTGGCGACCCCGTTCGCGAACCAGATCGCCGGCGACAACTCGTTCCTCGGTGTGATCGGCGGCCACTTCTCCGGCGAGTCCGACGCCACCATGCCGATCTACCAGGCGGCCGGCCTGGCCATGGTCAGCCCTTCGGCGACCCGGGCGGACCTGACCCAGAAGGGCAACAAGTCCTTCTTCCGGGTGGTCGGCAACGACGGCACCCAGGCGGGGGCCGTGGCCACCTACCTGAAGTCGCAGAACGCGGCGAAGGTCTTCACCATCGACGACGGCAGCGCGTACGGCGCGGGCATCACCGCCGAGCTGGCCAAGAACATCGGCTCGACGCTGGCCGGCACCGACAAGATCCAGGAGAAGCAGGCGCAGTTCGACGCCACCATCTCCAAGATCAAGGCGGCGCAGGCGGACTTCGTCTTCTACGGCGGGTACACCCGCGAGGCGGCTCCGCTGGTCAAGCAGATGCGTGCGGCCGGCATCCAGGCCAAGTTCGTGGGCCCGGACGGCCTCTACGACCCGGCGTTCCCGAAGGGTGCCTCGGGCGGCGCCGAGGGCGCCATCATCACCTGCCCCTGCCTGCCGGCCGACAAGGCGGGCGGCACCTTCTCCGCCGACTACCAGAAGGAGTTCGGCCAGGCGCCCGGCTCCTACGGTGCCGAGGGCTTCGACGGTGCCCAGATCTACCTGGACGCCTTCAAGGACGGCAAGAAGACCCGGGCCGACATCCTGGCCTACGTGAAGGCGTACGACAAGCAGGGCGTCTCGAAGTACATCAAGTTCGACGACAAGGGTGACGTCGACCCGTCGAAGGTCGTCATCTGGGCCTACCAGATCAAGGGCGAGGAAATCAGCGCCCTGCAGGAGCTCAAGCTCAGCTGACGACACAGCAGGGGGTGCGGCCGGGTGCTGTTCCCGGCCGCACTCGATGCAAGGAGACCCCGTGCATTTCGATGAACTGATCGGACACCTCGGCCAGCACACCGTGGACGGCCTGTCCAAGGGTGCCATCTACGCCCTGATCGCTCTTGGCTACACCCTCGTCTATGGCGTCCTGCGCCTGATCAACTTCGCCCACTCCGAGGTTTTCATGGTCGGCACCTTCGCGGTGCTGGGCCTGTGGACCGCGTTCGGGGTAAAGAACAACCCGCCGATCGGCCAGGCGGTGCTCTTCTTGGTGCTCGGCCTCATCGCCGCAGCGATCGCGTCCGGTGGTACCGCCCTGGCGATCGAACGGATCGCCTACCGCCCCCTGCGCCGTAAGAACGCGCCACCGCTGATCTTCCTGATCACCGCGATCGGAATCTCCCTGGTGCTGGTCGAGGTCTTCGGCCTGCTCCTGCCGGACGTGGCGGGTGGCGCGTTGCCGACCCTGTTCGGTCGGGCCCGGCAGATCGTCGGTATGCCGACGATCATCCAGCAGGAGACGCTGCTCCAGATCGGCAACACCGCGATCACCAACATCCAGTTGATCGTCTTCGTGTCGGCCGTGGTGATGATGGCCCTCCTGGACTGGTTCATCAACCGCACCCGGTACGGCCGGGGCGTGCGCGCGGTGGCGCAGAACCCGGAGACCGCCGCGCTGATGGGCGTCAACCAGGAGCGTGTGATCATGTTGATCTTCATGCTCGGTGGCATCATGGCCGGTGCGGCGGCACTGCTGTGGAGCATGCGGTTCGGCTTCACCCAGAACAGCATCGGCTTCGTACTCGGTCTCAAGGCCTTCACGGCCGCGGTGCTCGGCGGCATCGGCAACCTGCGGGGCGCCCTGGTGGGTGGCCTGTTCCTCGGCATCGTCGAGGTCTACGGTGCGACGCTCTTCGCCTCCAACTGGGAGGACGTCATCGCCTTCGTGGTGCTGATCGTCGTGCTGATGTTCCGCCCGACCGGCCTGTTGGGCGAGTCGCTCGGGAGGGCCCGCGCATGATCGACAAGATTCGTTCCGCAGACCGACGACGGGTCAGCATGCTGACCTCCGTCGGCGACCGGTTCCGGGCGCTGCCGAAGTGGCAGCAGGCTGCGGCGATCGTGGCTCTGGTGGCCTTCCTGTACTACCTGCCGTTGCTCGGCATCCCCGGCCTGACCTGGCTGCGGACCGACTCCATCGCGGGCGGCAACAACTGGGCCGGCGTGCTGTTCGTCTGCGCCATCTACGTGTTGGTCGCCATCGGCCTGAACGTGGTGGTCGGCCTGGCCGGCCTGCTCGACCTGGGCTACATCGGGTTCTTCGCCATCGGCGCCTACAGCGTCGCGCTCTTCGGCTCGGTCAACTCGCCGGTGGTCAAGTGGATCCAGCAGGAGTTCGACCTGCCGCCGACGTGGGCGGTGACCTGGGCGGTCTGCCTGCTTCTCTCCATCGTGCTCACGCTGATCTCCGGCGTGCTGCTCGGCTGGCCGACGCTGCGCCTGCGCGGTGACTACCTGGCCATCGTGACGCTGGGCTTCGGCGAGATCATCCGGATCGTGGCACGCAACGCCACCGGTCTGACCAACGGCCCGCAGGGCATCTCGGCCATCCCGGGCCCGGAGGGCCCGCCGTCGGGGGACAACAAGGTCTTCGGCCTGATCGACGCGAAGCCCTGGTACTGGCTGGCGATCACGATGGTGCTGCTGATGGTCTTCCTGGTCCGCCGGCTGGAGCACAGCCGGGTGGGCAGGGCCTGGCTGGCGGTGCGTGAGGACGAGGATGCTGCGGCGGTGATGGGGGTCTACCCGTTCAAGGCCAAGCTCTGGGCCTTCGCCATCGGCGCGGCGCTGGGCGGACTGTCCGGGTTCCTCTTCGGCAGCCGGAACGCGTTCATCGACCCGACCCAGTTCAACGCGAACCTCTCCATCCTCTTCGTCGCCATGGTCGTCGTCGGTGGATCGGGGAACATGATCGGTGTCTCGCTCGGCGCGGTGTTGCTGGCCTACCTACCGGAGCGGTTCCGGGAGGTCGCCGACTACCGGTGGCTGGCCTTCGGTCTCGCCATGGTGCTGGTGATGATCCTGCGTCCGCAGGGCCTCATCCCGAGCCGACGGCGGGCCCGTGAGTTGAAGGATCGCGCGGCGGCTGCAGAGGAGGCGCCCGCTCATGTCTGACCAGATGACCACCACGACGCCGAAGATTCCGGCCCAGCCCGGCCCGAAGCCGGTGCTGCTCGAGGTCGACGAGGTCACGCTCCGCTTCGGTGGAGTGGTGGCCCTCGACAAGATCAATTTCAAGATCTACGAGGGCGAGATCCTCGGGCTCATCGGTCCGAACGGCGCGGGTAAGACCACCAGTTTCAACGTGATGACCGGCGTCTACCGGCCCACCTCCGGGGCCGTCCGGTTCCGGGGTGAGAAGGTGACCGGCCGCAAGCCGCACCAGATCAGCCGGATGGGCATCTCCCGCACGTTCCAGAACATCCGGCTCTTCCCGGAGATGACGGCGCTGGAGAACGTCATGGTCGGGACCGACTCCCGGCACAAGACCAGCGTGCCGGGTGCGCTGTTCCGGCTGTACCGGGTCAAGCCGAAGCCGGAGGAGCTGCCGCAGGTGACCGCCACGTCCGGCATCGTGCGGACCTGGCAGGAGATCCGTCGGACCTGCGCCAAGATGTTCGGGTTGTCCCGGCACATCCTCGAGGAGCGGGCCGCCGAGGCGAAGTCGCTGGAGCTGCTGCGCTTCGTCGGCATCGCCGACCGGGCCAACGACGAGGCGCGCAACCTGCCGTACGGTTACCAGCGTCGGCTGGAGATCGCCCGGGCCCTCGCGACCGAGCCGAAACTGATCTGCCTGGATGAGCCGGCTGCCGGCTTCAACCCGGCGGAGAAGGAGGAACTGCTCTCCCTGATCCGCAGGATCCGTGACATGGGGCTGACCGTGCTGCTGATCGAGCACGACATGCGCCTGGTCATGGGGGTCACCGACCGGATCGTGGTGCTGGAGTTCGGCCGGAAGATCGCCGAGGGTGCGCCGGCCGAAGTCAGTCGAGACCCGCGGGTGATCGCCGCGTACCTGGGGGAGCCCGCCGATGGCGCTGCTTGAGCTGGACAACGTAAGCGTGTCGTACGGCCGCATCGAGGCGCTGCACGGCATCAGCCTGACCGTCAACGAGGGCGAGGTGGTGGCACTGATCGGCGCGAACGGCGCCGGCAAGACCACCACCATGCGGGCCATCTCCGGCATCCGGACCCTGTCCCAGGGGCGGATCTCCTTCAACGGCGAGGACATCAGCAGGCTCCGGGCCGACCTGCGGGTGGTCCGGGGGCTGTGCCAGTCGCCCGAGGGCCGGCAGATCTTCCCCGGCATGACGGTGCTGGAGAACCTGGACATGGGGGCGTACACCCGGCGGGACTCCGCCGGTGTCGCCGCCGACCTGGACCGGGTGCTGACCCTCTTTCCCCGGCTGGCCGAGCGGCGCAAGCAGGCCGGCGGCACGCTCTCCGGCGGTGAGCAGCAGATGCTGGCCGTCGGTCGGGCGCTGATGAGCCGGCCGAAGCTGCTCCTGCTCGACGAGCCGTCGATGGGGCTGGCGCCGATGGTCATCCGACAGATCTTCGACATCATCACGGAGATCAACCAGCAGCAGGGCATCACCATCCTGTTGGTGGAGCAGAACGCCCAGCAGGCGCTCTCCCGGGCCCACCGGGGTTACGTGCTGGAGACCGGCCGGATCGTCAAGGAGGGGTCCGGTCAGGACCTGCTCACCGACCCGGCGGTCAAGGAGGCGTACCTCGGCGTGTCCTGACCGCACCAGGCACGAACGAACCGGCCGGCGAGTCACTCGCCGGCCGGTTCGTTCGTGGGTACCGGGGCCGACCGCTGTCCCCAGCGTCGGGTCGGCCCGCCGGTGGGCGGATCAGTTCATGTAGCCGCGGAGAAAGTAACCCCGCTCGCCGCACCGGTCGAAGGGCACGAGACCCCCGGCGACGCCGGATCCCGTCGGCTCCGCCACGCACGACTTGGTACCGAAGGTGCAGGTGTAGGCCTCGTACTGGTGGTTCTCGACCCGTGCCGCGCCCGTGCTCCTGCACTCGGCTTCCGACGAGTAGAAGCCACCATTGACCCACACCCCCGCATGTGCGGGACCTGCCATGAAGGCGACGGCCCCGGCCGTGGCCAGGACCGACATCGCAACGGTTCTCGCAACTTTCCGCATGGCTCTCCGTCGTCTCCCATCGTGGTTTCGCTGTTCTTCGGCACTGTGTGTTGTCCGCCAGCTCTTCCGGAACCGATAAGCGGGCGTACGCGTCCCCGGCCCGTTCGCCACGACGATCACCGCCGAGTCAGCTGACCGGAGGTACGCGTCGACCGGACCGTTCGATATGCCGTTCGCATTTTCCGGAATAAGCGTTTCAGGGCATGGCGGCATCGCCCGTCCTGCGTATTTCCGCAACACGGGACGGGTGTTGTCACTGAAGGTCGGGTGCGAGCCGGCCGCTATTCCTGGCGAGCCGGCGTCAGTTCATGTATCCGCGGAGCCGGTAGAAGTTCTTCTTGGCGACGTTGTCCCATTCCTTGGTGCAGGTGTACGTCTGGTACATCCCGGTCAGCTTGCGACCGTCACCGACGGTCTGGCAGTCGGACAGGACCTGATAGAGCCCGCCGTCCACCCAGACCCCGGCATATGCCGGGCTTCCCACGAGCGTGACACCGGCCGCCGCGACAGCGACAGCCGCGCTTAATCGTCGCGCCAGTTTTTTCATCCCCCGCTCCAATCTTTCGGTTGCTGTTCGTCAATACGATGCTGGTGTCGAAGATGCATGTCAAGCCTTGAAATCGGTGTGGAGGTGTGCGAGTCGAGGTAATCCTGTCCCCTATTCGGGCTACTGCTGGCCACGACGGCGGCCAGGTCGGCGCGAGGGTGGCCGGTGTTCGGCGGCGAGGGACAGCGGCCGATTTCGACCGCTGATAGGGTGGTTCTCATTGCGCTGCACGGGGGTCGTCGCGCTTTGCGGGGAGATCAGTTTGCGGGGCCATCACGTTTACGGGGACCGTCGGGCTTTACGGGGACCATCGCGTACTACGGGCAGTGGTGAACAATGGTGGGTTCCTTGCCGGTCCGGTGCCGTCGGCGGTTCGCCGGGCGCACTCGCGCTCCCGGCGGAGGCGTTGTCCGATGCGCCGAACTGCGCGATCGCCGCGTGCGGCGGGCCTCCTCGCGGGCGGCGCGGGCCGTGGTCCGGTCGCCGGACCGGTCCGGAAACAGGGCGGCCTGATCCGGGAGGGGGTGGTCGGTCGTCGCGCGACCCGGTGCTGGCGCGCGAGCACTGTCGGTATCCCGTACTAGAGTCGCTGCCGTGACAGCTACGACGCCGCGCCTGCTTCTCGTCGACGGACACTCCCTGGCATACCGGGCGTTCTTCGCCCTGCCGGTGGAGAACTTCTCCACCACGACCGGGCAGCCGACCAACGCGGTCTACGGCTTCACCTCGATGCTGATCAACGTGCTCCGCGACGAGCAGCCCACCCACATCGTGGTCGCCTTCGACGTCTCCCGCCGTTCCTTCCGCACCGAGAAGTACGCGGAGTACAAGGCCGGCCGCAGCGAGACCCCGGCCGACTTCAAGGGGCAGGTCAGTCTGGTCAAGGAGGTCCTCGACGCGCTGCGCATCCCGGTCGTCGAGCGGGAGGGCTACGAGGCCGACGACGTCATCGCCACCCTGGCCTGCCAGGCCCGCGACCAGGGCATGCAGGTGCTGATCAGCACCGGTGACCGGGACGCCTTCCAGCTCGTCGGCGACACCGTGACCGTGCTCTACCCCCGCAAGGGCGTCTCCGACCTGGCCCGGATGGACCCGGCCGCGATCGAGGCGAAATACGGTGTCGGCCCGCAGCGCTACCGCGACCTGGCCGCGCTGGTCGGCGAGACCAGCGACAACCTGCCCGGCATCCCCGGCGTCGGCCCCAAGACGGCCGCCAAGTGGATCACCACCTACGGCGGGGTCGAGGGCGTGATCGCCCACGCCGACGAGATCAAGGGCAAAGCCGGCGACAGCCTGCGTGAGCGGCTCGCCGACGTGATCCGCAACTACGAGATCAACTGCCTGGTCTCCGACCTGGAGCTGCCGATCCGTCCCGAGGACGCCCGCTGGCAGGGCTGGGACCGGGAGGCCGTGCACCAGGTCTTCGACACGCTCCAGTTCCGCATCCTGCGCGACCGGTTGTATCAATACCTGGAGGCGGTGGAGCCGGAGGCCGAGGCGGGCTTCGACCTGACCGCCGAGGTGCTCACCGCGCCCGGCGCGTTGACCGACTGGCTGGCCACGCACGCCCCGGTCGGCACCCAGGTCGGTGTGGCGGTGAAGACGCCGGCCAAGCCGAAGGAACCCCGCGAGCGTTACGAGCCGCAGTTGGAGGCGCTGGCGTTCGCGCTGGCCACCGGCCCGGCGGCGTGGCTGGACCCGACGACGCTGGCCGAGGCCGACGAACGCGCCCTGGCCGGCTGGTTGGCCGACCCGCAGCAACCGAAGGTGCTGCACGACAGCAAGCACGCCCGGCTGGCCTTCGCCGCGCGGGGTTGGGACCTGGCCGGCGTCGCCCGGGACACCGAGGTCGCCGCCTACCTGGCCCGCCCCGACCAGCGCTCCTACGACCTGACCGACCTGGCGCTGCGCTACCTGCACCGCGAGCTGCGGGTCGACGCGCCGGAGACCGGGCAGCTCACCTTCGACGGCCTCGGTGACGACGGCGAGGCCGAGCAGAACCTGATGCTGCAGGCGCGGGCCACCCTCGACCTGGCCGACGCGATCGACGCCGAGCTGTCCCGCGACGGCGAGCAGTCGGCCCGGTTGATGGCCGAGGTGGAGCTGCCCCTGTCCGAGGTGCTCGCCGCGATGCAGCGCGTCGGCATCGGTGCCGACCTGGACTACCTCCAGGAGCTGGAGGCGCACTTCGCGGGCGAGGTGAAGTCCGCCGCGCAGAGCGCATACGCCGCCGTGGGGCGGGAGTTCAACCTGGGTTCGCCCAAGCAGCTCCAGGAGCTGCTCTTCGGGGAGCTGGGGCTGCCCAAGACCAAGAAGATCAAGACCGGTTACACCACCGACGCCGACGCGCTCCAGTGGCTGCACGCGCAGAACCCGCACCCGGTGCTGGAGCACCTGCTGCGGCACCGGGACGTGGCGAAGCTCAAGACCACCGTCGACGGCCTGCTCAAGTCGGTCGCCGACGACGGCCGCATCCACACCACGTTCAAGCAGACTGTGGCGGCCACCGGCCGGCTCTCCTCCACCGACCCGAATCTCCAGAACATCCCGATCCGCACCGAGGAGGGCCGGCGCATCCGCCGGGCCTTCGTGGTGGGCGACGGCTACCAGACGTTGCTCACCGCCGACTACAGCCAGATCGAGATGCGGATCATGGCGCACCTGTCCCTGGACGAGGCGCTGATCGAGGCGTTCAACTCCGGCCACGACTTCCACGCCGCCACCGCGTCGTCCGTCTTCACCGTCCCGGTCGGCGAGGTCACCGCCGACCAGCGCCGAAAGATCAAGGCGATGAACTACGGCCTGGCGTACGGGCTGAGCGCCTTCGGCCTGTCCCAGCAGCTCGGCATCACCGCCGAGGAGGCCCGCGGGCTGATGGACAACTACTTCGCCGGTTTCGGTGGGGTGCGTGACTACCTGCACGAGGTGGTGGCCCGGGCCCGCCAGGACGGCTACACCTCCACCGTCCTGGGTCGCCGCCGCTACCTGCCCGACCTGGTCAGCGACAACCGGCAGCGCCGGGACATGGCCGAGCGGATGGCGCTCAACGCCCCGATCCAGGGCTCGGCGGCCGACATCATCAAGGTCGCCATGCTGCGCGTCGACACCGCGCTGCGCGACGCCGGGCTGCGTTCCCGGATGCTGCTCCAGGTGCACGACGAGCTGGTCTTCGAGGTCGCCCCCGACGAGCGGGAGGCGCTGGAGGCCCTGGTCCGGCAGGAGATGGGGGCGGCCTATCCGCTGTCGGTGCCCCTGGAGGTCTCCGTCGGCGCGGGCCGGGACTGGAACAGCGCCGACCACTAGGCCCGGTTGGCCATCAGGGCGGTGGCCGGTTGGGCCTACCGCCTTTCGGGTCGGTGACCGGCGACCTGACCAGGGAAATGGCGACCTGACCAGGGAGATTCTGACCGGGACGAGGGGGAGACATGACCACACTCCACGACCGGCCGCACACCGCGCTGCTCGTCGTCGACGTGCAGAACGGCGTGGTCGCGGGGACGCACCGGCGTGACGAGGTCGTCGGCACCGTGGGCGCACTGGTGCGGCGGGCCCGACACGAGGGGGTGCCGGTCGTCTGGGTGCAGCACTGCGACGCCGACCTCGTCCGGGGCAGCGACGACTGGCGGATCGTCCGCGAGCTGGCCCCCGGCGAGGCCGAGCCGCTGGTCGAGAAGCACTACGGCGACTCCTTCGAGGACACTGCGCTGGAGTCGGTGCTGGCCGGGCTGGGTGTCGGGCGACTCGTGGTGGCCGGTGCGCAGACCGACGCGTGTGTCCGGTCGACGCTGCACGGCGCGTTCGTCCGAGGCTACGACACCGTGCTGGTCGGCGACGCCCACACCACGCAGGACCGGACGGCGTGGGGTGCTCCACCGCCCGAGCAGGTCGTCGCGCACACCAACCTCTACTGGGCCCGCCAGACGGCGCCGGGACGCACTGCCGGCACGGTCGAGGCGGAGGACGTCGACTTCGCCGTCCCGGCCTGACCTCCGCCGCCCCGCCCGGGGCGGTCACCGCAGTGGGTCGTGGCCCCAGTTCATCAGCGACCAGCGCCACCTGGTGTCCCGGATGTCACCGGCGGGCCGCTGCGCCAGGTGCCGGTGCACGTACCCGATCACCGTGCGCATGTGCTGGTAGTCGGCAGCCGACAGTTCGGCCCGCTTGCGGCGGAGCAGGTCGACGATCCGCCGCCCGGACGAGTGGCCGACCGACTCGCCGCCGCCGGCACGTCCACCCTTGTGCCAGCCGACGTGCTTGGACTCAGCCGTCTGCAACCAGGAGGACAGCTCGCCGGGCCGCATGTTCACCGCCTCGGTGAACTCGCGGTAGGTCTGCTGCGGATCGTCGGCCCGGCTCATCGCGCACCGCCCCCCGCCGGTGGGCGGCGTCGGGTGCCGTCATGGCGGATGCGGAACCTCTGCTCGGCCATGTCCGCCGCGTACCCGGGGGCGGTCCACCGAAACGACCGGTGCGGACCCGGTGCTACGTGACACCTCGGTGATCGGCAGGTGGCCGGTGGCGCCGCTCAGCCCGGCCCCGACGGCCCGGGTGACGAGGAGTCGGTCGGGAGCGGGGCGGGCAGCCGCCGCCGGTCAGCTGCCGGTCGGCTTCTCGGTGACGAAGATGGCGGTGCCGGGGAAGAGCCGTCCGCGCAGCGGGCTCCACTGCCCCCAGGTCTCCCGGTGTCCGGCCGGCCATTCGGGCTCCACCAGGTCCAGCAGGCGGAAGCCGGCGTCGACCAGTTCGCGGATCCGGTCACCGAGGGTCCGGTGCTGCTCGACGTAGCTGGCCACCCCCCGCTCGTCCTGCTCCACGTAGGGCGAGCGGTCGAAGTACGAGTGCACGGCGGTCAGGCCACCCTCCCCGGGGTCGTCCAGGAAGACCCAGCGCATCGGGTGGGTCACCGAGAAGACCCAGCGCCCCCCGGGGCGTAGCACCCGGTGCACCTCGGCCATCAGGGCGGCGGAGTCGTCGACGAACGGGATCGCGCCGAAGGCCGTACAGGCGATGTCGAAGGACGCCTCGGCGAACGGCAGGGCCAGGGCGTCGGCCTGCACCAGCGGGACGCGTACCCCGGTGGTGCCGGCGGCGCGGGCGGCGTGCCGCAGCATTCCGGCGGAGAGGTCGAAGGCCACCGGCTCCGCTCCCTGGGTGGCCAGCCAGCGGGCGCAGGACGCCGCGCCGCAGCCGACCTCCAGCACCCGCCGCCCGGCGACCTCGCCGAGCAGCCGCGCGTCGGACTCGCGCAGCCCCTCCGGGCACCAGCGGAAGTCGACCTCGCCCAGGAACGCGCCGTGCTCGGCCTGGTAGTCGTCGGCGTCGGCGTCCCACCAGCCCCGGTTGGCCCATCGTGCCTCGGTGGCGCCCACCCGGCGTCGCAGCACCCGCTCGTCGTCGTCCACCAGCTCGTCGTCGCTCACCAGCTCACGCTAGGCCCTGCGGTGGTCTCGCCCGCCGGACCCCGCCGCGCGCGGCGTGCCGGACCGCCGTACGCTGTCGGTCCCGTGGGGTGGATGTGACGGATGAGACACCGGAGGCGCTTTTTCCCCGAAATCTCCGCTTTCGCAGCTGGCGGGTTCGCGAGGACCCGGGAGGCCTTGCACGCTGTGGTAATGCAGCGGGTAGGCTAGACGATGCGCTCGTGGATCGTGTACCTCGGCAGGGAGCAGGTGCGCGGTCGTCGGAGCACCAATGGTCTTCTCTTGACGATCGTTCGGTGTGCCCGGTGGCGGATCCGCTGGCGCGAACGGGTCACTGCGACACCACGCCTGCTGTGACAACCCATCCGACCGGAGCAACCGCCCACATGACGAGCAGCATCGAGGCCCCCTCGAGCGCCACCCGGGTCACCCACGACGATCTCGGTTCCGAGGAGGCTTTCCTCGCCGCGATCGACGAGACCATCAAGTACTTCAATGACGGCGACATTGTCGAAGGCACCGTCGTCAAGGTCGATCGGGACGAGGTCCTGCTCGACATCGGCTACAAGACCGAGGGTGTCATCCCCTCGCGGGAGTTGTCGATCAAGCACGACGTGGACCCCGCCGAGGTCGTCTCGGTCGGTGACCACATTGAGGCCCTGGTCCTCCAGAAGGAGGACAAGGAGGGGCGTCTGATCCTCTCGAAGAAGCGGGCGCAGTACGAGCGGGCCTGGGGCACGATCGAAAAGATCAAGGACGAGGACGGCGTCGTCCGCGGTTCGGTCATCGAGGTGGTCAAGGGTGGCCTCATCCTCGACATCGGGCTGCGCGGCTTCCTGCCCGCCTCCCTGGTCGAGATGCGGCGGGTGCGTGACCTGCAGCCGTACGTGGGCCGCGAGCTCGAAGCCAAGATCATCGAGCTGGACAAGAACCGCAACAACGTGGTCCTGTCCCGCCGGGCCTGGCTGGAGCAGACGCAGTCCGAGGTGCGCACCGAGTTCCTCAACAAGCTCCAGAAGGGGCAGGTCCGCAAGGGCGTCGTCTCGTCGATCGTCAACTTCGGTGCGTTCGTCGACCTGGGCGGCGTGGACGGCCTGGTGCACGTCTCCGAGCTCTCCTGGAAGCACATCGACCACCCGTCCGAGGTCGTCGAGGTGGGCCAGGAGGTCGAGGTCGAGGTCCTGGACGTCGACCTGGACCGCGAGCGGGTCTCGCTGTCGCTGAAGGCGACCCAGGAGGACCCGTGGCGGCAGTTCGCCCGCACCCACGCGATCCAGCAGATCGTGCCGGGTAAGGTCACCAAGCTGGTCCCGTTCGGCGCCTTCGTCCGGGTGGACGACGGCATCGAGGGCCTGGTCCACATCTCCGAGCTGGCCGAGCGCCACGTGGAGATCCCGGAGCAGGTCGTGCAGGTCGGCTCCGAGGTCATGGTCAAGGTCATCGACATCGACCTGGAGCGCCGCCGGATCTCGCTGTCGCTCAAGCAGGCCAACGAGGGCTTCGTCGAGGGCGAGGAGCACTTCGACCCGACCCTCTACGGCATGGCCGCGACGTACGACACCGAGGGCAACTACATCTACCCGGACGGCTTCGACCCGGAGACGGGCGAGTGGCTCGAGGGGTACGACAAGCAGCGCGAGACCTGGGAGAACCAGTACGCCGAGGCGCGTCAGCGCTGGGAGGCCCACACCAAGCAGGTGCAGACCTCCCGGGCCGCCGACGCCGAGGCCGCTGCCAACCCGGCTCCGCCCGTGGCCGCCGGTGGTGGCACCACCACCTCGACCAGCTCGTCGACCCCGACCCGGCAGGCCGAGGAGCCGGCGGGCACCCTGGCCACCGACGAGGCGCTCGCCGCGCTGCGGGAGAAGCTCGCCGGCGGCAAGTGACCCAGGAGGCTGCCACCGGGTACCACGTCTGACGTCGTACCCGGGCCCGGGTAGCCGCTGACCAGAAGAGCCCCGCCTCCGGTCCACGTTCAGTGGACCGGAGGCGGGGCTCTGTGGCGTCGGCGTCGGATACGGCTACCCCGCTGACACCACGTGGCGCTCCGGCGCGAGGCGGCCCGTCGGCGGCGGTCAGGTGCCGCCGGTGCCCAGGGCGGGGTCCCCGGTGCGGTGCGCCGGCAACACGGGCCTGGTGGCGTGGTGCCGGGTGGGGAGGTGGGGGCGGGGGTGGTGTGGTGGGGCAGAGGCCGATCCGGTTGACTGGGTCGGTGCTGAGGGTGGGGTTGACCGGTGGTATCGGGTCCGGCAAGAGCGCGGTGGCGACCCGACTGGCCGAGCGGGGCGCGATCATCGTCGACTCCGACCGGATCGCCCGGGAGGTGGTCGCGCCGGGCAGTGCGGGGCTGGCCGAGATCGTGGCCGCCTTCTCCGACCGGGTGCTGACCGCCGATGGCGCACTGGACCGGGCGGCGTTGGGTGCGTCGGTCTTCGCCGACGAGGCTGCCCGCCGTCGGCTGGAGGAGATCACCCATCCCCGGGTACGGGCCCGGTCCGCCGAGCTGTCCGCTGCGGCCCCCGCCGACGCGGTGGTGGTCAACGACGTGCCGCTGCTGGTGGAGGTGGGACTGGCACCGTCGTACCACCTGGTGGTGGTGGTGCAGACGGCCGTGGCCATCCGGTTGGCGCGGCTGGCGCGGGACCGGGGGATGACCCGGGCGGAGGCCGAGCGGCGGATCGCCGCCCAGGCCGACGACGCCCGCCGCCGGGCGGCGGCCGACGTGGTCCTCGACAACGACGGCGGTCTCGACGAGCTGCACGCCGCCGTGGACGCGCTCTGGCGGGACCGCCTGCTGCCCTACGAGCGCAACGTGCGGGAACACCGGGCGGTCCGGGAGGGGTGGGCGGTGCTGACCGGGCCCGACCCGACCTGGCCGCAGCAGTACGCCCGGCTCGCCGCCCGGATCCGGCACGCGCTCGCCCCGGCCGATCTGCGGATCGACCATGTCGGCTCGACCGCTGTGCCGGGGCTGGCCGGCCGGGACGTCATCGACGTGCAGGTGACCGTTCCGTCGCTGGCCGAGGCGGACGGTGTGGTGGCGCGGCGACTCGCCGACGCCGGATTTCCCAGGGTGCCCGACGTCCGGTGGGACCACCCCCGATCGGCAGCCGGCGACGGCGGGGCGGGCCGGGATGAGCGGCTGCACGGCGGCGCCGACCCGGGGCGGCCGGTACGGGTGCACCTGCGGGTGGCCGGATCCCCCGGCTGGCGACACGCCCTGCTGACGCGGGACCACCTGCGTGCCGATCCCGGTCAACGGGCGGCCCACCTGCTGGTGGAGCGGGAGCTGGCGGCGGCACCGCCCGATGCGGGGTCCACCACCACGGGCGACCCGTGGTCCGCGGAGGAGTACCTGCGGGCGGAGGCGTGGGCGACCCGGACCGGCTGGCGTCCCTGACCGCAGCCCCCCGGCCCGGTGCGGACGGCACCGGGAATCGTGCCGTCCGCCGGATCGCGCACTCGGCAGCGTCGTGCCCGTCTGCCGGGTCAGGGCGTCGGCCGAATCGTGCCGCCGGCAGCGTCGTGGCGTCCGCCGGGTCGTGACGCCGACGTTGCCGTGCGGTGGGGCGCGACGAGTCCCGCCGGCAGCGGCCCGGGGCTCAGGTCCAGCTGCGCCCACAGACCCCCGGTGGTGCGTAGCTCCAGCCGATGCGGGAACCCGCTGCGGTCCAGCCAGTAGCGCAGTCGCCGGCCCTGCTGGCGTACCTCGAACACGTCCACCGGCCGGTTGGCCCGCCGGTCGCCCCGGATCCGGACGGCCGTGTCGACGCCCGGCGGGCGTCCGTCGGCCTGTAGCGCCGCGTCGACCAGCACGTCCAGTTCGTCGGCCGGCCGACCGTCGAGCCGCCAACCGGTCCCGGCCGGCGGCGGCAACGGCGGACCGGGGGCGGCGGTGTCCGGTCCGACCGGTACGTCCGCCCGGGCGAAGCCGGTCCGGTCCCGCCGCCGCAGCGTCCGACGGCCGAGGGTGTCCAGCTCGGCGACGGACAGGTAGGAGACATCGGCGGACCAGCTCAACCAGCCGCTGCCGCGCAGGTTGGCGGCGGTGCCGAGGGGGGCCGTCACGGTGACGGCGGCCCCGCTGCCGGCGCGTAGCCGGGTGGCCAGGCGGCCCAGCCGGGCGGCCTCCTCGTCGGTGAGGGCCCGGGGCAGTCCTGGCCGGCCACCGAGCGCGTCGACCGGCCACGGCGTCGGCCGGTCGACGCGGTCCAGCTCGACGGTGACCGGGGTCCCGTCGTCGAGCCGGCCCGCCCAGCGACGCAGCCGGGCGTCCCGGTCCACCCACCAGCGGGGGTCGGTGTCCCTGGCCTCCGGTCGACCGGTCGGCCCGGCGGCGGGCCGACCGCGGGGCCCGACCGGCCGCAGCGCCGCCTGGAGGACGTCCACCGGGTCGCCGCCGACAGTGTCCCGGCCGAGCCACCGTCCGCCGGTGCGTAGTGGTTCGGCCGGCTCGACCCGGTCGGCGGCCAGCGCGAACAGGACGGCGAGCGCGCCGTCCAGGCGTCGCCCGGTGGGTCGGTCGCGCAGCCGCCAACGGTCGACGGGAGGCACCAGCGGTGGCCGGGCCGGGGTCACGATCGCCGTGGGGTCGCGACGGTGCACCACCACCGGGCCGGCGGCCTGCACCAGCCCCCGGTCCTGGCCGGCACCCGGACCGCCGACGGCGAGGTAGGCCAGGGGACGCGACCAGTCGACCCAGCCGACCAGGTCGGTACGGCCGGCTGCGGTGCCGACGGCCACCCGTACCCCGGCCCGGACGTCCCGGTAGGCGCTGACCCGGGCGGCTGCCAGCCGCTCGACCTCGTCGCCGGTCAGTGCGCGGGCCGGCGTGGCCGGTGCAGGCGACCAGCTGAGCAGGCCGGCCACCAGGGCGGCGGCGGAGGTGGCCGCGACCGCGCCCAGGACGAGCAGGGTGGCGCGTCGCCGCCCCGGCGTGCGGTCCTCGGGGCCGGGCGGGGCGGTCGTGCCGAGGGTGACCGGTCGGTCGGCGGTTCGGTGTCGCCGGCCGGCACGTCGTCGTCCCGGGCCGGTGCCGGGCGGGTGTCGTGGCCGGTCGGGCGAGGTCTCCACGTGGGGTTGAACGGGCCGGCCGGGGGCGGGGTGACGCCGCCGGGACGGGTGGGGTGGGCGGGCGGTGGCCGGCCGGACGGGCAGGGGCGCTCGCGGCGGCCGGTCTGCGCCAGGGGCGCGACCACGCGGGGTGCGCACGCCGGTGATGTCCGGGTGCTGCGACCCCAGGTGCCGGGCGGTGGGAGCCTGTCGAGGCCCGGCCACTGCCGCGGTCGGCCGCCGCGAGCGGCCTACGGTGTCCAGGCTAGCCCTCTGAGATGTGGGCCACAATGGCAATATCGAAGGTGGTCGACTGCTGACGATGGTCGCGGCACAGTGTCGGACCCGCGGCGTACCGTTGATGTCATGGCGCTCGACATTCCCCGGCTCGACGGTCGCTTCCAGGTCGTCAGTGACTTCCAGCCGGCCGGCGACCAGCCGGCCGCCATCGATGATCTTGAGCGTCGGGTCCGACGTGGCGACCGCAACACCGTGCTGCTCGGCGCCACCGGCACCGGCAAGAGCGCCACCACCGCCTGGCTGGTCGAGCGACTGCAACGGCCGACCCTGGTGCTCGCCCCCAACAAGACGCTCTGCGCCCAGCTGGCCAAGGAGTTCAGCGAGCTGCTCCCGCACAACTCGGTGGAGTATTTCGTCTCCTACTACGACTACTACCAGCCCGAGGCGTACATCCCGCAGACCGACACCTACATCGAGAAGGACTCCTCGATCAACGAGGAGGTCGAGCGGCTGCGACACAAGGCGACCATGTCGCTGCTCACCCGGCGCGACACGATCGTGGTGGCGACCGTCTCGGCCATCTACGGCCTGGGCACCCCCGAGGAATACCTCGACCGGGCCGTCCGGATCGCCGTCGGGCAGGAGCTGGACCGCGACCAGCTGCTACGCCGGCTGGTCGACATCCAGTACACCCGCAACGACATGGCCTTCCAACGCGGCACCTTCCGGGTCCGGGGCGACACCCTGGAGATCATCCCGGCGTACGAGGAGCTGGCGGTCCGCATCGAGCTGTTCGGTGACGAGGTGGAGAAGCTCTACTACCTCAACCCGCTCACCGGTGACGTGGTCAAGGAGGTCGACCACCTGTTGATCTTCCCGGCCACCCACTACGCGGCCGGTCCGGAGCGGATGGAACGGGCCACCCGCGACATCGAGGCCGAGCTGGGGGAGCGGCTGGCCGAGCTGGAACGGCAGGGCAAGCTGTTGGAGGCGCAGCGGCTGCGGATGCGCACCACCTACGACCTGGAGATGATGCGGCAGGTCGGGTTCTGCTCCGGCATCGAGAACTACTCCATGCACATCGACGGCCGACTGCCCGGCAGTCCCCCGCACTGCCTGCTCGACTACTTCCCGGACGACTTCCTCACCGTGGTCGACGAATCCCACGTCACCATCCCGCAGATCGGTGGCATGTTCGAGGGCGACGCCTCCCGCAAGCGGATGCTGATCGACCACGGTTTCCGGCTGCCCAGCGCCGCCGACAACCGTCCGCTGCGTTTCGACGAGTTCCTGGAGCGGGTCGGCCAACTGGTCTACCTCTCGGCCACCCCGGGCACCTGGGAGATGGAACAGGCCCAGGGCGAGTTCGTCGAACAGGTCATCCGCCCCACCGGCCTGATCGACCCGGAGGTCGTGATCAAGCCGACCAAGGGCCAGATCGACGACCTGATGGACGAGATCAAGCTGCGGACCGAGCGCGACGAACGGGTGCTCGTCACCACGCTGACGAAGAAGATGGCCGAGGACCTGTCCGACTACCTCCTGGAGAACGGCATCCGGGTGCGTTACCTGCACTCCGAGGTCGACACCCTGCGCCGGGTGGAGCTGCTGCGCGAGCTGCGCAAGGGCGACTACGACGTGCTGGTCGGCATCAACCTGCTCCGGGAGGGGCTCGACCTGCCCGAGGTCTCCCTGGTGGCGATCCTGGACGCCGACAAGGAGGGCTTCCTGCGCAGTGGCCGGTCGCTGATCCAGACCATCGGCCGGGCCGCCCGTAACGTCTCGGGCCAGGTGCACATGTACGCCGACAAGATCACGCCGTCGATGGCGTCGGCGATCGACGAGACCAACCGCCGCCGGGCCAAGCAGATCGCCCACAACGAGGCGCACGGGATCAGCCCCGAGCCGCTGCGCAAGAAGATCCACGACATCCTCGACGACATCTACCGCGAGGCGGAGGACACCGAGAATTCCCGGATCGGCGGGGCCGCACGTCAGCTGTCCCGGGGCAAGGCGCCGGTCAAGGAGACCCGCAGCCGCAGCCGGGCCACGGCCGGCACCCCCTCCCGCGAGGGGATGGCCCGCGCCGACCTGGCGCAGCTGATCCAGGAACTCAACGACCAGATGCTCGCCGCCGCCCGCGAGTTGCAGTTCGAGTTGGCGGCGCGGATCCGCGACGAGGTCGCCGACCTCAAGAAGGAACTGCGCGGGATGGACGCCGCCGGGGTGAAGTGACGGCCACCCCGGTGCTGGACGAGGTGCGCGTCGGGACACCGGCCGGTGGGCTGCGCCCCCTGGTGGGCAGCTACCTGGGTTACCGGGAGAGCCGGCCGGCGCATCCGGGGGGTGTGCCGGCCGGTGCGGCGTCGCCACTGGTGCGGCACGAGGCGGCCGGGGCCTTCGTGGTCCTCATCCTCGGCTGGGGCGCCCCGCTGGACGTGCTGAACCCGCGCTCGGCGGCGCACAGCGCGTACCAGGTGGACTCGTTCGTGGCCGGGCCGTACGACGGCTACTGCACGACCTCGACGGTCGGGGCCGGTGCCGGGGTGCAGTTGCTGCTCACCCCGCTGGCGGCCCGTCGGATCCTCGGGGTGCCGCTGGGGGAGTTGGCCAACCGGGCGGTGGCGGTCGACGGGCTGCCCGATCCGTGGCTCGACCGGTTACGGGTCCGGCTGGCCGAGATGTCGGACTGGCCCCGCCGCTTCGCTCTGCTCGACGCGGCGCTCGGGGCCCGGCTGGCGGCCACCGATCCGGTCGAGGAGCACCTGGGCCGGGCCTGGGGCCGACTCGCCGGGTCGGCCGGCCGGATCGGCATCGGCGAGCTGGCCGACGAACTGGGCTGGAGTCGCCGGCACCTGACCGCGCGGTTCCGCCGGGAGCTGGGGCTGGGCCCGAAGACGACCGCCCGGCTGCTGCGCTTCCAACGGGCCTACGCGGCCCTGGGGCGGACGCACGCCGTGCCCGCGTCGCCCGTCGGGTCGGATCGTCCCGACCCGACGGACGGCTGGGCCGAGTTGGCGGTGCGCTGGGGCTACTACGACCAGTCGCACCTGATCCGGGAGTTCCGGGAGTTCACCGGGGCGACCCCGACGGCGGTGGGCCGGCCGGGTTCCCATTCGTCCAATCCGGGCTGATCCCCGGACGGCACACTCGACGCATGACCAACATCTACCCGACCTTCCGGTATCCCGACGCCCGGGCGGCGATCGACTGGCTCTGCGCGGCGTTCGGGTTCCGGGTCCACGCGGTGCACGACGGCCCGGACGGGACGGTGGCGCACGCCGAGCTGGCCCTCGGTGACGGCATCGTCATGCTCGGCACGGGCCGGGGGCGACCGGATCGGCCGGCCGACGACGACTACGCCGTCTACGTGGCGGTCGACGACCTGGACGCCCACCACGACCGGGCGCGGGCGGCCGGGGCGGAGATCGTCCGGGAACCGTTCGACACCGGCTACGGTTCCCGTGACTACGCGGCCCGGGACCTCGCCGGTCACGTCTGGTCGTTCGGCACCTACCGGCCCTGACCGGACGGCCCCGAACGGCAGCCGTAGCGAACGGGGGGCTGCCGTTCGGGGCCGACTCCGACAGCGGCGTCATCCGAATCGGGCTCAGATTATTGTTGCGGTGAGCAAGCAAAGTGTTGCCCTGGGTGATGATCCTGCGTACCCTCCCTCGTGGGGAGGCCGGGATGCCATTGTCATCGAGTCCTGTCATTCGACGCGCGAGGCTCGGCGCCGAGCTGCGCCAGTTGCGCAGACGGGAGGCGCTGACGCTGGAACAGGTCTGTGCCCGGTTGGGCTGGGCCTCCACCTCCAAGTTGTCCCGCATCGAGCTGGGGCAGAGCCGGCCCGACCTGGCCGACGTACTCGATCTGCTGGACGTCTACGAGGTGCCGTCGCCGCAGCGCGAGGCGCTGATCGTCATCGCCCGTGACGCGGCGACCGGGCGCGGCTGGTGGAAGGCGCTCGGCGAGATGAGCGAGCGGCAGCGCACCTACGCCGAGCTGGAGGCGGGGGCGGCGTCCATCGTGGAATACCAGCCGACGGTGCTGCCGGGCCTGCTCCAGGCGCCCGGCTACGCCCGGCTGCGGATCACCGCCGGTCGACTGCTGCACCCGGACGTCGACGTCGAGGCCGACCTGCGGGCCCGGCTCACCCGGCAGGGGGTGTTGCGCCGCCCCGATCCGCCGCAGTACACCGCGTTGCTCGACGAGCGGGCCTGCGATCCGGCGGGTCTGCCCGCCGACGTGTGGCGTGAGCAGTTGGACCAGCTGCTGGCGTTGGCCGAGTTGCCGCACGTGACCATCCGGGTGGTGCTGAGGACGGCGGTCCCGCGTGGTGGCGCGTACCCGTTGACCGCCTTCTCGTGTTACTCGTTCCCCGACCCGGCCGACCCGCGCACGGTGATGCTGGAGGCGCTGACGACCGACGTGCGGCTGGCCTCCGACGCCGACGTCGGTCGCTACGACCGGATGACCGGCTGGCTCTCCGCCGCCGCGCTCAGCGCGGCGGAGACGGTGGAACTACTCGGTCGCAGGGCCGCCGGTCTCGCCGTCGGCCCACCCGCGGTCGCCGTCGGTGCGTCCGGCGGCGGGGGTACCGCCCACCGTGCGGGAGAGGCGGGCGAAGCGGCCGACGGCCCCGGTACGCGGCCGGCCGGTCCGGGCTCACCCGTAGCGGTTGAAGCCACCCTCGGAGTCGATGACCTGGCCGGTGATCCAGTCCGCCTCCCGTGAGCAGAGGAAGCGCACCAGCCGGGCCGCCTCCTGCGGGGTGCCCCAGCGTCCGCCCGGGAAGCGCGCGGCCACGGCGGCGTGTGCCTCCGGTGCGGCGTAACCGGTGTCGGTCGGCCCGGGGTTGAGGCAGTTGACGGTGATCCCCCGGGCCATCAGCAGCGGCGCGAGCTGCGTGGTGAGGTTTTCCAGGGCGGCCTTGCTGGCCGCGTAGGCCAACTCGTCGGGCATCGGGCCGAGTCGTTGGCCGCTGGAGAAGAACACCAGCCGGCCGCCGGCCCCGGCGGTGAAGGCGGTGGCGAACGCGTCGGCCAGCAGCAGACAGGCCCGGACGTTGACCAGCAGGTGCCGGTCGACCTGGGTGGCGTCCAGCTCCCCCAGTCGGGTGCTGGTGGAGTAGGCGTGCGCGGCCACCACGGCATCGAGCCGGCCGTGCCGGCGTACCGCCTCGGCGACCAGGGCCGCCGGGGTGCCCGGGTCGAGCAGGTCGGCGGTGATGTGTTCGGCGGAACCGGCCAGATCGGCCAGCAACGCCGGCACGCCGTCGGGGTCACCGCCGTAGGGCTGGGCGTCGTCGAAGTCGGGCAGACCGGTGAGGAGCAGCCGGTGTCCGTCGGCGGCGAGGGTGCGGGCGACCGCCGCGCCGATGCCGACCCGTCGGCTCACCCCGGTCACCAGGAACACCCGTGCGGTCATGCGGGCCAGTCAACCGGAGCCGGCGCACCGGACGCCACGGATTAACACCACTGCGCCGTAACGGCCGCAACGGTCCACGGGCATGGTGGGGCACCGGCACTGTGGGGCACCGGCACGGTGGGTCGGCGCGCGACCACCGGGCCCGGCACCCCCGAACGTGTCGGGGCCGGTGGGCCGCGCGTGCGCCGCACGATAACCCGGGGGTACGACAGATCCGGCTCGGATCTGATCGACCGAGGTAAATTTCTTTACCCGTCGGGCCGCCCGAGCCGGGACCGCTCGACCGGCCACCCCGAACCGGCCACCCCGAACCGGTCGGCCCGAAGCGGCCACCCCGAAGTAGCCGCCCCGAACCGGTCGGCCCGCCGCCGGGTCGACCGCGAAACGACCTGCGGCCCGCGGGTCGGATGGTGGGACCCGCCGGGCCGACCCGGAACGGCCGGCTCGGCTCAGGCCGGGACGTCGACGAAGTGCTCGACCCGGGGCGGTCCGGCGAAGTGTGGGCCGATCAGCGCCCGCCACCTGTCGAACGCCTCGGTGCCCCGGAAGTTCTCCTCGTGGGCCTGCACCGAGTCCCACTCGACCAGCAGCACGAAGCGGGAGGGGGACTCGATGCCCCGGGTCATCCGGACCGAGCGGCACCCTTCGGTGGCGATGATGATGGCGTGCGCCTCCGCGTAGGCGGCGGCGAAATCGTCCTCGTGTCCGGGCAGTACGTCGATGAGCGCGACCTCAAGCACCATGCTGACAGCCTGCCACGCCCTGCCGAGCCCTCATGGCGGTGGGGCCGAACCCGGCGCGGAGCGGGCGGACCGACTCCGCACCAGCCACACCTAGCCTCCTAGGAAGCCCTGCGGGGTGTGGCGTGGCACCAGCCGACCCGATCGGCCCCCACCTGCGGCATCACCCCTCGACGGGCACTGCGGGCGGTCCGCCGCAGCGGAGCGACCGGCGCGGCGACCGGGTTCGGAACGTGATGCTGCCGGCAATGCATGCCGCAGGAGATGCGCCCGTGGCCCTCGATGGTGAACAATGGCGGCCGAGGAGGGGAGTATTCCCTCGCGACGGAGTCGTCAGCACGGTCGAGCGTCACCCCGACAATCGACCCGGCTCCGCCGGTCGGCGGCCCGTTCGCGGGTCACCGGCGGAAGAGACCTCCGTCAGTCACCAGTGTGTGCGTCGTCGCCCACCCCGCCGTCACGCGGCGTACGGTGTGCCCGACGCCGCGTGTCTGCCGGAGGAATGGATTGAACGTGTCCGGAATGGTGTGGGCGGGAACTCTCGTCGCACTGACGGCTGTGCTCCTCGTCGACCTCTTCATCATCGGTCGCCGGCCGCACGAGCCCAGCGTCCGCGAGTCGAGCCTCTGGGTCAGCTTCTACGTCGGCCTGGCGCTGCTCTTCGGGGCCGGGCTGTGGGTCACCGCGGGCGGCAACGTGGCCGGCCAGTTCTACACCGGTTGGTTGACCGAGTACAGCCTCTCGGTGGACAACCTCTTCGTCTTCGTGATCATCATGGCCCGCTTCGGGGTACCCCGGAAATACCAGCAGAAGGTGCTGCTCGTCGGCATCGTGCTGGCCCTGGTCATGCGGGGCGGCTTCATCGCCGCCGGAGCGGCGCTGCTCGCCCAGTTCTCCTGGGTGTTCTACATCTTCGGCGCGTTCCTGATCTACACGGCGGTCAACCTGGCCCGCCAGGGTGAGCCGGAGGAGGACGAGTTCAAGGAGAACGTGCTGATCCGGTGGAGCCGCAAGGCGCTGCCGATCTCACGGGACTACGACGGGGCGAAGCTCACCACCCACCAGGCCGGCCGGCGGTTGTTCACCCCGATGCTGGTGGTGATGATCGCGATCGGCACCACCGACCTGATCTTCGCGCTGGACTCGATCCCGGCGATCTTCGGGATCACCCAGGAGCCCTACCTGGTCTTCACCGCGAACGTCTTCGCGCTGATGGGTCTGCGACAGCTCTACTTCCTGGTCGGTGGGCTGCTCGACCGGCTGATCTACCTGAGCTACGGCCTGGCGGTGGTGCTCGGCTTCATCGGCGTCAAACTGGTGCTCGAGGCGCTGGCCGACAACAACCTGCCGTTCCTCAACGGTGGTGAGCCGATCGGCTGGGCCCCGCACATCCCGATCTGGTTGTCGTTGACCGTCATCCTCGGCTGCCTCGCCGTGGCGACGGTGGCGAGCCTGGTCAAGTCGTCCCGGGACCGTCGCCGCGAGCTGGTCGAGGCCCGCCGCTGACCGTCGTGACCACGATGGGCGTCACCGCACGTCGGTGACGCCCATCGCCGGTTCGAACCCCGGGTCAGACCCGGTGCGCGCCGACCAGGGTGGCGACCCGGTCGGGCGGCAGCGGCTCCGCCAGCACCCGCCGCTGCCGGTAGCAGGCGTGCAGCATCCGTGGTCCGCTGCCGTCGGTCACCAGGCCGACGTGGTGGACCCGGCGTCCGGGGCGGGCGAAGAAGTAGAGGTCGCCCGGGAGTTCCTCGCCGGCCGGCACCGGGGTGGTGGCCGCCGCCTGGTCGTCGGCATCGCGGGGCAGCGTCACGCCGAACCGCCGCCAGACCAGGTGGACCAGGCCGGAACAGTCGATCCCGTGCCCGGAGAGCCCACCCCAGACGTACGCGACGTCGCGCAGCCGGGCGGCGACGGTGAGCACCTCGTCGGCCGTCGGCGCGACGGTGGGCAGGTCGGTGACGTCCACCTCGGGCACCCACAGGGGATCGGGTCGACCGGGTGCCCGGACCGGTCGCCACCCGTCCACGGCGGGGCCCACGGGCAGGAGCCGGGTGCCGAGGACGACCCCGGGCAGGGTCACCGGGCCGTCCGGGGTGGCGCGCAGGCCGGTGCTGACGGCGTCGACGACCAACGGACCGGGCGGGTCCGCGTCGGGGGTGGCGGGGGTGAGTTGCGCGGTGGGCAGCCAGCCGGGATAGCCGCGCGGGTCACGTCGGGGGGCGGCCTGTTGCACCGCGACCACCTCGGCCCAGCCGCCGGGGCGCAGCGCGGTCACCAGGACCCGTTCGCCGAGCAGCAGTTGGCTGAGCACGCAGTCGCCGACCCGTTGGGTGGCGTCCATCCCGGTGATCCAGCCGTCGGTGTCGGACGGCACCGACAGGGCCGGCCGGTCGACCGGGCGGGTCGCGCCGGGGTCGGTCCAGAGGGTGGCGACGGCCACCTGTACGAGGGCCTCGCAGCCCGGCTCCAACTCCACGTCGACCTCCGGCTCACGTGTCGGTGCCTCACCGGACGATAGGTAAGAAAAATGCGGTCATCAACTCTGGTGGTGAACTTTTCTTTCGGTCACCGAGGTGATGCCGAGCCCCGGGGCGTCCGGCAGCACCACCGTGGCGCCCTCGTACCGCAGCCCCCCGCGCACCGGTGACCGGGCCAGCCACCAGGCGGCGTCCAGGTCGGACACGGCACTGGTCGTGTACGCGGCGGCCAGGCTGGCCGCCGCCCCGACACCGACCTGGCTCTCCATCATGGACCCGACCAGGGTGCCCATACCGTGCGCGCGGGCCAGTTCCAGCAGGGTCCGCGCCGGTCGCAGCCCACCGCACTTGGCGAGCTTGACGTTGACCAGGTCGGCGGCCCGCCGGCGGATCACCTCGACCAGGTCCCGTACCCCGAACACCGCCTCGTCGGCCAGGATCGGCACGCCCACCCGGTCGCCGACCCAGGCCATGCCGTCCAGGTCCCACCGGGCGACCGGCTGCTCGACCAACTCCACGTCGAGCCCGGCGTCCTCGACGCCCCGGATCACCCGGACCGCCTCGCGCGGCGTCCAGCCCTGGTTGGCGTCCAACCGGATCCGCACCCCCGGGCCGACGGCCGCCCGGACCGCGCGGACCCGTGCCAGGTCGCCGGCCGCATCCGTGCCGACCTTCAGCTTGAGCACGTCGAAGCCCTCGCCCTGCCGTTGCCGGGCCGCCCTGGCCAGTTCCGCGCCGTCCCCGGCCGCCAGCGTGACGTCCGTCGGCACCCGCAGCGCCGTGCCGCCGAGCAACCGCACCAGTGGTACGCCGAGCCGCCGTGCCGCCAGGTCGTGCAGGGCCACGTCCAGCGCGCAGCGGGCCGCCTCGTTGCCGGCCACCGTCGCCGCCATCTCGGCGCAGCGAGCCAGCACGTCGTCGGCGTCCCGGCCGACCACCGCCGGGGCGAGCACGTCCCGCACGCACGCCTCCGCGCCGGCCACCGAAGCCCCGGTGACCTGCCACACCTGCGGTGCCTCCCCGTAACCGGACCGACCGTCGTCGTCGGTCACCTCCACCACCAGGGTCTGCACCGTGGTGGTCCGGCGCAGCGCGGTGACGAACGGGGTGTGCAGCGGCGCGGACAGCCGGTGGGTGCGTACCGCGGCGATCGTCATGTGCGGCACCCTATACGCACCATGTCGCCGGAAGGGGAGGCCGATGAGCGTGCGGGACTGGGAGCTGGTGGGCGCACCGAACGCCCGTGACCTGGGCGGACTACCCACCACGGACGGGCGGCGGGTACGCGTGGGCCGGCTGATCCGGACCCCGGCGCTGGGGCGGTTGACCGAGGCCGACCTGACGGTGCTGGGCCGGCTCGCCCCGGCCTGCGTGGTGGACCTGCGCGACGACTCGGAGACCGCGCTCGCCCCGCCGAACCGGCTGGTCGGTGACCCCCGTCTGGTCCGGTTGCCGGTGCTCGACCCGGCGCACCCCGGGTTCACCTACCTGTCGGCGGTGCTGCACGGTCACGACCTCACCGGGTACGACGAGCTGGCCCGGCGGGGTGCGGCGGCGGCGATGGCGGAGGTCTACCGCTGGTTCGTCAGCGGCGCGGTGGCCCGGGAGGGCTTCGCCCACGCGGTGCGGCTGGCGGCCGATCCGGCCCACCTGCCGTTGCTGTTCCACTGCTCGGCCGGCAAGGACCGCACCGGGTGGCTGGCGGTGGTGCTGCTCACCGCACTCGGCGTCGACGAGGCGACGGTGCGGGCCGACTACCTGCGGCACAACGACCTGACGGTGGAGTCGCGGGCGACCATGTCGGCGGCGATGCTGCGTCGCCGGCCGGAGCTGGACCCGGAGACGGCGCAGGCGGTGCTGGAGGTCCGCCCCGAGTACCTGGACGCGGGCTACGACGAGGTGCGCCGGATGTTCGGGTCGTTCGACGCGTACCTGGTGGACGGGTTGGGGGTGACCGCCGAGGTCCGCGCCGCCCTGCGGGCGCACCTGCTGGAGTGACACCGGGCGGGTCCGGGCCCAGCCGGGCCGGTCAGCCGATCGTGGCGGGCGGGCCGTTGCGGGTCAGCCGGCCAGGTCGTGTCGGGCCGCCCAGGCCGTTGCCGAGATCTCCGCGACCAGTCGGCAGGCGTCGTCGAGGTCGTCGTCGGGGGAGGCGGCCAGGTCGGTGGTGGTGCAGACGGCGATCACGTACGCCGGGGCGTCGTCGGGCAGGACCACGCCGGCACCGTGCCGTACCCCGCGTACCCAGCCGTTCTTGTGGGCGATCCGGGTGCCGTCGGGCAGCCCGGCGGCGAGATCCTCCCGGTGCCGCTGGGCCAGCAGCACGTCCAGCATGGCGGCGCAGGCGGCCGGGGAGGCCAGCGGTCCGGGGTGTTCGGCACCGGTGGCCAGCCCGCCGAGCAGCGCCGCCAGGTCGGCCGGGGTGACCAGGTTGGTGATGCCGGCCTCCCGGGCGGCGGCGTCCTCGATGCCCCGACCGGTGACGCTGTGCCGGGCCCCGGCGAGCTGCCACGCCTGGGCGACGGCGGGCAGCCCGACCCGGTCGATGATCAGGTTGGTGGCGAGGTTGCTGGACCGGGTGATCATCCGGTCGGCCAGCCAACGCGGGGTGGCCTGCCCGCCCAACCGCTCCCAGACCGCGTCGTCGTTGTCGTAGTGCCGGGCGCAGGAGAACCGGGGCGCCCCCGGCTGGGCCGAGTCGAACTCGTCGACCACCGGCACCGGGACGTCCAGGTCGAGGGTGCCCGCCTCGGCGGCCCGGTGCAGCGCCAGCAGCACCGCGACCTTCATGGTGCTGGCCGCGTAGTGGGTGGCGTCGGGGGTACGGGTCCAGGTGGCCGGTGCGTCGAGCCGACCCACGTACGCCGAGACGGTGCCGGGCACCCGGTCCAGCCGGGCGTCGAGGTCATCCCAGGTCATGCCGTGACGGTAGCGGACCGCCTGCGGGCACGGGGGCCGCCGAAGCGAGGCGACCGGTGGGCACGGCCCCCGTCGTCCGGGCGGCCCGACGGTCGAGCCCGCCCGCGCCATCCCCGACGCCGCACTCCGGGCGGCCGGTTCGGCCCCGGTCTCCCGTCCCGTCGGTCGGCTCCCGGTCGGGCAGGGCGGAGCCCCGGGCCGCGCGTGGCGGACCGGGGCTCCGGGGTGCTGCGGGGTGGTTCAGCCGGCGTGCTTGCGGCGGGCGGCCATCCGGCCCCGCTGGGTCTGGTCCAGCACCACCTTGCGGATGCGTACGGCGACCGGGGTCACCTCGACGCACTCGTCCTCGCGGCAGAACTCCAGCGCCTGCTCCAGGGAGAGCTTGCGCGGGGGGATCAGCTTCTCGGTCTCGTCGGACGTCGAGGCCCGCATGTTGGTGAGCTTCTTCTCCTTGGTGATGTTGACGTCCATGTCGTCGGAGCGGGAGTTCTCTCCGACGATCATGCCCTCGTACACCTCGGTGGTCGGCTCGACGAAGAGCTGGCCGCGCTCCTGGAGGTTGATCATCGCGAACGGGGTGACGACGCCCGTCCGGTCGGCCACCAGCGACCCGTTGTTGCGGGTGCGCAGCTCACCGAACCACGGCTCGTACGACTCGAAGACGTGGTGCAGGATGCCGGTGCCCCGGGTGTCGGTGAGGAACTCGGTGCGGAAGCCGATCAGGCCCCGCGCCGGCACCAGCCACTCCATCCGGATCCAGCCGGTGCCGTGGTTGACCAGCTGCTCCATCCGGCCCTTGCGGGTGGCCAGGAGCTGGGTGATCGCGCCCAGGTACTCCTCCGGCGCGTCGATGGTCAACCGCTCGACGGGCTCGCAGGTCTTGCCGTCGATTTCCTTGGTGACCACCTGTGGCTTGCCGACGGTCAGCTCGTAGGACTCCCGGCGCATCTGCTCGACCAGGATCGCCAGGGCCAGCTCGCCACGGCCCTGCACCTCCCAGGCGTCCGGCCGCTCGGTGGGCAGGATCCGCAGTGACACGTTGCCGACCAGCTCCTTGTCGAGCCGGTCCTTGACCATCCGGGCGGTGACCTTGGCGCCCTTGACCCGACCGACCAGCGGTGAGGTGTTGGTGCCGATGGTCATCGAGATGGCCGGCTCGTCCACGGTGATCAGCGGCAGCGGGATCGGGTTCTCCGCGTCGGCCAGGGTCTCACCGATCATGATCTCGGGGATGCCGGCGACGGCGATGATGTCGCCCGGCCCGGCCGAGTCGGCGGGCTTACGCTCCATGCCCTCGGTCATCAGCATCTCGGAGATGCGGACCCGTTGGGTGTTGCCGTCGGTGCGGCACCAGGCCACCGTCTGGCCCTTGCTGATGGTGCCCTGACGCACCCGGCACAGCGCCAACCGACCGAGGAACGGCGAGGCGTCCAGGTTGGTGACGTGCGCCTGCAACGGGGCACCCTCGTCGTAGGAGGGCGGCGGGATGGTGTCGAGCAGGGTCCGGAACAGCGGCTCCAGGCTGGTGCTGTCGCCGGGCACCGAGCCGTCGGCGGGCTGGGTCAGCGAGGCGATGCCGTCGCGGGCGCAGGCGTAGACGATCGGGAAGTCGATCTGCTCCTCGTCGGCGTCCAGGTCGAGGAAGAGCTCGTAGGTGTCGTCCACGACCTCCTTGATCCGGGCGTCGGGCCGGTCCACCTTGTTGATCACCAGGATGATCGGCATCCGGGCCTTGAGTGCCTTGCGGAGCACGAACCGGGTCTGCGGCAGCGGGCCCTCACTGGCGTCGACCAGCAGCACCACCCCGTCGACCATGGTCAGGCCGCGCTCGACCTCACCGCCGAAGTCGGCGTGGCCGGGGGTGTCGATGATGTTGATGGTGACCGGGTCGGAGCCGTCCGCCGGCAGGTAGCGCACGCCGGTGTTCTTGGCCAGGATGGTGATGCCCTTTTCCCGTTCGAGATCCATCGAGTCCATGACGCGCTCGGTGTTCTCACCACGGGCCCCATAGGCGCCGGCCTGCCGCAACATGGCGTCGACCAGGGTCGTTTTGCCGTGGTCGACGTGGGCGATGATGGCGACATTGCGGAGGTCGGTGCGAAGCTGCATACCCTCCATACTCCTGTCTGCGGTTGCCGGGTCAGGTGTCGGGGTCACCCCCGACGCCGCCCGGAACTCGGCCGGAACTGCTGTTGCGGCCGTGCCAGCTGCGGGTCTGCCGCTCCCACCGGCATCCCGCCGGCCCCGGTGGGCCGGTCGGGCACCCGGTCGCGACGGTCACGGCGGACGAGGCCACGGTGATCGTCGGTGTCGGTGCCGGGGGGAGTCGACCCTGCTGGTCGGTCTCCTAGCGTACGCGGGCCCGGGAAGGCCCGTCTCGGCACTGCTCCCGCTGACCGGGCCGGCCGTGACCGGCACCACATCCCCGCACCTCCGCCCCCCGTCCCGCCGGCCGTGTTCGTCGCCCGTCGCCCGCGTTCGCCCTCGAACAAGGTTGTAGTTGTCTCCGCAACGGCGGAGGCAACTACAACCAGGATCGAGCGCGATCTTGCTCGCGGTACCCGGGGCGGGACGAGGGGTGGGGGTGGGGTCAGGGGGTGAGGGTGGGGGTGGGCTCGGGGGCGTCCCGGTGGATGCGGCCCGGCCACCAGAAGCGGTCGCCGAGCACGAACGCCAGGGCCGGCACCAGCACCGTACGCACCAGCAGTGTGTCGAGCAGCACACCGAGGCACACGATGATCCCGATCTGGGTCAGCAGGATCAACGGCAGCACGCCCAGGACGGCGAAGACCGCAGCGAGCAGGATGCCCGCGCTGGTGATCACCCCGCCGGTGACCCGCAGGGCGGACAGCATCCCGTCCCGGGTACCGGTGAGACGGGCGTCCTCCCGGGCCCGGGTGACCAGGAAGATGTTGTAGTCCACGCCGAGCGCGACGAGGAACACGAAGGCCAGCAGGAGCACCCCGCTGTCCAGCGCGGGGAAGCCCAGCACGTGGTCGAAGAGCAGCCAGGCCGCGCCGAGGCTGGCGAAGAAGGACGCGATCACGGTGAGCACCAGCAGCAGCGGGGCGAGCAGGCCGCGTAGCAGCACCACCAGTACGGCGAGGACGAGCACCAGGATGATCGGCAGGATCAGCCACAGGTCGCGGGTGTTGGCCTCGTCGGAGTCGTACGTCGCGGCGACGGTGCCCCCGACGAGCGCGCCGTCGGGCGGGTCGACGCCCTCGACGGCCGGTGGGGCGGAGTCGGGTACGGCGGCGACGGCGTCGCGCAGCGCCTCGACGGCCCGGTCGGATGCCGGGGTGCCCGGTTCGTCGGTCAGCACCACGTCGACCTGGGCCACGTTGCCGCCGGCCGGGCCGGGCCGGGCGGAGGCGACACCGGGCACGGCCGCGGCGACCCGGGTGACCGCCGGGGCGGCGGCCGGGTTGGTGAGGACGGCCACCGGCTGGGTGGTGCCGGCGGGGAAGGCGCGGGCCAGGGTCTGGGCTCCGGCGACCGCCTCCGGCTCGACCCGGAACTGTTCGGTTTCGGACAGGCCGGTGCGGATGCCGAGGCCGCCGAGGGCGAGGCCGGCGAGCAGCAGGGTGGCGAGCGCGGCGACGGGCACCGGGCGGCGGACCACGGCCGCGCCGAGCCGGCCCCACAGCTTGCCCTCACGGGCCGGGCCGCCGACCCTGGGCACGAACGGCCAGAACAGTCCCCGGCCGAAGATGACCAGCACGGCGGGCAGCACGAACAGCGCCGAGAGCATGGCGAACACGACCCCGGTGGCGCAGGCCACGGCGAGCGCCCGGTTGGTCTCCTGCTCGGAGAGCAGCAGGGTGAGTACGCCGAGCACGACGGTGCCGCCGCTGGCCAGGATCGGTTCGGCGGTACGGCGTACGGCGGCGCGCATGGCGGCGAACCGGTCCTCGTGGCGGCGCAGTTCCTCGCGGTAGCGGGCGATGAGCAGCAGGGCGTAGTCGGTGGCGGCGCCGAAGACCAGCACGCTGGCGATGCCGGTGACCGCGCCCTCCTGGAGGTTGATGCCGACGGCCGGGACGATGGTGTCGACGGCCCGCAGGGTGAGCTGTTCGGTGGCGGCGACGACGATCAGCGGCACGATCCACAGGAACGGGCTGCGGTAGGTGATCAGCAGCAGCAGGGCGACGACGCCGGCGGTGACCGCGAGCAGGGTGATGTCGGCGCCTTCGAAGACCTTGGTCAGGTCGGCGGTGAAGGCGGGTGCCCCGGTGACCGCGACGGTGATCCCGTCGGGGAGGCCGGTGAGGGCGTCGCGTACCTGGGCCACCTCGTCGGCGACGGCCTGCTGGCCGCCGGCGGTGTCCAGCGGGACGGCGAGCAGCGCGACGGTGCCGTCCGGGGAGACCTGGGGTGGGCTGACCTGACCGCCGACGGCGAGCCGGCCCAGCGCGCCTGCGCGTCCGGTGACGGCGGCCCGGTCGGCGTCGGTCAGGGCCGCGCCGTCGTTCCGGCTGACCACGACGATGGCCGGTTGGACGTCGCGTTGCGGCAGCTGTTCCTGGAGGCGTTCCACCTGGGTCGACTGCCACTGCACGGACAGGCCGGTGGTCGAGACGGGGGCGGGGTTGTCGGGCTTGGGCAGGCCGAAGACGATCGCGCCGACGACGATCGCGGCGACCACGGTGAGCCAGGCGGCGAGCCGGCTGCGGGCGACGCGGGTGAACAGAGACATCGGATGCCCTCTTGGTCGGTGGGGGACGCCGGACGGGGAGATAGCCCGCCCTTCGAGTATCTTGATGGACGAGATTATCGGTAGCTGTTCTATGCTGCAACCGGGCGCATCGACAGGGGGCGACGGCGGGCGTGGCAGCGCACGAGATGTATCGGCGGCGGGACGATCCGCGCGGGCGGATGGTGGCCGACATCACCAACGACCTGCGGCGTTACTCGGTGGACGCGCAGCACATCGGGCACGCCTTCGCCGGCCTGCACGGGCTCAACCCGACCGACCTGCACGCCCTGATCGCCGTGATGGACGCCGAGCTGCTCGGCGACCCGATCACCCCCGGCCGGCTGGGTGAACAGCTGAATCTCTCCTCCGGGTCGGTGACCGCGCTGATCGACCGGCTGGAACGCGCCGGGCACATCCGCCGCGACCGCGACACCGCCGACCGGCGCAAGGTGTTCCTGCACTACGCCGACCAGGGGGCCGCCCTGGCAATGAGCTTCTTCGGCCCGCTCGGGCGGCGTACCGACGAGGTGATGGCCCGGTTCACCGACGACGAGCTGGCGGTCGTGCAGCGGTTCATGACCACCATGGTCGCCTCCATGCGGGAGCACCGCGACGCCATGCGGGCCGCCCGCGCCGAGCCGTCCCGCCGCCCGGTGGACTGACCGTCGTGCTGGACCGTTCGCTCGCCCGACTCGCCGCCGCCGCGCTGCGGCTGCCGGCCGCGCCCACCCACCGGGTCGACGTCACCCGGGGCGTCGTGGTCCGGGCCCGCGACGGGGCGCGGCTGCGCACCGACCACTACGCCCCCCGGCTGCCCGGTGCGCCGACCGTGCTGATCCGCACGCCGTACGGGCGGGGCGGGCCGATGCGGCTGCTCGGTCGGCTGGTCGCCGGTCGCGGTTTCCACCTGGTGATCCAGTCCTGCCGGGGCACCGACGGCTCCGACGGGCTGTTCGACCCGCTGGTGCACGAGCGCGACGACGGGCTCGACACCGTCGACTGGTTGCGTCGGCAACCCTGGTACACCGGCCGGTTCGGCATGTTCGGGGCCAGCTACCAGGGTTTCGTCCAGTGGGCGCTGGCGGCCGACGCGGGGGAGGAGCTGGCCGCGATGGTCGCGGTGGTCACTGCCTCGGCCACCCGCGACTCGACGTACCCGGGGGAGTCCTTCGCCCTGGACACCGTGTTGACCTGGGCCGAGCTGCTCCAGGCGCAGACCGTACCGTGGCTGGCCCGGCAGTGGGAGCTCAAGCGCGGGCAGCCCCGGCTGGCCGCCGCCCTGGCCCACCTGCCGCTGGCCGAGGCCGACCGGGTGGCGACCGGGGTGACCGTGCCGTTCTTCCAGGAGTGGCTGCACCACCACACCCCGGACGCCGACTACTGGCGGACCCGGGTCTTCGGCGCGCGGATCGCCGAGGTGCGCGCCCCGGTGGCGATGGTCAGCGGCTGGCAGGACATCTTCCTCCCCGCCCAGCTCGCCGACCACGCCGCGCTGCGGGCGGCGGGCGTGCCCACCCGGCTCACCGTCGGCCCGTGGACGCACGGCAGCCCCGGCCTGCTGGCGGAGTCGCTGCGGGAGGGGCTGGGCTGGCTCGACGCCCACCTGCACGGCCGACCCGCGCCGCCGCGCGCCCCGGTGCGGGTGCACGTCGGCGGGGACGGCGGAGGCTGGCGTGACCTTCCCGACTGGCCGCCGCCGGCCACCGCGACCCCGTGGCACCTGCACGCCGGGGGCCGGCTCGCCCCGCAGCCACCGGCCGAATCGGCCCCCGACACCATCCGGTACGACCCCGCCGACCCCACCCCGTCGCTGGGTGGCCCGCTGCTGGTCGCCCAGCGGGCCGGCCCGGTCGACAACCGTCCCGTCGAGGCCCGCCCCGACGTGCTGGTCTACACCGGTGCGGTGTTGACCGACCCGGTCGAGGTGGTCGGCCCGGTCCACGCGGAGATCCACGTCCGCAGCGAACTGTCGTACCTGGACGTCTTCGTGCGGCTCTGCGACGTGGACCGGCGCGGCCGGTCCTGGAACGTCGCCGACGGTCTGGTCCGGGTGGCCCCCGGCCGGTTCCCGGTCGACCCGGACGGGGTGACCCGGGTGCCGGTGGCACTGTGGCCGGTGGCGCACCGCTTCGCCGTCGGGCACCGGCTGCGGGTGCAGGTCTCGGGCGGTGCCCATCCCCGCTACGCGCGCAATCCCGGCACCGGCGAACCACTCGGGACGGCCATCACGCTCCGCGCAGGGCTGCGGCAGATCCTGCATGATCCATCGCATCCGTCGCGGCTGGTGCTGCCCACGGTCCCAGTCAACTCCCAGCTTCGACCTATCTGAAGACAAGCCCCTTGAGCTGGGATTTTCCGGCATGTGTGGATACCGTCTCCCATAACGCCCGATGACGTGCACCAGCGGTCGGTTCCGTTCTCCCAGCGGGCGCTGCCTACGCGGAGTCACGACGGTCCCCGGCCCTGGCCTGACGCCGAAGCAGTCGGCACCCCTGGTTCCGGCTGCGGAAAGGGGGACGTCATGACGACGGCTCCGGCCAATCTGCTGGCGGTCCGCCGGCTCCTGCTCGACACCATCAAGAGCCTCGACCCGGCATCGGTGGGGATCGTCGGCGATCCGGCCCACCGGGGCGGCTACCACTGCGGCTCCGACCGGGTGGTCCCCAACGACTACTCGGTGGTCGAGTCTCCCCGGGACTCCGCCGGCCTCACCCTCTACGCCTCAGGGTTGGACGTGGGCACGTTCAGCGTCCGGTCCGGCGGCGTCACCCACGACCTGCGGACGTTCTCCGAGTGGTGCGTCGCCCAGTGCCGGGCGAACACGGCGGACAGCCGCGACCTGCGGGAGATCATCTACTCGCCCGACGGCAAGGTCGTGCGGCGCTGGGACCGGCTCGGCAAGCGCAACTCCGGCGACGACTCGCACCTGTGGCACACCCACTTCAGCTTCTTCCGCGACTCGACCAAGGCCGGACGGGACCAGACCCCGCTGTTCCGGCGCTACCTGACCGGCATCGGACTACTGGAAGGACCCGACATGACACCCGAAGAGCACGCCTGGCTGGAGACCGTCCACAAGAACCTGACCATCCTGGACGGCCGGAACCCGGTGGGTCAGATCTACACCCGGATGGCGATGGGTGAGGACCACACCAACCCGGACTTCGTCGTCCCGCACCCGAGCCTGAAGTCGCTCGGCGCGCAGCTGGCCTCGTTGCAGACCGCGCTGACCGTACTGGCCAACAAGGACTTCACCGACGAACAGGCGATCATCACCGGCGTCCTGGCCGGGCTCACCCCGGAGAAGATCGCCGCCGCGATCCCGCCCACCATCGCCAAGCAGGTCGCCGACGAGCTGGCCAAGCGGCTGGTCGCCTGACCGCAGACCCCGTGGCACCCCTTCCGCTACGCCTCCTGCGGAAGGGGTGCCACGGTCGCCCGGTGGTCGTCCTCTGGTCGAGGTGGGCGGGCAGCGGCCGTCGCGGCCCGCCGATCGGGGGTTCGTCCGGGGCCCGAGGCACGCGCTGTGGGTGCGTCCCGGGCCGGGGATCACGCTGTGGGTGTGTCCCGCGGAGGCACGACCCGGCTGCCGTACCGCTACTCAGGCGGCGCGACCGTGGTCGGGCGGGGCGCGGAGGGCGACCCTGGAGACCGCAGGCGGCCTGCGGCCACGAGCTGCGGAAGAGCAGTCACGGGGGAACGACAGGAGACCGTGACCGGTTGAGAGCGCTCGGTGGCGGCGGCCGAAGCCGCCGCCACCGGCACGGACCTACAGCGGGCGGACGTTCTCCGCCTGCGGGCCCTTCTGCCCCTGGGTCACATCGAACTCGACCTTCTGGGCCTCCTGCAGTTCCCGGTATCCGCTACTGGCGATCGCCGAGTAGTGGACGAAGACGTCGGGGCCGCCGCCGTCCTGCTCGATGAAGCCGAAGCCCTTTTCCGAGTTGAACCACTTGACCGTGCCGGTTGCCATGCATCTCTCCCTGTTTACAACGGGTGATCCCGCCGCTGCGGCGGATGATCGCCCTGTACTGCCCCGACAGTAACCGGCCGATCCGGTTTTTGCCGGCTGAAGTGCCGCAGGAAGTTGCGGGGAAACTCGCGGGTCAGCCCGGAATACCACCCTTCGGGCGGTCCGGTCCGGGACACTCGACCGGTGAACGGACCGAGCACCGCCGCGTTGGCCGAGCTGGAGCGGGAGATCGACGCACCGGGGGACGGGCTGGACCGGCTCCGGCTGGTGCCGACGCCGTTCGTGCCCGAGGTGCGGCTGCACCTCGCCGAGGACGCGATCGTCTGGTGGGCACGAATGGAGGCGGCGGCCGGCCGTGCCCTGCCGCCACCGTTCTGGGCCTCGGCCTGGGCCGGTGGTCAGGCGCTCGCCCGTCACCTGCTCGACCACCCCGACCTGGTCGCCGGTCGCCGGGTGCTCGACCTGGCCGCCGGCTCCGGACTGGTCGCCATCGCCGCCGCGCTCGGCGGTGCCACCCAGGTGGTCGCCAACGACGTGGACCCGTACGCGGTGGCGGCGGTGACCGTCAACGCGCGGGCCAACCGGGTACGGGTGCAGGCCCGTTCCGGTGACCTGCTCGACGACGACGGCACCCAGGCCGAGCTGCTGGTCGCCGGGGACGTCCTCTACGACCGGGAACTGGCCGACCGGGTGCTGCCCTACCTGCGACGGGCCGCCCAGGGTGGGACGCAGGTGCTGGTCGGTGACCCGGACCGGGGCCACCTGCCGTGGGACGTGCTGGAGGTGGTGGCCAGCTATCCGGTGCCCACCACCGAGCCGTCCGTCGACTCCCCGGTCCGCCGGGTGCAGGTGCTGCGTCCCCGGTGAACCCCGCAGGCCAACCGGGTCACCCCGAGAAAATTCGGGGAGTGATCAGGGTCGCGACCCGATGCGCCGGAGCACCCCCGGGCCGTAGCGTCGGCTCGTGCTCGACGAACTGGCCCGACTCGGTGACCTGCCCACCGCTCTGCTGATGGCGGCGCTCGGGCTGGTGATGCTCGCCGACGCCGTACCGCTGCTCGGTGTGCTCGTCCCCGGCGACGTGGCGATCCTCGCGGCGGTGGGGGTGGGTCGGCCCCTCGCCGGCGTCGCGACCATGGTGGCGGTGGTCGTCGGCTGCCTCGCCGGGTGGTCGCTGAGCTTCCTCGCCGGGCGGATCTACGGGGAGCGGCTGCGGCACAGCCGGGTCGGTGGCTGGATCGGCGAGGGGCGCTGGTCGGCCGCCGAGCAACTGCTGCGCTCCGGTGGCGGGCGGATGGTGCTTGTCGCGCCCTTCCTGCCGGTGTTCAACACGCTGCTGCCGCTGGCCGCCGGGGGCCTGCGGATGTCGTACCGCCGGTTCGTCACGTGTGCCGCGCTCGGCGCGGCGGCGTGGGCCGGTCTCTATCTGGCGCTGGGGGTGGCGTCACGGGCCCTGGCCGGGCTGCTGCCCGGCGATCCGCTGCTGGTCACCATGGGGGTTGGTCTGGTGCTGGCCGGTCTGGTGCTGCTGGGCACCCGACGTCGGCTACGGACGGTGACCGCCCTCGGTCAGGCCGGCTGACCGAGGGCGCCCCGGTGACCGGCGTTCGCCCCGGTCACCGGGTGTGAGCCCGCCACCGGGGGCCCGGGTCACCAGCCGCGCGCCCGCCACTGCGGCAGCGACGCCCGCTCCGCGCCGAGGGTGCTGTCGGCACCGTGCCCCGGATAGAACCAGGTGTCGTCGGGCAGCCGGTCGAACAGCTTGTGCTCGACGTCGTCGATGAGCTGGCCGAACCGCTGCGGGTCCCGGTCGGTGTTGCCGACCCCGCCGGGGAACAGCGAATCCCCGGTGAAAAGGTGCGGGGTGCCGGCCGGGTCGCGGTAGAGCAGCGCGATCGACCCCGGGGTGTGCCCCTTGACGTGGATCACCTCCAACGTCTGCTCGCCCACCGTCACGGTGTCGCCGTCGGTCAGGGCCTGCGCCGCGATCGGCAGCCCCTCGGCGTCGTCGGCGTGCACCAGGGCCTGGGCGCCGGTGGTGGCGACGACCTCCTCCAACGCCACCCAGTGGTCCATGTGCCGGTGGGTGGTGACCACCGAGGTCAGGCCGGCGTCGCCGATCAGGTCGAGTAGCCGTGGTGCCTCGTTCGCGGCGTCGATCAGGACCTGCGCCCCGCTGTCGCGGCAGCGCAGCAGGTAGGCGTTGTTGTCCATCGGGCCGACCGACAGCTTGCTGACGGTGAGTCGGTCCAGCTCCCGGACGGCGGGCGGGCCGCCGTGGGTGACGTCTCCGGTGTAGCTCATGGGCGGTCTATATCCATTCGGGTGGGGTCGGGAGGGGACCGTCCGGGGTGACGGTCAACACGTCGCCGCTGCTGCGGCCGATCAACCAGGCGACCAGTTCGGCGGCGGGGCCGGCGACCCGCGGGGCGTCCTGCGGGTCGCCCACCACCAGCTCCGGCCGGTTACCGTCGGCGGGCCGTAGCACCAGCGCCGGGGCGTCCGGCCGCTCGGCGAGCCCGCCGGCCACCTCGTGCAGCAGGTGCTGGGCGAACGCGGCCGGCCAGTCCGCCGGCCGGTAGCCGGTGCCCAGGTCGACGTGGTGCACCTCCAGCTCGCGCCACCGGCGCCAGAGCACCAGGGCGACCGGCCACGGGCCGCGTCGGGTCTGCACGGTGCCCTGCCACGCGTGCGCCGGCATCGCGGCCACCGCCTCGGCGAACCGGTCGGTGCTGCGACGCAGGTCGGCCAGCAATTCGGCGGGCGGACGGTCGGCACCGGCGGCGATGTCGGCGTCCCGCGCGGCGTCGCTGGCGTACATCGGGATGTCCTGCCCGGTTCGGGCGGAGGTGAGCAGGTTGACGAACCCGTCGGCGTTGCGGGCCAGGTGGGTCAGCACGTGGCCCCGGGTCCAGCCGGGCAGCAGGCTGGCCGCCGCGACGGCCGCCGCGTCGAGCCCGGCCGTGGTGTCCAGCAGGCGGGCGGCGGCGTCGGTCACCGGACCGGTGAACATCAGTGGATCCGTGGTCACGCCACGACCCTAACGGTCCGGGGAGCGTTGCGCCGCCGGGGAATTCGCTTTCGGCGCGTCGGTGCGACGCCTACCGTCGGCTACGACGCGGTACCGGGACGACGGGCGGGGGTGGTGATCATGCCGGTAGCAGGACGCGTGTTCGGCCACGACCAGTTCCGACCCCGGTGAGGATGACATGACCATCGATCTGACCGCTCTCGGCCTGGACGCCGAGCGGGCGGCGTACGCGCGACGGCGGCCGGACCGCCGGCCCGGCCGGGTGGCCCGGGTCGACCGGGGGGTGTGCACCGTGCTCGCCGCGGACGGACCGGTCCGGGCCAGTCTGGGCCCGGCGGTGCTGGCCGCCGCCGCCCGTGACCTGACCGCGTTGCCGTGCGCCGGTGACTGGGTGCTGCTGGCCCGCTGGCCGGACGGCCCGGTGACCGTCGACGCGGTGCTGCCCCGACGGACCGCGCTGATCCGCCGGACCGCCGGCAAGGACGCCAGCGGCCAGGTGCTCGCCGCCAACCTCGACGCCGCGGCGGTGGTCGAGCCGGTGCACCCGGAGCCGGACGTCGCCCGGATCGAACGGCTGCTCGCGCTGGCCCACGAGTCGGGGGCCACCCCGCTGGTGGTGCTCACCAAGGTCGACCTGGCCGCCGACCCGCAGGCGGTGGCCCGGCAACTCGCCGCGGTGGCCCCCGGGGTGCCGGTGCTGCCGGTCAGCGCCGAGCAGGGTACCGGCCTGGCACCGCTGCGTCCGCTGGTCGCCCCGGGTCGCACGCTGGCCCTGCTCGGCCCGTCCGGAGCGGGCAAGTCCAGCCTGGTCAACGCCCTGGTCGGGGCGGACGTCATGCCGACCCAGGCGATCCGACGCGTCGACGGCAAGGGTCGGCACACCACCACCTGGCGGGCGCTGGTCCCGGTGCCCGGTGGCGGGGCGGTGCTGGACACCCCCGGGGTCCGGGCGGTCGGCCTGCTCGACGGGCACGCCGGCCTGGACCGGGCGTTCACCGACATCGCCGAGCTGGCCACCGGCTGCCGGTACGCCGACTGCGGGCACACCGCCGAGCCGGCCTGCGCGGTGCGGGAGGCGTTGGAGAACGGGGAACTGTCGCCCCGGCGCTGGGAGAGCTGGCGTCGGCTCCAGCGGGAGGTGGCCTACGAGGGTGGCCGTCGGCAGAGCCGGCTGGCCGCCGAGCGGCGGGGCGGTTGGCGAGGGGGTCGACGCCGGCCGGCCCGGCCGACCACGCCACCGCTGCCGGGCGGTTTCTGACCGGTGCCCGACCCGGCCGACAGCGGTCGGGCCGGGGACCGGGTCGGTGTGCCGCCGTGGTGCCGGTCCGAGCTGTGGCGCGGGTCGGGCGGTGGGCTGACCTGACCGGTGTGAGCTGGGGGAATGTGGGCGTGCACGAAGTTGTCGTACCCCGGGGCTAAAGTTGCCGGGGCGTTCCTTCCGCGCCCGTGAAACTGCTCAACTCACTCCGCAAACCGCTCAGATCACCTTCGTAGCGGACAGATCCGCCTCACATTCTTCTTTCGGGAGCACCCGCACCGTGGCCGACCGTCTGATCATCCGTGGCGCGCGCGAGCACAACCTGCGTGACGTCAGTCTCGACCTGCCCCGGGACGCGCTGATCGTCTTCACCGGGCTGTCCGGCTCCGGCAAGTCGAGCCTGGCCTTCGATACCATCTTCGCCGAGGGGCAGCGCCGCTACGTCGAGTCGTTGTCGTCGTACGCGCGGCAGTTCCTCGGCCAGATGGACAAGCCCGACGTCGACTTCATCGAGGGGCTGAGCCCGGCCGTCTCCATCGACCAGAAGTCCACCTCGCGCAACCCGCGCTCCACCGTCGGCACCATCACCGAGGTCTACGACTACCTGCGGCTGCTCTTCGCCCGCATCGGTGAGCCGCACTGCCCGGTCTGCGGCGAGCGGATCTCCCGGCAGAGCCCCCAGCAGATCGTCGACCGGGTGTTGACGATGGCCGAGGGGACCAGGTTCATGGTGCTCGCCCCGGTGGTCCGGGGCCGCAAGGGCGAGTACGTCGACCTCTTCGCCGAACTCCAGGCCAAGGGTTACGCCCGGGCCCGGGTCGACGGGGTGGTGCACCCGCTGACCGAGCCGCCCAAGCTCAAGAAGCAGGAGAAGCACACCATCGAGGTGGTGATCGACCGGCTCAGCGTCAAGGCGGGCGCCAAGCAGCGGCTGACCGACTCGGTGGAGGCCGCGCTCGGCCTCTCCGACGGCCTGGTGCTGCTCGACTTCGTCGACCTGGCCGAGGACGACCCGGCCCGGGAACGTCGCTACTCCGAGCACCTGGCCTGCCCCAACGACCACCCGTTGGCGATCGAGGACCTGGAACCCCGGGTCTTCTCGTTCAACGCGCCCTACGGGGCCTGCCCGGAGTGCACCGGCCTGGGCACCAAGAAGGAGGTCGACCCGGAGCTGGTCGTCCCCGACCCGGAGCGCACCCTGCGCGAGGGCGCGCTGCAACCCTGGGCGACCGGGCACAACCTGGAATACTTCCTGCGCCTGCTGGAGGCGCTCGGCGAGAGCCAGCACTTCGACGTCGACACCCCGTGGCGGGCGCTGCCGGCGCGGGCGCAAAAGATCATCCTGCACGGCTCCGACGACCAGGTGCACGTCCGCTACCGCAACAAGTTCGGTCGGGAGCGGTCCTACTACACCGGCTTCGAGGGCGTGGTGCAGTGGATCGAGCGGCGGCACACCGACACCGAGAGCGAGTGGTCGCGGGACAAGTACGAGGGTTACATGCGCGACGTGCCCTGCGCGGCCTGCGGCGGCACCCGGCTCAAGCCCGAGGTGCTGGCGGTCACCATCGCCGGCAAGAGCATCGCCGAGGTGTGCAACCTGTCGGTGGGTGAGGCCGCCGAGCTGCTCGCCGGCATCGCACTGACCGACCGGCAGAAGATGATCGCCGAGCGGGTGCTCAAGGAGATCAACGCCCGGCTGCGGTTCCTGCTCGACGTCGGCCTGGACTACCTCTCGCTGGACCGGGCGGCCGGCACCCTGTCCGGTGGCGAGGCGCAGCGCATCCGGCTCGCCACCCAGATCGGGTCCGGCCTGGTCGGCGTGCTCTACGTGCTCGACGAGCCGTCGATCGGACTGCACCAGCGGGACAACCACCGGCTGATCGAGACCCTGCTGCGGCTGCGTGGCCTGGGCAACACGCTGATCGTGGTCGAGCACGACGAGGACACCATCCGGGTGGCCGACTGGATCGTCGACATCGGGCCCGGCGCGGGGGAGCACGGCGGCCGGATCGTGCACAGCGGCTCGGTGCCGGAGCTGCTGGACAATCCCGAGTCGGTGACCGGGGCGTACCTGTCGGGCCGGCGGGAGATCCCGACACCGCAGCAGCGTCGACCGCAGACGCCGGAGCGGGAGCTGGTGGTGCACGGGGCGCGCGAGCACAACCTGCGCAACCTGACCGTGCCGTTCCCGCTGGGGCAGCTCATCGCGGTCACCGGGGTCTCCGGCTCGGGCAAGTCGACGCTGGTCAACGACATTCTCTATGCGGTGCTGGCCAACCAGATCAACGGCGCGCGGCTGGTGCCGGGCCGGCACACCCGGGTCTCCGGGCTGGAGCACGTCGACAAGGTGGTCGGCGTCGACCAGTCGCCGATCGGCCGTACCCCGCGCTCCAACCCGGCGACCTACACCGGGGTCTGGGACCACGTCCGCAAGCTGTTCGCCGAGACCACCGAGGCCAAGGTCCGGGGGTACGGCCCCGGCCGGTTCTCGTTCAACGTCAAGGGTGGCCGCTGCGAGGCGTGCTCCGGCGACGGCACCATCAAGATCGAGATGAACTTCCTGCCGGACGTCTACGTCCCGTGCGAGGTGTGCAAGGGTGCCCGCTACAACCGGGAGACCCTGGAGGTGCACTACAAGGGCAAGACCGTCTCCGACGTGCTGGAGATGCCGATCGAGGAGGCGGCCGAGTTCTTCTCCGCCATCCCCGCCATCCACCGGCACCTGCGCACGCTCAACGACGTGGGTCTGGGTTACGTCCGGCTGGGTCAGCCCGCGCCGACGCTGTCCGGCGGTGAGGCGCAGCGGGTCAAGCTGGCCTCCGAGTTGCAGAAGCGCTCCACCGGTCGCACGGTCTACGTGCTCGACGAGCCCACCACCGGCCTGCACTTCGAGGACATCCGCAAGCTGCTGATGGTGCTGGAGGGCCTGGTCGACAAGGGCAACACGGTGATCACCATCGAGCACAACCTCGACGTGATCAAGACGGCCGACTGGCTGATCGACATGGGCCCCGAGGGCGGTCACCGGGGCGGCACGGTGCTCGCCACCGGCACCCCGGAGGAGGTCGCCGAGGTCGCCGAGAGCCACACCGGCCAGTTCCTGCGCTCGGTGCTCAAGCTCGACGGGGAGGCCCGGGGGGCGAAGGCGGCGGTGACCCGGGCGTCCCGGGCCAACGGCGCGACGCCGAAGGCGCGTACCCGCAAGGTGCCCGCCGTAGCCCGCTGACCCGGCGGGTCGCCACCCGGCCCGCCCACGACGCCCGGCCGGCCTGCCCGCGCCGGGCGTCGCCGTCGGCGCGGGCGCCCGCCGGCGGGGGCAGCGTGATCCGTGGCCGGAGCGGGACGTCGCATGCGTTGCACCGACCGGCGGCATGCCGTTGGGCGCGGTCGATGGCGCGTCGGCCCGCTCCGCAGGGTGTTCCCCGGCGGCCGGGGTGAACCGTCGGGCACAGTGGTGCGTGTGCTCCAGTGAGGCCGCGATGGTCGACGACCTGCGGCGGCAGTCGAGAGAAAGGCCGGAGATGAACGACGATCAGGTGCTGACCGGGCCCGGTACGCAGACCCGACGCGCCCTGCTGGCCGGGGCCGGTGCGGTGGGGGCCTCGGTTCTCCTGACCGCCTGCGGCGACGACTCCGGTGACGAACCGGCCACCCCGGCCACCGGTGGGCCGGCCGCGACCTCCGGCGGGTCCGGTGCCGCCGCGATCGCCAAGACCGCCGACATCCCGGTCGGCGGCGGCCAGGTCTACGCCGCGCAGGGCGTGGTGATCACCCAGCCGACGGAGGGGCAGTTCAAGGGGTTCGACCCGATCTGCACCCACCAGGGCTGCCCGGTGTCGAACGTCGACGGCGGGACGATCAACTGCACCTGCCACAACAGCAAGTTCGCCATCACCGACGGCGCGGTCAAGGAGGGGCCGGCGACCAAACCGCTGACCGCCAAGGAACTCAAGATCGACGGCGACCAGATCTCGCTGGCCTGACCGCACCGGCCGGCCCGGAGGACGTCCTCCGGGCCGGCCGGTCGGGTTCACTGCGGGTAGACCGCCATCTCCCAGATCGAGTAGCCGTACGTGGTGGCCCGGGTCACCCCGTGCATCCGGACGTAGCGGGCGCTCGTCGTGGGGAAGGCCGCCACGTCGGTGCCGCCGTCACCGGCCGTGGTCGACCAGGCCGTACGCCAGGTCGACCCGTCGTTGGACACCTCGATCCGGTACGACCGGGCGTATGCCGACTCCCAGGCCAGCGTCACCCGACCCACCTGGCGGGCCGACCCGAGGTCCACGGTCAGCCACTGGTCGTCGGCCCAGCTGCTCGCCCAGCGGGTGCCGAGGTCGGAGTCGACGGCCTTGGCCGCCCCGAAGAACAGCTCACTGCCGGACGCGCTGACCGGCCGGCCGGCGGCCAGGTTGGTCAGGTCGTCGCCCCGGCGGGACGGGAACGACACCACCTGCTGGAAGGTGGGCCGGTTCTGCCAGGCGATGGTGGCGTGCTTGATCCCGCCCAGCGGCGACTGGATGATCGCGTCCGCGCACCACTGGTCACCGGCGGCGCAGCTCGCATCGCCGGGATAGGTCTGGGCGGCCGGGGTGGCCGCCGCCGTGCGTAGCGTGTCCAGCAGCACCTGCCGGCAGCCGTCCAGGTTCCCGGCCCCGCAGTAGCCCCGACCCAGCCCGCCGCGCACCGGGTCGCCGAGCACCGCGCGCAGGTCCTTGTCGACGTAGCCCCACCAGCCGTACTGGAAGGACGAGCCCTTGTGCGACTGGGCCTCGTTGGCCGAGGTCGGCAGGTTGGACTTGTCGCCCTGCTGGTACCCGGAGGGGGACTCGTTGATCTGGATCGCGTTGATCAACGACTGGTAGAGGTCCGGGCCGAGCTGGTCGCGGAACATCCCCCGGACCAGCAGCGGCCACCAGGCGTCGAAGGTGCGGATCGCGTCGGCGTGCCGGTAGACCTTCGACCCCTTCGCGGTCTCCACCCGCAGCGCGCCGTCCTGCCGCCACGCCTTGAGCCGGCTGATCTCGGTGGCCAGCGCGGCGTCGGCGACGGGCTGGCTCTCCAGCACCCGGATCAGCTCGTCGAGCACCTCGGCCCCGCGCAGGTCGGTCACGCCGGCCTGCTCGACCAGTGCGGTCAGCGAGCCCCGGTCGAACTTCCGGCCGGCCGCAAGGCCCGCCTTGAGCGGGCGGTCCAGCAGGTCGGCCCGGTGCACCGCGCCGAAGCTGTAGTTGCCGTCCGCGCCGCCGAAGTCCTTGGCCTGCTTGTTGTTCCAGCTGACGTAGTAGTCCTGGTTGACCGACCGGGGATGGGCGGCCAGCGGGGCGTAGGTGGCGGTGTTCGTCGCCGGGTCGAAGCCCTGCCACTCGTAGGCCGGCTCGGCCTTCATCGGCAGGTTCGGGTTGGACCCGGCGGCCCGCACCGGGTTCAGCCCGGAGTTGAAGTACGCCGACTCGGTGGAGTTGACGTAGAACCAGTTGAACGCGTACTCGACGTTGTTGGCCGAGGCGACGAAGGCGTCCGCCGAGCCCATCTGGGCCGGGTCGTTGAACATCTGGAAGCCGATCGCCGAGTCGGCCTCGTGCCGGTAGGTGGAGCGTAGCTGGGTGAACGCGTGCGGTTTGCCGCCCACCGTGCCCCGCCAGGACACCAGGCCGAGCTTCGTCCGCCAGGCCACCAGCTTGTACGACCCCTTGGCGGTGCCGTCGGCGAGGGTCGGCGTCCACTTGTTGACGTGCGCGAGCTGCTCCATCGCCACGCACTGCCCCCGGTAGAGGTAGTGGTCGGCGGCGAGGGTGGGGGCGCTGCCGTCGGTGGTGCACAGCGGCACCGCGTAGCTGTCGGTGATGTCGTGGATCGACGAGGTGGCGCTCCACGCGTAGTCCTGCCCCCGGCCGAGCAGCACGTAGAGGTTGAGACCGGCGAACGCCGCGCCCCGGGCACTGATCCCCGGGCCCTGCAACTCCTGCACCATCAGCAGTTGCGGGGAGAAGTAGCCGGTCTGCGGGCCGAAGACCGCGACCGGGTGTCCGGTGGCCGAGTTCGCGGCCGAGACCACCGCCGCGTTGGACATGCCCCGGTGCGCCGGGCTGATGGTCAGCCCGGACAGGGCGGCGGCCAGCTCACCGGACGCGCTGGTGCCGGTGGTACGGGCCGGGGCGGCGGTGCTGCCGGCGGAGCCGGTCGGGTCGGTGAAGATCGGCTCGACCCGGGCCGAGCCGGCGTCGGGCAGTGCCACGCTCGCCGCGTCCGGGGAGGCGTCGCCGTACGGGAAGCTCTGCCCGTCGTGCAGGGTCAGCACGGTCTCCGGGTCGTTCTGGTTGCGGAACGCCGTCCACACCCGGTCGCCCTCGGTGGCGCCGTACTTGGCGCGGGCGGCGATGCGGACCAGCGCGGACTGCATCTCGGTGCCGCCCCCGCCGCCGAAGAGGCCGCCCACCACGCCGGCGATGGCGATCAGGTCGGTGAGCTGGAACGGCTCCGGGCCACCGGCGTTGGTGACCGCGTCCAGGTGGCCGGTGAGCACGTACTCGCCGGGGCAGTTGCGGGCGCCCATGCAGACGCCGATGTAGGCGTTGATGCCGGCGATGTACTCCTGCACGTCGGCGTAGAGCTGCTGGCCGCGCGGACCCTTCGTACGCAGCGCCTCGACCTGCGCCTGGAGGTCCGCCTCGGTGTACGGCGAGTTGCGCCAGACGCTCTGCTCCAGGGCCCGGTTGCCGGGGGCGCCCCCGGCGAACGAGGTGAGGGTGCCCCGGCCGACGTGCCGCAGCAGGTCCATGGTGAACAGTCGGTCCTCGGCCCCGGCGTAGCCCGCGCCGTACATGGTGCCGCCCCGGGTGGTGCCGGTGACGTGCGGGACGCCGGTGGCCTTGTCCCGCAGGATGCGCACGTCGGAGCGGGGCGAGTAGTCGCGTTCGACCTGCCCCTGCGGCACTCCGAAGGAGGCGTCGTTGAAGAACGAGCCGATCTGTTCCTCGCGCAGCCCGGCGTAGCCGTAGACCAGGTCGGCGTAGCGGTCGAGCTGGTCGGCGGAGTGCCGGGGCAGGGTGCCGAGGGTCTGGTTGCCCAGCACCTCGACGAGGGTGGCGTTGCCGTTCTGGCCGGGTGGCAGGATGTCGCCGCACTCGCCGAGGCAGTAGTCCTCGGGGCTGAACGCGGCACGTGGCGCGGCGGCCTCGGCCGGGGCGGCGGGGGTCGCGGTGAGCAGGGCGGCGACGCTGATGCCGGCGGTCAGTCCGGCGAGCAGGCGGCGGACGGTGGGGGGACGGGGCATGGTGATCCTCCGATGAGGATGGGGATCTTTACGTGAATAACATTCGGTTACCGGATGGTAATCTCCGCTCGTCGATATCGGAAGACGTCCATCGAGCGGCTGCCGGATCTTTCCCCGGGAGTATCGAGCCGGTCGGCGCGCGTGGATAGCTTTCGATCCGGCACCCGGGCTGACGCCCGCCTCTCGCCCACCCCCGACCGGTGTCCCCCGCCGGTCCCGCCACTCCAGATTGGACCGTCGATGAAGGTCGTCCGTCTGCTCGCGGCCGCGACGCTGCTCGCGGCCGTGCTCACCCCGCCCGCGCCGGCCGCCGCGTCCCCGGGCACCGCCACCGCCGCCGCGCCCACCTCGGGGGCGTTCTCCGTGCTCACCTACAACGTCGCCGGCCTGCCGGACATCATCTCCAGCGGCGACCCGGCGACGAACACCCGGCCGATCGGCGAACGGCTCGGTGGGTACGACATCGTGCACGTCCAGGAGGACTTCAACTACCACGCCGACCTGTACGCCACCGACCAGCACCCGTACCGGACGCCGACCAGCGGGGGAGTGCCGTTCGGCAGCGGCCTCAACACGCTGTCGAACTACCCGTACAGCGACTTCGCCCGGGTGAAGTGGAACTCCTGCAACGGCACCGACTGCCTCACCCCGAAGGGCTTCACCGCCAGCCGCATCCGGCTCGCCGAGGGCGTCTACGTCGACTTCTACAACGCCCACCCCAACGCCGGCACCACCGACGCCGACCTGGCCGCCCGCCGGTCCAACCTCAGCCAGCTCTCCGCCTACGTCGCCGCCAACTCGGCCGGCAACGCGGTGGTGCTGATGGGTGACCTGAACGTCCGCTACACCCGTACCGGTGACAACATCCGCGACCTGGTCGCGGCCAACGGCCTCACCGACGTCTGGGTGCAGCAGGAACGGGGCGGCCAGCCGCCGGCCGCCGGTGACCCGGCGCTGGTCTGCGACGAGGCCAACGTGACCGACTCCTGCGAGGTGGTCGACAAGATCCTCTACCGGGGCAACAAGCTGGTCAACCTCACCCTGAACCGCTACCACAACGAGCACGCCCGGTTCCTCACCCCGACCGGCGGGCCGCTGTCCGACCACTACCCGCACGCCGCCTGGTTCGACTGGACCCTCGCCCCGACGCTGCGGGCCAGCGACACCTGGGGCGGCCCGCACGGCACCCCGTTCACCGACGCCGACCGGGTCGGCCCGGCGGTCACCCGGGTCACCCTGCGCGGCGGCTCCCGGCTCGACGCCGTCGGCGTAGACCTCGCCGACGGCGGCCAGCTGCGCCACGGCGGCACCGGCGGGACCGAGACCGGCCTCACCCTCGCCCCCGGCGAGCGGATCACCCAGGTCACCCTGACCCAGGGGCAGAAGGACGGCCGGACCAGGATCTTCTCGGCCCGGCTCAGCACCGACCAGGGCCGCGTCCTGGCCGCCGGTACGCCCACCTCGGCGGCGGTCACCTTCACCGCGCCCCCGGGCGGTCGGCTGGCCGGCTTCTTCGGCCGCAGCGGCACCGAGGTCGACCAGCTCGGCGTGATCTGGAGTGTCGGGGGCAACGGATAGTCTCGGTGCCGTGGCTGATCCCTCGACCTACCGCCCCGCGACCGGCACGATCCCCGAATCCCCAGGGGTCTACCGGTTCCGCGACGGCACCGGCCGGGTGATCTACGTCGGCAAGGCCAAGAGTCTGCGCAGCAGGCTCAACTCCTACTTCGCCGACCCGTGGGGGCTGCACGAGCGCACCCGGCAGATGGTCACCACCGCCGAGTCGGTCGACTGGGTCACCGTGGGCACCGAGGTCGAGGCGCTCCAGCTCGAATACACCTGGATCAAGCAGTACGACCCCCGGTTCAACGTCCGGTACCGCGACGACAAGTCGTACCCGTACCTGGCGGTCACCCTCGACGAGGAATACCCGCGGTTGCAGGTCATGCGGGGCGCGAAGCGTAAGGGCGTGCGGTACTTCGGGCCGTACTCGCACGCCTGGGCGATCCGCGAGACGCTCGACCTGCTGCTGCGGGTCTTCCCCGCCCGCACCTGCTCCGCCGGGGTGTTCAAGCGGGCCGGGCAGGTGGGCCGGCCCTGCCTGCTCGGCTACATCGGCAAGTGCTCCGCGCCCTGCGTGGGCACCGTCTCCGCCGACGCGCACCGGGCCATCGTCGACAACTTCTGCGAGTTCATGGCCGGCCGCACCGACAGCATGGTTCGTCGCCTCGAACGCGAGATGACCGAGGCCAGCGAGCAGTTGGAGTTCGAGCGGGCGGCCCGGCTCCGCGACGACGTGGCCGCCCTGCGCCGGGCCATGGAGAAGCAGACCGTGGTGCTCGGCGACGGCACCGACGCCGACGTGGTCGCCTTCGCCGACGACCCCCTCGAAGCGTCCGTGCAGGTCTTCCACGTCCGCGACGGCCGGGTGCGCGGCCAACGCGGCTGGGTGGTGGAAAAGACCGAGGAGTTGACCACCGGCGACCTGGTGCACCACTTCTGCACCCAGGTCTACGGCGGCGAGCAGGGCGAGGCGGACGTCCCCCGGGAGTTGCTCGTCCCCGAACTGCCCGGTGACGCCGACGCGCTCGCCGACTGGCTCAGCGCCCGCCGGGGCAGCCGGGTGTCGCTGCGGGTGCCCCAGCGCGGCGACAAGAAGACCCTGCTGGAGACGGTGGGCCGCAACGCCAAGGACGCGCTGGCCCGGCACAAGCTCAAGCGGGCCGGCGACCTGACCACCCGGGGCAAGGCGCTCGACGAGATCAGCGAGGCGCTCGGCATGCGTACCTCGCCGCTGCGCATCGAGTGCTTCGACGTCTCGCAGATCCAGGGCACCGACGTGGTGGCCAGCATGGTCGTCTTCGAGGACGGGCTGCCCCGCAAGAGCGAATACCGCCGGTTCATCGTCCGGGGCGCCACCGACGACCTGTCGGCGATGTCCGAGGTGCTGCGTCGCCGCTTCGCCCGCTACCTCGACGCCCGCGCCGAGACCGGTGAGCTGGGCGAGGAGACCGCGTCCGACCCCGACCGCCCCGGCATCGACCCGACCACCGGCCGGCCGCGCAAGTTCGCGTACCCGCCGCAGCTGGTGGTGGTCGACGGCGGTGCCCCGCAGGTGGCGGCGGCCGCCCAGGCGCTGGCCGAGCTGGGCATCGACGACGTGGCACTGTGCGGGCTGGCCAAACGGCTGGAGGAGGTCTGGCTGCCCGACGACGACTACCCGGTCATCCTGCCGCGCACCTCCGAAGGGCTCTACCTGCTGCAACGCGCCCGGGACGAGGCGCACCGGTTCGCCATCACCTTCCACCGGCAGCGGCGCTCCAAGCGGATGACCGAATCGGCCCTGGACACCGTCCCCGGGCTGGGTGAGGTCCGCCGCAAGGCGTTGCTGCACCACTTCGGCTCGCTCAAACGGCTCTCCGCCGCCACCGTGGAGGAGATCGTCGAGGTGCCCGGGGTGGGCCGCCGCACCGCCGAGGCGATCCTCGCCGCCCTCGACGACGACCCGAAGACCACCGCCCCCACCCCGGCCGACTGACGGCGGTCAGGACTGGTCGGCGAGGACGGTGAGGATGGACTCGCCGTACTTGGCGAGCTTGTTCTCGCCGACGCCGCTGATCCTCGACAGCTCGGCCAGCGAGGTGGGGGAGTCGGTGGCGATCTGCCGCAGCGTCGCGTCGTGGAAGATCACGTACGCGGGCACGCCCTGTTCCTTCGCGGTGGCTCCCCGCCAGGCGCGCAGCCGCTCGAACAGCGACCCGGCCGCCGGGGACAGCTCGGCGACCACGGTAGCCGCGCCGCGCGGCTTGGCCGAGCGGGTCGAGGCCACCTTCTCCGGCTCCCGGCGCATGGTGACCGTGCGGCGGCGGGCCAGCACGTCCGCGCTGGCCTCGGTGAGCGCCAGCGTGCCGTAGTCGCCCTCGACCGCCAACAGCCCCTCGGCGAGCAGTTGCCGGACCACCCCGCGCCACTCCGCCTCGCGCAGCTCGGTGCCGATGCCGAAGGTGCTCAGCGCGTCGTGGCTGTACTGGCTGATCTTGTCGTTCTGCTTGCCGAGCAGGATGTCGATGCAGTGCCCGGCACCGAAGCGCTGGTTGCGTTCCCGGTCGAGCCGGTAGACGGTGGACAGCAGCTTCTGCGCGGCCACCGTGCCGTCCCAGGTCTCCGGCGGGGTCAGGCAGGTGTCGCAGTTGCCGCAGTCGGCCGTGCCGGGCTGGCCGAAGTATTCGAGCAGCTGTACCCGGCGACAGCGGACCGTCTCGCAGAGCGCCAGCATGGCGTCCAGGTGGGTGGCGAGGTTACGCCGGTGCGCCAGGTCGCCGTCCGACGTCTCGATCATCTTGCGCTGCTGCACCACGTCCTGGAGGCCGTAGGCGAGCCAGGCGGTCGACGGCAACCCGTCCCGGCCGGCCCGCCCGGTCTCCTGGTAGTAGCCCTCGACCGACTTCGGCAGGTCGAGGTGGGCCACGAAGCGGACGTCCGGTTTGTCGATGCCCATCCCGAACGCGATCGTGGCGACCATGACCAGGCCGTCCTCGCGCAGGAAACGCTGTTGGTTGGCGGCGCGGGTGCCCGAGTCCAGGCCGGCGTGGTAGGGCAGCGCGGCGACCCCGTTGGCGACCAGGAACTCGGCCGTCTTGTCCACCGACGCCCGGGACAGGCAGTAGACGATGCCGGCGTCACCCGGATGCTCGTCGCGCAGCAGGGCCAGCAACTGCTTGCGCGGCTCTTTCTTGGGCACGATCCGGTACTGGATGTTGGGCCGGTCGAAGCTCGCCACGAAGTGTTTCGCCTCGGTGAGCTGGAGCCGGGTGGCGATCTCGGCCCGGGTGGCGCTGGTGGCGGTCGCGGTCAACGCGATCCGGGGCACCGCCGGCCACCGCTCGTGCAGCATCGACAGGGCCAGGTAGTCGGGGCGGAAGTCGTGCCCCCACTGGGACACGCAGTGCGCCTCGTCGATGGCGAACAGGCCGATCCGACCCCGGTCGAGCAGCTGCTGCACGCTCCGGGTGCCCAGCGCCTCGGGGGCGAGGTAGAGCAGGTCCAGCTCACCGGCGACGAACGCCTGCTCGACCGTGCGCCGGGCCGCGTAGTCCTGCGTCGAGTTGAGGAAACCGGCGCGGACGCCGACCGCCGTCAGCGCGTCGACCTGGTCCTGCATGAGGGCGATCAGCGGGGAGACGACCACTGCGACGCCGTCGCGGACCAGGGCCGGGACCTGGTAGCACAGCGACTTGCCGCCACCGGTGGGCATCAGCACCAGGGCGTCCCCACCGGCCACCACGTGGTCGATGACCTCCTGCTGGAAGCCCCGGAAGGCGTCGTAGCCGAAGACCCGGCGGAGCACGTCGAGGGCGTCGGAGGCGCGCAACTCGGTGGGGGAGACCATCCGGGGAGTCTACGAGCCGGCCCCGACACCGCCGTCCACGACGCCCCCGGACCCGCCCCGACCCGCACCGCTTCCGGCGGCACTCCTCGTCCCCGTCGGTGCCCTCGCCGGAGCCGGTGGGGGTCCGGCCGGCGGGACGGGCACCCTTCTCAGCCGGGGCAGCGCGAGCGGCTCGAACTGTGCCGGGGTGGCCGGGTCGTCCGATGGGTTGGCGGTGCGGGACTCCAACGCCCCGGGCGGGCCGGTGCCCCACTTCGGCCGGGACACCTGGTCGTCGTTCTCCGGTGGCCTGCGGTACCGCCTGCGCGGTCGATCCCGCAGGGGGTTCCCGACCTGCTGTCGAGGGCCCCGCCTCCGTGCGGTTGGATGGCCGGATGGCGGTACGCATCGATATCGACGCACTCCGGGACGCGGCCGGGGCCGAGGTCTGCGCAGCGGCGGACAGGCTGACGGCCTCCGGCCAACCGACGGAGGTCCTCCCGGTCGGCGGCGGAGCATCCGGGGTGGTCCACGAGGTGGGTCGGCCGCCGTACGAGGTCTGGGTGGGGGTCACGGCGGACGGCTTCACCGCCGAGTGCGACTGCACCGCCGAGACCGACTGCACCGCCGAGACCGACCTGTGTGCGCACGCGGTGGCCCTCACCGCCGCCGCCCTGGCCGAGGGCTTCGCGTGGTCGTCGACGGCCACCCCGCAGTCGGACCCGGCGGTCGACCCCCGGGTCGCGGAGCTGACCGTACTCGCGCGTGGGCTGCCCGCGCGCCGGCTGGCGGCGCTGGTCGCCGAGTGGGCGGCCACGGACCCGGTGTGGGAGGGCGCGCTACGGGCGCAGGCCGGCCAGCCCGCGCCCCGCACCGCCGTCGAACTGGACGGCGACTAGGACGATCGTGCCGCCACCGTCGCGGTGCGGAGGTGGTGACACTTCTTCCGTCGAGCGGTATGCCTGTCCGGCATAAATATGACGGACAGGCATACCGCTCCGCGCCAGGCAATGCTCCGGATGCCGGTCGAACGCCGCGCCGGCCCCGCCGGGCGACCTCGCCGGTCGAACGCCGCGCCGACCCCGCGCCGGTCGGACGCTGGGCGGACCCCGCGCCGGTCGACCGCCCGGCTGACCCCGCCGGGCCGCGAGCGCACCGCGCCACGGTCGCGCTCCGTACTGCTGGGGGCGACCCGCTGCACGGCCCTGCGGCACCCGCTGCTGGCCGCCCCCGCCGGACACCCCGCACCGGGTCCCCCCGTCACTGGCCGCACCGCACCGGGCGACCGGCCACCGGGCGACCCGCCGTCGGGCGTGCCGGGATCGACGCCGCCCACCGGGATAGAGTCGTCGACTGACCCTGCGCGGTACGGGACCCATCGGGGCTCGCCGCCACGGAACCGGGAGTGGTGGAATGGGCGAGGCGCGGACAACCGGCGGGCACGTCGAGGGCGGCACGGCGGAGTCGGACACCACGCTGGTGGTGGTCACCGGCCTGTCCGGCGGTGGCCGCAGCACGGTGGCGCGCGCCCTGGAGAACGTCGGCTACTACGTGGTGGACAACCTGCCGCAGGCGCTGATGCTGGACATGGCCGAGCTGGCGATGAAGGCCGGCGGGGCGGCCCGGCGTACCGCGATGGTGCTGGACGTGCGGTCGCGGGCGTTCTCCACCGACCTGGCCGGGGCGATCCGGGAGCTGAAGGAGCGTGGCTTCTCGCCCCGGGTGGTCTTCGTCGACGCCGACGACGAGGTGCTGATCCGGCGGTTCGAGAGCGTGCGCCGGTCGCACCCGTTGCAGGGTGAGGGGCGGTTGGCCGACGGGATCGCCGTCGAGCGGGCCCTGCTGGAGGAGGCCCGGGACCAGGCCGATGTGATCATCGACACCAGCCACCTCAACGTCAACCAGCTCCGCCGTCGGGTCGAGGAGTTGTTCGGCGGGGAGGACGCCCGGCGGTTGCGGCTCACCGTGCTCTCGTTCGGCTTCAAGTACGGCCTGCCGCCGGACGCCGATTTCGTGCTCGACGCCCGGTTCCTGCCGAATCCGTACTGGGTGCCGGAGCTGCGGGAGCACACCGGTCGGGAGGCGGCGGTCAGCGCGTACGTGCTCGGTCAGGAGGGCGCGGACGCCTTCGTCGCCTCGTACGCCGAGCTGGTCAACGCCACCACCGCCGGTTTCGAGCGGGAGGGCAAGCGTTACCTGACGGTGGCCGTGGGCTGCACCGGCGGCAAGCACCGCAGCGTGGCGATCGCCGAGGAGCTGGCCGAGCGGCTGCGACAGTCGGGGCTGGCCGCCAATGCGCAGCACCGGGACCTGGGGCGGGAGTGACGGTGCGGTCGGTGGTCGCCTTCGGCGGGGGGCACGGACTGTCCGCCTCGCTGCGGGCGCTGCGGCACTGCGCCGGGGAGTTGGACCTGGACATCACCGCCGTGGTCACGGTCGGCGACGACGGCGGTTCCAGTGGCCGGCTCCGGGCCGAACGCGGCGGCCTGCCCCCGGGCGACCTGCGGCAGGCCCTGGTCGCGTTGGCCGGGGACCATCCGGCCACCCGGCGTAGCGCCGGGCTGTTCCAGCACCGGTTCGCCGGGGAGACCCGGGACGGGCTGGCCGGTCACGCGGTGGGCAACCTGGTGCTCTGCGGCCTGATGGAGCAGCTCGGCGACCCGGTCGCCGCGCTGGCGCACGCCGGCGCGATGCTCGGCGCGGTCGGCCGGGTGCTGCCGATGTCCGCCCAGCCGGTGGACATCGAGGCCCGGGTGCGTGGCCTCGACCCGGCCCACCCCGACGAGGTACGCACGGTGCGCGGCCAGCACCAGGTGGCGGTGACCACCGGCACGGTGCAGGCGCTGCGGATCACCCCGGACGCCCCGGTGGCCTGCGCGGAGGCGGTGGCCGCGATCGGCGACGCCGACTGGTTGATCTTCGGACCGGGCAGCTGGTACACCAGCGTGCTGCCGCACCTGCTGGTGCCGGGGCTGGCCGAGGCGATCGTGGCCAGCCCGGCCCGGCGGCTGGTCACCCTCAACCTGGCCGCCGAGAAGGAGACCCTGGGTCTCTCGGTGGCCGACCACCTGGCCGCCCTGCGTTGGTACCTTCCGCAGCTCACCGTCGACTACGTGGTGGCCGACTCCAAGGCGGTGGGTGACCCCGAACCGGTCGGGCGTGCGGCAGAATCGCTTGGTGCCCGGTTGGTCCTCGCCCCGGTCGCCGTCGACGACGGCACGCCCCGTCACGATCCGGCCGCCCTGGCCGCCGCACTGGTGCCTGTCCTGGGCGTCGATCGTTAAGCACGTACGTAATCACCGGCGACACGCCGGTACCGGTCCGTGAGGGGGCGCACAATGGCGATGACGGCTGCGGTCAAGGACGAGCTGAGCCGGGTCGACGTGCCCAAGCCCTGCTGCCGGCGGGCGGAGATGGCGGCGCTGCTGCGCTTCGCCGGTGGGCTGCACATCGTCTCCGGTCGGGTGGTGGTGGAGGCGGAGCTGGACACCGGGGCGGTGGCCCGCCGGCTGCGCCGGGAGATCGCCGAGGTCTACGGCTATCCCAGCGAGATCCACGTGCTCGCCTCCGGTGGGCTGCGTAAGGGCAGCCACTTCATCGTCCGGGTGGTCAAGGACGGCGAGGCGCTGGCCCGGCAGACCGGCCTGCTCGACGTCCGGGGCCGGCCCGTACGCGGCCTGCCGCCGCACGTGGTGGCGGCGAACGTCTGCTGCGCGGTGGCGGCCTGGCGGGGCGCGTTCATGGCGCACGGCTCGTTGACCGAGCCGGGCCGCTCCAGTGCGTTGGAGATCACCTGTCCGGGGCCGGAGTCCGCGTTGGCCCTGGTGGGGGCGGCCCGCCGGATCGGCATCACCGCCAAGAACCGGGAGGTGCGCGGGGTGGACCGGGTGGTGGTCAAGGACGGTGACGCGATCGCCGCGCTACTCACCCGGGTCGGCGCGCACTCCAGCGTGTTGGCCTGGGAGGAGCGTCGGGTACGCCGGGAGGTGCGGGCCACGGCCAACCGGTTGGCGAACTTCGACGACGCCAACCTGCGCCGCTCGGCGCGGGCGGCGGTGGCCGCCGCGGCCCGGGTCACCCGGGCACTGGAGATCCTCGCCGACGACGCGCCGAACCATCTCACCTCGGCCGGTCAGCTGCGGCTGGAGCACCGGCAGGCGTCGCTGGAGGAGTTGGGCGCGCTGGCCGACCCGCCGTTGACCAAGGACGCGATCGCCGGGCGGATCCGCCGGCTGCTGGCGTTGGCCGACAAGCGGGCCCGTGACCTGGGCATCCCGGATACCGAAGCGGCAGTCACGCCGGACATGCTCGTGGTCTGATAGGACGGTGGGCCGCCATCCCGCGGGCGCGTGCGAGGCACGGGCCGGTGGGCGTGACGTGCCCCGGGTCGGGTGGGTGGGGCGTGCCGTGCCGTCGACCCGACGGGGTCACCACCCGCCGCAGCACGGCGGGGCACGCTCGGATAGGGTCGTCAGGTACGGCAAGGGGGCCGGCACAGGCACTCCTCGCCGTGCACGCCGCCTCAGGCGGTCAGGTCCTCCCAGACCGTGGCGGGGTGGCCGAGACGAATCGTCAACGGCCGGCTCACCGGCCGGCGCACACACCTCCGCCGGCCCGTTCTGACGTCGGCGGACCAGAACGCGAGGAGATGGGACCTGTGACCATCCGGGTTGGCATCAACGGCTTCGGCCGCATCGGCCGTAACTTCTTCCGGGCCGTGCTGGCGTCCGGCGCCGACATCGAGGTCGTCGCCGTGAACGACCTGACCGACAACGCGACGCTCGCCCACCTGCTCAAGTACGACAGCATCCTCGGTCGTCTGCCGCACGAGGTCAAGGCCACCGCCGACGAGATCACCGTCGGTGGCAAGACCATCAAGGCGTTCGCCGAGAAGGACCCGTCGAAGCTGGCGTGGGGCGACGCCGGGGCGGACGTCGTCATCGAGTCCACCGGTTTCTTCACCGACGGCACCAAGGCCAAGGCGCACATCGACGGTGGGGCCAAGAAGGTCATCATCTCCGCCCCGGCGAAGAACGAGGACGTCACGGTCGTCATGGGCGTGAACCACGACCAGTACGACCCGGCCAAGCACACCATCATCTCGAACGCGTCGTGCACCACGAACTGCCTGGCCCCGATGGCGAAGGTCCTCCAGGACACCTTCGGCATCGAGAAGGGCCTGATGACCACGATCCACGCGTACACCCAGGACCAGAACCTCCAGGACGCGCCGCACAAGGACCTGCGTCGTGCCCGCGCCGCCGCGCTGAACATCGTCCCCACCTCGACCGGTGCCGCCAAGGCGATCGGGCTGGTGCTGCCGGTGCTCAAGGGCAAGCTGGACGGTTACGCGCTGCGGGTGCCGATCCCGACCGGCTCGGCCACCGACCTGACCGTCGAGGTCGGCCGGGAGACCACCGTGGACGAGGTCAACGCCGCGATCAAGGCCGCCGCGGACGGCCCGCTCAAGGGCATCCTGGTCTACAACGAGGACCCGATCGTCTCGTCCGACATCGTCACCGATCCGGCGTCGTGCATCTTCGACGCGCCGCTGACCAAGGTCATCGGCAACCAGGTCAAGGTCGTCGGCTGGTACGACAACGAGTGGGGCTACTCCAACCGGCTCGTCGACCTGGTCAAGCTGGTGGGTTCCTCGCTGTGAGTGCGAGGAGTGAGCTTGCGAGCCCCGCAGTCACGAACGGAGAGTTAGCTCTGTGAGCATCCGCAACCTCGACGACCTGCTCGCCGAGGGGGTGTCAGGTCGGCGCGTGCTGGTGCGCGCCGACCTGAACGTCCCACTCGACAAGCAGACCGGGGAGATCACCGACGACGGCCGGATCCGGGCCGTCCTGCCCACCCTGGGCGCGCTCGTGCAGGCCGGGGCGAAGGTCGTGGTCTGCTCGCACCTGGGTCGCCCGAAGGGTGCCCCGGACCCGCAGTACAGCCTCCGCCCGGTCGCCGGGCGGCTCGGTGAGCTGCTCGACGCGCCTGTGCACTTCGCCACCGACACCGTCGGCGAGTCCGCCCGCACCACCGTGGACGCGCTGGCCGACGGCCAGGTGGCCCTGCTGGAGAACCTCCGTTTCAACAAGGGGGAGACCAGCAAGGACGACACCGAGCGGGGGGCCTTCGCCGACCAGCTCGCCGCGTTCGGCGAGGCGTACGTGGACGACGCGTTCGGCGCGGTGCACCGCAAGCACGCCAGCGTCCACGACGTACCGGCCCGGTTGCCGCACGTCGCGGGTCGGCTGGTGCTGCGTGAGGTGGAGGTGCTGTCCCGGCTGGCCGGCGAGCCGGAGCGCCCGTACGTGGTGGTGCTCGGCGGTTCCAAGGTCTCCGACAAGCTGGCCGTGATCGAGGCGCTGCTGCCGAAGGTCGACCGGCTGCTCATCGGCGGGGGGATGTGCTTCACCTTCCTCAAGGCCCAGGGCCACGAGGTGGGCACCTCGCTGCTGGAGCAGGAGATGGTCGAGACCTGCGGCAACCTCCTGGCCCGCGCCGAGGGCAAGATCCTGCTCCCGGTCGACGTGGTGGCGGCCGACGCCTTCGCCCCGGACGCCGCGCACGACACGGTGCCCGCCGACGGCATCCCCAGCCACCGGCTCGGTCTGGACATCGGCCCGGAGACGGTGGCCGGTTTCACCGCCGCCCTGTCGCAGGCGAAGACGGTCTTCTGGAACGGCCCGATGGGCGTGTTCGAGATGCCGGCGTTCGCCAACGGCACCCGGGGTGTCGCCGAGGCGATCACCAAGACCGACGCGTTCACCGTGGTCGGTGGCGGTGACTCCGCTGCGGCAGTGCGCTCGCTTGGGCTGGACGAGTCCGGTTTCAATCACATCTCCACGGGTGGCGGCGCTTCCTTGGAATACCTGGAGGGCAAGACCCTCCCCGGCATCGCGGCCCTGGAGAACTGATGGCGAGCGTCACCCGCCGGCCGCTGATGGCCGGCAACTGGAAGATGAACCTCAACCACCTCGAGGCCAACCTGCTGGTGCAGAAGCTGGCCGCGAGCCTCACCGAGCAGCAGCTCACCGCCGTCGAGACGGTGGTCCTGCCGCCCTTCACCGACCTGCGCACCGTGCAGACCGCGGTGGACGGCGACAAGCTGCTCATCGGCTACGGCGGGCAGGACCTCTCGCCGTACCAGTCCGGCGCGTACACCGGGGACATCTCCGGGGCGATGCTGGCCAAGCTGGGCTGCACCTACGTGGCGGTCGGGCACTCGGAGCGGCGGCAGTACCACTACGAGGACGACGCGATCGTCAACGCCAAGGTGGCCGCCGCGCTGGCCAACGGGCTCACCCCGATCCTCTGCATCGGTGAGGGCCTGGAGATCCGCGAGCAGCTGCGGCACGTGCCGCACTGCTGCGACCAGCTCGACGGCGCCCTGAAGGGGCTCACCGCCGAGCAGGTCACCAAGGTCGTGGTGGCCTACGAGCCGGTCTGGGCGATCGGCACCGGCAAGACGGCCACCCCCGAGGACGCCCAGGAGGTCTGCGGGGAGGTCCGCAAGCGGCTGGTCGAGACCTACGACCAGGGCACCGCGGACCAGGTCCGGATCCTCTACGGCGGCTCGGTGAAGTCGTCCAACGTCGCGTCGATCATGTCCCAGCCGGACGTGGACGGGGCGCTCGTGGGCGGGGCCAGCCTGGACGCCGAGGAGTTCGCGAAGATCTGCCGCTTCCCGGAGCACACGGGTCGCTGATCGCTCGCTATTCTTGACTCCGCCCGTCCACCGGTCGGTGCCGCCGTGCCCGATCTGTCCGGGCGAGGATCGTAACGAGAGGACTGACCCCAGCCATGCCGATCTGGTTCGCATACACGTTGATCGTGTTGCTGGTCATCACGAGCGTTCTGCTCACCATGCTCATTCTGCTGCACCGGGGTAAGGGCGGCGGGCTGTCGAGCATGTTCGGCGGCGGGGTCAGCTCCAGCCTGGCCGGCTCGTCGGTGGCCGAGAAGAACCTGGACCGCTACACCGTCCTGGTGAGCATCGTCTGGTTCGCCTGCATCATCGGGCTCGGCCTCTGGCTCCGGCTCCAGCTCAACAGCGGGTCCTGAGCGACACGATCAGGTCGTACAATCTGCGCGCGGTCCGTCACGGACCGCGCGCAGTTGTGTTTCTCCGCCACCGTCGCCCACCGCCCGCCTCAGGCGGTGGTTCCCCTCCGACGACAGGAGCGAGTGTGCCCAGTGGCAACGTCATCCGCGGTTCCCGGATCGGTGGGGCGCCGGAGCGCCCCACCGAACGCTACGAGCCGGCCCCCCGTCGCGCGGTCACCTACTGGTGCCGCAACGACCACGCCACCGAGATCCGGTTGGCGTTGGACGCCGAGGAGCCGGCCGTCTGGGACTGTCCGCGCTGCGGCCTGCCCGCCGGCCAGGACGCCCAGAATCCGCCCGGACGTACCCGTCCCGAGCCCTACAAGACCCACCTGGCCTACGTGAAGGAGCGGCGTACCCCGGAGGAGGGGGAGGCGCTGCTGGCGGAGGCGTTGGCCGCGCTGCGCCGCCGACGCGGTCGGGAGTGACCGCCCCGGCGGTGACGCTGCGGCCCGGAGTGACCGCCCCGGCGGTGACACCTCGACCGGAGCGACCGCCCGGCGGTGACGCCCGCTGCGGTCGGGTGTGACCGCCCCGGCGGTGGGGGCGCGCTGACCCGGCTCGCGGCCGGGCGGCCGGGCTCAGCGCAGGCTGCGCAGCCGGGTCGGCACGTCGGCCGCCGCCGCCCGGTCGAGCAGCCAGAGGGTACGTGAGACGCCCTGCACCCCGGCGGCGGGCACCTGCTTCGGGCCGGCACCGGCCAGAGCCATCCCCACCGACCGCGCCTTGTCGGGCCCACTGGCGACCAGCCAGACCTCCTCGGCCGTGTTGATCGCCGGCAGGGTGAGGGTGGTCCGCACCGGCGGCGGCTTCGGGCTGCCCCGTACCGCGCTGACCGGTCGGGTGTCGTGGTGCACCGGGTGCTCGGGGAAGACCGACGCCACGTGCCCGTCCTCGCCGACGCCCAGCATCAGCACGTCGAAGTGCGGCAGTGCCGCGTGACCGGGCCGGGCCGCCCGCGCCAACTCCTCGGCGTACGCGGCGGCACCGGCCTCCGGGTCGTCGCCGGTGGGGCCGTCGGTGGCCGGCATCGGGTGCACCCGGGCCGGGTCCAGCGGCACCAGATCCAGCAGCGCGGCCCGGGCCTGCGTCTCGTTGCGGTCCGGGTCGCCGGCCGGCAGGAAGCGCTCGTCGCCCCACCAGACATCCACCCGGGACCAGTCGACGGCGTCGTGGGCGGGCAGGGTGAGCACCGCCCGGTGCACCGCCGCGGCGATCCGCCCGCCCGTCAACACGATCGACGCCGCACCCCGCTCCGCCTGCGCGTCGAGCAGCTTCACCACCAGCCGGGCCGCCACCGCCTGCGCCAGCAGGTCGGCGTCGGCGTGGACCGCGACACTCGCCTCACTCATCTTGGCCTTCTTTTCCTGACCGCTCGGCGCGGTCCTGCTCGTGGGGGCGGGGACCGGTCGGCCCGCCGGGTGCCGGTGTCACCGGAGGTCTCGTCGTCGTGCGGGCCGCCGGTCGACTCCGCCGACGGGCGGGAGAGGACACCCGCCAACCCGGGAACGGACCCCGGCTGCCCCTGACGGCCGGTGGGCGGCCCCGCAGGACCGCCCACCGGCACCTGATCAGGATGTCGTGCTGGTGTCGGCGTGCGCGCTCACGCCCGCCTCCGCCCGGCGCGCGGTGGCCGGGTCCTTCCAGACGTGCACCCGCTGGGGCGGACGCTGCTCCAGGCCGGACAGGCCGGCCGCCGTGCCCAACGCCTCGGCGTACACCTGGTCGGCGTCGAGCCGGCGCAGCTCCTCGGCCAGCTCGTCACCGAGCGGACGACGCACCAGCGGCAGCACCCGGTCGTCCTGGCCGGTACGCCGGAACGTCGCCAGGCTGTCGTCCCGGGTCAACGTCAACTCGTCGCCGTTGGCGCAGCGCAGCTGCACCTGACGCATCCTCGGGTGGTCGTCGGTGTGCTGCCACTGCGGTTGGATGCCGAGCCGGGCGGCCAGCCACCCCTGCATCAGCGCCGCCGTGGGGTCCCGGCGGGGGGCCACCACCGTCGCCTCGGTGACCCGCGCCTCGGTGGTGTCGAACGCCCCGGCGACCAGGGTGCGCCACGGGGTGATCCGGGTCCACGCCAGGTCGGTGTCGCCGGGGGCGTAGTCCCGGGCCCGTTCCCGCAGCGCCTCGATCGGGTCGACGGCCTGCGCGCAGTCGGTGATCCGCCGGTCGGCGACCACCCCGAGGAAGTCGGTGGCGATCTCCGCCGGTGGTTCGCCGTGCCACCAGGTGACCACCGGTACGTCCGGCACCAGCAGCGGCATCACCACCGACTCGGCGTGCAGGGCCAGCCGGCCGTACATCCGGGTCACCACCGCCTCGCACGGACCCAGCCGGCCGCCGACCACGATCTCGGCGTCCAACCGGTTGCGTTCCCGCTCCACGTCGGCGCGGACGACGACGAGCAGCCGGCACGGGTGGGCGGCGGCGGCGATGGTGGCCGCCGCCTCGGCTTCCCGGACCCGCTTCTCGTCGACCACGACGATCAGGGTGAGCGCCATCCCGCTGGCCACCCCGCCCGCGCTGCGCCGCTCGGCGGCGAGCGCCTTGACCACCTCGTTGCCGGTGGTGTCCCACAGCCCGATCAATGGAGCCTCCTGGTTCGCTCGCTCTGCTCGCTCACGCTCTCCGCCAAGCCCGGCCCTCGCGGGCCAGCATCTCGTCGGCGGCCCGGGGACCCCACTCGCCGGACCGGTAGGGCTCCGGCTTGGTGCCCTCCCAGGCGTGCTCCAGCGGATCCACCACCGCCCAGCTCTGCTCCACCTCGGAGGCGTCGGGGAAGAGTGTCCGGTCGCCGATCAGCACGTCCAGCACGAGCCGCTCGTACGCCTCGGGGCTGGACTCGGTGAACGCCTCGCCGTACTGGAAGTCCATCGCGATGTCGCGGACCTCCATGGTGGTGCCGGGCACCTTCGAGCCGAACTTGAGCACCACGCCCTCGTCCGGCTGCACCCGGATGACCAGCTGGTTGTTGCCCAGCGACTCCATGTCGGCCGTGTTGAACGGCAGGTGCGGGGCCTTCTTGAACATGATGGCCACCTCGGTGACCCGCCGGGGCAGCCGCTTGCCGGCCCGGATGTAGAACGGCACCCCCGCCCAGCGGCGGTTCTGGATGCCCAGCTCGACGGCGACGTACGTCTCGGTGGTCGAGTGCGCCGGGACGCCCTCCTCGTCGAGGTAGCCGACGGCCCGTTCGCCACCCACCCAACCGGGCAGGTACTGACCGCGCACGGTGCCCCGGGACACGTCCTTCGGCAGGGTGATCGCCTTGAGTACCTTGAGCTTCTCGGCCCGGATCTCGTCGGCGTCGAAGCTGGTGGGCTCCTCCATGGCGACCAGGGCGAGCAGCTGGAGCAGGTGGTTCTGGAGCACGTCGCGGGCGGTGCCGACCGAGTCGTAGAAGCCGGCCCGGGTGCCGATGCCGACGTCCTCGGCCATGGTGATCTGCACCGAGTCGACGTACTTGGAGTTCCACAGCGGCTCGAACAGGTTGTTGGCGAACCGCAGGGCGAGGATGTTCTGGACCGTCTCCTTGCCCAGGTAGTGGTCGATCCGGAAGACGTCCTGCCGGGTGAACACGTCGTCGACCAGGTCGTTGAGTTCCTTGGCCGAGGGCAGGTCGTTGCCGAACGGCTTCTCCACCACCACCCGCCGCCAGCCGCCGCACTTGTCGTTGTCGGCCATGCCGGTGCGGGCCAGCTGTTTGAGCACCACCGGGAAGGCCGTCGGGGGGATGGAGAAGTAGAACGCGGCGTTGCCGTGGATGCCGTGGCTGTCGCGCAGCTGGTTCAGCGTCGAGGCGAGCTTGTCGAAAGCGGCGTCGTCGTCGAACGAGCCACCGACGAACTTGATGTTGCCGGCCAGCCGGCCCCACACCTCCTCCCGCCACGGTGTCCGGGCGTGCTTCTTCGCCGACTCGTGGGCCAGTGCCTCGAAGTCGCCGTCGCCCCAGTCCCGGCGGGCGAAGCCCAGCACCACGAAACCGGGCGGCAGCAGCCCCCGGTTGGCCAGGTCGTAAACCGCCGGCAGCAGCTTCTTGCGCGCCAGGTCACCGGTCACCCCGAAGATCACCAGGGCGCACGGCTCCGGGATCCGGGGGAGCCTTCGGTCCTGCGCGTCGCGCAGCGGATTCACGCCGTCTCCTCGCTCCGTCTGGTCCATGTCGTCCATCGTCACGCCCGCCATTGTCCGATCGCGTCCAGCCGGGCCGGTGCGGCCGGCCTGTCGGCCGGGGGCCGGCGCAGCATCGGCCGGCCCCGGTCGGATGGTGCCACCGGGATGCCCCGCGCGTACAGGGCAGCCGGTACGGCGGCGGGCGCGGTCGTCGCGACCGCGTCCGCCCCGTTCACCGCGCGACCGGCGGCGGCATCGGCCGCGCCGGTCGACAGGTCACTCACGTCGCCACCGGTGCTGCGGTGACGACGGCGTGGCACGTCGCGGGGCCGGGCCCCGCGACGCCGGCGACGCCGTCGGTCACGCGTTGCCCCCGGCCCGCCGGGCCGCCTCGGCGTTGCCCTTGGCGGCCTCGTTCGGCGTGCCGGTGCCCTGCGCCGCCGCGCTCAGCGACTTGCGGACACCTTCGAGCAGCTCACCCCAGCTGGCCTCGAACTTCTCCACGCCCTCCCGTTCCAGGGTGGCGATCACGTCGGCCATGTCGACGCCGACGGCGGCCAGGTCGGCGAAGACCTTCCGGGCGGCCTCGTACGCGCCGGTGATGGTGTCGCCCCGGGTCTCCCCGTGCTCGGCGTACGCCGTCACGACCGACTCGGGCATGGTGTTGACGGTGCCCGGCGCGATCAGCTCCTCGACGTAGATCACGTCGCGGTAGTCCGGGTTCTTGGTCGAGGTCGACGCCCACAGCGGGCGCTGCGGGTGGGCGCCCGCATCGGCCAGGGCCTGCCACCGGTCGGAGGAGAAGACCTCGGTGTAGCGCTCGTAGGCGAGCTGCGCGTTGGCGACGGCGGCCTTGCCGCGCAGCGCCTTGGCCTCCTCGGAACCGATCTTGTCGAGCTGCTTGTCGATCTCGGAGTCGACCCGGGAGACGAAGAACGAGGCCACCGAGCCGATGCCGGACAGGTCGTGGCCGTTGGCCTTGGCCTGCTCCAGGCCGGTGAGGAACGCCTCCATCACCGCGGAGTAGCGGTCCAGCCCGAAGATCAGCGTCACGTTGACGCTGATCCCCTCGGCCAGGGTGGCGGTGATCGCCGCCAACCCCTCCTCGGTCGCCGGGATCTTGATGAACAGGTTCGGCCGGTCCACCAGCCACCACAGCGCCTTGGCCTCGGCGACCGTCCGGTCGGTGTCGTGGGCGACCCGGGGGTCGACCTCGATGGAGACCCGCCCGTCGACGCCGTCGCTGCCGTCGTACGACGGGCGCATCACGTCGCACGCCCAGCGCACGTCGTAGGTGGTGAGCATCCGGACGGCCTCTTCGACCTCGATGCCCCGGGTGGCGAGGTCCTTGAGCTGCCAGTTGTACTCGTCGGCGTCGCTCAACGCCTTGGCGAAGATCGTCGGGTTGGTGGTCACCCCGGCCACGTGCTTCTCGCGGCGGAGCTGGTCCAGCCCGCCGGAGCTCAGTCGTACCCGGGAAAGGTCGTCGAGCCAGACCGCCACTCCGGCGGCGGTGAGGTCACCCAGTCTGTCCGTCATGTCGTCCACGCTCCCCTCAGTTGCCGGTCGTGAAACCGGTGATGTCGCCCACCCGGGTCAGCGCCGCGTGCGCGGCGGCCACGATCCGGTCGGGGGTGAATCCGAACTGCTCGAACAGCACGGTGTGCGGGGCGCTGGCCCCGTAGTGCTCCAGGCTGACGCTCTCGCCCAGGTCGCCGACGATGCCCCGCCAGGACATCCCGATCCCGGCCTCCACGCTCACCCGGGCCTTGACGCCGCGCGGCAGCACCGACTCCCGGTACGCCTCGTCCTGCTCGTAGAACCACTCCTGGCAGGGCATCGAGACGACCCGGGTCGGGGTGCCGTCGGCCTCCAGCCGCTCCCGGGCGGTGAGGCAGAGCTGCACCTCGGAGCCGGTGCCCACGATGATCACCTGCGGCTTGCCGTTGGACGCCTCGGCCAGCACGTAACCGCCCTTGGCGGTGCCCTCCGCACCGGCGTACTGCTCCCGGTCCAGGGTCGGCAGCGGCTGCCGGCTCAGCGCCAGCGCGGTCGGCCGGTCGGTGTGCTCCAGCGTCTGCCGCCAGGCCCAGGCGGTCTCGTTGGCGTCGGCCGGGCGGACCACGTCCAGGCCGGGGATGGCGCGCAGCGCGGTCAGGTGCTCCACCGGCTGGTGGGTCGGCCCGTCCTCGCCGAGGCCGATCGAGTCGTGCGTCCAGACGTACGTCACCGGCAGCTTCATCAGGGCGGCGAGCCGCACCGACGGGCGCATGTAGTCGCTGAACACCAGGAAGGTGCCGCCGTACGGGCGGGTGCCGCCGTGCAGGGCGATGCCGTTGAGGATCGCGCCCATGGCGTGCTCACGGATGCCGAAGTGCAGCGTGCGACCGTACTCGTGGCCGGGGAAGTCCTTGGTGGCGTGGGCGGCCGGGATGAACGACGGCTCGCCCTTCATGGTGGTGTTGTTGCTCTCGGCCAGGTCGGCCGAGCCGCCCCACAGCTCCGGCAGCACCGGGGCGAGGGCCTCCAGCACCTTGCCGGAGGCGGCCCGGGTGGCCACGCCCTTGGCGTCGGCGGGGAAGGTCGGCAGCGCGTCCGTCCAGCCCTGCGGCAGCACCCGGCCGGCGATCCGGTCGTAGAGCGCCCTGCGCTCCGGGTTGGCCTGCGCCCAGCCGTCGAACTCGCCCGTCCACGCCTGCTCCGCCTCGCCGCCGCGGGTCAGCACCCCACGGGCGTGCGCGAGCACCTCCTCGTCGACCTGGAAGCTCTGCTGCGGGTCGAAGCCGAGGATCTCCTTGGTGGCCTTCACCTCGTCGGCGCCGAGCGCCGAACCGTGGATCTTGCCGGTGTTCTTCTTGTTGGGCGCGGGCCAGCCGATGATGGTGCGCAGCGCGATGAACGAGGGGCGGCCGGTCTCGGCCTTCGCCGCCAGCAGCGCCTGGTACAGCGCCTCGACGTCCTCGTGGTAGTCGCCCTGGTCGGCGTCGCCGGCCCGCCAGTCGACGGTCTGCACGTGCCAGCCGTACGCCGCGTAGCGGGCCGCCACGTCCTCGCTCTTGGCGATACGGGTGTCGTCCTCGATGGAGATCTCGTTGTCGTCGTAGATCAGCGTGAGGTTGCCCAGCTGCTGGTGCCCGGCCAGCGCGCTCGCCTCGTGGCTGATGCCCTCCTCGATGTCGCCGTCGGAGGCGATGCACCAGATCTGGTGGTCGAAGACGGACTGCCCCGGCTCGCTCTCCGGGTCGAACAGGCCACGCTCGCGGCGGGCCGCCATCGCCATCCCGACCGCGTTGCCCAGGCCCTGCCCGAGCGGGCCGGTGGTGGTCTCGACACCGGGGGTGTGCCCGTGCTCCGGGTGACCCGGGGTGAGCGAGCCCCACTGCCGCAGCGACTTCAGGTCGTCCAGGCTCAGCGGGTAGCCGGACAGGAAGAGCTGGATGTAGAGCGTGAGACTGGAGTGCCCGGCGGACAGCACGAACCGGTCCCGGCCGGGCCAGTTCGGGTCGGCCGGATTGTGCCGCATCACCCGGTTGAACAGCAGGTACGCCGCGGGCGCGAGGCTCATCGCGGTGCCGGGGTGGCCGTTGCCGGATTTCTCCACGGCATCCATGGCCAGGACGCGGACGGTGTCGACGGCCCGGCGGTCGAGGTCGGTCCAGTTGAGTGCGGGTCGGTTGGCAGCCACTATGGTTGTGCTCCTCGGCAGATGGGCGGAACCCTCAGTGGTGACCCTATCGAGCGGGTCTAAACGTCCGCCCGGGGATCTCAGCAGGCAGTTACGTATGGGCGGGCCGGATCGTTCGGTCACCCGTCAGGTGTGACGGCCCGCACCGTTGTCGGGTCGCCCGGGCAGCGAAAACGACGACGCGTAGTGTGTGGTGCGGTGTGTGGGCCCCGACGGGGCCCCGCCGAACCGACTTCCCCTGCCGATGCCGGAAGGTGGCAATCCGTGAGCATGATCACCGAGCGCCCCGTCAGCAACCCTGCCGGGCAGCCGCCGGTGCGCACGGTGGCCGGGGGGCCGGCGTCCCGGCGGCGGGACGTGCGCGCGGTGCTGTCGGCGTACGTGACGCTGACCAAGCCGCGCATCGTGGAGCTGCTGCTGGTGACCACGGTGCCGGCGATGATGCTCGCCGACGGTGGCCTGCCGTCGCTGTGGCTGATGGCGGTGGTGCTGGTCGGTGGTTCGCTCGCTGCCGGTGCGGCGAGCGTGCTCAACTGCTACATCGACCGGGACATCGACCAGTTGATGCGCCGGACCAAGCGGCGTCCCCTGCCGGCGCACACCGTCTCGCCCCGCAGCGCCCTGGTCTTCGGGCTGGTGCTGGCGGCGGTGTCGGTCGCCCTGATGGCGACGTTCACCAACCTGCTGGCCGCGGCGTTGACGTTGGCCGCGATCGCCTACTACGACCTGGTCTACACCCTCTGGCTCAAGCGCACCACGACGGCGAACACGTTCTGGGGCGGGGCGTGCGGGGCGGCGCCGGTGCTGATCGGCTGGGCCGCGGTGACCGGGTCGTTGGCACCGGCGGCCTGGGTACTGTTCGCGGTGGTCTTCTTCTGGCAGATGCCGCACTTCTACCCGCTGGCGATGAAATACAAGGACGACTATGCCCGCGCCGGCATCCCGATGCTGCCCGTGGTGGCTTCGGCCCGGCGGGTCAACGCCGAGATCCTGATCTTCGCCTGGCTGACCGTGGCGACCTCGCTGGCGCTGTGGCCGCTGGGCATGAGCGCGATCTACGGGGTGCCGACCGCCCTGGTGGGTGCGGTCTTCCTGGTCGAGGCGCACAAGCTCTGCCGGCGGGTGACCCGGGGCGAGCCGGTCAAGCCGATGCGCCTGTTCCACTGGTCGACCACCTACCTGACCATCGTCTTCGCCGCGGTGGCCCTCGACGCGCTGCTCTGACGCGGCACAGGAGCGTCCGGCAGTGGGCACCGGCTGAGGACGGCACGGTCCTGCACGGGCCGGGCGTCCACCGGGTACTCGACGCCGCATCGTCGCCAAGGACGTCTACGGCAAGCTCACCGTCGATGTCGAGCGGCCACGTTGATCCGCTCCCGTCGACCGGACAGCCCACGGGCGCCGGCGGACTGCACTGTCTGCATCTGGACACATTATGGCGATCCAGACGAGTCGTTACGCCCGTATTTATCCGACATGCCTGGTCAATCGGCCCAGCGGTTCCGATAAACCCTCGGGTAATTGGCATCACAAATAGTTCATGATTCTCGCGCGTAGGGGTGCAGGTCTGCTTAGGCTTCGCGTATGGCAGAAGGTTCCGATACGACGCTGACGGCTGAACAGACCGCCGAGCCGGCCCCCACCGGGCTGGTCTCGGGCATCAAGTCCTTCGCCGCCGGGCACGGCGGCGCGAAGGCGGTCATCGAGTACGTCGGCAAGCGTGGCGCGCGGATCGTCCTGGTCGGCGCCGACGGTGCGTGGGGCGACCAGTTCGCCGAGGACACCGTGACCGCCCGGGAGGCGTGCGCGCAGGCGGGGGTCACCGTCGAGAACGCCTGGGAGCGTGAGCTGATGGACCAGATGCGGCCGAGCAACGACCTGTGGCGGTCGATGGCCCGACGCACGATGGCCCGCTGACCCGGTCGGCCCGTTGACCGACGACACCGTGACCCACCACCAGTCGACCCGGGGGAAACCCCGGGTCGCTCTCGTCACCTGCGCCCGCTTCGCCGATCTCTACCCCGACGACCGGCTCGTGCTCGCCCCGCTGGCGGCACGGGACGTCACCGTCGAGGCCGCCGTCTGGGACGACCCCCGGGTCGACTGGGGGAGCTACGACCTGGTCGTGCTCCGTTCGCCCTGGGACTACGCCCCACGCCGCGACGAGTTCGTCACCTGGGCCCGTACGGTGCCGGCCCTGGCCAACCCCGCCGACGTGGTCGAGTGGAACACCGACAAGCGCTACCTCGGTGAGCTCGCCGCAGCCGGGGTGCCCACCGTGCCGACCTCCTGGGTCGCGCCGGGTGACGCCTGGGTCCCGCCTCCACCGCCCGGCGAGTACGTGGTCAAGCCGACGGTCAGCGCCGGCAGCCAGGACACCGGCCGGTACGACGCGGCCGACCCGGGACACGGGGACCTGGCCGTCGCACACGTCCGTCGGTTGTCGGCGGCCGGCCGGGTCGCGATGGTCCAGCCCTACCTGGACGCGGTGGACACCGCCGGTGAGACCGCCCTGCTCTTCGTGGCCGGCCCGGACGGCCTGACGTTCAGCCACGCCATCCGCAAGGGCGCCATGCTCGACGGCCCCGACCTGGGCGTCGAGGGGCTCTTCCGGCCGGAGGAGATCAGCCCGCGCACCCCCACCGACGCCCAGTTGGCCGTCGCCGCGCGGGTGCTGGCGGAGGTCCCGGGCGGCCCGCAGCGGCTGCTCTACGCCCGGGTGGACCTGCTCCCCGGCCCGGACGGCGAACCCGTGCTGATCGAGCTGGAGCTGACCGAGCCCTCGCTGTTCCTCGGTCACGCCGACGGTGCGCCCGAGCGCCTCGCCGACGCGGTGCTCACCCACCTCACCCGCCGCAGCTGACCTCCCCCACCCGCCCCGCGCCCACCCGCGCCGCCCCCGCCCACCCCGCGCCCACCCGCCCGCGCCGTCGGGCCGGATGTGGCCGGCTACTTCCAGGTTGTAGTGGCCTTCTGGGGCGGTGAGGCCACTACAACCTGGTTCGAGTGCGATCTCGGCACCAGGGCCGGCGAGTGTTGCAGGGCCCGCGAGTGGGGCAGGACCGGAGTGCACCAGTCCCGCGAGTGCGGCTGGGGCCGCAGGCGGTCAGACGGCGGCCGGCAACCGGTCCTCGGTCAGGGGTCGTGCGGGACCGGCCGGCAGCGGGTCGGCCGTGGCCGGACGGCGCTGCCGGGTCGACCAGAGCATCGCCAGGGTGGCCAGCAGTACCAGGCAGGAGCCGAGCATGTGCGCGGCGACCAGCACGCCCGGCAGGTGGGTGAAGTACTGCACGAAACCGATCAGGCCCTGCCCCAGCTCCACCGCGACCAGCACCAGGGCGGCGCGGGCCGGGCCGGCCGCGCCGACCGCCCGCAACGCCAGGACCAGCGCCACGGAGAGCCCGATCAGCAGGAACACCCCGTCGGCGTGCACCTGGGAGATCGTCTCGGGGTCCAGCCCGTTGCGGGCCGCCCCGTGGTCGCCGGCGTGCGGGCCGCTGCCGGTCACCCAGGTCCCGACGACCAGCACCGCGACGCTGACGGCGGTGGTGAGCCGGGCGAGGGTACGCAGCGGCCGGGGCACCACCGGCTCCGCCGGCCCGTCGGGGTCGACGATCCGCCGCCAGAGGGCGTACGCGGCGGCGATGACCGCCATCGAGGCGAGGAAGTGCAGTCCGACCACCCACGGGTTGAGATTGGTCAGCACGGTGATCCCGCCGATCACGGCCTGTGCGGGGATGCCGAGGAACACCGCCACCGCCAACCCGGTCAGCCCGGGGCGTCGGGGCCGCTGGGCCAGCACGGCCAGCAGGGTGGCCAGCGCGATCGCCCCGACGGCGAAGGTGAGCAGCCGGTTGCCGAACTCGATCACCCCGTGCACGCCCATCTCGGTGGTGGTGGTGTACGACGCGTCGGTGCACCGGGGCCAGGTCGGGCAGCCGAGCCCCGACGCGGTGAGCCGGACGGCCCCGCCGGTCACCACGATGGCCACGTTTGCCACGATCGAGGCGTACGCGAGGCGGCGCAGCAGGGTGGTCGAGACCGGGTGGCGGTCGAGCAGGCGGGCCAGCGCGGCGGGGACCGGGAACCGGACGGATCGCTTCACGCCGCGAATCCTACGCACCGTAGTTGATCCCGATCGGGTGACTCCGGCACCCCGGTGGGCGGAATCACCGGGATCGGGTTTGCGAGCGCCCGCCGAATTACGTAACGTTGGCGTTGTGAAAAACACGGCGGCGCTCTCCGGGCACCCGCCGACGACCGGCCCGGTCGTCGGCGTCGGGGCGCGGTCCCGTCGTGCCGGGCGACCCGGCGGGCCGGGTGCCGGTCACCCCGCCCCGGTGGAGTCGACCCCGGCCGCCCCCACCGATCTTTCCACCCGGGACCGGGTGACCCAGCTCCTGCTGGAGCAGGGGGCGACCACCGCCGGCCAGCTCGGCTCGGCGCTCGGCCTCAGCCCCGCCGCGATCCGCCGGCACCTCGACGCGATGCTCGCCGACGGTGACGTGGTCGCCCGTGAGCAGACCGTGCGGGGCAGTCGGGGCCGGGGCCGACCGGCGAAGGTCTTCCTGCTCACCGACGCGGCCCGGGTGCGCTGCGGCACCCACCACTACGACAACATGGCCACCGCGGCGTTGCGCTGGATCGCCCGCAGCGGCGGCTCCGACGCGGTCGAGGCTTTCGCCGCCGACCAGGTCGCCGCGCTGGAGGCCCGCTGCCGGGCCGCCATGGAGGATGCCGGCGACGATCCGCTCGCCCGGTCCGAGGCACTCGCGGGGGCGCTCACCGCCGAGGGCTACGCTGCCAACGCGTCCACGATCGCCTCCGGCGGGCAGCTCTGCCAGCACCACTGTCCGGTGGCGCACGTGGCCGCCGAGTTTCCCCAGCTGTGCGAGGCCGAGACGGCGGTCATCTCCCGTCTGGTCGGCACCCACGTGCAGCGCCTGGCCACCATCGCGCATGGCGACGGGGTGTGCACCACGCACATTCCGGCCCAGCTGCGCGCCCCAGTCCGGTAACACCGTCACCACTGTGAGGACAGATAGATGACCGAGCAGATCGTCCAGCCCCTGACCCAGGAAGAGCAGCTCGCCGCCCTCGGTCGCTACGAGTACGGCTGGTCCGACTCCGACGTCGCCGGGGCGGCCGCGCAGCGCGGCATCAACGAAGCGGTGGTGCGGGACATCTCGGCGAAGAAGAACGAGCCGGCCTGGATGCTCGACCTGCGGCTCAAGGGCCTGCGGCTGTTCGGCCGCAAGCCGATGCCGTCCTGGGGCGCCGACCTCACCGGGATCGACTTCGACAACATCAAGTACTTCGTGCGGTCCACCGAGAAGCAGGCCACCAGCTGGGAGGACCTGCCGGAGGACATCAAGAACACCTACGACCGGCTGGGCATCCCCGAGGCGGAGAAGCAGCGGCTGGTCGCCGGGGTCGCGGCGCAGTACGAGTCCGAGGTGGTCTACCACAAGATCCGCGAGGACCTGGAGGAGCAGGGTGTCCTCTTCCTGGACACCGACACCGCCCTCAAGGAGCACGAGGACGTCTTCAAGGAGTACTTCGGCACGGTGATCCCGGTCGGCGACAACAAGTTCGCCGCGCTGAACACCTCCGTGTGGTCCGGTGGCTCGTTCATCTACGTGCCGAAGGGCGTGCACGTGGAGATCCCGCTCCAGGCGTACTTCCGGATCAACACCGAGAACATGGGCCAGTTCGAGCGGACGCTGATCATCGTCGACGAGGGCGCGTACGTGCACTACGTCGAGGGTTGCACCGCGCCGCTCTACTCGTCCGACTCGCTGCACAGCGCGGTCGTCGAGATCATCGTCAAGAAGAACGCGCGCTGCCGCTACACGACCATCCAGAACTGGTCGAACAACGTCTACAACCTGGTCACCAAGCGGGCCGTCTGCCACGAGGGCGCGACCATGGAGTGGGTCGACGGCAACATCGGCTCCAAGGTCACCATGAAGTACCCGGCGGTCTACATGACCGGCGAGCACGCCAAGGGCGAGGTGCTCTCGGTGGCGATGGCCGGCGAGGGCCAGCACCAGGACGCCGGGGCCAAGATGGTGCACGCCGCGCCGCACACCAGCAGCACCATCGTGTCGAAGTCGATCGCCCGGGGCGGCGGCCGTACCTCGTACCGGGGCCTGGTGCAGGTGCTGGAGGGCTCGCACCACAGCCGCAGCACGGTCAAGTGCGACGCGCTGCTGGTCGACACCATCTCCCGCTCGGACACCTACCCCTACGTCGACATCCGCGAGGACGACGTGTCGATGGGGCACGAGGCGACCGTCTCCAAGATCAGCGACGACCAGCTCTTCTACCTGATGAGCCGGGGCCTGAGCGAGGACGAGGCGATGGCGATGATCGTGCGGGGCTTCATCGAGCCGATCGCCAAGGAACTCCCGATGGAGTACGCCCTGGAGCTCAACCGCCTGATCGAACTCCAGATGGAGGGCGCGGTCGGCTGACGCCGCCCACCCTCCGCCCAATGACACCGTCGTCACGGACAGACAGACCAAGGAAGAGATGACTACCCAGGCTTCCGCGCCGCCCAGCACCAAATCGCAGGCGCTCCGCTCGTACGACGTCGCCGACTTCCCGGCCCTGACCGGCCTGGAGGAGGAGTGGCGTTTCACCCCGCTCAAGCGGCTGCGTGGGCTGACCGACGGGGCGCAGGCCGCCACCGGTGAGGTCCGCCACGAGTACGCCGACCTGCCGGCCGGCGTCACCGTCGGGCGGATCGGCCGGGACGACCCCCGGGTGGGCAGCGTGCTCACCCCGGTCGACCGGGTCAGCGCGCTGGCGTACGGCGGTGCCGGTGCGGCGTTGCTGGTCGAGGTCGCGGCCGACGCGGTGGTCGACGCGCCGGTGACCCTGCGGGTGGTCGGGGACGACGCCGCCGGGCTGGCCTTCGGGCACACGTTCGTCGACGTGGGCCGGTTCGCCGAGGCGGTGCTGGTGCTGGAACACGTCGGTGCGGCGACGCTCGCCGACAACGTCGAGGTGGCGGTGGCCGACGGGGCGAAGCTGACCCTGGTCACGGTGGCCGACTGGGCCGCCGACGCGGTGCAGGCGCAGCACCTGAAGATCCGGCTCGGCCGGGACGCCAAGGTGTCGCACATCCAGGTCAGCCTGGGTGGCGACCTGGTCCGCCAGTACACCACGGTCGAGTACACCGGCCGCGGCGGCGAGGCCGAGCTGTACGGCGTCTACTTCGCCGACGGCGGCCAGCACCTGGAGCACCGCCAGCTCGTCGACCACAACGTGCCGGACTGCCGCAGTCACGTCGGCTACCGGGGCGCGTTGCAGGGCGACGAGGCGCACACCGTCTGGGTGGGCGACGTGCTGATCCGGGCCGAGGCGACCGGCACCGACACGTACGAGATCAACCGGAACCTGCTGCTCTCCGACGGTGCGCGGGCGGACTCCGTACCCAATCTGGAGATCGAGACCGGCGAGATCGCCGGGGCGGGCCACGCCAGCGCGACCGGCCGGTTCGACGACGAGCAGTTGTTCTACCTGATGGCCCGGGGTATCCCGGCGGACGAGGCCCGTCGCCTGGTGGTGCGGGGCTTCTTCGCCGAGGTGATCAACAAGATCCCGGTCGAGTCGCTGCGTGAGCGGCTGGGGGACGCCATCGAGGCCCGGCTCTCCCGGTCCGGGGCCTGACATGATCCGGATCTGCGCGACCGAGGACGTGCCGAAGGGCACCGTGATCAGCGCCGACGTGGACGGCCTCCAGGTCGCCGTCGTGCACGGCACCGACGGCGAGTTCTACGCGGTGCACGACGAGTGCTCGCACGCCTCGGTGGCCCTGTCCGAGGGTGAGGTCGAGGGCTGCACGCTGGAATGCTGGCTGCACGGTTCCCGGTTCGACCTGCGCACGGGTGAGCCCTCCGGGCTGCCCGCCACCGAACCCGTCCCCGTCTACGCCGTCGAGGTCCGCGACGGCGACATCTACCTTCCCGTGGGCGCCGACGGCCGCCCGACGCCGAGCAATGGAGTGACCCGATAATGAGCACCCTGGAGATCCGCGACCTGAAGGTGTCGGTCAAGCTGCCCGAGGGTGAGCTCAAGCCGATCCTGTCCGGCGTCGACCTGACCGTCCGGTCGGGGGAGACCCACGCGATCATGGGCCCGAACGGCTCCGGCAAGTCGACGCTTGCCTACTCGATCGCCGGCCACCCCAAGTACGAGATCACCGGCGGCTCGGTGACCCTCGACGGTGTCGACGTGCTGGAGATGACCGTCGACGAGCGGGCCCGCGCCGGCCTCTTCCTGGCCATGCAGTACCCGGTCGAGGTGCCCGGCGTCTCGGTGGCGAACTTCCTGCGCACCGCCAAGACCGCCATCGACGGCGAGGCCCCGAAGCTGCGTACCTGGGGTGGCGAGCTGCGCGGCGCGATGGAGAAGCTCCAGATGGACCCGGCGTTCGCCCAGCGCAACGTCAACGAGGGTTTCTCCGGCGGCGAGAAGAAGCGGCACGAGATCGTGCAGCTGGAGCTGCTCAAGCCCAAGATCGCCATCCTCGACGAGACCGACTCCGGCCTCGATGTGGACGCGCTGCGGGTGGTCAGCGAGGGGGTCAACCGGGTCCGCGACACCGGCGACACCGGCCTGCTGCTGATCACCCACTACACCCGCATCCTGCGCTACATCAAGCCCGACTTCGTGCACGTGTTCGTAGCCGGTCGGATCGTCGAGCAGGGTGGCCCGGAGCTGGCCGACAAGCTCGAGGAAGAGGGCTACGAGCGGTACGTCGCCGGAGCCGGCACGGCGCGGGCCTGAACACCACGGAACGGGGCGCTGAGATGACCACCATCGCCATCCCGGACGGGATGCCGCAGTACGACGACGTGCCGCGCTTCGACGTGGCCGCGGTGCGCGCCGACTTCCCGATCCTCGACCGGGAGGTCAACGGGCACCGGCTGGTCTATCTCGACAGCGCCAACACCTCACACAAACCCCGCCAGGTGCTCGACGTGCTCGCCGGGCACTACGCGATGCACAACGCCAACGTGTCGCGTTCGGTGCACACCCTGGGCACCGAGGCGACCGAGGCGTACGAGGGGGCACGGGCGAAGATCGCCGCGTTCGTCAACGCGCCGAGCGTGGACGAGGTGGTGTTCACCAAGAACTCCACCGAGGCGATCAACATCGTGGCGTACGCCTTCTTGAACGCCTCGCTGCGCGCCGACGCCGACGAGCGGTTCCGGCTCGGCCCCGGCGACGAGATCGTGATCTCCGAGATGGAGCACCACTCGAACATCGTCCCGTGGCAGTTGCTGGCCGAGCGGACCGGCGCGACCCTGCGCTGGTTCCCGGTCACCGACAGCGGCCGGCTGGACGAGTCGGGGCTGGCGGACCTGGTCACCGAGCGGACGAAGATCGTCGCGCTGGTGCACACCTCCAACATCCTCGGCACGGTCAACGCCACCGCCCGGATCACCGAACGGGTCCGCCAGGTGGGTGCGTTGCTGCTGCTCGACTGCTCGCAGTCGGTGCCGCACCAGCCGATCGACGTGGTCGACCTGGACGCCGACTTCATCGTCTTCACCGGGCACAAGATGTGCGGGCCGACCGGCATCGGCGTGCTGTGGGGCCGGGGCGAGCTGCTCGCCGCGATGCCCCCGGTGATGGGCGGCGGCTCGATGATCGAGACGGTGTCGATGGCCCGGTCGACGTTCGCCGCGCCGCCGGCCCGGTTCGAGGCGGGCACCCCGCCGATCGCCGAGGCCGTCGCGCTCGGCGCGGCGGTCGACTACCTCACCGGCGTCGGCATGCGGGCGATCCAGTGGCACGAGAAGGAGCTGACCGCGTACGCGCTGGACGCTCTCGCCACCGTGCCGGGGCTGCGGATCTTCGGCCCGACGGTGCCGGTCGGCCGGGGTGGCACCATCTCGTTCGCGCTCGGCGACGTGCACCCGCACGACGTCGGGCAGGTCCTCGACTCGCTCGGCGTGCAGGTGCGGGTGGGCCACCACTGCGCCAAGCCGGTCTGCACCCGGTTCGGGGTGCCGGCGATGACCCGGGCCTCGTTCTACCTGTACACCACCACGGAGGAGATCGACGCCCTGGTGTCGGGTCTCGAACAGGTGCGGAGGATCTTCGACTGATGCAGCTGGAGCAGCTCTACCAGGAGATCATCCTGGACCACTACAAGCGTCCGCAGGGGCGCGGTCTGCGTGACGCCGACGACCCCGACGCCGAGGTGGCCGAGGCGCACCACGTCAACCCGACCTGCGGCGACGAGGTCACCGTTCGGGTGGCCGCCGTCGACGACATCGTGGTGGACATCTCGTACGACGGGGCCGGTTGTTCGATCAGCCAGGCGTCGGCGAGCGTGTTGTACGACCGGCTGTCCGGCCGGTGCGCGGAGGAGATCGCCGCCGTGCACGCCGGATTCGTGGAGTTGATGTCCGGCCGTGGCCAGGTCACGCCGGACGAGGAACTACTCGGTGACGGGGTGGCGTTCGCGGGGGTCGCCCGCTACCCGGCCCGGGTCAAGTGCGCGTTGTTGCCGTGGATGGCGTTCAAGGACGCCGCGGCACGCGCGGGGGTGGGCGTGAGCCCGACGGAGGTTGAGGCATGAGCGAGAACACCGCTACCGCGGCGACGCCGCAGACCGGCGACGCCGGCACCACGACCGGCGCGGTGACGCCGCCGGCCACCGACGGTGTCGCCGCCGCGACTCCGGCCGCCGACGCAGTGAACGGTGCCACCGGGACGGCGGGTGTCGACGCGTCGTCCGGTGCCGACGGGACCCCGGCCGGCGACGGGACGGCGGACGCCGCCGGTTCGGCCGGTGGCCGGGCGGCCCTGGCCGACATCGAGGAGGCGATGAAGGACGTCGTCGACCCCGAACTCGGCATCAACGTGGTCGACCTCGGCCTGGTGTACGGCGTGCACGTGGACGACCAGAACGTCGCCACCCTGGACATGACGTTGACCTCGGCGGCCTGCCCGCTCACCGACGTGATCGAGGACCAGGCCCGGCAGGCGCTGACCACCGGCCCCGGCGGGGGACTGGTGGACGACATCCGGATCAACTGGGTCTGGCTGCCGCCGTGGGGCCCGGACAAGATCACCGATGAGGGGCGGGACCAGCTCCGCTCGCTCGGTTTCAACGTCTGACCCCTGGTCGACCTCGCGGGCACGGCACCCCTGACCGGGTGCCGTGCCCGCGTCTTTGCAGCCGGCCCGACCCACCGCCGGGGGTGCTCACCGCAGTGGGTGTCCAGGTCCGCCGGCCATCGCACCGTCGCCGCCGACGAGTCGACCACCCCGGTCGTTCCCCCGGTTTTGTGGCAATTCGGTGGTCTGGTGGCGGGTGGCGGCCGATGATGGGCCGATGATCGAGGCGTACCCGAAGCAGAGCCCTGTCCGTGCGGCCACCGCCGCGCGTCGACAGCGGGCCCGTCCGGGGTGCGGATCGGCCCGTTCCCGATCGTCGTGACCGCCGCCTTCCTGGCCGGGTTGGTGGCCGGCTACGGCGTCGCCGTGCCGGTCGGCGCGATCGCGGTGCTCATCCTCGGGCTCAGTGCCCGTACCTCCTTCCGGGTCGGTGCGGCTGCCGCGCTCGGTGTCGCCACCGCGGACGGGCTCTACGCCGCCGTGGCGGTGCTCGGCGGCGCGGCGGTGGCCGCCGTGGTCGCCCCGGTCGCCGGTCCGCTGCGGGTGGTGGCGGCGGTGGTGCTGCTGGCGCTCGCCGTGCACGGAGGCTGGCGGGCCTGGCGTCCCCGGCCGGCGTCGGGCGGCCCGGGGGCGGGCCGGGGGATCGACACCGCGGGGCGGGCGTTCGCCGGGGTGCTGGCACTGACCCTGCTCAACCCGGCCACCGTCGTGTACTTCACGGCGCTGGTCCTCGGCCGTGCCGACGCGGCGCGGGCGGCACCGGCAGCGGCGGCGCTGTTCGTCCTCGGTGCCTTCGTCGCCTCGGCGAGTTGGCAGTTGCTGATCGCCGGGGGCGGCACCCTGGTCGGCCGGGTGCTGGCCGGCCCGCGTGGCCGGCTGGTGACCGGGCTCCTCTCCAGCCTCATCATCGCCGCACTCGCCGTCGCCGTGCTGGTCGTGCGGTGAGCCGCCCGTCGGTCCGGTCGGTCGTGCGGTGCGCCGCCCGTCGGGCGGTCGGCCCGGCTGGTCGTGCGGTGGCCGCCCGTCGGTCCGGCTGGTCGTGCGTTGGGCCGCCCGTCGGCCCGGCTGGTCGTGCGGTGGGCCGGCCGTCGGACCGGCTCGGGTGGGCCACGGCCGGTCGGTCGGCACGGCGTGTGCCGTCGTCCGCCCGCCGTGGGTCAGGTGGGGTCGGAGCGGACCGCCGCCGTGCCGTACGGTCGGGTGATGAGTAGCCGACCCGCAGCCGGCGGCGGCCGGTGGGTCGAGGTCGATCCGACCCGGGTCGGGCGCTGGGCCGAGGGCTTCGCCGACCGGCACGGCCCGCCCGTCGTCTCCCCGCAGGGGTACGGGCTGCTGCTCACCGCCTCCGACGGCGCGACCGCCGAGCTGCACCTGCCGCCGGGTGCCCCGACCGTCGGCGACGCAGCGCAGGCCGTCCCGCCCCGACGCGTCGACGACGTGCCGCAGTTCGTCAGCGTCGCCACCGCGCCCCGCCGGCTCGGGCTGCTGCTCGCCCGCAAGGGCGCGGTGGCGGTCGGTGTGGCGGTCGGTGCGGAGTTACTGGTCTCCAAGGTGGACACCCGCTACGTGCAGGGTCGTACCGCCGCCGGGGGCTGGTCCCAGCAGCGGTTCGCCCGGCGGCGGGACAACCAGGCGAAGGCGGCCCTGGGCGACGCGGCGGAACTGGCCGTACGACTGCTGCTGCCGGCGGCGGCGACGCTGGCGGCGCTGGTCTGCGGGGGCGACCGCCGGGCCGTCGACACGGTCCTGGCCGACCGGCGGCTGGCCCCGCTCGCCGCGCTGCGTGCCGACCGGCTGCTCGACGTGCCCGAACCCCGGCACGCGGTGCTGGTCGGTGCGGTCGCCGCCGCCCGCGCCGTGCACATCCTGGTCCGCGATCCGGCCTGAGCGGGGCGGCACGACGACGGCGGCCGGTGGGCGTACGCCCCTCCGACCGCCGCGACGGTGCCGGTGCGGTGCCCGGTCAGAGGCTGCCGCCGAAGGTGTCACAGGACTTCGGGTCACCGGTGGTGTAGCCCTTGGTGAACCACTGCTTGCGCTGCTCGGAGGAGCCGTGGGTGAATTCCTCCGGGTTCACCGGGCGGTTGGCCCGCTTGGAGATGGCGTCGTCGCCGATCTTCTCGGCGGTGTCGATCGCCTGCGCGATGTCCTGCTCGGTGATGCTCTTGAAGATCTTCTGGCCCTGCTCGTCGGCGGTGCCGGTGGCGTTCTTGGCCCAGGCGCCGGCGTAGCAGTCGGCCTGGAGCTCCAGCTTGACCGAGAGCGCGTTGGCGCTGCCCGGGTCCCGCTGCTGCTGGCGGCGCATCTGCGCCTCGGTGCCGAGCAGGTCCTGCACGTGGTGGCCGTACTCGTGGGCCAGCACGTACGGCTGGGCGAACTCACCCTCGGCACCGAGCTGGTCGGCGAGCGTCTGGTAGAAGGTCAGGTCGATGTAGACCAGGTCGTCGGCCGGGCAGTAGAACGGCCCGACGCCGGAGTCGGCCTGGCCGCAGCCGGTGTTGACGCCCTGGCTGAAGAAGACCGTCTTGGACGGCTGGTACTGCTGGCCGAACCGTTCCGGCAACGCCGTCCGCCAGTACGCCTGGATCGAGTTGACGTAGAGGGTGTTGCGGCAGTCCAGCTGCTTGAGCGCGTCGTCGGCGGAGCACTTCTGCTCCAACGACGTGTTGTCGCCCGACTCGGCGCCGCCGCCGTTCATCGCGTTCAGCCCGAATCCGCCACCCACCAGGGCGACCAGCACGGCGATGATGAGCCCGACGATGCCGCCACGCCCACCGCCGCCGGGGATCGGGATGCCCATCCCGCCACCCCCGCCGGATCCCCGCCGGTCGTCCACCTGGCCGGTGTCGACCCGCGCGTTCTCGTTCAGCTCCATGTTGACCCCGATCACCGATTCGTCACGTCTGAGGGTTGCGGTACCGGACCGGGTCCGGACGGCGTTTCCGGTACCCGATGATCTTGCCCGGTAATCCGGGCGGCGCGTGTCGGGCCGCCCGGTACACTTGTCGGGTGCTGCGCTGCGAAGGCTGAATCGCCCCGCGCCGACGGGAACCACCGCCCGCCGGCGCTTTCGCGTGCCCTGAGTCAGCCCTTCCAGACCCCCGAGAGCGAGTACCGGAAATGATCAGTGTCACCGGCCTGGAACTGCGCGCCGGTTCCCGGATCCTACTGTCCGACACCACCCTGCGGGTACAGCCCGGTGACCGGATCGGACTGGTCGGCCGCAACGGTGCCGGCAAGACCACCACCCTCAAGGTCCTCGCCGGTGAGGGGCAGCCCTACGGTGGGCAGATCGACCGGCGCAGCGCCATCGGCTACCTGCCGCAGGACCCGCGTACCGGCGACCTGGAGGTCACCGGCCGGGACCGGGTGCTCTCCGCCCGTGGGCTGGACGTGCTGATGGCCCAGATGAAGGAGATCGAGCAGCGGCTCGCCGACGGCGTCGACGACAAGCTGGTCCGCCGCTACGGCGCCCTGGAGGACCAGTTCGCCTCGCTGGGCGGGTACGCCGCCGAGGCCGAGGCCGCCCGGATCTGCGCCAACCTGGGGCTGCCCGACCGGGCCCTCGCGCAGACCATCGGCACCCTCTCCGGCGGTCAGCGTCGCCGCATCGAGCTGGCCCGGATCCTGTTCCGCGACGCCGGGGAGAACGGCGGCGGCATCCTGCTGCTCGACGAGCCCACCAACCACCTCGACGCCGACTCGATCACCTGGCTGCGCGGCTTCCTCGCCAACCACAAGGGCGGGCTGATCGTGATCTCCCACGACGGTTCGCTGCTGGAGTCGGTGGTCAACAAGGTCTGGTTCCTCGACGCCACCCGCTCCGTGGTCGACGTCTACAACCTGGGCTGGAAGGCGTACCTGGAGGCCCGGGAGACCGACGAGCGGCGGCGTCGCCGGGAGCGGGCCAACGCCGAGAAGAAGGCCGGCGCGTTGATGGCGCAGGCCGACAAGATGCGCGCCAAGGCCACCAAGACCGTCGCCGCGCAGAACATGGCCCGCCGGGCCGAGAAGCTGATCTCCGGCCTGGAGGAGGTACGGGTCTCCGACAAAGTGGCGAAGGTCCGGTTCCCCAATCCCGCGCCGTGCGGCAAGACCCCGCTGACCGCGACCGGCCTGTCCAAGTCGTACGGCTCACTGGAGATCTTCACCGACGTGAACGTCGCGGTGGACCGGGGTTCCCGGGTGGCCATCCTCGGGCTCAACGGTGCCGGCAAGACCACCCTGCTGCGGATGCTCGGCGGGCTGCTCCCGCCGGACACCGGCGAGGTGCACGCCGGGCACGGCCTGCGGCTGGGCTACTACGCCCAGGAGCACGAGACGCTGGACGTGGAACGCACGGTGCTGGAGAACATGCGGGCGGCGGCGATCGAGCAGTCCGACACCGACCTGCGCAAGATCCTCGGTGCCTTCCTGTTCTCCGGCGAGGACGTCAACAAGCCCGCCGGGGTGCTCTCCGGTGGCGAGAAGACCCGGCTCGCCCTGTCGACCCTGGTCTGCTCCGGCGCGAACGTGCTGCTGCTGGACGAGCCGACGAACAACCTCGACCCGGTCAGCCGTGAGCAGGTGCTCGACGCCATCGCCAACTACCCCGGCGCGATCGTGCTGGTCACCCACGACCCGGGCGCGGTGCTCGCGCTCAAGCCCGACCGGGCCATCCTGCTCCCCGACGGCGACGAGGACGCCTGGAGCGACGACCTGCTGGAACTGGTCGAGCTGGCCTGATCCGGCCACGACCCCGCCCGCGACGGCCGGCGGGGTCGGCTGCGGCAAACGGCCGGTGGTCAGTGGCCCCTGCCCCACCGGCCCGTGGCCGGCCCGACCGGTGGCCAGCGGCCCATGCCCGGCGACTCGGGGTCGACGGCCCGGCCGGTGCTCAGTGGCCTACGCTCGGCGGCGCGGCGGCGGCCCGGCCGGTGGTCAGCGGGCGAGGTCGACCAGCCGGCCGAGGACACCCGAGCCGACCAGGATCACCAGGCCGATGGCGACGAAGACGACCGGGACCAGCCAGTGCCCGGCCCGGCCGACCAGGCGGACCACCCGGGGATGCCCACCGAGCAGCGCGGCGGCACCGCACCAGGCGGCGACCAGCACGGCGAAGACCAGCAGGTAGACCAGCCCGGTGGCCGGGTCGAGGGAGCGGAACACCGGGACGTAGACGGCGATGTTGTCCGCGCCGTTGGCGATCGTCACCCCGGCGACGCCGAGCAGGCCGCCCACCACGGCCGGCGGGGTGTCGTCGTCGGTGCGGGCCAGCAGCGCCCGGACGCCGAGCGCGATCGGCAGCAGCCCGAGCAGGCCGGTCCACGGGTCGGGCACCACCAGCAGGCCGGCGGCGACGACCAGAGCCGCCGTGACGAGGGCGGTGATGCCCAGGTACTGCCCGGTCACGATCTGCCACGGGCGGGGTCGTCCGGTGCTCCGGGCGGCCACGAAGAGTACGGTCAACACCACGATGTCGTCGAGGTTGGTGGCCGCGAAGACGGCCCCCGCTCCGCTCACGCTGCCCAACAGGTCGGTCACGACCGGCAGGCTACGGGCCTCCCACGGGCGCGACCGCAGCGCGGTCTCCGCCGTGGATCGTCCGGAGCGTCACTCTATCGGGTTGGCGACACTGCATAGCGTGTCGGTTGGCGATGAGTTGATATCTGGCGCATGATCGTTCGAGACGGTCTAATAGGTGGGACCGTATCGAACCGCACAGTCTGGGACGTGAGGAATCAGCATGGCAGCCACTGGCACAGCCACCAGCACTGAGAAGGGTCGCCGGATCGTCGGAGCCGAGCGTCAGACGCTCGCCAAGGACCTGGTAAAGCGGTACACCGGCGGCGAGAGCATTCGCGCGCTCGCCGCTTCGACCGGGCGATCCTACGGGTTCATCCACCGCGTGCTCACCGAGTCCGGTGTGCAGCTGCGACAGCGCGGCGGCGCCCGGCGTCGCAAGAAGGCGTGACCCGCCTACCAGCGTCGTCCGTCAGCACGCCCCGGGCGGTCCGGTGACCGCCGAGACGGCCGGGGTGCTACTGCACTGCGACGGGCCGGTCGCGACGGTCACGTTGTGCCGGCCCGACGTGCTCAATGCCCAGACCCCGGCGATGTGGCGCGCGATGAGCGACTTCTCCCGGGACCTGCCCGGCGACGTGCGCGTCGTCGTGGTACGCGGTCAGGGGCGGTCGTTCTCCGCCGGCCTCGACCTGTCGGTGGCCGGTGCCCAGGGTCCGGGCTCCTTCGCGGAGCTGTCCACCCTGCCCGAGCAGGAGTGCGCCGACCGGATCGCCGACTACCAGCAGGGCTTCACCTGGCTGCACCGACCGGACGTGATCTCGGTGGCGGCCGTGCAGGGTCATGCCATCGGCGCGGGCTTCCAACTCGCGCTCGCCTGCGACCTGCGGGTGCTCGCCGAGGACGCGAAGCTGTCGATGGCCGAGGTCACCCTCGGCCTGGTCCCCGACCTGGCCGGCACCAAGCGGCTGGTCGAGCTGGTCGGCTACGCCCGTGCCCTGGAGCTGTGCGCCACCGGCCGGCGGATGGACGCCGTCGAGGCCGACCGGATCGGGCTGGCCAACCTGGTGGTGCCGCCCGCCGAGCTGGACGCGGCCGTCCGGGACCTCACCGCCGGCCTGCTCGCCGGTAACCGGGACGCGGTTGTCGAGATCAAGGCGCTGCTCGCCGGTGCCGCCGGCCGTTCCCACCCCGAACAGCAACGGGCCGAGCGCGAGGCACAGACCCGCCGGCTGCGCGATCTCGCCGGCCGCGGCGAATAGCCCACCCGCCGGGGGCGGGAACCGCGGCTACTCTGCCCGGAGCGAACAGCAGTGACCGCCCGGGAAGACCCGGGTTGCCGCCGAGGTTGTCGTAGGCGTCGGGAGAATCGACCCGACGGTGCGCGCTGCCCACGACGCGGAGGTGACCCATGAACCCGATGGCGGGCGGCAACATGGCCGGCTGGAGCATGCTCCGGTCGATCCGGCACGGTGACGAGGTCTCCACGCACCGGCTCACCCGGGGCACCGCGAGAAGGATCATGGCGTTCGCCCACCCCTACCGGCGGGACATCGTCGTCTTCCTGGTGACCGTGGTCATCGCCGCCGTGATCGGGGTGGCCACCCCGGTGCTGGCCGGCCACGTGATCAACGCGATCAGCGGGGGCGGCCCCGAGGCGGGTGCGGTCGTCGTCCGGCTCGCCCTGATCATCGGCGCGCTGGCCGTCGCCGACGCGTTGTTCTCCCTGGTCCAGCGGTGGTATTCGGCGCGTATCGGCGAGGGCATCATTCTCGACCTGCGCACCCGGGTCTACGACCACGTGCAGCGGATGCCGTTGCAGTTCTTCACCCGGACCCAGACCGGTGCGTTGGTCAGCCGGCTCAACAACGACGTGATGGGCGCCCAGCGGGCGTTCACCTCCACCCTGTCGGGGGTGGTCAGCAACGTCATCCAGTTGGTGCTCACCGCCGGGGTGATGTTCACCCTCTCCTGGCAGATCACCCTGCTGTCGTTGGTCCTGTTGCCGATCTTCGTGGTGCCGGCGCGGCGGGTCGGCCGGCGGTTGGCCGAGATCACCCGGGAGTCGTACGACCTCGACGCCAAGATGAACGCCACCATGACCGAGCGGTTCGGGGTGGCGGGCGCGCTGCTGGTCAAGCTGTTCGGCACGCCTGAGGTGGAGGCGGGCCGATTCGCCGCGCGGGCCGAACGGGTCCGCGACATCGGCATCCAGTCGGCGATGTACTCACGCACCTTCTTCGTGGCGATGCTGCTGGTCGCGTCGTTGGCCCAGGCGCTCACCTACGGGCTCGGCGGCTGGCTGGCGGTCACCGGGGCGGTCAGCGCGGGCACCGTGGTCACCCTCGCCCTGCTGCTCACCCGCCTCTACGGTCCGCTGACCGCGCTGTCCAACGTCCGGGTCGACGTGATGAGCGCCCTGGTCTCCTTCGACCGGGTCTTCGAGGTGCTCGACCTGCGCCCCGGCATCGAAGAGAAGCCCGACGCGGTGCCGGTCCCCCGGGGCGCCGGCCGGGTCGAGTTCCGCGATGTCCGGTTCCGCTACCCGGCTGCCGCCGACGTCTCGTTGGCTTCGCTGGAGGAGGTCGCCACCCTCGACCGGACGGCCAACGAGCCGGTGCTCAAGGGCGTCTCGTTCCGCGTCGAGCCGGGGCAGATGGTGGCGTTGGTCGGGCCGTCCGGTGCCGGCAAGTCCACGCTGTCCATGCTGATCTCACGGATCTACGACGTCACCGACGGCGCGGTGCGGGTCGGCGGGGTCGACGTCCGGGACGCCACCCTCGCCTCGCTGCGCGACGAGATCGGTGTGGTCACCCAGGACTCCCACCTGTTCCACGAGACGATCGCCGAGAACCTGCGGTACGCCAAGCCGGACGCCACGGACGACGAGATCTGGGCGGCGCTGGCCGGTGCGCAGGTGGCCGACCTGGTCCGCGCCCTGCCCGACGGGCTGGAGACGACCGTCGGCGAGCGCGGCTACCGCTTCTCCGGCGGCGAGAAGCAACGCATCGCCATCGCCCGGCTCCTGCTCAAGGCCCCGTCGATCGTGATCCTGGACGAGGCCACCGCCCATCTCGACTCGGAGAGTGAGGCGGCGGTGCAGCGGGCCCTGTCCGTGGCGTTGGCCGGGCGTACCGCGCTGGTGATCGCGCACCGGCTCTCCACCGTCCGTGACGCCGACCAGATCCTGGTCCTCGACGGTGGCCGGATCGTGGAGCGGGGCCGCCACGAGGAACTGGTCGCGGTCGGTGGGCTCTACGCCGAGCTGTACCGCACTCAGTTTGCCGTCGTCGACTCGCCTGCCCCGTACGCCGAGGCGGACCAGCCCGAGCCGATCATCACCACCGTGCCGATGGGCACCTACGTCGCGCAGGAGGCGCTGCCCCCGGCCGTGGCCAACTGACGGGACCCCGTCCCGGAAGCGACCACCGTGCTGACCCGACTCGTGTTCTGCGGACCGGGTTCGGGGCACACCTCGGCTGCCTGCTGCCGCCAGTGAAACGAGGTCAGGCCAGGGGGAGCGGGCCCTGGCCTGGTCTCGCATCCCGACGGCGCTCCCCATGCCGGGTGCCGACGACACGTCCCACCGGCCGTCGGCACGACTCACGGGCTGCCGGCGCGGCGGCTGCCCGAGGCGGCGATCGTCAATTCGGTGCCTGTTCCGTCATCAGGTGCGACGGTAACTCAGAAGTACACCGTTTTGGTCTTCGTGTAGGTCGTGTACTGGTTGCCCGGGTAGAAGGTGGAACCGGACACACTGACCTGGACGTTGGTGAATCCGTAACTGGAGACGAGATCGCCGGTGAAGGTCTCGCAGTTCTGGTAGTAGACGGTGTGGGTGGCCGTGGCGGTTCCGCCCTGGATGGTGACGCTGGCGCTCGGGTAGGTGCTCTGCCCGCACAGTGTCACCGAGTAGCTTGCCTGGGTGCTGCCCGTCGTCCCGGTGACGGTCCCGGTGGCGGTGCCGAGGGACTGGGTGTTGTTGTAGCCACCCTTGACCGAGACGTTGATCGATGACGTACCCGCCTGGGCGCTGACCGCGGGGAACATGGCCACCGCGGCCGCCCCGGCGGCGCCTGCGGCGAGCAGGCGGATGGAGCGGGAAGAACGGACTTGAGGCATAACTGCTCCCGATCTGCTGGAGAATTGCGTTAACGACGTGTAACCGATTGCGGGCCCAATGTTAGACCAAGGTGAAGTCGAAAGCACGTTCGAAATAAATCTTCGTCAATGGGGTGGCGAGTCGGGGGCGCAATTTATTGCCTCAATGTCACCCTTTACCCGACACATCGTGAACGCGCCACCCCACGGACAGTGTGAGCCGGCACGCGGAGTGGACTGCTGGCCGTTCCCCGCCAGCCGTCCCGGTGGTTCGCGGCGGTGTTCACGCGGTACGGGAAGGGTCCATCTCGCCAGGGTGGTCACGCCGACCGGTCAGCCGGCGGGTGGCCGGCGATGACGGCGCGCAGCTCGCCGAAGGCGGCCCCCAGGGTCTGCGGGGTGAAGTGGGCGTTCAGGCCGCTGGGGTTGGGCAGCACCCAGAGCCGCGCGCCGGCCAGCGGGTGCGGCTGCGGGCCGAAACCGGCCTTCGGCCGGGCGAACCCGATCCGGTAGGCGGTCACCCCGACCACGGCGACCCAGGTCGGCCGGTACCGGGCCACCTTGTCGGTCAGCGTCCGTGCGCCCGCCACCAGCTCCGCCGGAGTCAGTTCGTCCGCCCGGGCGCTGGCCCGCGCCACCATGTTGGTGATGCCCAGGCCGTACCCGGGCAGGGTGTCCTGCTCGCTCGGGTGCAGTCGGCGCGGGGTGAAGCCGCCCCGGTGCAGGGCCGGCCAGAACCGGTTGCCCGGCCGGGCGAAGTGCCACCCGGTGGCCGCCGACCACAGGCCCGGGTTGATCCCGACGAAGAGCACCGTCAACCCGGGGCCGATCACGTCCGGGATGGTGCGGTCCGCCGCCGCTGCCAGCTCCGCCCGGTCCGGCCGCCGCACCTGCGGCGTGCCCGCCCGGCCCGGTCGCCGTACCTGCGCCACGCCCGCCCGGTCCGGTCGCCGTACCTCCGGCGTGCCCGGCCGGGTCGGGCCGGCGGCGTGCCCGACCGGGTCGGACATCGCGTCGACGGTCGTGGACGGGCGATCGGCAGGGGCCGGGGAGGGCCGCCCGCCGGCACCCCGACGACGGGCCGGTTCGGAGGCCGCGACGGCGGGAGGCGGTTCTGGGGCGGTGCGGCCCGGTTCGGCGGCCGGGGCCGGTTCGGGGGCGGCGGCGGGGCTGGTCGAGCGGCGTCGCGGGGTCACAGGCTGCGCAGCGCGCCGCCGTCGACGGGCACGCTGACCCCGGTGACATAGCCGGCGGCGGGGGAGAGTAGGAAGGCCGCCACCCGCCCGAACTCGGCCGGATCGCCGATACGGCGCAGCGGGATGCCGGCCTCCGCAGCGGCACGGGCCGCCGCGTCGTCGCCGAGCAGTTCCCGGTTGCGGTCGGTCAGGAAGCGCCCGGGCAGCAGGCCCAGCACCCGCACCCCGCGTGGGCCGTACTCGTCGGACAGGTCCTTGGCCACGCCGGCCAGGCCGGGCCGCAGGCCGTTGGAGATGCCGAGTCCGGTGATCGGCGTCCGGGCCGAGGTGGACAGCACCATACCGATCGCGCCACCGTCGGTGAGCGCGGCGGCCACCGTCCGGGCCGTCCGGACGGTGCCCAGGAAGACCGTCTCGAAGGATTCCCGCCACTGTGCGTCGCTGACCTGCGCGGCGGTGCCCGGGGGCGGCCCACCGACCGAGACGAGCGCCCCGTCGAGGCGGCCGAAGTGTTCTCCGGCGGCGATCACCAGCCGCTCGGGCAGGCTCGGGTCGGCCAGGTCGGCGACGAGACCGATCGCGTGGTCCGGCCCACCGAGCCGGTCGACCGCCCCGGCGACCCGCTCCGGCGTGCGGGCCGACAGGACCACCCGTGCCCCGTCCGCGACCAGGCACTGTGCGGTCGCGAAGCCGAGCCCCCGGGAAGCGCCGGTCAACACGTACACCCGATCGGTGAGTCCGAGATCCATGCCACCGATCCTGCCGCATCCGGCGGTGGGTGGCGCGGCGGGCCGGGGAGGCGACCCGGTGGTCAGCGGCGGGCCGGTCGCAGCAGGCGTACCCGGCCGGCGACCTGGAGGGCGACGGCGTCGCCGCTGCGGGCCAGGGCCGGCAACCGGCGGCGGCGGGGCGGGTGCCGCCCGTCGTAGCGGTGGGTGGCCTCGCGGGCGGCCAGCTCCTGCGCGCCGAGCGGGGGGAGGGCGTCCCGGTCGCGCAGCCCACGCGCGAGGTCCCAACCGTCGCGCAGCGACCCGACGGTGGGTCGGCCGGACGCCCAGTCGGCGAAGGTGGCCGGCCAGGTGTCCCCGAGGCCGGCGGCGAGCAGCGGCCAGTGGCGGGCGACCTCGCCGGCCCGCTTGCGCAGCAGCGCCCGCCGGGCGGCGTCGACCCGGTCGGTGGCGAAGCCTGCCGGCAGCGGGGCCCCCGCGACCAGGGCGGCGACCAGCGCGGCCTGTCGGGCGGCCAGCCCCACCGGTCCGGGCGGCGGGGCCGACTCGACGGGGTGCGTCGGGCTCATGTGACGACCGGGTGGCCGGCAGCGGTGGCGAGGGCGTCCAACTCGGCCCGCAGCACGTCGGCGGGTGGGTAGTGGCCGTCGCGTTCGAGCAGCAGGGCCGGCGGTCGGCGGCCGGCACAGAGCGCGCCGACCAGCTCCAACACCTCGGTGGGCACCGGATCGGTGTGCGTGTCGTGGTAGAGCCCGCCGTACTCGGCCCCACCGGCCACGTGTACGTAGGCGATCCGGTCCAGCGGCAGCCGGTCCAGCAGGGCCTGCGGGTCCTCGCCCCGGTTGCGGGCGTTGGCGTACACGTTTGCCACGTCGAGCAGCAGCTCCGCGTCGGTGGCGTCGAGGATCTCGGTGAGGAAGTCCGCCTCGTCCAGCTCGTCGTCGGGCCAGTCGAACAGCGCGGCGATCGGCTCCAACGCCAGGGGCACCGGCAGCTCCGCCCGGGCCCGGCGGACGTTCGCCACCACCGCCGCCACCGCCTCCCGGGTGCGCGGCAACGGCAACAGGTGCCCGGCCTCCAGGCCGCCGGCCCGGACGAACGCGATGTGCTCGCTGACCAGTGGCGCGTCGACCAGCTCGGCCACCCGGGCCAGGTGCGTCACCCGGGCCGGGTCGACCGGGTCCGCGCCGCCGAGGGAGAGCCGCACCCCGTGCGGTACGACGGTCACGCCGCGCTCCCGCAGCCCGGCCAGCCCGGCCGGCAGGGGGTTGCCCGGGCTGAGCGACTCCGCTACCACCTCGACGAAGCGCAGCCCGGGCAGCTCGGCGACGAAACCGGCGATCTCCGACCGCCAGCCGATGCCCACCCCCTGCGGCCCGGTCATCCGCCGCACCCGCCCCCGCCGCATCCTCCTCCGCCGCCGCAGGAGCTGCCGCCACCGCACGACGAGCCGCTGTCGCCCGACGAGGTGCTGCCGCCGCACGTGACACCCGTGGAACCGGTGTAACCGCTGCCGCTGCTGGCGTTCAACGCCTGCCGCTGGATCTCCGCCTGCGCGGCGAAGCCGGGGTCGAGCGCGTAGAGGGAGACGGTGCCGAACAGGGCCACCCCCATCGCCGCGCCGGCCGGACCGTAGGTCGCGTAGGCCGGGGCGGAGTCGGGGGCGAGGTGGTGGTTGCTGCTGCGCAGGCGACTCATCATCACGTTCGCCGTCCTGGTCCGCCGGGGCGTACGGGCCACCAGGGCGAACGCCACGGCGAGTCCGGCCAGGGCGAGCAGTAGCCAGCCGACCGGCCGGCCGTTGAACAGGCCGGCGACCAGCCGCACCACACCCAGGGCCAGGAGCACCAGCAGCAGGTTCCGTCCGCGCCGCAGGGCCCGTACCCCGTCGGCGTCGATCAGCAGGCCGCGCTGCTCCAACCCCTGCCGCAGCTCCTCCAGGGCGCGGGTCACCCCGGCGTTGCGGCGCAGCTCGCGGGTGGCGACCGACTGGCGGGCGGCGTGCCGGATCGCGTGGTCGAGCGGAGTGAGCCCGCTGGGTGTCGACCCGACGGCGACCAACCGGCCGTTCGATGTGACGTCGATCGCGCCGGCGCCGCGCAGCCCACCCAGCGCCGCCCAGATGGCGAGCTGGTCGCCACCGTTGAGGTAGGCCACCTGCTGGGGCCCGAGCTGGTCCGTGGTGACCGTGTCGGGGCCGGCGGTCGTGCGGCGGCGGTGCAGCAGCGTGCCGACCACGGCGACGACGGCCACCAGCAGGTAGAGCTTCAGGAAGAGCGGCCCGGGGATGCCCCAGGTGTCGCCCTGTGCGGCAAGCGTGTTCATGAGCTGCTCCTGTCGCGCGAGGGGGTCGCGGCCTCATTGTGGAGCAGCCCCGCCACGCCGGCACCGGGGCGGTGGGCGAGTTACCGAGCCGAGATCCGGGCTGCCGGCCCGGGTGGGTCAGTGCCGGCGGACGGCCTCCTCGACCAGGTCGAGCACCGGCCCCAGGTCACCGGCGGGCCGGCCCATCGCCAGGTGCAGCACCAGCCCGTCGTACGCCAGCTCCAGGAACTGGGCCAGCACGTCGATGTCGATGTCCTCGCGGAGCACCCCGGCGTCGCGTTGCCGGGCGAGCCGGTCCCGGGTCGCCTCGGCGATGGCGGCGGAGCGTTCCGCCCACCGGCGGGCGAAGGCCGGGTCGGTCCGCAGCCGCCGGGACACCTCCAGTTGGCTGCCCAGCCAGCCGGTGGTGTCGGGGGAGACCGCGCGGGCGAGCAGGTCCCGCATCACCTGGACGAGGCCGTGGCGGGCCACCGTGGAGACCATCACGGCGGCGTCGTCCTCGGCGACGGCGAGGAAGAGTGAGTCCTTGTCGCGGAAGTGGTGGAAGATCGCGCCCCGGGACAAGCCGGTCGCCTCCTCCAGCCGGCGCACGGTGGCACCCTCGTAGCCGTGCCGGGCGAAACAGGCCCGGGCCGCGCCCAGGATCTCCTGCCGGCGCGCGTCGAGCTGGTCCTGACTTACTCTGGGCACGGGTCGATCGTCGCAGGTGACCCTCCGCAAGGCAAACCGTACGTACGGCTTGCTATCGGGTCGTCACCTCGTCCTGCCGAACGCCCGTCCGGTTAGGATCGGCCGGTGCCGACAGCCCCGGTCACCTCCCCCTACCCGCCCACCGCCCCCATCCGGCCCCGGCAGCCCGACGGTCGCCGGCGGGCGGTTCGACCCTGTCGGCGGCGGTCCTTCCTCCCGTAAGGTGCCTCAGTGCCGTTGCTCCTGCTCGACCTGGACAACACCCTGCTCGACCGGGCCGGGCCGTTCCGCGCCTGGGCCGAGGGTTTCCTGGCCGAGATCGGCGCCCCGGCCACCGACATCGACTGGCTGCTGTCCATCGACGCCGACGGCCTCACCGACCGGTGGGACATCGCCGACGCCATCCGGGACCGCTACGCGCTGCGCATCCCCTCCATCGACCTGGTCGAGGAGCTGCACGACGGGGTGGTCGGCTACACCCGGCTGGACCCGCTGGTCGCCTGCGCGCTGCGGATCGCCGACGACGCCGGGTGGCTGCCGGTGGTGGTCACCAACGGCTCGGTCCGGCTGGAAGACGCCAAGATCAGGCAGACCGGCCTCGACCGCTACGTCGCCGACTGGGTGATCTCCGAGGAAGCCGGGGTGAGCAAGCCCAACCCCCGGATCTTCGCGCTGGCCGCCCAACGGGCCCGGTTGCCGCTGCGCGGCGCGTGGGTGGTGGGCGACAGCCCGGAGGCGGACATCGGCGGGGCCGCCGCGGTCGGCCTGCCCAGCGTCTGGCTGCACCGGGGGCGCAGCTGGACCGACGGGCGGTTCGCCCCCACCCGTACCGTCGACTCGTTGATCGCGGCGGTCTCGGTGGTGCTCGCCGGGGGGTAATCCGGTTGTGCGCCGGGCGGGGTATCGGTCAGCATGGGCCCGCGCGGGAGCGCGCAGCCGGGCGGGGCCCGGTCGAGGAGAGGAGGTCGGTCATGGCCGTCTTTGCAGGGTCGTACCACCTGCCCTCACCAGCCTCGACCAAGGGATCACCAGCACCGTGCGCGAACACGACCTCCCGGCGCCGCAGCGCCGTGGCCGCGGCAGAAGCCGCTTCGACGACGACGAGACAACCTTCCTGACGTACGGCCGGCAGCCGGCCGGCACCGCACCCGAGGACGAACCCGAGCCCGAGCCCGAGGACCACTGGTCCTCCTGGGACGAGGCCGTGCACGGTCCCGAACCGCACCCGCCGTGGCTGGTCACCGAGCTGGCCGCCCGGGACACCGAACTCGGTGTGCTCAAGACCGGCAAGGAGGCGGACGTGCACCTCGTCCGCCGGGCGGTGCCCGACACCGACCGGTCCTGCCTGCTGGCCGTCAAGCGGTACCGCGACGCCCAGCACCGGCTCTTCCACCGCGACGCCGGCTACCTGGAGGGACGCCGGGTGCGCCGGTCCCGGGAGAACCGGGCGATGGCCGGCCGGACGGCGTTCGGCCGGCAGATGATCGCCGGGCAGTGGGCGGCGGCCGAGTTCGCCGCGCTGTCCCGGCTCTGGGAGATCGGTGCGGAATCCGGGCGGATCGCCGTGCCGTACCCGGTGCAGCTGCTCGGCACCGAGCTGATGCTGGAGTTCGTCGGCGACCCCGACGAGGGGACCGCCGCACCCCGGCTGGCCCAGGTACGCCCCGACCCGGCCCCGCTGCGCTCCCTCTGGGAGCAACTGGTGGACGCCCTGGTGGTGCTGGCCCGGGCCGGCTACGCCCACGGCGACCTGTCGCCGTACAACCTGCTGGTGCACGCCGGGCGGCTCGTCATGATCGACCTGCCGCAGGTGGTCGACGTGGTGGCCAACCCGCAGGGACCGGAGTTCCTGGCCCGCGACGTGCGGGTGGTGGCGACCTGGTTCACCGCCCGGGGGCTGCCCGCCGCCGACACCGACCCGGCCGCCCTCACCGAGCTGCTGCTGCGCGAGGCGGGGGTGCGCTGAACGGGTGACGTCCCGGACGGCAACCGGCCGTCCGGGACGTCGGGGCGTCACTGGAGGTAACGCTCGACCTCCGACACCGGTCGGGCCCCCTGGGCCTCCGGGTCGCCGTGCGCCTCCCGGGCCGCCCGGCGGCGGCGCAGCAGGTCCCAGCACTGGTCCAGCGACTCCTCCAGCGCGCGCAGGTGTTCCTTGGCCTCGTCGTCGGTGCCGGATTCGTGGTCCTGGGCGGCCGAGCGGAGCCGGTGCTCCTCGTCGACCAGTTCCGAGATCCGGTGCAGGATGGTCTTGTCGTCCATGCCATGAGCCTGGCACAGCAGGATCGCCCGCGCCCGTGTTCGGGGCCGGCCGGTCCGCCGGCGGCCAGGCGGCCGTGGCCCGCGCCGGGTGGTCGCCGGGTCGGCTGCCTCATGGGGCGCCGGCACCATCCACGGTGGTCACCATCGCCCCAGGACCTGCGGCACCGGCCCCGCCTCCATGATCAGCATGGCTTGAGCGATGGTGGTGCCGACTGCTAGCGTGCGCCGGGTTCAGGTGTGCCGTGACGCGTCGGGCGTCCGGTGGCCACGGTCCGGCCCGGGGGCGGTGTGATGGGTTCCGGCAGCACGCGTCTGCGTACCAAGATCGTGGCCCTGCTCACCTCCCTCGTCGCGCTCTGGTCCTTCGCCGCCTGGGTGACCGTCGGTGACGGCTTCAACCTGCTCTGGGTGCAGACCCTCAACAGCCGGGTGGCCGACCCCGGGGAGTCGCTGCTCACCGCGCTCCAGGAGGAGCGGCGGCTCGCCAACGCCTACCTGGGTGAGCGGGCCCAGCGGCAACTCGACGCGTTGAGCACCCAGTGGCAGCGCACCGACCAGGTGGCGGACGAGTTCGGCACCTCGGTGGGCAGTTGGCAGGCCGAGCTGGCCACCGGTGAGGACACCCGCCGCCGGGTCGACGAGGTGCTGACCGGCCTGAGTGGCCTGACCGGCATCCGGGAGTCGGTGCGCGACGCCGGGATGACCCGGGCCGAGGCGTCCGCCGCGTACACCGGGGTCCTCGCCGGGGTGCTGCGGATGTACGGCTCGCTGGGGCAGCTCGACGACACGCGGATCGCCGCGGAGAGCGAGACCCTGGTCGACCTCTACCAGGTGCGGGAGCTGATCTCCCAACAGGATGCCCTGATCACCGGCGTGCTCGCGGCCGGCCGGATGACCGGCGACGAGTACGCCCACTTCACCCAACTGGTCGGCGCCCAGCGCTACCAGACGGCGGAGGCGGTCGCCGAGCTGTCCCCGGCCGACCGGGTCCGCTACGACCAGCTCGCCGGCTCGGACGCGGTGGCCCGGTTCCGGCTGCTGGAGGACCGGGTGATCCAGCAGGCCCGGTCGGGCACCACCCTGCCGCTGACCGAGCAGGAGTGGCAGTCGACCGTCGGGCCGGCGATGCAGGCGCAGGTGGACTTCGGGGTGAGCGTCGGCGACGCGCTCATCGACCGGGCCACCCCGGTCGCGGTGGGCGTCATCGTCCGGCTGGTGCTCGCCGCCGGCCTCGGCCTGATCGCCGTGATCGCCTCGATCGTGGTGTCGATCAGCACCGCCCGGCACCTGGTCCGGCAGCTGGCCCGGCTGCGCGACGCCGCGCTGCGGCTGGCCCACGAACAGCTGCCCGGAGTGGTGGACCGCCTCGGTCACGGCGAGGACGTCGACGTGGCCCGCGAGGCCCCGCCGCTGGACTTCGGCGACGACGAGATCGGTCAGCTGGGCCGAGCCTTCAACGCCGTCCAGGAGACCGCCATCCGTACGGCGGTCGAGCAGGCCGAGCTGCGCCGCAACGTCCGGGGGGTGTTCCTCAGCCTGGCCCGGCGGACCCAGGCGCTGGTGCACCGCCAGCTCACCCTGCTCGACGCGATGGAACGTCGCGAACACGACGCCGGGGAACTGGAGGACCTGTTCCGGGTCGACCACCTGGCCACCCGGATGCGGCGCAACGCGGAGAACCTCATCGTGCTCTCCGGCGCCACCCCGGGCCGGGCGTGGCGACGCAACGTGCCGATGGTGGACGTGGTGCGCGGCGCGGTCGCCGAGGTCGAGGACTACACCCGGGTGGACGTGCTGCCGCTCGGCCCGGTCGCGCTCGCCGGCCGGGCGGTCGGTGACGTGATCCACCTGCTCGCCGAGCTGATCGAGAACGGCCTGTCCTTCTCCCCGCCGAACACCACCGTCGAGGTGCGGGGTCACCTGGTGACCGCCGGGTTCGCCATCGAGATCGAGGATCGTGGTCTGGGCCTGACCGGCGAGGAGCTGCTCGCCGCCAACCGCCGCATCGTGGACCGGTCCGAGTTGAACCTGGCCGACGCCGCCCGGCTCGGGCTGTACGTGGTGAGCCGGCTGACCGGGCGGCACGGGGTGAAGGTGCAGCTCAAGGAGTCCGCCTACGGGGGGACCACCGCCGTGGTGCTGATCCCGGCGGAATTGGTCGTGCCGGGGGACCCGAGCCCGTCCGGCGCGCTTCCGGTGGTCGCCCCACGCCCGGCCACCGCCGAGGCCACACCGGCGGCCGACGCGGGGCCCCCGGTGAGCCCGAGGGCCGTACCGCCGTCGGACGCGGTGACCCCGGCGGGCCTGCCGGCCCGGTCCCGTAAGCGACGCCCGGCGCAGGACGCGCTGCACGCGCCGACCGTCCCGACCGGTCTTCCGGTGACCGTCGCCCGACCGTCCACCCCGACCGTCGCGGTGACCGGGGACGCACGGACGGCGGACGCCGACGCCGACCCGCCGTCGCCTACTGTGGAGGGGCCGGTGACCGACGCGGGCCTGCCGGTGCGGGTACGACAGGCGAACCTGGCGCCCGAGCTGCGGGAACCCCCGACCGGTGGGGAGACCGGGGCCGGTGCTGCGGTCCGGCGCGCACCCGAGCAGGTGCGCCAGATGATGAGCGCCTACCAGTCGGGCACCCGACGCGGCCGGACCGACGCGGCCCGGCTGTCGGAGGGCACCCGCAGCGGTGACCGGTCGGACGACGCAGACCGCCCGGCCACCTGACGGCGTCGCGACGGACGCGACGTCCACGGGGTCACGGCAACCGAGCACGGCGGAACCGCCGGGGAAGAGGACGACGAGTGGGGCAGACGACGGCATCCGGTGCCGACCTGACGTGGTTGCTGGACGATCTGGTCGGCCGGGTGAAGCAGGCCGAGCACGCCGTCGCGCTCTCCACCGACGGCCTGCTGATGGCCGCGTCCGAGGGGATGGGCCGCGACGACGGGGAACACCTCGCCGCGATGGCCGCCGGCATCCAGAGCCTGGCCCGGGGCGCCGGCAAACGGTTCGGCGGCGGGCAGGTCCAGCAGACCATCATCGAGATGGAATCCTCGTTCCTGTTCGTCACCGCGGCCGGGCCGAACGCGTGCCTGGCGGTGCTCGCCGGCACCGACGCCGACGTCGGCCTGATCGCGTACGAGATGGCGATGCTGGTCGCCCGGGTGGGTAAGTACGTGGCGTCCCCGGCCCGGGGTGTCGACCAGTCGTCCGGTGGGAGCTGACCGCGATGGCCGCCGACGGCGACCCCGCGGGCGAGCAGTGGGTCGACGACCACGCGGGCCCGGTGGTCCGCCCGTACGCGGTCACCCGGGGCAGGGCCCGCCCGGTGGCCGGCTCGTTCGACCTGATCTCGCTGGTCACGGCGACCCGGACGAACGCGGTCGAGGAGGCCGGGCTGGGGCCCGAACACGTGGCGATAGTGGCGCTGACCCAGCGCATGCAGTCGGTGGCCGAGGTCGCGGCCCGACTGGACCTGCCGGTGGGCACCGTACGGGTGCTCCTCGGTGACCTGGTGGCACGGGACCTGGTCCGGGTACAGGAACCCCGGGAGCCGGCCGGTGTCAACGACGAGAGCATCTACGAGGCGGTGATCAATGGACTACGGGCGCTCTGAACGTCCGGCGGGGGCACGGGTGCTGCCCACCGCGCTCAAGGTTCTGGTGGCGGGTGGGTTCGGGGCCGGCAAGACGACACTGGTCGGTGCGGTGAGTGAGAGCCGTCCGCTGCGTACCGAGGAGGTGCTGACCGAGACCGGCATCGGGGTCGACGACCTGTCCGGGGTGGAACGTAAGAGCACCACCACGGTGGCGATGGACTTCGGCCGGATCACCATCAGCGACGACCTGGTGCTCTACGTGTTCGGCACCCCCGGTCAGGACCGCTTCTGGTTCCTGTGGGACGAGTTGGCGGTGGGTGCGCTCGGCGCGGTGGTGCTGGCCGACACCCGCCGGTTGGCCGACTGCTTCCCCTCGATCGACTACTTCGAGGGGCGGGGCACCCCGTTCGTGGTGGCGGTGAACTGTTTCGAGGGGGCCCGGCGGTTCGGCCTCGACGAGGTGCGTGCGGCGTTGGACCTGGACCCGGAGGTGCCGCTGCTGCTCTGCGACGCCCGGCAGCGGGAGTCCAGCCGCAACGTGCTGATCACCCTGCTGGAGCACGCCATGAAGACCCGGAACTCCCGGCGGCGCGCGGTCGGCGGCCGCTGACGACGGTCGCGCCTTCCCGCTGCTGCTCGTCGCGTCGGTGACCACGTCGGTGACGGCGAACCCGACGCCACCCCGTCGACGGGAACGGGCCCCCTCCACGCTGGAGGGGGCCCGTTTCGTACGCCGACGTCAGCTGGCGATCATGCGGCGCAGCACGTACTGGAGGATGCCCCCGTGGCGGTAGTAGTCCGCCTCGCCGGGGGTGTCGATCCGGACCACCGCGTCGAACTCCACACCGGTGTCGGTGCTGACCCGCACCGTACGCGGGGTGTCGCCGTCGTTGAGCGCGGTGACGCCGGTGATGGAGAAGGTCTCCGTGCCGGTGAGACCGAGCGACTCGGCGGTGGTGTCCACCGGGAACTGCAACGGCAGCACGCCCATGCCGATCAGGTTGGACCGGTGGATGCGCTCGTAGGACTCGGCGATGACCGCCCGGACGCCGAGCAGCATGGTGCCCTTGGCCGCCCAGTCCCGCGACGATCCGGAGCCGTACTCCTTGCCGGCCAGGATGACCAGCGGGACGCCGGCGGCCTGGTAGGCGGTGGAGGCGTCGTAGATGGAGGTCTGCTCACCGGTCAGGTGGTTGACGGTGAAGCCGCCCTCCACACCGGGGACCAGCTGGTTACGCAGCCGGATGTTGGCGAAGGTGCCCCGGATCATCACCTCGTGGTTGCCCCGGCGGGAGCCGTACGAGTTGAACTCGTGGCGCGGCACGCCGTGCTCGGCGAGGTAGCTGCCGGCGGGGGAGTCGGCCTTGATCGCGCCGGCCGGGGAGATGTGGTCGGTGGTCACCGAGTCACCCAGCTTGGCCAGCACCCGGGCGTCGGCGATGTCGACGACCGGGCTCGGCTCCTGCTGCATCCCCTCGAAGTACGGGGGCTTACGGACGTAGGTGGAGTCGTCGGCCCAGGCGAACGTGTCGCCGGTCGGGGTGGGCAGCGACTGCCACCGCTCGTCACCGGCGAACACGTCGGCGTAGGCGGCGCTGAACCCGGTCGCGCCGATCGCCTGGGCGATGACGTCCTGGATCTCGGCGCTGTTGGGCCAGATGTCGCGCAGGTAGACCGGGTTGCCCTCGGTGTCCTCGCCGAGCGGCTCGTTGGCCAGGTCGATGTCCATCGTGCCGGCCAGCGCGTACGCCACCACCAGCGGCGGGGACGCCAGGTAGTTCATCTTGACGTCCGGGTTGATCCGGCCCTCGAAGTTCCGGTTGCCCGACAGCACCGACACGACGGCCAGGTCGCCGGAGTTGACGGCGGCGGAGACCTCCTCCGGCAGCGGGCCGGAGTTGCCGATGCAGGTGGTGCAGCCGTAGCCGACCAGGTTGAAGCCGAGCTTGTCCAGGTAGGGCGTGAGACCGGCCCGCTCGTAGTAGTCCATGACGACCTTGGAGCCGGGCGCCAGGGTGGTCTTGACCCACGGCTTGCGGCTCAGGCCCTTGTCGACGGCGTTGCGGGCCAGCAGGGCGGCACCGATCATCACCTGCGGGTTGGACGTGTTGGTGCAGGAGGTGATCGCGGCGATGACCACCGCGCCGTGGTCCAGCTCGTACTCCACCCCGTCGCTGCCGGTGACCCGGACCGGGTTGCTGGCCCGGCCCCCGGCGCCGACGGCGGCGGTCTCCAGGTCGCGCGGCTCGTCGGCGGGGTCGCTGAAGTCGTTGGCGGGCGGGTCGCTGGCCGGGAACGACTCGGCGCTGGCCTCGTCGGCCGGGCCGTTCGCGCCCCGGGGGAGCTGCTCGCGGGCGACGCCGGGCTTGAGGTCGCGCTCACCGGCGGAGTCGTCGGCGACGTAGTCGGTCAGCGCCGAGCGGAACAGCGTCTTGGCGACCCCGAGCGGCACCCGGTCCTGCGGGCGCTTCGGCCCGGCCAGGGACGGCTCGATGGTGCCCAGGTCCAGCTCCAGGCGCTCGGAGTACTCCGGCTCGTGGTCCGGGTCGTGCCAGAGACCCTGCTCCTTGGCGTACGCCTCGACGAGCGCCACCTGGGAGGCGTCCCGGCCGGTCAGTTCCAGGTAGCGGACGGTCTCGGCGTCGATCGGGAAGATCGCGACGGTGGAGCCGTACTCGGGGGACATGTTGCCGATGGTGGCCCGGTTGGCCAGCGGCACGGCGCTGACGCCGGGGCCGTAGAACTCGACGAACTTGCCGACGACGCCGTGCTTGCGCAGCATCTCGGTGATGGTGAGCACCAGGTCGGTGGCGGTGGTGCCGGCCGGCATCTCGCCGTGCAGTTTGAAGCCGACGACCCGGGGGATCAGCATGCTGACCGGCTGGCCGAGCATCGCGGCCTCGGCCTCGATGCCGCCGACGCCCCAGCCCAGCACGCCCAGGCCGTTGACCATGGTGGTGTGCGAGTCGGTGCCGACCACGGTGTCCGGGTACGCCTGCCCGTTGCGTTCCATGATCGTGCGGGCCAGGTACTCGATGTTGACCTGGTGCACGATGCCGGTGCCCGGGGGGACGACCTTGAACTCGTTGAACGCGCTCTGGCCCCAGCGCAGGAACTGGTAGCGCTCCTTGTTGCGCTCGTACTCCAGCTCGACGTTGCGGGCGAAGGCGTCCTCGCGGCCGAACAGGTCGGCGATGACCGAGTGGTCGATGACCAGCTCGGCCGGGGCCAGCGGGTTGACCTTGGTGGCGTCGCCGCCCAGCTCGCGGACGGCCTCGCGCATGGTGGCCAGGTCGACCACGCAGGGCACGCCGGTGAAGTCCTGCATCAGCACCCGCGCCGGGGTGAACTGGATCTCCACGCTCGGGTCGGCGGTGGGGTCCCACGCGCCGAGCTGGGAGATGTGGTCGGCGGTGATGTTCGCGCCGTCCTCGGTCCGCAGCAGGTTCTCCAGCAGGATCTTCAAGCTGTAGGGCAGTCTGTCGTGCCCCGGCACCTGGCCGATCCTGAAAATCTCGTAGCTCGCGTCTCCGACGCGTAGCTGGGTCTTCGCACCGAAGGTGTCGAGGCTCGCCACGTCGTACTCCTTCACACCAGCGACCGTGAGTAGTCCTGAGCAGTCTGTCGCACCAGGCGGAGGGCCGCCCAGGTTAGGTAACACTTACTGCCGATTCGTCGTCTTCCAACAAAACCGTACGTCCGTCTTGCTATTCACGCAACCTCGTGCCAGGGTTCGGGACGAGGAGGTGCCACCATGATCCATCATGTGCTGCTCGCCTGCCCGCCCGGTGCCGAGGACTCGTCCCGGGCCTTCTACGTGGGCATCCTCGGCCTGACCGAGAAACCCAAACCCCCGACCCTCGCCGCCCGTGGCGGTTGCTGGTTCACCGGGTACGACGCCGAACTGCACCTCGGCGTCGAGAACGACTTCCGGCCCGCCCGCAAGGCGCACCCGGCGCTGCTGCGCCCCGACCTCGACGCCCTCGCCGACCGGCTGGCCCGCGCCGGCCACCCGGTCACCTGGGGTGACGACGACGAGCTGCCCGGGATGCGCCGCTTCCACACCGCCGACCCGCACGGCAACCGGCTGGAGTTCGTCGCCCCGCTGCCCGACCGGACGACCAGGCCGGCGGCCCCCGGTCGCTGAGCGCCACCGTGTCGGACCCGGCCGCTACGGTGTGCCGATGGTGTCGGTCAAGCAGGTCCAGGTCACCTTCGACTGCGCGGAGCCCGAACGGGTCGCCCGGTTCTGGTGCGAGGTGCTCGGTTACGTCGTCCCGCCACCGCCGCCGGGGTTCGCCGACTGGGGCGCGTTCGACAGGTCCCTGCCGCCCGAGCGGCAGGGCTCCGCGTTCGCCTGCGTCGACCCCACCGGTGCGGGCCCGCGACTGTTCTTCCAGCGCGTGCCCGAGGGCAAGGTGGTCAAGAACCGGCTGCACCTCGACGTGCGGATCGGCCCCGGCCTGGTCGGTGCGGAGCGGCTGGCCGCGCTGGAGGCGGAGTGCGCCCGGCTGGTCGCCCTCGGCGCGACCCGGGTACGCCTGATGCCCGCCGACGGCTACGACGAGTCGTGCCTGGTGATGCAGGACGTCGAGGGCAACGAGTTCTGCCTCGACTGAGCCACCGCCGCCGCGCCGCACTATCGTTTCCGCGTGCACATCCGTTTCGACGTCCCCGCCGACCCCGCCTACCCGGGTCGGGTGGCCGCCGCGCTCAGCAGCGTCCGACTGCGCCGGTTCACCCTCATCGGCGTGGCGCTGGCGGCGGCCGGGGCGGTCGGGCTGCTCGTCTCCCGGGGTGGCCGGTTCTCGTCGCTGTGGCTGGTGCTGCTCGTGGGCGGGCTGCTGTCGATGCTCTACGCGCCCTGGGTGCGCTGGCGGGCCCGACGCCGCTCCGACGACTACGCGGTCGAGGGCGGCTACGACATCACCGACGACAACATCATGATGCGCAGCGGCTCGGAGTCCGGCGGCATCGCCTGGGACGGGGTGGCCCAGGTGCGGGAGGCCGACGACTTCTGGATCGTGTACGTCGGCCGGATGCCGGCGACGGTGATCCCCCGTTGGCTGATGCCCCCCGGGGACGCCGCGACGCTGCACGCCTTCATGACCGCCCGGGGCCTGCTCACACCCCGCTGACCGCAGCCCGCTGCGAGGGGCCATCCGCCCCGTCCGGCGCGGGTAGGGTTCGAGGTCGGGTCGGAAGGGGTGCCGTAGTGGTCGACGTTCAGCACTGGCTCGTAGCGCTTCCCCCGGGGGTTGTCTACCTGATCGTCGCCGGGGTGATCGGCGTCGAGAGCATGGGTGTCCCGTTGCCGGGCGAGATCGTGCTGGTCAGCTCTGCCCTGCTGGCCGCGACCGGGGTGGTCGAGCCGCACTGGGTCGCCACCGCCGCGGCGTTCGGCGCGATCGTCGGCGACTCCGTCGGCTACGCGGTGGGTCGTCGGGGTGGCCGTCCGCTGCTGGCCCGGCTGGGCCGGCGCTTCCCGAAACACCTGGGCCCCGCACAGCTCGCCCGAGCCGAGCAGAGCTTCGCCCGGCACGGCGTCTGGGCGGTGTTCTTCGGCCGGTTCGTCGCCCTGCTGCGCATCCTGGCCGGGCCGCTGGCCGGCGCGCTGCACGTGCCGTACCGGCGGTTCCTGGTGGCCAACGCGGCCGGCGGCCTGGTCTGGGCCTTCGGCACCACCTACCTGCTCTACACCCTGGGGCGGGCGGCCGAGCACTGGCTCAAGGACATCTCCTGGGCCGGCCTGGTCCTGGCCGTACTCGGCGGGGTGGCCAGCACCTGGTGGCTGCGCCGCCGAGCCCGCCGCCTGGAGTCGACGACGACCACCGACGAGGCCGAACCGGTGGCGGCCGGCACCGACCGCTGAGCTGCAACCGGGCGCGGGAGCCGGCCCTACCGACGACGATCGGGCCGCCCCCGGGTGGGGGCGGCCCGATCGGTGTCCGGGGTCAGTGCGGGTAGCGGGTCAGGAGGTGTAGCCGCGGGTGGCGATCCAGTCGGCGAGGTTGTCGACGCTCATCCGGTAGGACGCGGTGTTCGGGTTGGCGGAGTCACCGATGGTGACGGTCTTCCCACCGTCGCGGTAGCCGATGACGCTGATGTAGTGGCCGCCTTCGAAGGAGTGGGTGTTGCCGTCGGTGTCGGTGGCGGTGCCGGCGATGTTGGCCACCACGGCCCGGCCGTCGTCGACGGTACGTACGATGTCGGCGCGCAGCTCGTCGGTCTGCTTGGTGTCGGCCTTGGCGCTGCGGATCTCGGTGCTCTCGTAGGCCTTGCGGCCGGTCTCCTTGTTGAGCACTGGGGTGATGTCGTTGATGCTGTCGGTGCCGGCCTCGGTGGTGCGCATCTGCTTGGCCATGGCGTCGACGTCGATGTTCTTGCCCTGGACGGACAGGGCGTTGCGGGTCGCGGCGGGGCCGCAGTAGTAGAAGTTCGGCTGGGCCTGGTAGTCCATCGTCAGTTCACGCTCGCCGGCGGGCCGGCGCTCGGCCTGCACCGAGGCGGGGGTGCGGGCGTCGGCGGCGTAGGCGGCGGTGAGTGGGCCGGCGATGGCACCGGTGGTGAAGGCGAGGCCGGCGGCGGTGAGGGCGGTCTTGCGGATCAGATCGGTACGCATGGTGGCGTGCTCCTCTGCATCGGGGGTGTGGCGTACGCCCTCAGGGGGGTGGGGCGTGGCCGGGAGTTCGGGGGGATCGCTCGGCGGTCGGGGGGACCTGCTCGGGCGTCCAGGGGAGGTGTAACCGGCCCGGTGGCGACCGCATTCCGCGGTCGGGGTTCCGGGGCCGTCCCCCTCGGGTGGGGGAGTGGCGGTGGTATGCCAGGTACAACGCCCCGCCCCCGGCGGCGATTCCGCCGTGCGGGTGGCCCCGGCCACGGGACGATCGGGCACGAACGGGTCTGTCCGGTGCGGGACCTCGCACCCCGAACCGGACATCCGGCCCGTCACCGGACCCCGCGCGGTGGGTGGACGACCCGGCTCAGTCGGCCCGGATCAGGTCGACCACCGCGTCCCGGGCCGCCCGGACGGCCTCGCGGGACTGCTCGGTGTGGTCCAGGATGTCGAAGGCGTGCTGACCGTCCGGCACCTCCACCAGACGCACCGGTCGCCCGACCCGGGCGGCGGCGTCGAGGAACGCCGCGATGCCGGCCAGCAGCCCGGGGAGCTTGTCCTGCCCGGCCCGGGTCAGCACCACAGGCGTCGTCGAGCCGGCACCGAGGGCGTCGAGGGGGAGGAACCGTGCCGGCACCTCCCAGCCGGGCAGCGGGACGAGCAGCGGATAGGTCAACGCGATCCCCCGCACCCAGTCCGGTGCGGCGCGCAGCCAGTCGGCCGACAGCAGGCTCCCGCCGGAGAAGAACCAGAGCACCACCCGCTGCGGGTCGACCCGGGGGTCGGCCCGGACGGCCTCGACCAGGCCGGCGATCTCGTCGGCGGTGGCGGGCAGCCCGGCCAGGTCGGTCACCCGGTAGCTGATGACGGCGGCGACCAGGCCCTGCTCGGCGAGCAGCGCCCCGTAGCCCCGGTAGAGCAGCCAGTCCCGGGGGTCCGGCGCGCCCGGCGGAAGCGGGGCACCGTGCACCACGACCACCACGGGGTGCGGGCCGGGGCCGGCCGGCAGGTGCAGGTCGACCTGGCCGTGCCGCTCCACCGGCGCGGTGGGCGGCGCCAACACGAAGGGTTGCTGCTCGACCGCATCGTCCATGCCGGGGAGCCTAGCCCTCCACGGCCCGTCGGACCGTCCCGTCGGGACCACCGTGGACACCGCCCGTGGCCGAGCGGCCAGGGGTGGTCGTGGGAACGGTCAGGCCGGGTCGTCGCCGGACGTCGCGGCCTCGGCGTGCCGCTGCCGCAGCCGGTCCCGGATCTCCTCCGGGGTGTACGCGCGACGCCGCCGTTCGGCGCGGGCGACGACCACGCCGGTCGCGGCGACCCCCGCGATACCCGCCAGCCCGAGGACCTTCCACCACTGCATCCGTTGCCGCATCGGCCTAGGGTAGACGCTCATGAGCATCAGCCTGGACGAGGCCGTCGACCTGAGCCGTACCGGTGACGTGTGGGTGTTCCGGGGGCGCAGCGTGCCGGACCGGGCCATCCAGTTCACCACCAACAGTCCCGTCAACCACGTCGGCATGGCGGTGGTGCTGGACGACATGCCGCCGTTGATGTGGCACGCCGAGCTGGGGCGGTCGCTGCGGGACATGTGGACCGGCACCCACCAGCGGGGTGTGCAGCTGCACGACCTGCGCGACGCGGTCTGCGTCTGGGCCAACCGGTACGGCCAGCGGGCCTGGCTGCGTCAGCTCGAACCGTCGGCCGACCTGGCGATGGAGCAGGCGGTGCTGCAGACCGTGGCCCGGCTCGACGGCACCCCGTTCCCGTCCACCGCCCAGTTGGCCTGGCGGTGGGCCCGGGGGCGGGTCCCGCAGCTGCGCATCCCGTTGCCCCTGCCGGGTCGGCGGGACCGGGACGGCGAGCCGGCCGACCGGCAGCCCGGCGACCGGCAGCCTGGCGACCGGCAGCCCGGCGACCGGCAGCCCGGCGACCGCGCGCTGGAGACCGCGTACTGCGCGGAGGTGGTGGCGGTGACCTACGAGGCGATGGGGTTGCTGCCGCCCGGCCGCCGGCCCAACTGGTACGACCCGGGCCGGTTCTGGAGCGGCGACGACCTCGACCTGGCCGGCGACGCACGGCTGGGCGCGGAGATCGAGGTACGCATCCCGCCCCGATGAGGTTTGCCGACGGGCGGCGACGGCAACTGGTGACGCCGTGAGAGCTTCCACCGATCTGGATACGCTGAGCGACTTCTTCGACCGTTACGGGGTGGCACTCACCACCGGTGACGTGCCCGCCATCGCCGGCTGTTACGCCCTGCCCGGGCTGGTGGTCGCCGACAGCTACAGCTTCTCGTTCAGCACGATGGCCGCCGTCGCGCTCTCCTTCGTCGGTGCCGCGCCCGACTACCAGGAACGGGAGCTGCTCGCGGCGCACGCGCTGATCGAGCAGGTCGAGCCGGTCTCCGCCCTGCTGACCATGGTCGCCGTGCGGTGGGAGTTCCTGGACAGCCAGGGGCGGGCGGTGCCCGGGGAGCGCTACCGCTACCTGCTGCGTGGCACCGAGGACGGCCCGGCGATCTGCACCGTCATCCGGACCGGCTGACCTGCGCGCGCCGGGCCTACCGCCCCCGGTGATCATCGCTACTGGACGGTCGCTAATCTCTGCGTACGGGATCGACCGAGGAGGATCATGCCGGGGACGCGCTGGACGCGGTGGACGTCTCGGTTGCCCCACGCGATCGCCGCGCTGCCCTGGACGCTCGCCTCGATCGCTGTGATCGTGCTGCTCTTCCTGCTGGTCAAGGCGTTGGTGGCGGTGCTCGGTCACGACCGTTACGCCGAGCACGGCGCCGGATCGCGCAGCGAGGCCATCATGGTGCCGGGTGTGCCGGTGGCGACCGAGTCGGTGCTGCCGTCGCCGTCGCCCACCAGGACCCGCCCGGACTCCGGTGGCGGACCGGGCGTGGCCCCGCCACCGGCCGGTCGACCGCCCACCGCGTCCCGGTCGGCCACGCCGTCGGCGTCCGTGTCGCCGTCGGCCGCGACGCCCTCGCCGAAACCGACCACGCTGCTCAACGACGACGCCCCGGGCATCTCCTACCGGGGGCGGTGGGCGGTCTCCCGGGACCGGCCGTACGGCGACCACCGCGACGACGTTCACTACACGATCCACGACGGGGACTCGTTCAGCTTCACGTTCACCGGCACGGGGCTGGACTACATCACGTCGCGGGACCCGGAGTACGGGGATGCCGACGTGTGGGTCGTCGATGCCGGCGGCCGGCCGGTGAAGCAGCAGCGGGTGAGCGCGCGGGCGAACCGTTACCAGCCCCAGCAGACGGTGTTCAGCGTCAGGGACCTTCCGCTCGGGACGTACACCATCTGGGCGGTCAAGCGGAACGGCGTCTACTTCCAGGTGGACGCGTTGCGGGTACGGGGCTGACGAACGGCGAACTGTCCGGTTAGGACAAAATCCGGTGCCTCAGCCACTTTCCGGCAAACGCCGGGATCGTTACTCTTCTCGGACGGGGCCGACCAGGGAGGGTCATGTCCGGCATGCGTCGCGCACAACCGCGGGCACACGGAGCGGGTGCGCTGGCGTCGTCGCCATGGGTCGTGGTCGCCACCGGGGTGCTGGTGATGGTCGTGCTCCTGATCGTGGCGCTGGCGTCGTACCGCAGCCGTGGGCCGGCGTTCGAGGCGCGGCCGGCCGATCCGGTGCCGGCCTACTCGCTGCCCGGGTCGGGGGTGACCGACCGGGCGCCGGTGGCGGCGAACCTGCCCGAACCGGTCGTCCCCGGTCTGACGCCCCGCCGCACCGACCCGCTGCCGGTCGAGCTGCCCGCCGACGTCGTCGGGGGTGACCCGTCGGGTGGTGGCGGTGCGGTGTCCTCGCCGCCCGACGGGGTCGTGGTGCCGCCCGACGACGGAGGTACGCCGCCCGCCCCGCCGGCCCCGCAGGCCACGCCGCCCGCGCCACCGGCCCCGCCGTCGTCGCCGATGACGGGTCGGTTCAGCGTGCGGGACAGTTGGAACAACGAGGCGTTCATCGGTGAGGTGCTGCTGCACAACCGGGACCGGGTGGCCCGGCCCTGGACGGTGCGGCTGGTCCCGCCCGCCGGCAGCAGGCTGGTCACCTCGTGGGTGGAGGGTGCGCCGCAGGGCACCCCCCGGATGTCGGGTGGGGTGTTCACGTACACCAGTGGGGTGAACGTCGCGCCGGGGGCGTCGGTGCCGTTGCGGTTCCACTTCGAGAACACCGGGGGCAGCATCCGGCCGTCGCGCTGCACGGTCGACGGGGTGGCCTGCTCCGGTCTCTGACCGTCGCGTCGGGTCACCGGTCCGGTTGCCTCACTGCAAGGTTGCTGCTTTGTTGCGACTTGGTTTGCAAGGTATTGCAGAACCCTTTCGGAAGGGGCTAGCGTGCGGGCGAATCAGCGACCATAGGAAGGCCGTCGATGAAACCCCCGCTGCCGCGCAAGGCGCTGCTCGCCCTGGTCTCCACCCTCACCCTCGCCCTCGTCGGCGTGCCGGTCGCCGTCCGCCACCTCGGTGCCGACGCCACCGACCGCCCGTCCACCATCGACGCTCTCGCTGCGGCCGGTGCCGCCCAGTGGGGTGCCGAACCCACCACCGAGGCCCTGCTCGCCGCCGGCACCGGTGAGGGACGCGCCGAGCAGTTCTACTTCGTCCTGCCGGACCGGTTCGCCAACGGCGACCGCCGCAACGACACCGGCGGTCTCACCGGCGACCGGCTGCGCACCGGGCTCGACCCGACCGACAAGGGCTTCTACCACGGTGGCGACCTCAAGGGCGTCATCGACAAGCTCGACTACATCCAGGGGCTCGGCACCACCGCCATCTGGCTGGCGCCGGTGTTCAAGAACCGGCCCGTGCAGGGCAGCGGCGCGGACGTCTCCGCCGGCTACCACGGCTACTGGATCACCGACTTCACCCAGGTCGACCCGCACTTCGGCACCAACGAGGAGATGAAGCGGCTGGTCAGGCTGGCCCACCAGCGGGGCATCAAGGTCTACCTCGACGTCATCGTCAACCACACCGCCGACGTCATCTCCTACGCCGAGGGCAAGTACGCGTACGTCGACAAGAAGACGTCGCCGTACACCGACGCGCAGGGGCGTGAGTTCGAGGACCGCAACTACGCCGACGGCACCCGGGACTTCCCGAGGGTGAACGCCGACGCCGGCCCGTACACGCCGACCTTCGCCAGCCCCGCCGACGCGGGCGTCAAGGTGCCGGCCTGGCTGAACGACCCGACGATGTACCACAACCGGGGCGACTCCACCTTCGCCGGCGAGAACAGCGAGTACGGCGACTTCTACGGCCTCGACGACCTGTGGACCGAGCGGCCCGAGGTGGTCCGGGGCCTGACCAAGGCGTACGGCGACTGGATCGCCAGCACCGACGTCGACGGGTTCCGGCTGGACACCGTCAAGCACGTCAACCTCGACTTCTGGCCGCAGTTCAGCCAGGGCATCAAGCGCGCCGCCGACAAGGCCGGCAAGAAGGACTTCTTCATGTTCGGCGAGGTCTACAGCGCCGACCAGGAGGTCACCTCCACCTACGTACGGCGCGGCGGGCTGCCGGCCACCCTCGACTTCTCCTTCCAGGAGGCGGCGCGCGGCTACGTCACCACCGACGGATCGGCGAAGGCGCTGGCCGACGTCTACGCCAAGGACCCGCTGTACGCCGCCCGGGACACCGACGCCGGCCGGCTGACCACCTTCCTCGGCAACCACGACATGGGCCGGATCGGCTCGTTCATCGCCGCCGCCGGGGGCGACGACGCCCGTCAGCTCGGTCGGGACCGCCTCGCCCACCAGCTGATGTTCCTCACCCGGGGGCAGCCGGTCGTCTACTCCGGCGACGAGCAGGGCTTCACCGGGCCGGGCGGGGACAAGGACGCCCGGCAGGACATGTTCGCCACCCGCACGGCGGACTACCTCGACGACGACCTGATCGGCACCACCCGCACCCACGCCGCGGACCAGTACGACACCGACCACCCGCTGTACCGCACCATCGCCGAGCTGGGCCGGCTGCGGGCCGCGCACCCCGGCCTGCGCGACGGCGTGCAGGTCACCCGGTACGCCGCCGACGGGCCGGGTGTCTTCGCCTTCTCCCGGATCGCCCCGGCCGACCGCACCGAGTACCTGGTGGCGGTGAACAACGCCGGCACCCCGCAAACTGTCACCGTGCAGACCTGGTCACCCGGCACCACCTTCACCGGCATCTACGGCAGCACGGCCACCCCGACCGCCGGCACCGACGGAAAGCTGAGCGTGACCGTGCCCGCCGGGTCGGCCGTGGTGCTCCGGGCCGGCCGGCCCGTGCCGCAGGCCACCGCCAAGCCGACCGTCACCCTCACCGAGCCGGGCACCGACCCGGTCGCCACCCGGGCCGCCGTCACCGCTCAGGTGACAGGTGACCCGCTGGCCACCGTCACCGTCGCCGCCCGGGTCGCGGGTGGAAAGTGGACCCTGCTGGGCAGCGCGCACACCGCGCCGTACACCGTGCACCACGACCTGACCGGGCTCGCCGGGGGTACCCGGGTCGAATACAAGGCGGTGGTCCGCGACGGGAAGGGGCGGACGACCGCCACCCGGTCGACCGGGGTGGTCGGCACCCCCGCGCAGGGCGCGTCCCGGGACTGGGTGGTGGTGCACTACCAGCGCCCCGCCGGGGACTACGCCGACTGGGGGCTGTACGCCTGGGGTGACCTCGATCCGGCGTACGTCACGCAGTGGCCCGCCGGGCAGCCGTTCGCCGGGGAGGACTCGTACGGCCGGTTCGCCTGGGTGAAGCTGAAGCCCGGTGCGAAGTCCGTCGGGTTCCTCGTGGTCGACAAGGCGGGCACCAAGGACGTCGCCAACGACCGCACCGTCGACGTGACCGCCACCGGTGAGGTCTGGGTCAAGCAGGGCGACCCGGCGCTCTATCCCACCCGGCAGGCCGCCACCGGCGAACCCGACCCGGCCGTCGACCCGGGCACCGCGATCATCCACTGGCGCAAGGCCGACAACGACTACGCCGGCTGGGGCCTGCACCTGTGGGACGGCGCGGCCACCCCGACCGACTGGGCCAGCCCGCTCCTGCCCGAGAAGGTGGACTCCTTCGGCGCGCTGTTCCGGGTGCCGCTGGCGGCCGGCGCGACCGGGCTCAACTACATCATCCACCGGGGCGACACCAAGGATCAGCCCGACGACCAGCGCCTCGACCTGACCGGCGTCGGCCACGAGGTCTGGCTGCTGGGCGGGGTGCCCGGCCGGCTGCTCCCCGCCACCGCCACCGGGACGACGAAGGACCTCGACATCACGAAACAGCAGGCGCAGTGGATCGACAGGTCCACCGTCACCTGGGCCGTCGGCCCGACCGACGGCAGGGCGTACGCCCTGGTGGCCGCCCCGGCGGGTGGGCTGAGTGTGGTCGACGGGGAGCTGTCCGGGACGTACACCTCGCTGCCGTTGCGGGCGCAGCGCAACGGGCTCACCGAGGCCCAGCGGGCGGCCTTCCCGCACCTGTGGGCCCACCAGGCGTTCCGTCTCGACCGGGCCGACCTGGCGAAGGTGCCGGCGGCGCTGCGCGGACAACTCGTGGTGACCGAACGCGACGCCCGGGGGGCGCTGCTGCGCGCGACCGGGGTGCAGATCCCCGGCGCGCTCGACGACGTCTACCGGGCCGCCACCGACGCGACGCTCGGCGTCAGCTTCGCCGGTAAGGTGCCCACCCTCGCGGTCTGGGCACCCACCGCCCGCACCGTCACCCTCGAACTGTCCGACACGCCGTCGGCGCAGCCGCGCACGGTGGCGATGCGCCGCGACGACCGTACCGGCGTCTGGTCGGTACGCGGCAGCCGCGACTGGACCGGCCGGTACTACCGCTACCGGGTCGAAGCCTGGCAACCGGCCGCCCAGAAGATCGTCACCGCCTCGGTCACCGACCCCTACTCGGTGGCGCTCGCGGCGGACTCCACGCACAGCCAGATCGTCGACCTGGCCGACCCGGCGCTCACCCCGACCGGCTGGTCCGGGCTGCGCAAGCCGGCCGCGACGCCCGCGTCGCAGGCGCAGATCTCCGAACTGTCGGTACGCGACTTCTCCATCGCCGACACCACCGTCCCGGCCGACCGGCGGGGCACCTACCTGGCCTTCACCGACCCGGGCACGGCCGGCATGAAACACCTCAAGGCGCTCGGCGACGCCGGGGTCAACTACCTGCACCTGCTGCCGGTGTTCGACTTCGCCACCATCCCCGAGAAGCGGGCCGACCAGCGGCAGCCCGACTGCGACCTGGCGACACTGCCCCCGGACTCCGACCGGCAGCAGGCGTGCGTCGCGGCGGTCGCCGACACCGACGGCTACAACTGGGGGTACGACCCGCTGCACTACACCGTCCCCGAGGGCGGCTACGCCGTCGACCCGGACGGGGCGCGGCGGACCACCGAGTTCCGCCGGATGGTCGCCGGGATCAACGGCGCCGGCCTGCGGGTGGTGCTGGACGTGGTCTACAACCACACCTCCGCCGCCGGCACCGATCCGAAGTCGGTGCTGGACCAGGTGGTGCCCGGCTACTACCACCGGCTGCTCGACGACGGCACCGTCGCCAACTCGACCTGCTGCGCCAACACCGCCCCCGAGCACGCCATGATGGGCAAGTTGGTGGTCGACTCGCTGGTCGTCTGGGCCAAGCAGTACAAGGTGGACGGCTTCCGGTTCGACCTGATGGGCCACCACCCGAAGGCCAACATCCTGGCCGTCCGGGCCGCGCTGGACCGTCTCACCCTCGCCCGCGACGGCGTCGACGGGAAGAAGATCCTGCTCTACGGCGAGGGCTGGAACTTCGGCGAGGTCGCCGACGACGCCCGGTTCGTCCAGGCCACCCAGGCCAACATGGCCGGCACCGGGATCGGCACCTTCAACGACCGGCTCCGCGACGCGGTACGCGGTGGCGGCCCCTTCGACGCCAACCCGCGCGTGCAGGGCTTCGCCTCCGGCCTCTACACCGACCCCAACGGCGACGACGCCAACGGCACCGCCGTTGAGCAGAAGGCCCGGCTGCTGCACCAGCAGGACCTGATCAAGGTGGGGTTGACCGGCAACCTGCGCGGTTACCGGTTCACCGACTCCGCCGGCCGGCAGGTCACCGGGGCGCAGGTGGACTACAACGGCTCCCCGGCCGGCTACACCGCCGCCCCTGGCGAGGCGGTCACCTACGTCGACGCGCACGACAACGAGATCCTGTACGACGCGCTGGCGTACAAGCTGCCGACCGGGACCTCGGCGGCGGACCGGGCCCGGATGCAGGTGCTGGCCCTGGCCACCACCGCCCTCGGGCAGGGCACCGGCTTCGTGGCGGCCGGCTCCGAGCGGCTGCGCTCCAAGTCGCTGGACCGCAACTCCTACAACTCCGGTGACTGGTTCAACCAGATCCGCTGGGACTGCGCCCAGGGCAACGGCTTCGGCGTCGGCCTCCCCCCGGCGGCGGACAACCAGGACAAGTGGCCGTACGCCAAGCCGCTGCTGGCCGACCCGGCCCTGGTGCCGGGCTGCGCCGCGATCGACCTGGCCGACGCCCGGTACGCGGAGCTGCTGGAGATCCGGCGGTCGTCGCCGGTGTTCGGGCTGACCACCGCCGCGCAGGTGCAGCAGCGGGTCGCGTTCCCGCTGTCCGGGGCGAAGGAGACCCCGGGGGTGCTCACCATGACCCTCGACGCCCGGGGGCTGGGCGGCCGGTGGAAGACGGTGACCGTGGTCTTCAACGCCACCCCGACGACGGCGAAGCAGACGGTGACCGGGCTACGGGGCACCGACACCGCCCTGCACCCGGTGCTGGCCGGCTCCGCCGACCCGGTGCTGCGGACCGCCACGTTCGACCGGTCGGCGGGCACCTTCACCGTGCCGGCGCGCAGCGTGGCGGTCTTCGTCCAACGCTGACCCGGCGCTGCTCCGTCGGGTGCCGGCGCGGGGGGTGCGTCGTCCGGCGCTGGTCCGGCGGTGCGTCGCACGGTGCCGGTGCGGGCGGTGTGTCGTTCGGCGCTGGTCCGGCGGTGCGTCGCACGGTGCCGGTGCCGGTGCGGGCGGTGCGTCGTCCGGGGCTGGTCCGGCGGTGCGTCGCACGGTGTCGGCGCGGGCGACGACCGGCCCCCCTCCGCGTGCTGCGGAGGGGGGCCGCTGCGTGTGCCGCCGCCACCGACGGCATGTCACCCGAGGATGCTCAGCCGAAGCAGTTCGGGATGGTGTCGCCCGGGATCGCCAGGCAGTTGGTCGGACGGTTCGCGACGATCGCGGACTTGTCGTCCACGTTCACCACACCCTCGAAGGTGAACACACCGCCGGGGGCGAGGGTGGCGAAGTTGTTGGCGACCTTCGTCCGGCTGAGGTTGACCTCGCCGAAGATGTTGAAGATGCCGCCGCCGACGCCGATCGGACCGAGGGCCCGGTTGGCGACGACCTCGGACTCACGCACCGTGGTGACGCTGTCCGCGTTGAACAGCCCGCCGCCGAAGAAGCCGGCGGTGTTCTCCTTGAGGTAGCTCTTCTCGATGGTGACCGCGCTGTCGAACGCGACGGCCACGCCACCGCCGACGCCCGCGGTGCTGTTCTTGGCCACCGTCGAGTGGTGCACGTTGACCTGGGCGTCCGCCACGGCGATACCGCCACCGGCGAGTACGGCGGTGTTCGACAGCAGTTCCGTGGAGTGCACGGTGGTGTTGCCGCCGATGTCGAGCAGACCGCCGCCGAAGCCGAGCGTCTCGTTGTCGGTGATCTTGGACTTCTCGATCAGGGCGGTACCCCCGTCGACGTCCTCGGTGAAGATCTCCGCGGCGCCGTTGGAGACACCGCCACCACCGACGATGGCGGTGTTGTCGGTGATCGTGGACTCGTCGACCGTGAGCAGGCCGGCGTTGAAGATGCCACCGCCGAAGAAGAAGGCGGTGTTGTGGGCGACCTCGGTGTGCCGCAGCGACGTGGTACCGAAGTTGGCCAGCCCGCCGCCGTTGCCGCCGGACTGGTTCAGCACGACCGAGGTGTCGAACAGGTTGGCGGCACCGCCCGGCTGCACCAGGATCCCGGCGCCGTCGTTGACGCCCGGCTCCTCGATCAGGGTGGTGGCCTTCCCCGGCTTGGCCTTCGGCGCGGCCTTCACCGTGGCCTTGCGGGCGGCCTTCGGCGCGGCCTTCAGGCCGGCCTTCGGGTTCGCCTTACGGGCGGCGAGCGCCTGGGCCAGCGGGGTGCCGGCCTTCACCTGGGCGGCGATCGCCTGGGAGTCCGAGTAGGCCCCCCACACCGCTGCCGCGGAGACCGGCTGCAACGCCTCGATGGTCTGCCCACCCTTGATGGTCAGGCCCTTGAGGTTCAGGTGACCGCCGGGACCCACGTTGAGGATCCGGAAGTAGTCGGCGGTGGCGTCCCGGGTGATCGTGGTGTGCTCACCCCGCAGGGTGATGTTCTGGGTGATCACCGGCAGGCCGTTGCCGTCCTGGTTGCGGGTCAGGTTGTAGGTGCAGCCCTTGGCCAGGTCCAACACGCCGCCGTCACGGCTGTTGGCGAAGACGATGGCCTGGATGAGCCGGTCGGTGTCGCAGGGCACCTCCTTCCCACGCTCGTGGTCCTTGCCGTCACGGTCGTCCTTGCCGCCACGGTCCGGGCCCTCCTCGCCACGGCCCTCTTCGCCGCGACCGTGGTCGCCGTCCTTGGTGACCTGCTGAGTGGTGTTCCACTTCAGTCCGCTCACCCCGACCGCCCCGGCGCTGCCGGCGACGCCCACCGCGGCGAGACTGACCACACCTGTCAACCCGGCGACGCCACTGGCGAGCCAGAGCTTGCGACGGCTCCTGCTCCCCGTCGCCCGCGCGGAGGCTTCGTTGTTCGTTAGGTAGTTGGACATCGGAGCTCTCTGCCCTCTCCTCGTACCAGACAGGGTCGCCGCACGTGAGCGAGCGTCCCCTGCTACAAATCGGTTGTAGCTCCCGAAACCCACGGTATGAGAGGGTTCCTCGCTATGAGGGCAAATACGAATAAAGCCCGCTTCGGGGACGTGCTCCGCCGGGCAGGTGGTTTCCCGGACGGCCGGGCCTGGGCGGTCGATCCGCCGCACCGTGCCGCATCCGTGCCGTCACGGCCACCCCGGTCCAGGGCCACTGCGGTCCCCGAGCCGCAGGACCCGTGCCGCGTGCCGCGTGCCCCGAGCCCGTGCCGCGTGCCCCAAGCCCCGTGCCCCGTGCTCCGTGCCCCGAGCCCCAAGCCCGTGCCCCGTGCCCCGAGCCGCGTGCCCGAGCCCGTGCCGCGTGCCCCGAGCCCCGAGCCCCGAGCCCGTGCCGCGTGCCCCGAGCCCGTGCCGCGTGCCCCGAGCCGCGTGCCCCGAGTCGCGAGTCGCGTGCCCCGAGCCCTGAGCCCCGCGCCGCGTGCCCCGAGTCGCGTGCACTGTCCTCGTTCTCGCCCGCAAGGTCGTGCTGTTTCCAGGTTGTAGTGGCCTCACGAGCGGCCGAGGCCACTACAACCTGGTTCGAGCGTGATCATGAAGGGGTGCGCGGGGCAGCGCGGGGAGGGGAGAGCCGCGCTGTGGGTGCCGGGGCGGCCGGACGACTGCGGCCCTGCTGCCGGGCCGGGCCCCGATGGGGCGACGCGCACCGGCGGCAGGGCCACCGTGGGTGATGCCCGGACGGCTCGGCCGGATGGGTCGAGCGGCCGAGGTCGGACGAGTGGTGCAAGCGGTCAACGGGTCGGCGGGACGGGTCCGGCGGGCCGGGCCGGGTCGGGCGCGTCGGGCCGGGCGGGCCGGCCGGGCCGGGTCGGGCGCGTCTGGCCGGGCGGATGGGGGGTGGGTGCCCACCCATCCCACCCCACCCGTGCCTGGTGCCTGGTGCCTGGTGTCGGGTCGGTCGCGGACGGGTTGCCCCGCGCTGGTCGGGTCAGCCGGGCAGGCGGGGACCCGCCTCACGCTGCTCGGCCAGCCAGGTCTCCACCTCGTCGGAGCGGCGGGGCAGACCGGCCGACAGGTTGACCGAACCGGTCGCGGTGACCAGGATGTCGTCCTCGATCCGGACCCCGATGCCGCGCAGTTCCTCCGGGACCAGCTCGTCCTCCGGCTGGAAGTACAGCCCCGGCTCGACGGTGAGCACGTACCCCTCACCCAGCGCGCCGTCGCGGTACTTCTCCTTGCGGGCGTTGGCGCAGTCGTGCACGTCGATGCCGAGCATGTGGCTGGTGCCGTGCAGGGTCCACCGCCGGTAGACCGTGGAGGCCGGGTCCATCGCCTCGTCGACGCTCACCGGGAGCAGGCCGAGATCCTTGAGCGCCTCGGCGAGCACCCGCATCGAGGTCAGGTGTACCTCGCGGAACCCGACACCCGGCCGGATCGCGTCGATACCGGCCTGCTGGGCGGTGTAGACCGCGTCGTAGACCTGGCGTTGCAGCGGGGTGAACCGGCCGTCCACCGGCAGCACCCGGGTCACGTCGGCGGTGTAGAGGTTGCGGTTCTCCACACCCATGTCCATCAGCAGCAGCTCACCCGGGCGGGTCGCGCCGTGGTTGTGCACCCAGTGCAGGATCGTCGCGTGCTCGCCGCCCCCCACGATCGAGCTGTAGCCGACGTCGTTCCCGTCGTGCCGGGCCCGCAGCGCGAAGATCCCCTCCAGTAGCCGCTCGGAGACCCCCCGGTCGGCCGGCAGCACCCGGGCCACGTCCTCGAAGCCGCGTACGGTGGCGTCGACCGCCTCCTGGAGCTGGGCGACCTCCCACTCGTCCTTGACCAGCTTCAGCTCGGCGATGGTGATCGCCAGCTCCCGGTCGCGGCCCGGCTGCCCCTCCTCGCGGGAGCCGTCCCACGGGCGTACCGCCGCGTCGACCCGCTGGTCGAAGCCGCGCAGCACCCGGGTCCGCCCCGGTGCCATCCGGGCCAGCGCCCCGTCCAGCGCGGACAGGTCCTCGGTGGCCAGACCCAGTTCGGTGGACTTCTCGGCCAGGGTGTGCCGCCGGCCCACCCACAGCTCGCCGTGCCGGCTGCGGAAGAACTCGTCGGTCTCCCGCGAGGAACGGGGACGCATGTACAGCGTCGCGTCGTGCCCCGAGCCGTTGGGGCGCAGCACCAGGACGCTGTCCGGGTCGTGGTCGCCGGTCAGGTAGGCGAAGTCGCTGCCCGGCCGGAACGGATGGTCGGTGTCGTTGGCGCGCACCTTCTCGGTGCCGGTGGGGATGACCAGCGTCTCGCCCGGGAACGCCGCGGAGAGCGCGGCTCGCCGCTTGGCGTGGTGCGGGACCTCCGGTCGGGGCCCGACCGGCAGGCCGGTGTCGCGCCAGCCCTGCCGCATGAAGGACAGGAACGCCTCCGGGAAGTCCGGATCGTGCGATTCGGTGCCGTCCGCCGGCTTGCCGTCCGTCCGGTCCTCGGCCATGTCGGCTCCCTTCGCCTCGTCGCTCGTCCAGACGGTACTCCGACCGCGGCCGGACGGGGTGCCGGCCTTGCCCCCGGCCGGACCGCCCCGGCACGGCAGCCGGGTGGGCCTGCGGCGCCGGGGACGGCAGCCGGGTGGGCCTGCGGCGCCGAGGCGGTGCCGGTGGGCCTACGGTGCCGGGGCGGTCCTGGTGGGCCTGCGGTGCCGGGGCGGTGCCGGTGGGCCTGCGGAGCCGGGTGGTCACAGCGGGTCGCGGGGAGGGGGGACAGGGTCAGCGGTGCCGCGCGAGGGGAATGTGCCGCGTGGAAAGATGGCGGCCATGTGCGGACTCCTGGCCTTCTTCAGCGCGAACGGCAACGCCGCCGCCCACCGCGACAACATCGCGGGGGCGTTGGAATGCCTGCACCACCGCGGACCGGACGAGACAGGGGTCGAGGTGGTCGGTGACGCCACCGGCCACTACGCCGACGGGGTGTTCGCCCACAAGCGGCTCGCCATCATCGACGTGGCGTCCAGCCACGAGCCGCTGCCCTACGCGGGCGGCCGCTACCTGCTGACCTTCAACGGCGAGATCTACAACTACATCGAGCTGCGCGAGGAGCTGGCCCGCAACTTCGGGGCCCAGTTCGCCACCGCCGGTGACGGCGAGGTGATCGTCGCCGGCTACCACTACTGGGGCGAGCAGGTGCTCACCCGGCTGCGCGGCATGTTCGCCTTCGTCATCTGGGACAGGCAGGAGCGTCGGGCGTTCGGCGCGCGGGACTACTTCGGCATCAAGCCGCTGCACTACCTGGAGACCGCCGACGGCCTCTACCTCGCCTCCGAGAAGAAGGCGCTGCTGCCCTTCGCACACTCCTACTACCAGGGCGACGCCGGCATCGACACCGCCAACCTCAGCCACTACCTCACCCTCCAGTACGTTCCCGAGCCCGGCACCCTGCACCAGGGGATCAGCCGGATCGGCTCCGGGGAGTACCTGACCTGGTCGCCGGGGGGCCGGCTGGACGTGCGGCGCTGGTACCGGCCGGTGTTCCGGCCCGCCCCGGTCGCCGACGAGCAGCGGCTCTACCACGAGATCCGGGAGACGCTGCGGGAGAGCGTACGGATGCACATGCGCTCGGACGTGCCGGTCGGCTCGTTCCTGTCCAGCGGCATCGACTCGACCGCCGTGGTGGCCCTGGCCCGCGAGTTCAACCCCAACATCCTCACCTTCACCGTCGGCTACGACGTGCCCGGCTACTCCGAGATCGACGTGGCCCAGGACTCGGCCCGGCATCTCGACGTGACGACGATCCCGACCAAGATCGGGCCGCAGGACATGATCGACGCGCTGCCGAAGATCGTCTGGCACCTGGACGACCCGGTGGCCGACCCGGCGCTGGTGCCGCTCTACTTCGTCGCCAAGAAGGCCGCTGAGCACGTCACGGTGGTGCTCTCCGGCGAGGGTGCCGACGAGTTCTTCGGCGGTTACACCATCTACCGGGAGCCGCTCTCCCTCGGCACCGTCAACGGGCTGCCGGGTGGGGTGCAGAAGGGCCTGCGCGCGGTCTCCAAAGCGATCCCGCAGGGGGTCAAGGGCAAGAGCTTCCTGGAGCGCGGCACCACCCCGATCGAGCAGCGCTACTACGGCAACGCCCGGATGTTCACCGAGGAGGAGAAGCAGCACCTGCTGCGCCGCTACGACCCGTCGGTGCGTTACACCGACGTCACCGCCCCGATCTACGCCGAGTGCACCGAGCTGGACGACGTCACCAAGATGCAGTACGTCGACCTTTACACCTGGCTGCGCGGCGACATCCTGGTCAAGGCGGACCGGATCTCGATGTCGCACTCGCTGGAGGTGCGGGTGCCGTTCCTGGACCGGGCGGTCTTCGACGTGGCGGCCACCATCCCGGTCGACCTGAAGCTGCCGCCCCGTTCCGACGCCACCAAGTACGCCATGCGCCAGGCGTTGCAGGGCGTCGTGCCGCCGGCCATCGTCAACCGCAAGAAGTTGGGCTTCCCGACCCCCACCCGGGTCTGGCTGCGCGGCGAGATGTACGAGTGGGCCCGGCACGTGCTGTCCACCTCCGGTGCCGGCGACCTGATCGACCTGTCGTACGCGATGCGGCTGCTGGAGGAGCACAAGCGCGAGGAGGCGGACAACTCCCGCAAGGTGTGGACGGTGCTGATCTTCTGCATCTGGCACGCCATCTTCGTGGCCAAGACCCTCGACCCGGGCATCCAGCGCAACCAGTCGGCCCTGCTCACCAAGCCGGTGGTCGGCAGCATGGTCCGCTGACCCCGCCCCCGGCACCGTCGCGACGGACACCGGGCCCGGACGGACCGGAGGCCCCCACCCGACGGGTGGGGGCCTCCGGTGTGTGCGTTCAGCGTCGGGTCACCGGCCGGAGCAGGAGACCGTCGGCAGCCCGTTGGTGCCGGTGCTGCTCGCCGTGAAGCCGAACGTGGTCGTCTTCTCCGGCGCGATCGAGCCATTGTAGGCGGCGTTGGTGACGGTCACCGTCGACCCGCTGGTGCTCAGCGAGCCGTTCCAGACCTGCGAGATCACCTGGCCGTTGGGCCAGGTCCAGCTCGCCGCCCAGCCCCCGTACGTGCGGGTGCTGTGGTTCATGATGGTGACCTCACCCTGGAAGCCGCCGTTCCAGGCGCTGACCACCTTGTAGACCGCCATGCAGTCGCTGTTGCCCGGCGGCGGGGTGGTGGTCGGCGGCGGCGGGGTCGTGGTCGGCGGCGGCGGCGTGGTGGTCGGCGGCGGCGGGGTCGTGGTGGGCGGCGGGGTGGTGGTGGGCGGCGGCGTGGTCGGGTTGTTGCCGCTGCCGACGCCGGTCACCTGACCGTTGCCACCGTCGAAGGTGACGTCCGAGCAGCCGAAGAAGTTCTCCTGGCTGTCCGAGCGGACCCAGCGGGAGTAGATGATGTGCCGGCCGGACTTGCCCGACGGCAGGTTCCCGCTGAAGTAGTAGTGCCCCTCGTTGGTGCCCGACGCGCCCCGCTGGGGCGGGTTGGTCACCGTGAGGAACGGCTCCTCCAGGTCACTCCAGGCCAGCGGCCGGGTCGGGCTCCAGCTGTCCTTCGTCACATAGAAGTAGAAGGTGCCCGGGTGGTGCGCCCAGTTGCTGTACTTGAAGTCCAGCCGGGCACCGGACGTCAGGTGGGTCAGCGGCCAGTCGGTGCGGGCCAGGTCGTACCCGGCGAAACCGGTGTTGCCGCCGCTGCACAGCTTGCCGTCGGGGATGAAGCCGACGGTGCGGCCACCGGCGTCCGAGCGGAGCACGCTGAACCAGTTGTAGAGGGAGTTGGTGCCGCTCTGGGCGACGGCGGCGGAGCAGGCCGGGTTGTTCGGCCTGATCTCGCCGGTGGGGCTCAGGCCGTCCTGCCAGCACAGGTAGGTCCGGCTGCCCGGAACGATCGGCGTGCCGTGTGCGGCGGCCGGTTCGGGCTGCACCGTCAGGGCGACAGCCCCGAAGGCGAGGGTGGCGGCCGCGGTGAACAACGCGGCCGTACGGGAACGAAGCACGAGCTTCTCCTGATCCGCGGGGTGGCGCGAACGCCCGCCCCGCACAAGGTGAGGGATGCGTCGGTCGCGGCTCTGGCCGGCGGCCCGACAGGGGCCGACGGGCGCGTGCCGTCGGCGGTCCGTGCCCACGGACCGGTGCCTCTCGCGTCAGACCCCAGCTGATCGCCGAGCGGGTGCGGCAGCCCTCCGCGCCGGCCCGGCACCCCAATACCATCACGCCCGGACGAAGCACGCAATAGTCGTTGCTCGATGGGTGGGATCTGGTTGCCCGGCCGGCCCCGATCGGCATGGACCGTTGTGCCAGCCTGGTAGCCGACGACGACGCGCTGGGAGGCGACGTGGGGTACGCGGTGGTGCTCGGTGAGGCGCTGATCGACCTGTTGGACGCCGAGTCCGAGGGGCAGCCGGTGTTCCGGCAGGCGATCGGCGGCGGCCCGCTCAACGTCGCCGTCGGGGTGGCCCGGCTCGGCGGCACCGCCGAGTTCGTCGGCTCCCTCGGCGACGACGTGCTCGCCGGCCGCATCCGCGGCTTCCTGGCCGACGCCGGGGTCGGGCTGACCGGCGCGGTCACCGTGCCCGCACCCACCACGCTGGCGGTCACCACCCACACGGGGGCCGAGCCGGACTTCCGCTTCTACGGCGAACCACCGTCGTACGGCCTGCTCGCCGCCGACGACCTGGACGGGGCGCTGATCGAGGGCGCGGACGTGCTCTACTGCGGCTCGATCGTGCTGCTGCGCCCACCGACGCTCGCCGCCGCCCGGCGGGCCTGGTCGCTCGCGCCCGGGCTGCGGGTCTTCGACCCCAACGTCCGGCCCCGGCTGCTGTCCGGCCCGGCGGAACTGGCCGGCCTGCGCCAGGTGGTGGTGGAGTTCGCCGCCTCAGCGCACCTGGTGAAGCTCAGCAGCGCCGACGCCGCCCTCCTCTGGCCCGACGAGCCGGTCGAGGGGGTCGCCGCGTACCTGCGGGAGGTGGGCGCGGGCACGGTGGTGGTGACCCTCGGCGCGGACGGTGCCCTGGTCGCCGCCGGTCCCGACCCGGTCCGGGTGCCCGCGCCGAAGGTCCAGGCGGTGGACGCCACCGGCGCGGGTGACTCGGTGATGGCCGCGCTCATCGCCGAGTTGCTGGCCGACGGCGAACCGACCGAGCCGACCGGCTGGCACCGGCGGGTGGCGTTCGCCCTGCGGGTCGCCGGCCTGGTCTGCGAGTCACCCGGCGGCGCGGTCGCCATGCCCACCCGGGACGCGGTACGCCGCCGCTTCGCCGACTGAGCGCGGCGTCCCACCCGGTCACCGCAGCGACCGGGTCGACGGTCGGGCCCGGCGCGGTGGCAGTCCGTCCGGCCGCCCGCGGCGGCCGGTGACTCAGGGCGTGCCGTCGAGTTCCCGGTAGCCCCGGCGGGCGGCGACCAGGCCGGGCCGGGCACCGAACGGGGAGTCGGCGGCCACCCGCTCCGGCGGGGCGTCGCCGGTGTGCGCGGCCCGGATCAGCCAGGCCAGCTCGACCAGTTGGGCGTGCTGGGCCCGGACGAACCCCACGTCCACCGGCGTGCCGTGGCCCGGCACCACCACCGTCGCGGGCGTGCTCATCCGCAGCAGGTCGGCCACGGCGTCCGGCCACTGCAACGGGTAGGACTCCTCGAAGGCCGGCGGCCCGGACTGCTCCACCAGATCCCCGGCGACCAGCACGTCGGCATCCGGCACGTGCACCACCAGATCCCCGTCGGTGTGCCCGTGCCCCGGGTGCCGCAGCACCACCCGCCGGCCGCCGACGTCCAGCACGGTCTCGGTGTGCACGGTGTGCGTCGGGGCCAGCAGGGTCGTCCCGGCCAGCTCGGCGGCGAGCCCGGGATGCTCCGCCCGCATCTCCTCGTACGCCGCCCGGCGCAGCCGGTCCGGCCGGTCCCGCAGTGCGGCGGCGGCCACCTCGTGCGCGTACACCGGGCGGGGTGGGTCGGCGGCGAGCGTCGCGTTGCCGAAGCAGTGGTCGAAGTGGTGGTGGGTGTTGACCAGCGTCCACGGGTGCGGGGTGACGGCCCGCGCCGCGGCGGCCAGCTCGGCGGCCTGACCGGCGGTGGACAGGGTGTCCACCAGCAGCGCCGCGCCGTCGCCGACCACCAGCGTGACGTTGACGTCGAGCAGCGGTTCCCGCAGCACGTGGACCCGGTCGGCGATCTCCACGAACCGGTTCGTCATGACACCCGCGCCGCCCGCTCGACGAACCGTTGCCGGTCGACCAGCGCCCGCTCCACCCGGCCCGACGCCACCGTCGTGTCGCCGTCGGTCACCGTCACCTCGAACAGCAGCCGCCGCCCGTCGGCCTCGACCAGCCGGGCGTGGGCCACCACGGTCCGCCCGACCGGAGTGGCGGCCAGGTGTGCCAGCTCGACCCGGACCCCGACCGTGGTCCGGCCGGTGGGCATCCGGGGTGCCGTCGCGGCCACCGTGGCGGCCTCGGCGAGGGCCAGCACCCGGGGGGTGGCCAGCACCGGCACGTCACCGGAGCCGACGGCCCGCGCGGTGTCGGCGTCGGCGACGGTCAGCTCCACCCGGGCGGTCAGCCCCGGCGGGAACGGTGCGTCCGGCTGTTCCAGCATGGGGTCAGCCTAGTGGTCGGGCCCCCGCTGCCGGCCGGGACATCGGCGGCCGGCCGGGTGCTTCCGCCGCCGTCGGCGGGCTCCCGTGCCCGGTGGTCACCCGACAGGTGGTCGGCGGTGGTCGATGCGTCGCCCACCGTTAACCTTGACCGCGATGGCCGTTGTGACTGAGCCCCCGCCCCCCGTCCCGTCCGGGTCCGTCGGCGCGTCCGCCGGTGGACGCCGCCGCGTGATCGCGATGTCCGTCTGGGCCGTCGCCTTCGTGGTGACCTGGTTGGCCATCGGCCTGCCCACCGACCCGGCGTACGCCTTCCTGTGGATCTGGGCCGGCACCGTCGCCTGGAACTGGGGCCGGCCCTGGCGCAGCCACCTGCGGTTCGCCCGGGACTGGATCCCGGTGGTGCTGCTGCTCGCCTTCTACAACCTCTCCCGGGGGTTCGCCGACAACGGCCGCACCCCGCACGCCTACGAGCTGATCGTCGCCGACCGGTTGATGTTCGGCTGGGCGACCGGGGGCGAGGTGCCCACGGTCTGGCTCCAGCAGCACCTCTACCGCCCCGACGTGCGCTGGTGGGACGTGGCGGTCAGCTGGGTCTACTTCTCCCACTTCGTGGTGACGCTGGCCGCCGCCGCGGTGCTCTGGCTGCGCAGCCGGGCGCGGTGGGCGGCGTACATGCGGCGGTGGGGTTTCCTCTGCGCGGCCGGCCTGGTGACCTACTTCGTCTATCCGGCCGCTCCGCCGTGGTGGGCGGCGCAGAACGGTCTGCTCACCGAGGTCGCCCGGATCTCCACCCGGGGGTGGAAGGAGTTCGGGATGCACGGCGCGGGCAACCTGCTCAACGCCGGGCAGATCGCCTCCAACCCGGTCGCCGCGATGCCGTCGCTGCACACCGCCTGGGCGTTGTTCGTGGTGTTGTTCTTCCTGCGCTCGACCCGGCGTCGCTGGTGGCCGCTGCTGCTGGCCTACCCGCTGGCGATGACCTTCACCCTGGTCTACAGCGGGGAGCACTACGTCATCGACGTCCTGGTGGGCTGGGCGTACGTGGGGATGACGTTCCTGGTCGTCGGGCTGGCCGAGCGGGCCTGGCGGGCCCGCCAGGCCCGCCGTGCCGGCCCCACCGCCGCGGCGTCACCCGACGACGCTGCGGTCGCCGTCACCCCGGCCGGGTCCGCCCGGCGCTGATCAGCGGGCGCGGCGGGCGGCGTGGCCCCGGGCGGTCAGCTCCGCGGCGAGCGCCCACGCCTGGGCCAGGTCCCGGTCGTACGCGGCGGCACCCGACCCACCGGCGGTGTCGACGTGCACGGTCGCCAGCCGCAACCGCCGCTGCGCCGGCCCCTGCACCACCCGCACGCTCTGGATGCGGGCGTACGGCACCAGCGCCAACTGCCGGGTGAGCAGACCGGACCGGACGGCGAACACCCGCTCGTGCAGCCCCGCGCCGAGCGCCCGGGCGCTGAGCGGGCGCAGCCAGCGGGCCCGCTGCGGTGGCGGGGTCAACGGCAGCGCGTCCAGCCGCACCCCGGGCAGCACCTCGTCGACGATCATCGTGCCGACGGCCAGGTCGCCGACGGGGAGCAGCCGGTCGGGCCGGTTGCGGTCGTCGGTCTCGCCGCCGGAGTAGCCGGCGACCTCCAGCCGCAGCCGCAGCCAGCCCTTCATCCGCCAGAGCAGCGGCCAGGTCACCACGACGGTCTGCACCCGTTCCAGCGGCACGGTCTGCATCCGGGTCTCCAGCAGCCCGTTGTGGATGCGCAGCCGGTCGGATTCGCGGGCCAGGCGGAAGCTCCAGTCGTCGAGGACCCGGCGGACCGGTTGCAGCAGCACGCCGGCCATCGCGGTGAGGGTGCTGGCGACCGCGATGAACGACCAGGAGCCCTCGGACAGGAACTGCGCCACCACGAAGGCCACCCCGACCGGGAGCAGGAACGCCTGGGGGGTGAGGAGTTGGCTGACCAGCAGGTCGGTGTTGCCCACCGCGTGCAGCGGCCGGCCCGCCGGCTCCCGCTCGGTCGGCGTGGTGGCGTCCACCTCCGGGCCGCCGGGCGTCGGCGGGACCGCCCCGGTGGTCTCCTGGTCCGGGGTGCCGGCGGCCACGGCGAGCAGCCGCTGCCGCAGCCGGGCCGCGTCGGCCACCGAGAGGTACGCCAGCGGCGCCTCGGTCTTACCGCCGCCGACCACCTCCAGGCGCAGCTCGGCCAGGCCGGTGAGTTGTGCCAGCAGCGGGCGAACCACTTCCACGGCCTGTAGGCGTTCCAGCGGGATCGCCCGGGTGCGCCGCCACAGCAGGCCCTCGTGCACCCGCAGTTCCCGCCCGACGATGTGGTAACCGGTGTTGTACCAGCTGACCACCGCCAGCACGGTCGCGCCCAGGGCGAGTACCGCCACCAGCACGGCGAACCAGCCGAAGCCGACCCGGGACAGGGTCGACCAGGACAGGCCGGCGATCACCACGAACAGGGACTTCGCCCCCTGCAACACCGGGCTCAGGGGGTGCAGCCGTTGCCGGGGCGGCGCATCGGCGGCCGTCGCGCCCGGACCGGTCGGCCCCGGCTGGTCGGCATCCGGACCGGTGACGGGTCCCGCCGGCGCGGGGGACTCGGAACGGTCCGGGACGGTCGCCACCTGTGGGGCGGCGACCCCGCCCGGCATGGGCGGGCCCGACGGCACCGCTGGGCCCGACGGCACCGCTGGGCCCGACGGCACCGCTGGGCCCGACGGCACCGCTGGGCCCGACGGTGCCGCTCGGTGCGATGGTGAATGGTCGGACGGTGCCGGTGGGCCGGATGGTGAACGGTCGGACGGTGCCGGTGGGTCAGACGGTGCGGGCCTGGTGGGCGTCGGGTCGGCGGGACGGGCCGCGCCGGGGCCGGGGTGGCCGTCGGTCACAGCCCCTCCGCCCGGTCCTCACCGAGGGCGGTGAGCCGGTCGCGCAGCCGGGACGCCTCGGCCGGCCGCAGGCCGGGCACCCGGGCGTCGGTGGCCGCCGCGGCGGTGTGCAACTGCACGGTGGCCAGGTCGAAGGCGCGTTCCAGGGGGCCGGCGCTGACGTCGACGAACTGCATCCGCGAGTACGGCACGATGGACAACCGGCGGACCAGCAACCCGTGCCGGACCAGCAGGTCGTCGTCGCGTTCGGCGTACCCCCAGGCGTGTACGCCCCGGACGATCGTCACCGCCCGCCAGCCGCCGCCGAGCAGCACCACGGCGCAGCCCGCGCCGAACAGCCAGTGCCCCTGCAGCGCCCAGCCCACCGCCAGCCCGACCAGCAGCACCGCCAGGCCCAGTGCCAGGCGGAGCAGTTCGACCCAGATCAGGTCGGTCGAGATCGGCTGCCAGCGGACGGTGTCCGGCCAGGGTTCCAGGGCGCTCACCGGGGACTGGGGTGGCTCGGCAGCGTTCACGCTTCGAGGGTATGCGATGTGGGGAGCGCGGCGACCTCCCGGAGGAACCCCCGGGCGTCGAGAAAGTCGCCGAGACTGCCCCGGTGGGCCGGGCAGGCGAGCCAGGTCTTGCGCCGGTCGGGGGTGTGCAGTCGGGGATTGTTCCAGCGCAACGCCCAGCTGGCGGGCGCGCGACACCCCCGCGACGAACAGACGGGGGCCTCGTCGGCGGGGGTGGGATCGGTCACCAGGGAAGTGTAGGCACGCCTGGACCGGAGGTTTGAGCGCCGGGCGGCCACGGGGGGAGCCGCCCGGCGACGGGGTGAATCGTACACGTGGCAGACCCCTTCGTGTCCACCCTCGTTCAGCGATTCGGTGATCGGGACGGCGTGGCGGAAATCGGGTTCTCCCCACCTCGGCTCTCAGCCGGGCATGCGAGTCTTGTTACCGCACCACGCCACGACGACCGATCATGCTGTGGAGGACCGGTGGCCCAGCCGACCACGCCCGACGCCCCGACCCCGACCGGGACGGCCCCCGAGACACCTGCGGCGGTGACCACTCCCGCCCAGGACGCCACCCTGCTGGAGCGGGCGCTGTTCGAGATCAAACGGGTGATCGTCGGGCAGGACCGGATGGTGGAGCGGATGTTCGTGGCGCTCCTGGCCCGGGGGCACTGCCTGCTGGAGGGTGTGCCGGGGGTGGCCAAGACCCTCGCGGTGGAGACCCTGGCCCGGGTGGTGGGTGGGGAGTTCGCCCGGGTGCAGTTCACCCCGGACCTGGTGCCGGCCGACATCATGGGCACCCGGATCTACCGGCAGTCGAGTGAGAAGTTCGACGTCGAGCTGGGCCCGGTCTTCGTCAACTTCCTGCTCGCCGACGAGATCAACCGGGCCCCGGCCAAGGTGCAGTCGGCACTGCTGGAGGTGATGAGCGAACGGCAGGTCTCCATCGGCGGCCAGACCCACCGGGTGCCCGACCCGTTCCTGGTGATGGCCACCCAGAATCCGATCGAGCAGGAGGGTGTCTATCCGTTGCCGGAGGCGCAGCGGGACCGCTTCCTGATGAAGATCGTCGTCGGGTACCCCACCGACGCCGAGGAGCGGGAGATCGTCTACCGGATGGGGGTCGCCGCGCCCGTGCCGGCGCAGGTCTTCACCGCCGACGACCTGCTCGCCCTGCAACGCAAGGCCGACCAGGTCTTCGTGCACAACGCGTTGGTCGACTACGCCGTCCGGCTGGTGCTGGCCACCCGCAGTCCCGCCGAGCACGGGATGCCCGACGTGGCCCGGCTGATCCAGTACGGGGCCAGCCCGCGCGCCTCGCTCGGCCTGATCCGGGCCACCCGGGCGCTGGCACTGCTGCGCGGCCGGGACTACGCGTTGCCGCAGGACGTCCAGGACATCGCGCCGGACATCCTGCGCCACCGGCTGGTGCTCAGCTATGACGCGCTGGCCGACGACGTGCCCGCCGACCACGTGGTGCACCGGGTGATGTCGACCATCCCGATGCCCTCGGTGGCGCCCCGTCAGCAGGCGTCCGCGCCGCCGCCGGTCAGCGGCCCGCCGGCCGCCGGCTGGCCCGGGCAGCGCCCGTGACCGCACCGGCACGCCCGGCCGACGCCGGTGGGGAGCGCAACGAGGCGGTGCTGTCCCGGCTGCAACTGCTGGTGACCCGCAAACTCGACGGACTGCTCCAGGGCGACTACGCGGGTCTGCTGCCGGGGCCGGGCAGCGAGGCGGGGGAGTCGCGCGAGTACCGCCCCGGCGACGACGTACGCCGGATGGACTGGCCGGTGACCGCCCGGACCACCACCCCGCACGTGCGGCGTACGGTGGCCGACCGGGAGCTGGAGACGTGGCTGGCGGTGGATCTGTCGGCGAGCCTGGACTTCGGCACCGGCCGGTGGCTCAAGCGGGACGTGGTGGTCGCCGCGACGGCCGCGCTGACCCACCTGACCGTGCGCGGCGGCAACCGGATCGGCGCGGTGATCGGCACCGGGGTCCCGCCGCCGGCCCCGCCCACCCGTCGGTGGCGCTCCGCCCCACCACCGGAGCCCACCGGGCCGGGGACGCTGACCCGGGTGCCGGCCCGCTCCGGCCGGCGGGAGGCGCAGGCGTTGCTGCGCGCGGTGGCGCACACCCCGCTGCGTCCCGGGCGCGGTGACCTGGGGGCGCTGATCGACCTGCTCAACCGGCCGCCGCGCCGCCGGGGCCTGGCCGTGGTGATCTCGGACTTCCTCGCACCGCCCGCGCAGTGGGGCCGGCCGATGCGTAAGCTGCGGGTCCGGCACGACGTGCTGGCCATCGAGGTGGTCGACCCGCGCGAGCTGGAGTTGCCCGACGTGGGGGTGCTGCCGGTGGTGGACCCGGAGACCGGGGAGCTGCACGAGGTGCAGACCGCCGATCCGCGGCTGCGCCGCCGTTACGCCGAGGCGGCCGCCGCCCAGCGCGGCGCGATCGCCACCGAGCTGCGCGCCGCCGGTGCCGGGCACCTGGTGTTGCGTACCGACCGAGACTGGCTGCTGGACATGGTGCGATTCGTGGCCGCCCAGCGGCACGCCCGCACCCGGGGGACGACGCGATGATCCGTTTCATGCAACCGTGGTGGCTGCTGACGCTGGTGCCGGTGCTGGCCCTGGCCGCGGCCTACGTCTGGCGGCAGCGCCACCGCCGGGCGTACGCGATGCGGTTCACCAACGTGGACCTGCTGCGGACCCTCGCGCCGAAGGGGTTGGGGTGGCGGCGGCACGTGGCGGCGACCGTGCTGCTGCTGGCGATGGTGGCGCTGGCCACCGGGATGGCCCGGCCGGCGATCGACACCCGGGAGCCGTTGGAGCGGGCCACCGTGATGCTCGCCATCGACGTGTCGCTGTCCATGCAGGCCGACGACGTGTCGCCGAGCCGGTTGGAGGCCGCGCAGGAGGCGGCGAAGCAGTTCGTCGGTGAGTTGCCGGCCAGCTACAACCTGGGGTTGGTCTCCTTCGCCAAGGCGGCGAACGTGCTGGTGGCCCCCACCAAGGACCGGGCGGTGGTGACGGCGGCGATCGACGGGCTGACCCTGGCCGAGGCGACCGCCACCGGTGAGGCGGTCTTCACCTGCCTGGAGGCGATCCGGTCGGTACCGGCCGACGGTGCGGCCGGCATTCCGCCGGCCCGGATCGTGCTGCTCTCCGACGGGTTCCGCACCTCGGGCCGGTCGGTGGAGGAGGCCGCGGCGGCGGCGCAGGCGGCGAACGTGCCGGTGTCCACCATCGCGTTCGGCACCGACTCGGGGCAGGTCGACATCGGTGGTCAGTTGCAGCGGGTGCCGGTGGACCGGCTGGCGCTGGCCCAGCTCGCCGAGACCACCGAGGGTTACTTCTACGAGGCGGCCTCGGTGGCCGAGCTGAAGCAGGTCTACCAGGACATGGGCTCGTCGATCGGGTTCCGCACCGAGCCCCGCGAGATCACCCAGTGGTACGCGGGGACGGCGTTGCTGCTGGTGCTCTGCGCGGGCGGGCTGAGCCTGCTGTGGACGTCCCGCATGCTGTGACGCGTCCCGGATGTTGTGACGCCCGGCTGGACGTCGGGGGTGTGGTGCGGCGGTTGGCGGACGTCCCGGGGTGCGGTGACCCGGTCCGGGGTGTCCCGCCGGGGTGTGCGGGTCGGCGCGACGGCCGGTGGTGGTCAGTGACCGCCGCCGGCCAGCACGAACACGACGGCCACCCAGACGGCGGCGAGGGTGAAGCTCAGCGGGGCGACGTAGCGGCTCATGAACGGCTCCGGTGGCGACGGGGCGGTCCGCGGGGGCGGGGCGGACCGCAAAGGGTTGAACGGGGCGCACACGCGAAGTCGTGACCGGGCTGCTCCACCGGGGCGTCCCGACGCGGGACGGCACCACCGACCGGTCTGTGGCCGGGGCCGCAGACGGGAGGTGCGGGGAGCGGGAGCTGGGTCAGCTCGACCGACTGAGTCGTGGCTCAGCGGGGCTGACGGAGGGCCCGGCCACGACTGGGAGGATCGCTATCTCGCACAGCGATCACCTCCTGCGGTCGGCGGGCCCGGAAACGCGAGTCGCATTCGGCTCGCGGACGACGATGATCGTACAACGGGGACTGCGCGAACGCGTACTCGGCCGGCCGCCGGTGGCGGACCGTTAGCGGTTACCTGTCGGTAACGCCTAGGCTCCGACCGGAATGATCAGTGGAAACGAGGGGGGACAGTGGCCCGTACCGTGCTGGTGACCGGCGGCAACCGGGGAATCGGACTGGCCATCGCGCAGTCCTTCGCCAAGCAGGGCGACCGGGTGGCGGTCACCCACCGCAGCGGCGACGCGCCGGAGGGACTGTTCGGGGTCCGGTGCGACGTCACCGACTCGGCCTCCGTCGACGCCGCCTTCGCCGCGGTCGAGGCCGAGCTCGGCCCGGTCGAGGTGCTGGTCGCCAACGCCGGCATCACCGACGACACGCTGCTGATGCGGATGTCCGAGGAGCAGTTCACCGGGGTGCTCGACACCAACCTGACCGGTGCCTTCCGGTGCGCCAAGCGGGCCTCGTCCAAGATGCTCCGGGCCAAGTGGGGCCGGATGATCTTCATCTCGTCGGTGATCGGCCTCTACGGCGGCGCCGGCCAGGTCAACTACGCCGCCAGCAAGGCCGGCCTGGTGGGGGTGGCCCGCTCGATCACCCGGGAACTGGGCAGCCGCAACATCACCGCGAACGTGGTCGCCCCGGGCTTCATCGACACCGAGATGACGGCCAAGCTGCCCGAGGAGCGCCGCACCGAGTACCGCAAGGTCATCCCGGCCGGGCGGTTCGCCGCGCCGGACGAGGTCGCCGGGGTGGTCACCTGGCTCGCCTCGGACGCCGCCGGCTACATCTCCGGTGCCGTCATCCCGGTCGACGGCGGCCTCGGCATGGGTCACTGAGAACGTACGGAGGAAGCCAACACATGTCAGGACTGCTCGCCGGTAAGCGGCTGCTGGTCACCGGCGTCATCACCGACGCCTCGATCGCCTTCTCGGTGGCGAAACTCGCCCAGGACAACGGCGCCCAGGTCGTGCTCACCGGCTACGGCCGGCTCTCGCTGGTCGAGCGGATCGCCCGCCGGCTACCGCAGCCGGCACCGATCATCGAGCTGGACGTGACCAGCCCGGAGCAGCTCGCCGGCCTGGCCGACCGGGTACGCGAGCACGTCGACGGACTCGACGGGGTGGTCCACTCGATCGGCTTCGCCCCGCAGAGCTGCCTCGGTGGCGGGTTCCTCGACGCCTCCTGGGAGGACGTGGCGACCGCGCTGCACGTCTCCACGTACTCCTACAAGTCGCTGGCCATGGCGGCGCTGCCGCTGATGTCGCCGGGCGGCTCGGTGGTCGGGCTCACCTTCGACGCGACCAAGGCCTGGCCGGTCTACGACTGGATGGGCGTGGCCAAGGCCGGGTTGGAGTCCACCTCCCGCTACCTCGCCGTGCACCTGGGCAAGCAGGGCATCCGCAGCAACCTGGTCGCGGCCGGGCCGCTGCGCACCATGGCCGCGAAGTCCATCCCCGGCTTCGAGCAGTTCGAGCAGGCGTGGACCGAGCGCGCCCCGCTGGGCTGGAGCCTCACCGACCAGGAGCCGGCCGCCCGCGCCTGCCTGGCCCTGCTGTCGGACTGGTTCCCGGCCACCACCGGCGAGATCGTCCACGTCGACGGCGGCTACCACGCCGTCGGCGCCTGAACCGCCCGCAGGGGCCCCGGACCGGGGCCCCTGCGGCACGCCCGCGACCAGGGGGCGTCGTCGGGCCGTCTTCGGGCGCGGGGGAGAATGACCCCATGTCGTACGACGCATTGGTGCTGGTCTCCTTCGGTGGCCCGGAGCGGCCCGAGGACGTGCTGCCCTTCCTGGAGAACGTGACCCGGGGGCGGGGGGTGCCGCCCGAGCGGCTGGCCGAGGTCGCCGAGCACTACCTGCACTTCGGCGGGGTCTCCCCGATCAACCAGCAGTGCCGCGAACTGCTCGCCGCGATCCGGGCGGACCTCGCCGCGCACGACGTCGAACTGCCGGTCTACTGGGGCAACCGGAACTGGGACCCGATGCTCGCCGACACCGTGGCGCAGATGCGTGACGACGGGATCACCCGGGCGCTGGCGTTCGTCACCAGCGCGTACGGCGGCTACTCGTCGTGCCGGCAGTATCAGGAGGACATCGCCGCCGCGCGGGCCGCCGTCGGCCCGGACGCCCCGGTGATCGACAAGCTGCGGCAGTTCTGGGACCACCCGGGCTTCGTCGAGCCGCACGCCGACGCGGTGCGCTCGGCGCTGGCCCAGCTCGACCCGGCCCGGCGGGACACCACCCGGCTGGTCTTCACCGCGCACTCAATCCCCACCTCAGCGGCGGCCACCGCCGGCCCGCACGGCGGCCGGTACACCGCGCAGCTGGCGGAGACCGCCCGGCTGGTGCACGCCGCCGCCGCACCCGACCTGCCCTACGACCTGGTCTGGCAGAGCCGTTCCGGCCCGCCCCAGGTGCCGTGGCTGGAGCCGGACGTCAACGACCACCTGACCGCCCTCGCCAGGCAGGGGGTGACCGGGGTGGTGGTCAGCCCGATCGGGTTCGTCTCCGACCACCTGGAGGTGGTCTGGGACCTCGACACCGAGGCGTTGGAGACGGCCAAGCAGCTCGGTCTGGACTTCGTCCGGGCGGGCACCCCCGGCACCGACCCGAGGTTCGTTTCGATGGTGCGCGAACTGGTGGCCGAACGCACCACGCCCGACGGGCCGGCGATCCGCCGTCGCCTCGGTGAGCTGCCGATGTGGGACAGCTGCCCGACCCCGTGCTGCGTGCCGGCCGCCCGCCGCCCCTGATGCCGACGACCCACCCTCCCCGACACCCCCTTGGGACGACAGATGCTTGACCGCAAACCGGTGCAGAGCTGGCTTACCGACATGGACGGCGTGCTGGTGCACGAGGGCCAGCCGGTGCCCGGCGCCCCCGAGTTCGTCAACCGGCTCCGGTCCTCCGGCAAGCCCTTCCTGGTGCTCACCAACAACTCCATCTACACCCCGCGCGACCTCCAGGCCCGGCTCACCCGGATGGGCTTCGAGGTGCCCGAGGAGGCGATCTGGACGGCGGCGCTGGCCACCGCCCAGTTCCTCGCCGACCAGCGGCCGGGCGGCACCGCGTACGTGATCGGCGAGGCGGGGCTGACCACCGCGCTGCACGCCGTCGGTTACGTGCTGACCGACTTCGCCCCGGACTACGTGGTGCTGGGGGAGACCCGCACCTACAGCTTCGAGGCGATCACCAAGGCGGTCCGGCTGATCAACGACGGGGCCCGGTTCATCTGCACCAACCCGGACGTCACCGGCCCGTCGGTGGAGGGTGCGCTGCCCGCCGCCGGGTCGGTCGCCGCGATGATCTCGAAGGCGACCGGGGTGGAGCCGTACTTCGTCGGCAAGCCCAACCCGATGATGATGCGTTCGGCGTTGAACACCATCAACGCCCACTCGGAGAGCACCGCGATGATCGGCGACCGGATGGACACCGACATCCTGTGCGGCCTGGAGGCGGGACTGGAGACGATCCTGGTGCTCACCGGGATCAGCACCCGGGCCGAGACGGAACGCTACCCGTACCGGCCGTCGCGCATCGTCGACTCGGTGCTGGACCTGATCGACGAGATCTGAGCCGTACCGTTCCGGCGCGATCCGGTCCGGGTGCGGGCAGCGTCCCGGCCGGCGGGCATGGCGTCCCGGCGCGGGCGGCCCGGCCCGGCATACGGCGCGGCGCGGGCGGCCCGGCCCGGTGTGCGGCGCGGCGCGGGCGGCGCGGTGTGCGCGGCGCGGCGGGTGCGGTCAGGGGCGCAGCGGGGCGTTGCAGGCGGCGACCAGCGCCTGCCTACAGGCGGTGGTGAGCGGGCGCAGGGCGGCGTCGCGCTGCTGGGCCTCGTGGTTGTTGATCGCTCCGCCGGGCGCGCTCTCCCCGGCCAGCGCGAGGACCCGGTCGAGGACGGCGGCGCGGGCGAACAGCCGCCGGGAGCGTGGGTCGAACCCGGGCGGCAGGTCGGTGGCACCGTCCGGGCGGCGCAGCGCGGCGAGCGCCCCGGCCAGCTCGGGCCGCCACTGGGCCACGTCGAGGCGGGTCAGCGCGGCGGTGGACTCGGCCAGCGCGGTGGCCAGTTCCGCCTCCGCCTCGGCCGCTCCGGGTGCGGTCAGCGACGCCTTCGGCGCGTCGGCCGGCAGCGGGTAGACCCGCCACAGCACCGTCTCCCAGGTCATCCCGGAGCCGGAGGTGTGGGTGCGCACCTCGGGGATCAGCCCGAGCCCACCGGCCACCACGGCCTCCCCGGCCAGCAGCGCGGCCCCGGCGAAGTCGCCCGGACCGGGCAGCCCCCGCGGGTCGCCCGGTGCCGGCAGCACCAGGCGGATCTCGTCGGGGGAGAGCTTGGCCAACGTCGGCAGGGCGTCGCGCAGCGGCACGTCCCGCCAGGTGCCCGGCGCGTCGGCGACCAGGTGCTCCTCGTCACCGGCGACCGACTCGGCCACCTCGTCGAAGGGCACCAGGCCGGCCCGCCAGGCGCGTACCCAGGCCACGAAACGGCTCGACCGGCGCGCGGCGAGGGTGGCCGCGCCCGTTGCGGGGGAGGACATGCCGAAAGGGTACGTGCTCCCCGCCGCCCCTGTCTCGACTGCCGGATCGTGGGTCCCACGGCCCACCCACCGGTGCAGGTGGCGCGGCCCGCACGGACGGCACGTCGGCCCGGGCGGTTGGCGCAACGGCCCGCGCGGACGGCGGGTCGGGCACGGCGGGGGCACGCCGACCCGCGCGGGCGGCGGGTCGGCCGGGGCGCGTCGTGCTCGGCGGGCGGCGGGTCGGCCGGGGCGCGTCGTGCTCGGCGGGCGGCGCGTCGGTCCGGGTGGGCGGCACGTCGGACGGGCGCGTCGGGAGGTGCCGGAGCGCGCCGGAGGTTAGCGTGATCGACATGGCGGGGCGATACGGCGAGGACGTGCTGGCGGGCGACTGGCGGCGACGGAAGGTCACCCCCGAGGTCGACGCCGAGGTGGATCTCGTGGTGGAGGACGCCGACTCCGGGTTCTGCGGCGCGGTGGTGGGGTTCGAGTCGGGGGCGGTGGTGCTGGAGGACCGGCACGGCCGGCGGCGCGTCTTCCCGCTGCTGCCCGCCGCGTTCCTGCTCGACGGGGCACCGGTGACCCTGCGCCGGCCGGTACGCCCCGTGGTGCCTGCCGCCCGCCGCCGCACCGCCTCCGGATCGATCGCCGTGGACGACGTCCGGGCGCGGGTGGCCAAGGCCAGCCGGATCTGGGTCGAGGGCGTGCACGACGCCGCCCTGGTGGAGCGGATCTGGGGCGACGACCTGCGGGTCGAGGGCGTGGTGGTGGAGCCGTTGGACGGCATCGACGCCCTCGACGCCGAGGTACGCGACTTCGCCCCCGGCCCCGGCCGCCGGTTGGGGGTGCTCGTCGACCACCTGGTGCCCGGCTCCAAGGAGAGCCGGATCGTGGCCCGGGTGGACTCCCCGCACGTGCTGGTTACCGGGCACCCGTACGTCGACGTGTGGCAGGCGGTCAAGCCGGCCGCGCTGGGCATCCGGGCCTGGCCGGTGGTGCCGCCGGGCCGGCCGTGGAAGGAGGGCGTCTGTGCGGCCCTCGGGGTGGCCGAGCCGGCCGACATGTGGCGACGCATCCTGTCCCGGGTGGACAGTTTCGCCGATGTGGAGACGCCGCTGATCAACGCGATGGAACGCCTGATCGACTTCGTCACCGAGCCCGGCTGAGCCGCACCGACCGCCGGATCGGGCAGACGGCCGACCGGTCGGGCAGACGGGTCAGGGCTCCTGGTCGGGGGTGCGGGTGAAGACGAAGGTGCCGATGTCCAGGCCCACCGCCCGCCCGTCCGGGTCGCGGAGCACGGCGAGGACCTCGCTGTCCTCCTCGCCGGAGCGGCCCCGCCAGCGGTCCGGTCCGGTCCGGGTGAACCGCAGCGTCGGCTCGCCGGGCCGGCCGGCCCACAGCTCGCCGGCCGGGTCGGCCCTGACCTCGTACTCGATGCCCATCCACCACCAGCGGCCGGTCAGCTCGGCCAGTTCCGCCGGGGGTGGGGCGGCGGCCGGCCGCCAGGGCGTGACCGGCGTCGGTTCGGCGTCCAGGACCAGGGTGAGTAGTTGCCGGGACAGCCCGCCGATGTGGCCGGTGCGGAACCCGTACGAGTTGGCGTAGCCGACCACGGCGGTCCGGCTGGGCCGGTGCACCGTCAGCGCGGCGACGTAGCCGGGCATCGAGCCGCCGTGGCCCACGTACACCCGGTCGCCCTCGCGGTACAGCTCCAGGCCCAGGCCGTGGCCGCCACGCCAGGAGTCCAGGTCGCTGAGGATGACCGGGGTGCACATCTCGGTGAGGGTGTCGGCGGCCAGCACCTCGGGGTCGGGATCGGCGAGGAACGCCGCCCAGCGGGCGAGGTCGGTGACGGTCGACCAGAGTTGCCCGGCGGGGGCCATCGCCCCGGTGTCGGTGCGCGGCTCCTCCCGCAGGGTGTCGTGCCACGGGTGCACCACGTAGCCCGGGGCGTACGGCGCGGTGGGGTGGTAGGTGGTGCGCCGCAGGCCCAGCGGGTCGAGGATCCGGGTGCTCAGCAGTTGCGCCCAGGGCGTCCCGGTGACCCGTTCCAGCACCCCGCCGAGCAGCCCGTACGCCAGGTTGGAGTAGTGGTAGCCGCGCCAGGCGGGGTAGCCGACCTTGTCCGTGGTCACGCCGGCGACCAGGGTGGCCAGGTCGGTGCCCTCGGTCCGCTCCCACCACGGGCCGTCGGGTTCGCGGTGCAGGCCGCTGGCGTGGCCGAGGAGTTGGCGCAGGGTGAGCCCGCCGACGGCGGTGCCCGGCAGGTGCCGCTCCAGCGGGTCGTCGAGGGTGAGCCGGCCGGCGTCCCGTTCCCCCAGCAGCAGCGTCGCGGTCATCGTCTTGGTGATCGAGCCCACCCGGTACTGGAGGTCGGGGTCCGGGCGCGGGTGGTCGCCGGCGGCGGCCAGGTGCACCAGGGCCCCGTCCCGTACGACGCCCAGCGCCAACGACGGCGTACGCCCGGTGGCCTGGGCCTGTGCCACGAGGGTGTCGATCCGGCGGACGGTCTCGGCGAGCAGGGTCACGATCGGCTCCTTGGCGGCGGTCGGAACGGGCCTGAACTGAGCTTACTGATCACCAGGAGTGGGTGGATTCGCGTGGACGTGTCACGATCGGGGGGTGGACGCCGTGGTGTGGATCGTGCTGGGTGTGCTGTTGGCCGTCGCCGAGATCTTCACGACGACGCTGTTTTTGATCATGTTCGCGGTGGGCGCGTTCGCCGCCGCCGGGGCCGCCGCGCTGGGTGCGCCCGTCGCCGTGCAGGCGGTGGTCTTCGCCGTGGTGTCGGCGTTGACGGTGGCGCTCGCCCGGCCGACGATCCGCCGGCACATGCGGCCGTCGGTGGACAGCGGCGAGCAGCCGTTCGGGGTGGAGGCGCTGGAGGGCGCCACCGCGCTGGTGATCGAGCAGGTCGGTGCCGACCAGGGCATGGTGAAGATCGACGGCGAGTTGTGGACGGCGCGTCCGTACGACGCGACGCAGACTTTCGAGCCCGGTGCGCGGGTGCAGGTGATAAAGGTCCGGGGCGCCACCGCCCTGGTGTGGCAGGACGACATTTCCTCCCCCGGCGAGCTGCCGGAAGCGAAAAGGTGACGGTATGGAATTTCTAGCGGTCCTGTTGGTGGCCGTAGCGTTGATCATGGTGGTGACGCTGGCGAAGGCGGTACGCATCGTGCCGCAGCAGCGTCAGGACGTGGTGGAGCGGCTCGGCAAGTACAAGCGCACCCTGAACCCGGGCCTGAACCTGCTGGTCCCGTTCGTCGACGCGGTGCGTACCAAGGTCGACATGCGTGAGCAGGTGGTGAGCTTCCCGCCGCAGCCGGTGATCACCTCCGACAACCTGGTGGTGTCGATCGACACCGTCCTCTACTACAAGGTGGTGGACGCGGTCCGGGCCACCTACGAGATCGCCAACTTCATCCAGGCGATCGAGCAGCTGACCGTCACGACGCTGCGTAACGTGATCGGTTCGCTGGACCTGGAGCGGGCCCTGACCAGCCGCGAGGAGATCAACCGGCACCTCTCCGGGGTGCTCGACGAGACCACCGGCCGGTGGGGCATCAAGGTGACCCGGGTGGAGATCAAGGCGATCGAGCCGCCGGCGAGCATCCGCGACTCGATGGAGAAGCAGATGCGCGCCGAGCGGGACCGCCGGGCGGCGATCCTCACCGCCGAGGGGCACAAGCAGTCGCAGATCCTCACCGCCGAGGGTGAGAAGCAGTCCGCGGTGCTGCGCGCCGACGGTGACCGGCAGGCCCGGATCCTGCAGGCCGAGGGTCAGGCCAAGGCGATCCGGACGGTCTTCGACGCGATCCACACCGCCAACCCGAGCCAGAAGGTGCTGGCCTACCAATACCTGCAGGCGCTGCCGCAGATCGCCAACGGCACGGCCAACAAGGTCTGGATCATCCCGACCGAGCTGACCAAGGCCCTGGAGGGCATGGGCGGCGCGCTGGGCGGGCTGAGCCGGATGGTCGGCGACGAACCGGCCCCGGAGGCGAAGCACAGCGCGGGCGAGGTCGAGCGGGAGGCCGCCGAGGCGGCCCAGGCGGCGGCCAGCGCCGCCCAGCAGATCCACGACGAGGTACGCGTCGCCGAGGCGCAGGCCACCGGCGGCAACGTGCCGAAGGGGCTGCCGGCGCCCGAGCCGGTCTCCCCGGCCAGCCTGGTCAGCGACCCGGCCGACCAGCGCGAACGGGCCTGACCCCGTCGCCGCCCACCCCGGCGGCAAATGTGAGAAACGCTCATCCGGCGCCCCGGTGCCTGCCACGATCGGTCCTGAGGGACGGGTGGTGGTCAGGCACCGGGGCGCCGGACGCGTTCCGGCCGGCCCGCCGCCAGCAGCCGGGTGGCGCGTCCCGTGCCGCCCGTCGGGAGGGCGGACGGGGGCGCGTGCCGGTCACCCGTCGGAGCAGACGGGTGTCGCCGCGCGTACCGCCCGCCGGAGTAGACGGGTGTCGCCGCGCGTGCCGCCCGTCGGAGCAGACGAGGTGAGCCATGAAGGAACCCGCGCAGCGCTTGTTCTCCCGTACCCCGGTTGCCGGCGCACACGACCCGGCGGGTCCGCTGGGCACCCGGCGCACCGGCGGCGGCTTCGGGGTGCTGCCCTTCGTCGGTGACCCCGGCCCGTCAGCGCCGGCCACCGACGCCAGTTGGGCCTGGTCGCTGCGCCGGCTCGCCCGCGCGGCGGTCTGGCTGCTGCCCGCCTACGCGGTGCTCTACGGGGCGGTGGCGATGGCCAGCGACGGCGCGGTCGGCAACGACCCGTACCCGGCCGACGGCCGGCCCCTCTACCTGCTCGGCTGGGTCGCCGCCATCTGGCTGGGTCTGCTCGCCCTGCTCGCGCTCACCGGTCTGCTCGCGGCCACCCGCAGCCGGCGGGCGGCGGTGGCCGGCCTGCTGGTGGGCATCGGTGGCACGGTGCTGATGCTGCCCTTCGCCGGCCTGACCGAGCAGACCCCGGTCTTCGGCACCACCGCCCGGACGTTGGTGCTGGTCGGGGCCACCTGCTACAGCGCGGGGTGGCTGCTCACCGGCTGGGCGGTGGCCCGTTCCGGGGCGTTCGCCATCGGTGACGGGGCGATGCTGATGATCGCCGCCCCGCTGCTCGGCCTGGGCGGTGCGCTGGTCGGCTCGCTGCCGACCTTCGGCGCGATCTTCGTGCTGATCTCGGGTGTCGGTATCGGCTACCGCTCCGGCCGCCTCCTCCCGGCCGCCATCGCCCACGACGCCGCCACCGCCAGCGTCACCACCCCCACCCCACCCACCCCCGGCCCCCAAGGCCCCCTCCCCGCCGCCTAACCCCGCCCCCGCCCCGCTCCCCGCTCCCCGCTCCCTCCCCCCGCCCCTCCCCGCCTCGGGTCGGCTCGGGTCGGCTCGGGTCGGTGATCAAGAAGTTTGCGTCAGGAATTCGGCCGGAGAGCGCGCAAAGCTCTTGATCACCGAGCCGCCGGGACGGAGGGGACGGAGGGGATGGACGGGATGGAGGGGGGATGCGGGGACGGGAGGGGGACGGGGCGGGGAAGTCGCTGGCAGATTACGGTGAGTTACCTGACAATCCGCTGGCGGAGTGGGCTGCTACCCGGTGCGGTGGCAATGCTTGCGTCCATGTCCTCACCCCGGACGCCGCTGACGCGGCTGCTCACCGTGCTGCTCGCCGGCCTGCTGGCCGGTCTGGTCCTCGCAGTCGCCGCGCTCCCGGGCAACCTGCTCGCCGGCGTCGCCACCAAGGCGGTCCTGGGGGCGTTCGACGACCTGCCGGCGGCGCTGCGCACCCCGGCCACCCCGCAGCGCTCCTACCTCTACGCCAACGACGGTAAGACGCTGCTCACCACGTTCTACGACGTCAACCGCACCGACGTGCCGCTGGCCGAGATCGCCCCGACACTGCGGCAGGCGATCGTCGCCGCCGAGGACCGCCGCTTCTACTCCCACGGCGGGGCCGACCTGCGCGGCATGGCCCGCGCCCTGGTCGCCAACGTCACCGGCGGCGGCACCGCCCAGGGCGGCTCCACGCTGACCATGCAGTACGTGCGTAACGTGCTCAAGACCGACCCCACGGCCACCGCCGAGCAACGGCAGGCGGCCACCGAGCAGACCGTCGGGCGCAAGCTCCAGGAGATCCGGTACGCCACCGAGCTGGAGAAGACCCTCAGCAAGGACGAGATCCTCAACCGCTACCTCAACATCGCCTACTTCGGCTCGGGTGCGTACGGGGTCGCCGCGGCCAGCCAGCGCTACTTCGGCAAGGCACCCGCCGACCTGACCCTGGCCGAGTCGGCGTTGCTCGCCGGCCTGGTCCAGTCGCCCGACGCGTACAGCCCGATCGACGGTGACCAGGACGCGGCCCTGAAGCGACGCGGGTACGTCCTCGACTCGATGGTCGCCACCGGCGCGATCACCGCCGCCCAGGCCGACGCGGCCCGCGCCGAGAAGCTGACCCTGCACCCCACGGCCCAGCCCAACGGCTGCACCGCCACGGCCAGCGCCGACGCCGGATTCTTCTGCGACTACCTGCGTCGCTGGTGGTTGGAGCAACCCGCCTTCGGTGCGACCGCCCAGGAGCGGGAGCAGTCGCTGCGCCGGGGCGGCTACACCGTGGTCACCTCGCTCGACCCCGACGTGCAGGCCACCGCCGTCGCCGAGGCACGCAAGGTCTACCCCGCCGACGACGCCCGCGCCCTGCCGATCGCCGCCGTCGAGCCCGGCACCGGCCGGGTGCTCGCCCTGGCCGTCAACCGGGAGTACGGCGTGGGTGACGGCCAGACCGTCAACCCGCTGGTCTCCGGCGGCGGCAGCATCGCCGGCTACCAGGCCGGCTCCACGTTCAAGCTGTTCACCATGCTGGCCGCGCTGGAGAACGGTCGTACCCTGTCCACCGGGTTCGACTCGCCGAGCCGGCTGACCACCCGGTTCCCCGCCGAGGGGGAGGCGTCCTGTGACGGCCGGTGGTGCCCGGCCAACGCCAACCCGGCGCGGATGGACGGCTACCGGATGATGTGGGACGGCTTCGGCCGCTCGGTGAACACCTACTTCGTCTGGCTGGAGGAGCAGGTCGGCCCGGCCAAGGTGGTGGAGATGGCCCAGCGCCTCGGGATAACCTTCCGGGCGCCGGCCGACGCCGACCTCGCCGCGCACGACGCCGCCGACTGGGGGGCGTTCACCCTCGGGGTGTCCGCCACCACCCCGCTCGACCTGGCCAACGCCTACGCGACAGTGGCCGCCGAGGGGACGTACTGTGCGCCGACCCCGGTGGTCTCGGTGACCGCCCCGGACGGCACGACCGTGCCGGTCGGGCAGCCGGCCTGCAAGCAGGTGCTGACGCCGGACGTGGCCCGCGCCGCCACCGACGCGGCCCGCTGCCCGGTCGGCCAGCAGTCGGCGTACGGGCAGTGCAACGGCAGCACCGCCGGTGGGGTGGACCGGATCGTCGGTCGCCCGGTGGCCGGCAAGACCGGCAGCTCGGAGCAGAACGCCACCGAGACCTTCGTCGGTTTCACCCCGCAGATCGCGGTCGCCGGCATCGCCGCCAACCCCGACGACCCCAGCGACGCGGTCGGCGCGGCGGTGCAGGGTGAGGTGATCACGGCGGTCGCCCGGACCATCCGTACCGCAGTGGACGGCCAGCCGGTCCGCGACTTCACCGCCCCCAGCCGGGAACTCGTCGGCAACCCGCAACGTCCGACGCCCCGGCCGTCCCCCAGCGCGCCGCAACCGGACGAGGGCTTCCCGTCGGACCTGCTGCGCTGGTTGCAGAACCGTCGGGGCTGAGCCGGGGTTCGTGCGGGTGCCAGTCGGCCGGTACGCCCGGGTCGCGCAGCCGGGGTTCGTGCGTGGCACCGAGGTGCAAGATCACGCTCGATCCATGTTCGAGTGGCCTCGCGAGCGCTTGGATGCCACCGGAACATGGATCGAGCGTGATCTTCGGCGGCAGCGGCGAGGAGCAACCGGCTGGACCACCATCCGGGCACGGCGACCAGGGTGTCGGCTGTGCTGCCATCGGGCTGGGGGTTGGCTGTGCTGCCAGCGGGCCGCTAAGGGTTGGCTGTGCTGCCACCGGGGTTGTCCGGCGGGGTGCCGGCTATCGGGCTGTCCGGCGGGGTGCCGGTGACGGCTTACCAGGGTGTCCGGCAGGGTGCCGGCTATCGCGTTGTCCGGCACGGTGCCGGTGACGGCTTACCGGGTTGCCCGGCACGGTGGCGGTTACGGCTTACCGGGCTGTCCCGACGGGTGCCGGTGACGGCTACCGCCTGCCGGTGACCGTGGCGACCGCCCGGTCCAGGGCGGCGGCCACCGTCGCCGGGGCGGCGTTGCCGTCGATCAGGGTGAAGCTGCCGAACTCCGGTAGCGCCCGGTAACCGGCGTCGAGCGCGGTCAGGTGGGCCAACTCCTCGGTGTCGATGCCCCGCTCCAGCACCCGTCGCTGGGCCAGCTCCGGCCGGACGGCCAGGAAACAGACCAGGTCCGGCCGGGGAAAGAGGGCGTACGCGGCGCGGACCAGCCCGACACCCCGGTCGCCGCGGGCTCGCATGATCACGTACTGGCACCAGGTCCAGCGGTCCATCACCCCGACCCGCCCGGTCAACCGGGTGACCGCCACCGCACGGGCCAGCGCCACCCACCGTACCGCCGCCTCCAGCACCGGGTAGGCACGCCGTCCGAACAGATGCACGCCGTCGCGACGGCCCACCGCCCGCGCCAGCCGGTTCCACAGCGGTCGTCCACCGGCATTCTCGAGGTAGGTCGCGGGTATCCCCGCCTCGTTCAGCCGTCCCACCAGCCCTCTGGCCTGGGTCGACTTTCCTGACCCGTCCGTCCCCACCATCGCGACAACCACCCCACGCCCCATCCCCCGCACCCTAACCACCCGATACCACGCCACCACCCCCCGAACCCCACCACCCCCCGAACCCACCCAAACCCAAACCCAACCTGCCCCGGCTCACCCCGGCCCGGCTTGGCCCGGTGATCAAGAGGTTCAGGTCAGGAATGGAGCTCTGCGTGACGTAAACCTCTTGATCACCGCGGTCCGGCGTGGAGGCTGGGCGGGGCGGTCCGGGCCTGCTTCGGGGCGGTGCGGGTGGGTGGGCTGGGGGCTGGGGGTGGGTGGTCAGGGGTTTTTGCGGCGGGGGCGGTAGGTGGCCAGGGTGGCGGGGATGCCCCGGCGGACGATGCCGGCCCGGTCGGTGTCGCCGCGCAGCAGGGCCGACGCCGTCTTGCGGGCCTGGTCGAGGGTGAAGTGCGGGGGCAGCATCAGCTCCGCCGGGTCGACCATCGCGTTCACCACCACGGGACGGTCGGCGGTCAGGGCCCGACGCCACAGGCCGGCGACCTGATCGGGGGAGTCGACCAGTTCGCCGTCGAGGCCCAGCACCTCGGCCCACCGGTGGTACGCCACGTCCGGCACGTCCTGGCTGGCCGGATAGCGCGGGGTGCCCTCGGTGGAGCGTTGCTCCCAACTGACGAACGCCAGATCCCGGTTGTTGAGCACCAGCACCACGAAACGCGGGTCGGCCCAGTGCCGCCAGTTCTTCGCCACGGTGATCAACTCGTTGACCCCGTTCATCTGCATCGCCCCGTCGCCGATCAACACCACCACCGGCCGGTCGGGGTGGGCGAACTTCGCCGCGAGGGCGTAGGGCATGGCGCCGCCCATCGACAGCAGGGTGCCGGAGAGGCTGGCCAGCATGCCGGGGCGGACCTGGAGGTGGCGGGCGTACCAGGCGGTGGCGGTGCCGCAGTCGACGGCGATCATGGCGTCGTCGGACAGTGCGTCGTTGAGGGTGTGGAACAGCAGCTGCGGGTTCACCGGGTCGGCGGGCTGCCCGGCCAGGTCCGCCTGGGCGCGTCGCCACGCCGAGGTGGCGTCGGCGACGGTCGCCCGCCAGGCCGTCGGGGCGGGACCGTCGCCCAGCTCCCGCAGCAACGCCCGCAGGGTCGGGCCGGCGTCGCCGGTCAGGTTGACCTCCGTCGGGTAGCGCAGCCCCATCCGGGACCCGTCCAGGTCGATCTGCACCGCACGGGCCTGCCCCTGCGGCGGATAGAAGTCCGAGTACGGCATGTTGCTGCCGACGATCAGCAGCCGGTCACAGTCCTGCATCAGCTGCCAGCTCGGTCGGGTGCCGAGCAGGCCGATCGCCCCGGTCACCCACGGCTCACGGTGGTCGACGGCGGTGAAGCCGAGCAGGGCGGTGGCCACCCCCGCGCCCAGCCGGTCGGCGATCAGGTGTACCTCCTGCTCGGCACCGAGCGCGCCCTGCCCGACCAGCATCGCCACCTTCTCGCCGCCGCGCAGCACCTCGGCGGCGCGGCGCAGTTCCGCCTCCGGCGGCACCGTCGGCATGCTGCTCGGGACCGAACTGGTGTGGTAGTAGCCGTGCGCGTGCGGTGGATCCGGTACCGCCGGCTCGTCTTGCACGTCCAGCGGGAGCACCAGTGCGGTCACCGTCCGACGGGACAGCGCCGTACGACAGGCCCGGTCCACCAGGTGCCGCACCTGGGACGGGTCGTCGAGTTGGGCCAGGAAGTCCGAGGCGACGTCCTTGTAGAGGGCGAGCAGGTCGACCTCCTGGTAGTAGCCGCCGCCCTCGGCGGTCAGCGCGGTGTTGCCGACCAGGGCCACCACCGGCTGGTGGTCGAGCTTGGCGTCGTAGAGGCCGTTGAGCAGGTGGATCGCGCCGGGGCCACTGGTCGCCAGGGCGCAGCCGAGTGGGCCGCCGCCGTACTTGACGTGGGCGCTGGCGGCGAAACCGGCGGTCTCCTCGTGGCGTACCTGGACGAACTCCACCCGGTCGCCGGCCCGTTGCAGCGCGGAGGTCATCCCGTTGATGCCGTCGCCGGGGTAACCGAAGTAGCGGTGCACCCCCCATTCGGCGAGGCGGGCCACGATGTGGTCGGCGACCGTGGCGTTCTTCGGCAAGCTGCCGTCGGCGGTGCCTGTCGCGCTCATCGTGGTGGTCCCTCCGGTCGCGTCCCTTTCCCGCCCCCTTCCCGCCCCACGACCGGGGAAACCCGCCCGGGCCGGGAAACCCGCCCGCGTCCGGGAAGGCGACGGTGTACGGGAAGGCGACGGTGTCCGGGAACCTGCCCGTGGGCGGAAAGGCGGCCGGGTCGGGAAAGTCGGCCGGGTCGGAGAGGTCGGCCGGGTTGGGAAAGTCGGCCGGGTCGGAGAGGTCGACCGGGTCGGGGAAGGCGACCGGGTTCCGGCCGGCGGTGCGCCGGACCGCCCCGCAGGTGCGAGCCGGGGCACCCGGCAGAATCGGGCGGTGCCCGTTCACCAGATCACCGACCCCGACGACGCCCGGATCGCCGACTACCGCGCGCTGACCGACGTCGAGCTGCGTACCCGGTGGGAACCCCCGCACGGGTTGTTCATCGCCGAGGGGGAGCTGGTGCTGCGCCGGGCGTTGCGGGCCGGCTATCCGGCCCGGTCGTACCTGGTGGACGCGAAACGGGTCGACCAGCTCGCCGACCTGGACACCGGGGACGTCCCGGTCTACGCGGCCACCCCCGACGTGCTGGAGAAGGCGACCGGCTTCCACGTCCACCGGGGCGTGCTCGCCTCGTTCCACCGCAAGCCCCTGCCCACCGCCGCCGAGGTGCTGGCCGCCGCCCGTCGGGTGGTGATCCTGGAGGACATCAACAACCACACCAACCTCGGCGCGATCTTCCGGGGGGCCGCCGCGCTCGGCATCGACGCGGTGCTGCTCTCGCCGTCCTGCGCCGATCCGCTCTACCGGCGCAGCGTGCGGGTCAGCATGGGGGAGGTGTTCGCGGTGCCGTACGCGAAGCTGGAGCGCTGGCCGGTGGGGTTGGACCAGGTGCGGGAGGCGGGGTTCACCGTGCTCGCCATGACGTTGGCGGCGGACGCCGTACCCATGCAGCGGTTGACGTCGGCGCAGCGGGCGCGGGCGGCGTTGCTGCTGGGGGCGGAGGGCCCGGGGCTGACCGGGGCGGCCCAGGCGGCCAGCGACGTGCGGGTGGTGATCCCGATGCGGCGTGGCGTGGACTCGTTGAACGTGGCCGCCGCGGCGGCGGTGGCGTTCTGGGAGTTGGGCCGGGACGACCCTGCTGACGGGTAGCCACCACGACCACCGGCTATTTGCATGAGAATGCGGCCAGGTGCATAATCTTCCTGTGTCCAAGGTTCTCACCTCCCTGCCCATCGGCGAACGTGTCGGCATCGCCTTCTCCGGCGGCCTCGACACCTCGGTCGCGGTCGCGTGGATGCGCGACAAGGGCGCCGTCCCGTGCGCCTACACCGCCGACATCGGCCAGTACGACGAGCCCGACATCGACTCGGTGCCCGGACGTGCGCTCAGCTACGGCGCCGAGGTCGCCCGCCTGGTCGACTGTCGCGCCGCCCTGGTCGAGGAGGGCCTCGCCGCGTTGACCTGCGGCGCCTTCCACATCCGCTCCGGCGGCCGGGCCTACTTCAACACCACGCCGCTGGGCCGGGCCGTGACCGGGACCCTGCTCGTCCGGGCGATGATCTCCGACGACGTGCAGATCTGGGGCGACGGCTCGACCTTCAAGGGCAACGACATCGAGCGGTTCTACCGGTACGGCCTGCTGGCCAACCCGCAGCTGCGGATCTACAAGCCGTGGCTGGACACCGACTTCGTCACCGAACTGGGTGGCCGCAAGGAGATGTCGGAGTGGCTGCTCGAACGCGGCCTGCCCTACCGGGACAGCACCGAGAAGGCGTACTCCACCGACGCCAACATCTGGGGGGCCACCCACGAGGCCAAGACCCTGGAACACCTCGACACCGGCATCGAGACGGTCAGCCCGATCATGGGGGTCCGGTTCTGGGACCCGTCCGTGGAGATCCCCACCGAGGACGTCACCATCGGCTTCGACCAGGGCCGCCCCGTGACGATCAACGGTAAGGAGTTCGGCAGCCCCGTCGACCTGGTGCTGGAGGCCAACGCCATCGGCGGCCGGCACGGCCTGGGCATGTCCGACCAGATCGAGAACCGGATCATCGAGGCCAAGAGCCGGGGCATCTACGAGGCCCCCGGCATGGCGCTGCTGCACGCCGCGTACGAGCGGCTGGTCAACGCCATCCACAACGAGGACACCCTGGCCAACTACCACCACGAGGGTCGCCGCCTCGGCCGGCTGATGTACGAGGGCCGCTGGCTCGACCCGCAGGCGCTGATGCTGCGCGAGTCGTTGCAGCGCTGGGTCGGCACCGCCGTCACCGGCGAGGTGACCCTGCGGCTGCGCCGGGGCGAGGACTACTCGATCCTGGACACCACCGGCCCGGCGTTCAGCTACCACCCGGACAAGCTGTCGATGGAACGTACCGAGGACTCGGCCTTCGGCCCGTCCGACCGGATCGGGCAGCTCACCATGCGCAACCTGGACATCGCCGACTCGCGGGCCAAGCTGGAGCAGTACGCCACCCTCGGCCTGGTCGGCGGCGGGACCCCCCAGCGGGCGGTCGGCGCGGCCCAGGCCGCCTCCACCGGGCTGATCGGGGCGATGCCGCAGGGCGGCGCGGAGGCCATCGCCTCCCGGGGCGTCGCCTCGGCCGACGACGAGGCCCTCGACCGGGCCGCGATGGAGTTCGGCGTCGACTGACCGTCGCACCGCCGGCCGGGACGGGTCACCGCCCCGGCCGGCGGCGCCGCCCCGTCGCCGGGGCGGCGACGGACGGTGGATGGCGGGACCCGGGGTCACGGAGGGTAGCGTGTCGCCCGTGTTCCCGACCGTCCGTGAGGTGCTGGCGCTGGACCCGGTCCGTCGGGGCGCACCGCGACTGGTGGCGGGGGAGGCCGGCCTGGACCGGCCGGTGCGCTGGGTGCACGTGGCGGAGGTGCCCGACATCGCCACCCTGCTCGGCGGTGGTGAACTGGTGCTCACCACCGGCATCGGGCTACCGGCCGACGACGCCGGGCTCCGCGCCTTCATCGGCGACCTCGCCGAGGTGGGCGTCTCCGGGCTGGTGGTCGAGCTGGGCCGCCGCTACCCGACCGAGGTGCCCCGGGTGATGGCCGTGGCCGCCGAGCGGCGCGGGTTGCCCCTGGTCGAGCTGCGGCGGGCCACCCCGTTCGTCCGGATCACCGAGGCGGTGCACGCCCAGATCGTCGACGCCCAACTGCACGAGCTGCGGGCCACCGAGGAGATCCACCAGCGGTTCACCGACCTGTCCGTCGAGGGTGCCGGGGCGGCCGAGGTGGTCCGGCAGGCCGCCGAGCTGGCCGGCTGCCCGGTGGTGCTGGAGAACCTGTCCCGGCAGGTGCTCGCCTACGACCCGGCGGGGGAGAGCGCCGACCTGCTGCTCGACGGCTGGGAGCAGCACTCCCGCCGGATCCGTCCCACCGGCCGGACCGCGTACGACGGGGACAGCGGCTGGTTGGTGACCACCGTCGGCGCGCGCGGGCAGGACTGGGGTCGGCTGCTGCTGCGCTGGCCGGCGCGGGCGGGCCTCGGCGACGGCCGGCCCGTCGGCACGCCGCCCACCCGGCTGACCATCCTGGTGGAGCGGGCCGCCTCGACGCTGGCGCTGGGCCGGCTGATCCGCCGCGACGCCGAAGGACTGGAACGGCAACTGCACCGCACCCTGCTCACCGCCCTGCTCGACCACTCCCGCCCGGTGGGCGAGATCGCCCTGCGGGCCCGGGCGCTCGGAGTGACCCTCGACCGCCGGCACCTGGTCGGCATCATGGTCCGGCACCGCCGCGACGCCCCGGCGGGCACCCCCGCACCGGGCGAGGGCGGACCACCCGTCGACGGAGCCGGCCCTCCCGCGTACCCGGTCACCTGGCCGACACCGGCCCCGGCGGACCCGCAGGCCGGCCCGGCCCGGCTGCGGGATCTCGCTGAGGCGGTCGGCCAGGCGCTACGGGAGACGAAGCTGTCCGGTCTGACCAGTCCGGTCGACGACCAGGCGGTGGGTGTCCTGCTCGCCCTGCCGGACGCCGCCGCCGAGGAACGCGCCCTCACCGCCTTCGCCGCCGCCGTGCGCCGCCGCCACCCCGACCCGCCGCCGTCCGGCGGGAACAGCCACCGGCTGACGGTGATCGTCGCCGCCGGCTCCGGAGTCGGGAGCCTGCGGGAGGTACGCCGGTCGCTGGTCGAGGCCCGGCAGCTCGCCGAGGCCGCCCGCCGGGACAGCCGGGAACTGCCGGTCTTCCGGCTGCCGCACGTCGGGTTGGCCGGTCTGCTGCACCTGCTGCGCGACGAGCCCCGGCTGCAGACCTTCGTCGAACGGGAACTCGGCGCGCTACTGGCCCACGACGCCCAGCACCCCCGGGAGCAACTGCTCGGCACCCTGCGGGCCTACCTGGAGCAGGGCCGCAACAAGTCGGCCGGCGCGGCTGCCGCCCACCTGTCCCGCCCGGCCTTCTACGAGCGACTGGCCCGGATCGGCCGAATCCTCGGCGTCGACCTCGACTCGGTCGAGACCAGCCTCTCCCTCCACGTAGCCCTACTGGCCCTCGACGCCATCCGCACCCCCTGACGCCCCTCCCCGCCGCCCTTCCGCCCCGCCCGTCCCCGCCTGTCCCCGGTGATCAAGAGAAATACGTCAGATTTCGTCGGCGGGATGACGCAAACCTCTTGATCACCGCCTACACGGCCTGCCCGTCGACCGCGATCAAGAGGTTTGCGTCAGATTTCGCTGTCCGGATGACGCATTCCTCTTGATCACCGACTGCCCGGCCGGCAGGTTCACGGTGATCAAGAGGAATACGTCAGAATTTGCCGCCCCGGTGACGCGAACCTCTTGATCACCGGGGCGATGAGGGCCGGAAGGGGAGGGGCACGGGGGGAGGGGGAGGGGCACGGGGGGGAGGGGGAGCGGGGAGGGGGTCAGGTCAGGGTGTGCAGGGTTTTGGCGTAGGGGGCGGGGACGTGGTGGGGGCCGGCGGGGGTGAAGACGTCGGAGGTGGCGGCCGTCGACCAGGCGGCGGCGGGGACCGCGTCGACCAGGGTGCGGACCACCGGGGCGTCGCGCCACTGGTCCTGGGCGGCGAGCAGGCTCAACGCCACCACCGACTCCTCGACCTCGCCTACGCACTCGAACGGCTTGTGCCCGTCCACGCCGAGCAGCTCCCGGTAGCCGGGGATCTGCGTCTCGTCGGCCAGCAGGTCACCGCCGAAGATGCCGACCACCCGGTCCCGGGGCATGAACGGGGCCATGGCCAGGAAGACGAACCGGCACTTCGGGCAGTTGCGGCACCAGCGGGCGCTGGCGTCGCGCAGCTTGAACGCGGCGTTGCAACTGGTCACCACCGCGTCGTAGCGGTCGATGGTGGCGAACAGCCGGGCGATGTGCAGCTCCGACAGCGAACGCAGCAGCGAGAAGTACGGCTCGGTCAGCCCGGCGTGCTCGGCCAGTGCCGCCCGCAGCAGCCCTTCGGCCTCGACCCCCTTGGACCACTGGTGGTTGATCTCGTGACCGTTCCAGATCAGGTTCGGGTCGGACGCGGACCGCTCGTTGGACATCACCACCGGCCCGAGCCCGTGCAGCACGGCGGTGGCGACCGCGATCAGCGAGTTGATCGCGGTGACCGGGATGTGCCCGTTGCGCGCGCCGGCCGCGTTCAGGTCGAACAGCACCGGGTCGAGCCGTCGCCGGGCGGCCAGCGCGGGCAACCCGGACGCCTCGTTGACCGCGACGATCACGTGGTTGGGGTTGACCGAGAACGGCACCGGGTCGAAGCCGCCCCGGCGCAGCGCCTCCAGGCTGACGATGGAGTCCTTGCCCCCGCCGACGGCCGACAGCGGCCGACGGTCCGAGTCGTCGTACACCCGGGGTGGCGGGACCTCGCCGGCCGGCACCTCGGGGCGCAGCCGCAGCACGTGCGGGAGCTGGTTGCGGTAGGCGTACTCGGCGAGACCCTTGGTGTAGACGGCGGTGACCAGCGCGGTGGCGGCCCCGCCCAGCGGCGTCGGCAGCACCAGGCGCGGCGGGGCGGCGGCCTTGTAGTAGCTGACCCCGGCCACCACGTGCAGCAGTTCCAGGACCCGGCCCAGGGTGGCGACCGTCTCGTCCGACGGCGGCGCGGCCGGCAGCGGCAACGTGATCACCTCGGTGAACCGCTGCTCGCCGTCGGGACCGGTCAGGGCGTAGTCGAACGACGCCGCGCCGGTGGCGGGGTCGAACGAGTACGACGGGAAGGTGAAGGCGTCCATCCGCCGGAGCTGCTCGTTGGGCACACGCCATACTAGGCCCTGGTCCGTCCGGCCGGGTCCGCTGCGCCGGACCGGCCGCCGCACCACCGTCGACACCTGAGGGAGAGTTCGTGCGCCTGTCCGATCTGCGCGGCCGTACCGTCGCCGTCTGGGGGGCCGGCCGCGAGGGCCGCGCCGCCGTGACCGCCATCGCCGCGCACGGCCCGGCGGACCTGGTCGCCGTCGACGACAGCGCCAACTTCCTCGCCGTGGCCTGGGAGGGGCCGCTCGCCGAGGCCGCGCCGCTGGTCACCGGGGAGCAGGGGTACGCCCGGCTGGCCGCCGCCGACGTCGTCGTGCGCTCCCCGGGGGTGCCCAACACCCACCCGTGGCTGGTCGAGCTGCGCGCCAAGGGGGTCACCGTCACCCAGGGCACCGCGCTGTGGATGGCCGACCACGCCGACCGGACGATCGGGGTCACCGGCAGCAAGGGCAAGTCGACCACGGCCAGCCTGATCAGTCACCTGCTCGCGGCGGTGGACCGGCCCAACGTCCTGGGCGGCAACATCGGGGTGCCCACCCTCGACCTGCCCGACGCCGAGTCGTACGTGCTGGAGCTGTCCAGCTACCAGTGCAGCGACCTGACCGACTCGCCCCGGGTCGCGGTGGTCACCGCACTGTTCCCCGAACACCTGGACGCGCACGGCGGTGAGGCCGAGTACTACCGCGACAAGCTCAACCTGATCGCGTACGGCCCCCGGACGGTGGTGGTCAACGGCAACGACCCGCGGCTGGCACTGGAGCTGGGCGACCGGGCGGCGATCCGGGCCGGCCTGCCCGACAGTGTGCACGTCGACACCGGCCCGGACGGCACCGACTGGTTCCACCTCGGCGACCGGCCGTTGTTCGCCCGGGGGGTGCTGCCACTGGTCGGCCGGCACAACGCGGGCAACCTGTGCGTGGCGCTCGCGGTGCTCGACGCGCTCGGGGTCGACGTCGTCGCCCACAAGGACACCCTGGCGGTGGCGGTCGCCGGGTTCCACGGGCTGGCCCACCGGCTCACCGAGATCGCCGACCCGTCCGGCCTCACCTTCGTCGACGACACCCTCGCCACCAGCCCGTACGCGGCGATGCACGCGATCGACGCGTACGACGGGCGGCCGTTGACGGTGATCGTCGGTGGCACCGACCGGGGGTTGGACTACACGCCGCTGGCCGAGCACCTGGCCGAGCGGGAGTTGACCGTGATCGGGATTCCCGACAGTGGTCCCCGGATCGTGGCGGCGCTGGCCGGGTTGCCGAAGGTGCGTACCGAATTGGTGGACGACCTGGTGGACGCGGTCCGGCTGGCCCGGTCGGTGACCCCGGCCGGCGGGGTGGTGCTGCTCTCCCCGGCGGCGCCCAGCTACGGGCGGTTCCGTAACTTCGAGCACCGCTCCGAGGTGTTCGCCGAGGCGATCCGGGACACCGCCGCCGGCTGAGCGCGATCCGGGACACCGCCGCCGGCTGAGCGCGGGCCGGCGACCTCGACCCCGGCACGGGCCCGACGACACCGGGCCGGGTGACGCGGTGTCAGGCGGGGACGGACGCCGGGCTACACAGTGCCAGTTGTCGCCGGCCGGTCGGGGTGGCAGCGTGCGGAGAACGCGCAAGCCGCCGCCGCTGAAGGGTGTGCCGATGACCGCCGACGACCTGCTGGCCCGACACCGGGCCGTGCTCCCGTCCTGGATGCCGCTCTACTATGCCGAGCCGATCGAGTTGGTCGCCGGGTCCGGCCGCCGGGTCACCGACGCCCAGGGCCGCAGCTACCTGGACTTCTTCGGCGGTGTGCTGACCAACATGATCGGCTACGACATCCCGGAGATCCGTGAGGCGGTGGAGCGCCAACTGCGGACCGGTCTGGTGCACACCTCCACCCTCTACCTGATCCGGCAACAGGTGGAGCTGGCCGAGAGGGTGACCTCGCTCGCCGGCATCCCGGACGCCCGGGTCTTCTTCACCAACTCGGGCACCGAGGCGAACGAGGCGGCGCTGTTGGTCGCCACCAACCACCGCCGGTCGCACCAGATCCTCGCCGTCCGCAACAGCTACCACGGCCGGTCGTACGCGACGATGGGGATCACCGGCAACGGGGGTTGGACGGCCAGCGCGCACAACCCGCTCCAGGTGGCCTTTCTGCACTCCGGTGAGCGGCTGCGCGGGCTACTCGCCCGGCTGCCCGAGGCCGACCGGACGGAGGCCGCCGTGGAGGACCTGCGCGAGGTGCTCGCCACCCAGACCAGCGGCGACGTGGCCTGCCTGATCGCCGAGCCGATCCAGGGGGTCGGCGGTTTCGTCGCCCCGCCCGACGGGCTGTTCGCCGGCTGGCGCAAGGTGCTCGACGAGCACGGCATCCTGCTCATCTCCGACGAGGTGCAGACGGGCTGGGGGCGTACCGGCGAGCACTTCTGGGGTTACCAGGCGCACGGGGTCACCCCGGACCTGCTGACCTTCGCCAAGGGCATCGGCAACGGGTTCGCGCTGGCGGGCGTGGTCGGCCGGGCGGACGTCATGGAGTCGGTGCCGGCGATCAGCTTCTCCACCTTCGGCGGCAACCCGCTCTGCACCGCCGCCGGCAACGCGGTCCTGGACTACCTGCGCGACCACGACCTGCAGGCCAACGCGGCGCGGGTGGGCGCGATCCTCCTCGACGGGCTGCGGGCCACGGTCGCCGACCTCGACGGCGTCGCCGAGGTGCGGGGCAAGGGTCTGATGCTCGCCGTGGAGTTCGTCCGCCCCGGCGGGCTGGAGCCCGATCCGGTGTTGACCGCCGGGGTCTTCGAGGCGTGCCGGGCCGGTGGCCTGCTGGTCGGCAAGGGCGGTCTGCACGGCAACGTGCTGCGGATGGGCCCGCCGCTGACCCTCACCGAGGACGAGGCCCGCGAGGGGCTGGCCATCCTGGTCGAGGCGATCCGGTGCGCCGTCGCGGCACAGGCGGCCCGGTGAGCACGCCGGGCGGGACGCCACCCTCCGCAGCGCCGCCCGCAGCGCCGGTGGCTGCCGGGCTGGTGGCTGCCGGGCCGTTGGTTGCCGGGCCGGTGGCTGCGGCGGCCGACAGCGGAGACGACTTTGCCGACGTCGGGCAGGGGGCGGGCGACGCGACCCGGATCGGGCATTTCGTCGACGGTAGGCGGATCGACGGGACGTCCGGGCGGTACGCCGACGTCTTCGATCCGGCCACCGGCCGGCGTACCGGCCGGGTGGCGTTGGCTGACGCGGCCGAGGTGGCGATGGTCGTCGAGGTGGCCGGGCGGGCCGCCCGGAGCTGGCGGGACGCGTCGCTGGCCCGCCGCACGGCGGTGCTGTTCGCCTTCCGGGAGCTGGTCCACGCCCGCCGGGACCGGCTCGCCGAGGTGATCACCGCCGAGCACGGCAAGGTGCTCGCCGACGCCGCCGGGGAGGTGCAGCGCGGCCTAGAGGTGATCGAGTACGCCTGCGGCATCGCCTCGGCGTTGCGCGGGAGCTTCAGCGCGAACGTGTCCACCGAGGTCGACTCGTACAGCCTGCGGCAGCCGTTGGGGGTGGTGGCGGTGATCTCGCCGTTCAACTTCCCGGTGATGGTGCCGCTGTGGTTCGTGCCGGTGGCGGTGGCCTGCGGCAACGCGGTGGTGCTCAAGCCGAGCGAGAAGGACCCGAGCGCGGCGCTGCTGCTGGCCGAGTGGTTCGTCGAGGCGGGCCTGCCGGCCGGGGTGCTCACCGTGGTCAACGGCGACGCCGAGGCGGTCGACGCGCTGCTCGACCACCCCGACGTGCAGGCGGTGTCGTTCGTCGGCTCCACCCCGGTCGCCCGGCACGTGCACCGGCGCGCGACGCTCACCGGCAAGCGGGTGCAGGCCCTCGGCGGGGCCAAGAACCACCTGGTGGTGCTGCCCGACGCCGATCTGGACCTGGCCGCCGACGCGGCGGTCAACGCCGGATTCGGCTCGGCGGGCCAGCGGTGCATGGCGATCTCCGCGCTGGTGGCGGTGGGGCCGGTCGCCGACGCCCTGGTCGCCCGGATCGCCGACCGGATGGCCGGGCTGCGCACCGGCGACGGTCGGCGCGGTGGCGACCTGGGGCCACTGGTCACCGCCGCGCACCTGGCGCGGGTCCGTGGGTACGTCGAGGCCGGGGTGGCGGCGGGCGCGGTGCCGGTGGTGGACGGTCGGGACGTCACCCCGGACGGCGACCCGAACGGGTTCTGGCTGGGCCCGACCCTGTTCGACCACGTCACCCCGGACATGTCGATCTACACCGACGAGATCTTCGGCCCGGTGCTCGGTGTCGTCCGGGTTGACTCGTACGACGCGGCGCTGGCACTGGTCAACGCCAACCCGTACGGCAACGGCACGGCGATCTTCACCAACGACGGTGGGGCGGCCCGACGGTTCCAGTACGAGGTCCAGGTCGGCATGGTCGGGATCAACGTGCCGATCCCGGTGCCGATGGCCTACTACTCGTTCGGCGGCTGGAAGGCGTCGCTCTTCGGTGACCTGCACGCCCACGGTGAGGACGGGGTGCGGTTCTTCACCCGGGGCAAGGTGGTCACCAGCCGTTGGCCGGACCCGCGCCACGGCGGGGTGAACCTCGGCTTCCCCACCCAGAGCTGAGCAGCCGCGGCACACCCCGCAGGCACGGGTGACCGTGTCCGGTGGTGGGGCCGTGCGGGCGTACGGTCAGAATGGTGCGGGTCCGCGGCCTGCCAGCGACATCAACACCTGCGTGGCGAGTAGTTTGCGTAAGCCGGTGACGGCGACCGTTCCCACGCGGTCGTAGGGCAGTTCCAGTTGCAGTCCCTCGACGGCGTTGCGAAGGTCCGTCGTGATCTCGTCCGGACGGAAGGTGCCACCCCAGCCGTTGAGTCCACCGCGTTGGTTGGTGCTGAGGGAAGCCATCCCGGATATGCGTGCGCCGTCGGCCAGGATCAGCCTCGCCGGACCCGAGTAGGTCGTCGTCAAAGTCATCAGCCTTTCAGGGTGAACGCTGCGCACCTCGGCCCCCGGCCGTGGTCATCGGGAGCCGGGGCGTCGGGCTGTGCTCCACCGGGACCAGGGTCGTACGTGCCCCGACCGTCAGGGCGGCGGCGCTGTGGAACGTGGCGCGTAGCGGGAGGGGTCTGCGTCGGCTCACGCCTGGCCGGGCGGCCCTGGTCGCTCAGCCCCGGTCGCCGTGGTGAGCGATGGAAACGCCGAACGGCGGCCCGCTGAACCAGTCGGGCCGCCGTGCGTGAAGTGTGGATCAGAGCGGGCGGATGTTCTCCGCCTGCGGGCCCTTCTGGCCCTGGGTGACGTCGAACTCCACCTTCTGGTTCTCGTCGAGGCTGCGGAAGCCGCTCGCCGAGATCGCGGAGAAGTGGGCGAACACGTCGGCACCGCCGTCGTCGGGGCTGATGAAGCCGAAGCCCTTGTCGGCGTTGAACCACTTCACGGTACCTGTAGTCATGTCTGCTCCTCTGCAGGCTGTGGAGAGACCGCACTGCGCGGACCCTGAGCCGCCGAGTTGATAACCCGCATCGAAACGACACGAAAAACGAAAAGCGCCCGGATGGGTTTTGGATAACCCACCAGGCGCCATAAGACGTCTACGGAAATCAAAACTGCAACTCGGTTACCGTAGCACACGATCCGTCGCGACTCCGGGGCGGGGATGGGCCTGGACGTGATGTCGTGCACCCACCGGACCGCCGGTGCGCGGGTGGCAATCGCCACGTCCATCGATCTTCGTCATCGCCCAACCGTGGCCGGAGGCGTCCCGGCGAAAGACCCGACCGGTCGCAGGTATCGACGAATATCGCTTATGGGTGGACCTGGGAAGAGTCGAGATGGACACCCTTCCCGTCGACCGGCGGGTCCGGCACGAACAGTGGGTGCAGAGCCGCTGGATCGGTGGCCCCCGGCAGGTCGCGGGCGGCGAGCCAGGCCGCCGCGGAGGCACCGTCGCCGGCCGGACGCAGGGGCGCGACCGGCCACCGCCGGGCCAGCTCCGCGGTGACGGCGACGGCCAGTGGGGTGCCACCGGTGAGCAGGCCGCCGCCGAGGACCACCGGGTCCACCGCGCCGGCGGGTCGGATCCGCGCGACGCTGTCGGCCAGCAGCCCGGCGGCCCGCTCGATCAGCGTGCCGGCGACCGGTTCGGTCTCGGCGGCGGCGACGACCACCAGCGGGGCGAGCCGGGCCAGCTCCACCGCCGGTCGGCGGGTGACCGCCTGCACCACCGCGTCCACGGTCTCCCGGGGCCGGTCGGCGACCCGGTCGTCCCCCAGCAGGGTGGCGAGCACCCGGCGGCCCAGTGGCCCCGGCGTCCGGGCCGCGTCCAGGTCGGCGAGCAGACGCCGGACCGCCTCCCGGCCCAGCCAGAACCCGGAGCCGGCGTCGCCGAGCAACCACCCGTGCCCGTCGGCGACCCGGTCCAGTCGCCACCGGCACACCTGGGCGGCGATCGCCCCGGTCCCGGCGATCAGGATCGTGCCGTCGGCTGCGGCGGTGCCGGAGGCGTACCCGACGAGGGCGTCGCTGTGCACCGTGTACGGGCAGTGCAGGCCGGCGTCCGACCAGGCCCGGTCGAAGGCGGCCCGGCCGGCCGGGTCGGCGCGCAACCGGCCGGCCCCGGCCAACCCGATCGCCCCGGCGCGGACCCGGGTCGGGTCGACGTCGCGCAGCGCCTCCCGCAGGGCGGTCGACAGTTCGGCGGCGGCCCGTTCGGCACCGTGGCTGGTGGGGTTGCCGCCGCCGGCCCGGCCGGTGCCGAGGCGTTCGCCGGTGAGGGTCAGGGCGGTGGCCCGGGTGGACGTACCCCCGACGTCGAGGCCGACCACGACGGTGTCGGACATCCTCGCGGGCCTCCCGGGGGTGCGCTGGTGTGGGGGTGTCCATGCTGGTCGGTGCGGTGTCGCAGGGCAAGACCGGGCGTCGGTGGCGGGCCGTCGCGACAGGTAACAGTTTGAAAACTTCGCCCATGGTCTTGACAGGAAGGGGCCTTCAGTAAGAACTTTTACCACTAACAGTTAACACTCTTTTCCGAAAGGTGCGTCGATGGCCGAGCACGAGGCGGACACCACCGCGGCAACCGCGGTGGTCGATGCCGAGCCGGTCGACCGGCGCAGCGCGGACGGAGTGCTGGCCAGGGTCCGGGCCGGCACGGGGGAGTTGACGGGAGCGTTGCGCCGGGTCGCCGAGCAGGTGCTCAGCGACCCGGAGGCAGCGGCCCGCGCCACCATCGTCGAGCTGGCCGAACGCAGCGGCACCTCACCGGCGACGATCACCCGGTTCTGCCGGGCCATGGGCTTCGACGGCTACGCCGACCTGCGCCTGGGCATCGCCTCCGAGACCGGCCGGGCCCGCTCGGCCGGCTGGACCGTCGACATCGGCCGGGAGATCCAGCCCGGCGACCCGCTGGCCCGGGTGCTCGACCAGATCATGGCCGCCGACACCCGCGCCATGCACGACACCGCCACCCTGCTCGACCTCGCCGAGGTCGAACGGGCCGCCGTCGCCATCGCCGGCGCCGCCCGGGTCAACATCTTCGGCGCCAGCGGCAGCGCGCTGGTCGGCGAGGAGATGCAGTTCAGCCTGCACCGCATCGGGGTGGCGGCATGGGCCTGGAGCGACGTGCACGAGGGGCTGGCCAGCGCCGCGCTGCTCGGCGTCGGCGACGTGGCGCTGGGCATCTCGCACACCGGGCAGACCCGGGAGACCATCGAGATGCTCGCCGAGGCGGGCAGCCGGGGCGCCACCACCGTCGCGTTGACCGGTTTCCCCCGCTCCCCGCTCGCCGAACTGGCCGACATCGTCCTGCTCACCGCCAGCCAGGCCACCACCTTCCGGCCGGACGCGCTGTCCGCCCGGCACCCCCAACTCGTCGTGCTCGACCTGCTCTACATCGCCGTGGCGCAGCGCACCCACGACCGCGCCCACGCGGCCTTCCGGCGTACCGCCCAGGCCGTCGACGGGCACAAGGCCGCGAAGGGGACCACGTCATGATCAGTGCCCAGGGGTACGCGCGAGCCGTCCGGCCCGTCCTCGACCGGCTGCTCGACACCCAGGCCGAGGCGATCGGCCGGGCCGCCGACCTGATCGCCACCAGCCTGCGGGCCGGCGGGGTGCTCCAGGCGTTCGGCGCCGGCCACTCCGAGGCGTTCGCCGCCGAACTGGTGGCCCGGGCCGGCGGCCTGGTCCCCACCAACCGGATCGGCCTGCACGACCTGGTGCTGCACGGCGACGCCCCGCGCGACGTGCTCACCGACCCCAAGCTGGAACGCGACCCGGCCGTGGCCCACCAGCTCTACCCGCTGGCCCGGCCGCAGCCGGCCGACGTCTTCCTGATCGCCTCCCAGTCCGGCATCAACGGCTCGGTCGTCGAGCTGGCGACGCTGGTCACCGGGCACGGCCACCCGCTCATCGCGGTCACCTCGGTCGCCCACACCGCACGGGTCGCGCCCCGCCACCCGTCCGGTCGCCGACTCGCCGAACTCGCCGACGTCGTGCTGGACAACGGCGCACCGTACGGCGACGCACTGCTGCCGCTGGAGGGCGGCGGCGCGGTCTGTGCGGTCTCCTCGGTCACCTCCGCGCTGCTGGCGCAACTGGTGACCGCGGAGGTCGTCCGACGGTTCCACCAGGCCGGAGAGGTACCCCCTATCTACCTCTCCGCCAACGTCCCCGGTGGGGACGCGCACAACCTCGCCCTCGAGTCGCGGTACGCCGGGCGTCTCCGGCGCACCGCCTGACCCGGACACCCAAGGAGAGACGACGATGTCGAACACCCCCGAGACCCCCGCCGCGCTGAGCCGGCGCACCCTGCTGGGCCGCACCGCCGCGGCGGGCCTGCTCGCCACCCCGGTGGTCAGCCTGCTCGGCGCCTGCGCCACCAGCGGCTCCGACGAGACCACCACCAAGGCCGAGGAGGGCACCAAGAGCGCCGCCAACCCGCTGGGTGTCGCCGAGGACGCCCCGCTGGAGGTGGTCATCTTCAACGGCGGCTACGGCGAGAAGTACGCCACCGACGTGCACGAGCCGCTGTACAAGAAGGCGTTCCCCAAGGCGGAGATCAAGCACCAGTCCACCCAGGCGGTCTCCACCGTGCTCCAGCCCCGGTTCGCCTCGGGCAACCCGCCGGAGTTCGTCAACAACTCCGGCGAGAAGCTGATCGACTTCGGGTCGTTGGTGGCCGACGGGCAGCTGATGGACCTCACCGAGCTGTGGGACGCCCCGTCGGTCGACGACCCGAACAAGAAGGTCCGCGACACCGTCGTCCCCGGCACCGTCGAGGCCGGCTCGTTCAACGGCAAGCCGTACGTCCTGTACTACGTCTCCACCGTCTTCGGCATCTGGTACTCGGGCAAGCTGTTCAAGGACAACGGCTGGGCGCCCGCGAAGACCTGGTCGGAGTTCACCGCCCTGCTCGACGGCATCAAGTCCAAGGGCATCACCCCGTACGGCTACGCCGGGGCGAACGCCGCCTACTACCAGTGGAACGTCATCCTGACCCACGCCGCGAAGATCGGCGGCACCGACGTACTCAAGAACATCGACAACCTGGAGGACGGCGCCTGGCAGCAGGACGCGGTCAAGCAGGCCGCCCAGGCATGGGAGGAGATCGGCGCGAAGTACGTCGACAAGAGCTTCGAAGGGCTCAAGCACACCGACGTGCAGCTGCGGCAGAACCAGTACAAGCTGGCCCTCTACCCCAGCGGCGACTGGCTGGAGGGCGAGCAGAAGAAGGACACCCCGGCCGGCTTCGACTACCAGCTGATGCCGGTGCCCAGCCTCACCGGCTCGGACAAGCTGCCCGCCACCGCCGTACGGGCCACCGCCGGTGAGGGTTACTTCGTCTCGGCCAAGAGCAAGAACCCGCGCGGTGGTCTGGAGTACATGCGCCAGATGCTCTCGGTCGCCGGGGCGAAGGGCTTCACCGAGGTGGTCAAGGCCCCGACCGTGGTCACCGCCGGCAGCCAGGGCTTCGCCTTCCCGCCCGGTGTGGCCAGCTCGCAGGCCGCCCTCGCCGCCGCCGGCAAGGACGTGTTCAACCTGTACTTCGACGGCTGGTACAAGGAGCTCGACACGGAGGCGCGCACCGCCACCAACGAGCTGATGTTCGGCCGGATCAAGGCGGACGCCTTCGTGGAGCGGATCCAGAAGCGGGCCGACGCCATCAAGAAGGACAGCTCCGTCGCCAAGTTCACGCGCTGACCGATCGGAGTAGCGGGATCATGCGGCACGGCAAGTATCCGTTCGTGATCGGGTTCCTCTTCGCCCCGGTCACGCTGTACGTGGTCTTCGTCATCGCACCGTACGCGCAGGCGTTCCAGATCTCGATGACCAACTGGCGGGGGCTGTCCGCCCCGCAGTGGGTGGGCTTCGACAACTACCGGCGGCTGCTCGACGACGGGCGCTTCTGGCAGGCGGTCCAGCACCACGGCGTACTGCTGCTTGCCCTGCCGCTGATCACGATCGCCATCGCGTTGTTCTTCGCCTTCCTGCTCAACGTGGGCGGACGCAGCGTGGGTGGCCAGCGGCAGGGGGTCCGGGGGTCGAAGTTCTACCGGGTGGTGTTCTTCTTCCCCCAGGTCCTGGCGGTGGCCATCATCGCGGTGCTGTTCCAGATGGTGTACCGGCCCAACGAGTCCGGCCTGATCAACGGCGTGCTGATGAAGATCGGGCTGGACCCGGTGCTGTTCCTGGTCCGGCCGAACCTGGCCCTGTGGTCGATCATCGCGGTGCTGGTCTGGCAGGCCGTCGGCTTCTACGTGGTGCTCTTCTCGGCCGGGATGGCCTCGATCCCGGGTGAGATCTACGAGGCGGCCGAGATGGACGGGGCGAGCAAGGTGATGCTGTTCTTCCGGGTCACCCTGCCGCTGCTCTGGGACACCCTCCAGGTGGCCTGGGTCTATCTCGGCATCGCCGCGTTCGACGCGTTCGCCATCGTCGCGGTGCTCTCGGTGGACAGCGGCGGCCCGGACGGCGCGACGACGGTGCTGGCGGTGGAGATCTACCGCAACGCCTTCGTCTACTCGAAGTACGGCTACGCCTCGGCGATGGGTGTGGCGCTGTTCTTCCTCACCCTCACGTTCGCGGCGCTGACGCTGCGGTTGACCAAGCGGGAAAGCGTGGAGTACTGACATGGCCGCACAGACGACGCTGCCGCCGGCCGCGGCGGACACCCCGCCCGGCCGGCCCGCCACCCGCACCCGCAAGGGCCGGGGCGAGCACCACGAGGTACGACTGTTCAGCGGGCTCGGTCAGCTGGCGCTCGCCGTCTGGGCGGTGATCGTCATCGTGCCGATCCTCTGGACGTTCCTGGCCGCGTTCAAGAACACCGGCGAGATCTTCAGCAGCCCGTGGACGCTGCCGGCCGAGCTGCGCTGGGAGAACTTCGGCCGGGCCTGGACCAAGGCGCACGTCGGCCGGTACTTCCTCAACAGCGTCTTCGTGGTGTCGTGCAGCACCTTCGGCACCATGCTGTTCGGTTCGATGGCCGCGTACGTGCTGGCCCGGTACAAGTTCCGGGGCAACCGGGCGATCTACTACCTGTTCGTCTCCGGGTTGGCCTTCCCGGTCTTCCTGGCGCTGGTGCCGCTGTTCTTCGTGGTCCGCAACCTGGGCCTGCTGGACACCCACACCGGCGTGATCCTGGTCTACATCGCCTACTCGCTGCCGTTCACCATCTTCTTCCTGGCCGCGTTCTTCCGGACGCTGCCGAACTCGGTGGCCGAGGCCGGCATGATCGACGGCTGTTCGCACACCCGGCTGTTCTTCCAGGTGATGCTGCCGATGGCGAAGCCGGGCCTGATCAGCGTGGCGATCTTCAACATCATCGGGCAGTGGGCGCAGTACCAGTTGCCCCTGGTGCTGCTCTCCAACGCCAAGGACAAGTGGGTGCTCACCCAGGGCATCGCCGACATCTCGGTCAACGCCGGCTACGAGGCCGACTGGTCCGGCCTGTTCGCCGCCCTGACCATCGCCATCCTCCCGATGATCATCGTGTACGCGATCTTCCAGCGGCAGATCCAGTCCGGTCTGACCTCCGGCGCGGTCAAGTAGCCCCCTCCGTCCCGGCGGCGAGGCGACCCGCGCCATCCCGCCGCCGGGCCGGCTGGCGCTCCGCCCTGCCGCCAGCCCTCATGCGTGGTCAGTGCCCGGGACTTCGGTTCTCGGGCCCCGGTTCTCGGGCTCCGGGCCCCGGTTCTCGGGCCTCGGGTCCCGGGCCGCGGTTCTCGGGCCTCGGTTCTCGGGCCTCGGGTCCCGGGGCGCGGGTCACCGGCCGAGGGACTCGGGCTGAACAGACACTCACGTGCGAAGACCGGTATGCCTAGGTGGCATAAATATGCCACCTAGGCATACCTCTCCCTGGCACTACCATCCTGCCGCTGGGCCGCTGGGCCGCTGGGCCGCTGGGCCGCTGGGCCGCTGGGCCGCTGGGCCGCTGGGCCGCTGGGCCGCTGGGCCGCTGGGCCCCGCGGCGGCACCGGGCCCCGCCGCTGCGCTGCGGCAGCTGTCCGGGTGCCGGATCGCCCCCTGCCCCTCAGTACCGCAGTGGGCGATCCGCGGGCGTCGGTAGGTGACGGCCCGACAGGTGGACGGACCCGGCGACCGGCGGAAGCGGCGGGGTGTCACAGGGGCGGGGCAGAATCGGGCCGTGGCGGCGGTGGCGGTGGTGGCGGGCGAGCGGGGCGGTGGCGCGCTCCGGCCGCTGGACGCCGCCGGCCGCCCGTCCGGCCCGGTCGAGCTGGTCGACGACCTGCCCCGCGCGGTCGCCGCCCGGGAGGCCGCCGAGCGTCCCCGCTGGGTGTGGGGCTCCGGCACGGCGGTCTACCCCATCCTGCTGGGTGCCGGGGTGCGGGTCGAGCGGTGCCACGACGTCGAGCTGACCGAGGCGCTGCTGCTGGGGCACGCCGGGCGGTGGGGCGAGCCGCGCTCGCCGGCCGCCGCGTACGCCCGGCTCATCGGGGCCGTGGTCCCACCCGACCCGCCGGCCCGGCCGCCCGCGCCGCCCGGTCACGGCCAGGCTGCGCTCTTCGAGGCCGTCCCCGGGCCGCCGGGCCCCGGCATCGACAGCCTGACCCGGGTGTACGCCGACCAGCTCACCCGGATCGCCGCCACCGCGCATCCCGGCCGGTTCCGGCTGCTGGTGGCCGCCGAGTCGGCCGGTGCGCTCGTCGCGGTCGAGATGGCCGCGGCGGGGCTGCCGTGGCGGGTCGACGTACACGGTGAGATCCTCGCCGAGCTGCTGGGCGAGGCGTCCCCGATGGGCGGGCCGCCCCGGCGGCTGGCCGAGCTGGCCGCCCGGATCGCCGAGGCGCTCGGGGTGCGGCAGCTGCACATCGACTCCCCGGCGGAGCTGATGCGCGCCTTCGCCCGGGTCGGCGTGGAGCTGCCCAACACCCGGGCCTGGGTGCTGCGCGGCGTCGACCATCCGGCCGTACCGTTGGTGCTCGAATACAAGGAGCTGTTCCGGATCTGGACGGCGCACGGCTGGGCCTGGCGGGACGCCTGGGTCCGCGACGGCCGGTTCCGCCCGGAGTACGTCCCCGCCGGCGTGGTCTCCGGCCGGTGGGCGACCCGGGGCGGCGGCGCGTTGCAAATCCCCAAGGTGATCCGGCAGGCGGTGGTGGCCGATCCGGGGTGGCAGTTGGTGGTGGCCGACGCCGGCCAGTTGGAGCCCCGGGTGCTCGCCGCGGTCTCCGGCGACGCCCGGCTGGCCACCGCCGGTGCGGCCGGTGACCTCTATGCGGCGTTGGCGCAGGACTCCTTCGGTGGTGACCGGGCCCGCGCCAAGCTGGCCCTGCTCGGCGCGATGTACGGGCAGACGGGTGGTGCGGCGCTGCCCGCCCTGGCGGTGCTCAAGCGCAGCTACCCGACGGCCTTCGGTTATCTGGAGGCGGCAGCCCGCACCGGCGAGGCGGGCGGTCTGGTCCGGTCCTGGCTGGGGCGGACCTGCCCACCGGGGACAGCCGGCTTCGACACCGGTGACGATGCCCCGGTGGACCCGGACGCCGGGTCGGACCCCCGTTCACCCCGGGCGCGGGCCGCCCGGTCCCGGGGCCGGTTCACCCGGAATTTCGTCATCCAGGCCACCGCCGCCGAGTGGGCCTCGACGATGCTCGCCACGCTCCGGGGCGAGCTGGCCGGCATCGGTGGCGAGCTGGTCTTCTTTCAGCACGACGAGGTGATCGTGCACTGCCCGGCCGAGCTGGCCGATCCGGTGACCGAGGCGATCCGCCGGGCCGGAGCACGCGCCTCGACCCTGCTCTTCGGCGACACCCCCGTCCGCTTCCCCCTCGACCTCTCCACCGTCGACTGCTACGCCCACGTCTAACCCACCCCACCCCCGCTCCTCCTCCCGTCCCCACCCCGCCCATCCCCGGGTCCCCTCCCGTCCCGTGCCCCCGCCCCCTCCTTTCCCCGGTGATCAAGAGGTTTGCGTCAGCAGGATCGAGTTTCCTGACGTAAACCTCTTGATCACCGAGGGCAGGTGGGGGACGGGAGGGGGTGGGGGCAGGGGTGGGGCAGGGTTGGGTGGGTATTACGCGTGAAATATCCGTTTCGTGCCGACACGGATCGGGTGAGGGCTCGTTGCACCCGGTGTGCGTATCGCAGGAATGATCATCGCGGCGGGCGGGGGACGCCGGCTCGGCGGCCCCGAGGCATTACTGCTCCAGGGAGCCCGGCCTCTGGTCAGCTGCATGATCGACACAATGACCGAGGCCGGGTGCGGGCAGTTGGTGGTCGTGCTGGGCGCTGCGGCCGACGAGGTACGGGCGGCGGCTGACCTGAGCCCTGCCACCGTGGTGGTCAACCGGGCCTGGGGCACCGGTGTCGGCTCGTCGATCCGGGCTGGCCTGGCCGCGCTGGCCGACAGGCGGGTCGAGGCGGTGGTGGTGGTCCCGGTCGACATGCCCGGCCTCACCCCGGAGGCGGTCCGCCGGGTGGCCGCGCTGCCCTATCCGGACGTGCTCGCCTGCGCCACCTACGACGGGTTGCGCGGTTACCCGATGCTGTTCGGCCGTCGGCACTGGGCCGGTATCGCCACCCTGGCCAGCGCCGATGTCGGAGCCCGACCGTATCTGCTGGCGCACAAGGACCAGATCGTCGACATCGCCTGCGACTCGGTCGCCGACGGCAACCGGGTCGACACCCCGGAGCTGATGGCGCTCTACGGCCTCACCGTGCCACCGCAGCGGGTCGGCGTCTGACCAGCGCTCAGGCAGGCGGCGGGGATGCCGCCGCCCGCGGAACACGACAGGTGACCGCCAATCGCTCCGCCAGGGCCCCCGACCGTCCCCTCACCCACGAATCCGGCCCCCACCCACGGCCAACCAGGCCGACTCCGCCCCTCCCCGCCCGCATTTCCCCCGGGTGATCAAGAGGTTTGCGTCAAGAATGATCTCCATGTTGACGCAAACCTCTTGATCACCCGGGGCGGGCCGGGGCGGGCCGGGGCGGGCCGGGGCGGGCCGGGCCGGGGCGATGAGGAGGCGGCGGAGGCGGGGTGGAGGGTGGGTGAGGGGGGTTAGACCTCTATGTTGAATCGTTGCAGGACCGAGGGGGCTACCAGGCCGACCGCCGCGAGTACGGAGAGCACCGTCAGCGCGGTGCGCAACACGACCACCTCGGCTTTGCTGCCGGTACGCAGGGCGATGCTGTTCGGTAGCCCGATCATCGTCCACATGCGGCGCTTGATCGGGATCGGCCAGAGGATCGGCACCCCCGCCTTGGTGATCATGTCGCCGAGGATGTGCACGAAACAGCCCACTCCGACCGCCAACCCGATCATGGGGTAGCCGCGGTCGCCGGGCAGGGTGGCGAAGGTGAACCAGGCGGCGGCGGCCGAGACGAGCGTGACGATCACCCAGCCGGCCCGTTCGGCCCACTCGTCGAAGAGCCCGCGCAGCGCCAACCCGATCATGAAGAACAGGATGCTCACCACCGCCCACTTGCCGTACGCGGCGCAGAGGGCGGTGGTGCCCCAGCCGACCAGCACGGTGAACGGGATGGTGTGGGTCAGCGTACGGTGGCCGTTGTTGCGGCGCGGGTCGCGGCTGAGCTTGGTGGCGTAGTAGACGCCGAGGGAGATCTTCTCCATCACCTCGGCGACGAAGAGCGAGAAGACGCCGAAGGTGCGGGCCACCGTCGCGCCACCCTGGTTACGGGTGACCTTGCCGGAGAGGTCGAGGTCGGGAAAGAGCGCGCCACCGGCACAGACCGCCGTGCCGACGGCCAACGCCAGCGGGGACTGGTGGTAGTCGGCGAAGTAGTCCAGCGCCCACGACCCGGTCAGCCACACCGCCGCGCCCGACAGTGCGTGGGACGGTCCCATCATCTCGCCTCGCCCTCCCCGGGTTCTTGATCGACAACGCTACGCCACTGTGCCAGAGCCGTCACCGACGGGGCAATCACCCGGACGATCCACAGGGGACGGTGTCAGTCGGCGGGGCGGAAACTCTGCCTGATCATCAGGAAGTATGTCGCGTTGACCTGCCAGTCGAACTGGTCTGTCAGCCATGAGACGGTGTACGCCCGGTCCCGGGTGACCCGTACCAGCAGCCGGGCGGTGTGCAGCCGGCCACCGGTGGCACCGGTCCACTCGCACTCCCACAGTGCACCACCCCGGAACATGTCCAACGGGGCGATCTCCACCCGACGGTAACCGGTGAGCCGGCCGTCATCGGTGAGCCGGCGTTCCTCGGCCTGCCAGTGGGCGACCGGGTCGGCCGGGGCGTCGCCGGGGGCCACGCTGAGCGCCCGGGGGCCGCCCGGCTCCCGCAGGCAGGTCACCGTGCCCTCGGTGTAGTGCAGCCATCCGGCCGGCGCGGCGATCCGGAATCCGGTCGGGTCCTCGTACCAGGTCCAGCCCGGGACCAGGCCGAACCGCTCACCCGCCGGCGGTGGCGCGGACCGGACCGGGGTGGCGTCCGTCGGCGCGGGCGCGGTGCACGGGAAGGCCGCCGGCCGGGCCACCGGGTTGCCGGCGCCGCCGCCCGGTGAGGACGGGGTGGTGCCGCCGTCGTGCAGGGCGAGCGTCGTCCCGACCCCGGCCAGCAGGGTGCCCGCGACGGCCACCGCGACCAGGGCGATCCGTCGGCGGCGGCGTGCGTCCTCCACCGGCACTGCCGGGGTACGCCCGTCGACTCGACCCGGCCCGTCGACTCGACCCGGCCCGGCGGGACCGATCCCTGCCGGACCGATCCCTGCCGGACCGATCCCGGCGGGATCCGGCGCGGCCGGGCCCGGCCCCAGTGGACCGATCCCGGCTGGATCCGGCCCAGCCAGACCCGGCCCAGCCAGACCCGGCCCAGCCAGACCCGGCCCGGGTCGATCCGGTCCGGCCAGACCCGGCCCGGCCAGACCCGGCCCGGCTGGATCCGGTCCGAGTCGATCCGGTCCCGGTGGACCGATCCCGGGACCGGATCCGGCCGACCCCGGGGGCGGGGGCGCGTCGACGGTTGCCGGGTCGGTCGGGATCTCCGGCCGGTGGACAGCCGCGCCGGGCGGAGGTGGCCCGGCGGGGGAGGGGCTGCCGGTCGGCGGTGCGGCGAGCGCGGCGAGCAGCAACGACTCCGTCTCGGCGGCGGTGGGCCGTTCGCCCGGCTCCCGGCGCAGCAGACCTTCCAGCACCGGACGCAGCGGCCCGGCCCGACGCACCGGGTCGGGCGGCTCGGTGGCCAGGGCGCTCAACGTCGCCATCGCACTGGCGCGGGCGTACGGGGACTGCCCCTCCACCGCCGCGTAGAGCGTGGCGCCCAACGACCACAGGTCGGTACGCGGGTCGGAGACGCCGTCGCGGGCCCGCTCGGGAGCGACGAACTGCGGCGACCCGAGCACCAACCCCGGGCCGGTCATCAGCCCGTCCCCACCGTCGAAGGTGGCCAGCCCGAAGTCGGTGAGCACCACCCGCCCATCGTCGGCGACCAGCACGTTGTGCGGTTTGACGTCGCGGTGCAGCACCCCGGCGGTGTGTGCGGCCCGCAGCGCGGCCAGCACCGCCAGCCCGATCCCCGCCACCCGGTGCGGGTCCAGCGGTCCTTCGATGCCGAGCAGTTGCTGCACCGACCGGGACGGGACGTACTCCATCACGATCCAGGGGTTGTCCCCGTCGTGCACCACGTCATAGATCCGGACCACGTTCGGGTGGTTGAGCCGGGCCGCGGTACGCGCCTCGCGCAGCGTCCGTAGCCGTAGTTCCGAGCGTTCGGACTCGGCGAGCCAGTGGGGCGGGACGACCTCCTTGACGGCGACATCCCGGTGCAGCATCTCGTCGCGGGCCAACCAGACCCGGCCCATCCCGCCGGTGCCGGCCAGTTCGAGCAGGCGGTAGCGCCCCGCGACCAGCTGCTGCTGCACGACTTTCCCCCTCGACTGCCCCCTCACCAGGGTAGCCACCGAGCTGCGGTTTCTCGACCGCAGCGATGGCGACCGCAGCGATGGCGACCGCAGCGATGGCGACCGCAGCGATGGCGACCGCAGCGATGGCGACCGCGGTGACGGTGACCGCAGCGATGGCGACCGCAGTGACGGTGACCGTGACGATGGGGGGCGGGCGCAGCGGCGGGGCCGGTCAGGTGGGTGAGGTCACCTCGGTCGACCGACCCTGGAAGCTCTCCCGCACCACCCGCAGCTGGCTGGTCGAGTTGCTCCAGTCCTCGTCGGCGGCGGACCAGCTGAGGATGAACCCGGACAGGTTCCGACCCGGGATCATCCGGACCGCGTGCTCCCGGCCGCCGAACGGGGTGTCCCAACGGCACTCCCACTGGGCGCCGTCGTCGTCGAGAGTGTCCAGCCTGATCTTGTCGTACCCGGGCAGGGCGTTGAAGTCGAGCTGCGTGCGTTCCTCGGCCCGCAACCGGTCCAGCGCGCCGCCACCACCACCGGCCAGCGGTTCCACGCTGAGCGTCCGGCGGCTGCCCGGGTCGCGGAAGCAGGCCACCTGCCCCTCCTGGGTACGCAGCCAGCCGACCGGGACGGCGATCCGGAAGCCGGCACCGTCGTACCAGGTCCAGCCGGCCGGGGGACGGAACCCGCCGTCCACGGTCGCCGGTCGGCCGGTGACCTTCGTGCCGACCGGATCGGGCCGCAGGCAGGGCAGGGGCGGCGGGGCGAGGCCCGGTGCGCCGGGGGGTGGGTTCGGCCGGCCCTGGTCGGCACCCGGCGGGCCGTACGGGCGGGTGGAGGGCACGCCGGTGACGGGCACGTCGGTGCTGCGCGGCGCGGCCCGCTGCTCGTCGTTGTCGATCGCGAACGTGGTGCCGATGCCCACCGTGGCCCCCACCGCCAGGGTCGCCCCGGCCAGTAGCCAGCCCCGGGTGCCGCCGGGCAGCCGGGTGAACATCCCGACCACCCCACCCGTCCCGGTCGCCCGCCGTGATCCCGCCCCCGCGCCGGACCGCCCCGGGCCCCGTCCACCCGCGCCACCGCGTCCCGGGTCCGCCCCGGGACCGTGTCCCCCCGGGACGCCGGGTTCCGCCCCGGCACCGGCGGGGGCAGGTCCGCCCGACCCCGGCGCGGCGGTGGCCGGGCCGGACGTCGGCACGCTGCCGTCCGGTGCCCCGACACCCGGCCCGGGACGGTCGGACTCCGGGCCCGACGACGTCGAGCCGGTGGTGCCGGCCGACATCGGGGAGGAGGACGTGGTGGGGCGTTCCCCCGAGTCACCGGCGACCCGGCGACCTGGTGGCCCCCACTCCCGTTCGGCGTCGAGTTCCGCGCGGCTCCTGCCCGCGCGGTCCGTCGGCTGCTGCGTCGGCTCGCCGTCCCCGCCCGGCCGGGGCGGCCGGGCCACGCCCACCGGACGGGCGACCGGCAGTATCACCGTCGGCGGCTCGGCGGCGGGCGTCGGCCGGGTCACCGCCTCCAGGCGGCGGTTCGTCTCGTCGTGGCCGATCCGCTGCCGAGGGTCGCGCAGCAGCAACCCGTCGAGGACCGGGCGCAGCGGTCCGGCGTGCGGCGCCGGGTCCGGCGGGGAACTCGCCAGGGCGGCCAGGGTGGCCATCGCGGTGCTCCGGGCGTACGGGGAGCGGCCCTCCACCGCGGCGTGCAGGGTGGCCCCGAGCGACCACATGTCCGCCTCCACGCTGGACACGCCGTCGGCGGCGCGTTCCGGGGCGACGAACTGCGGCGAGCCGAGCACCATCCCGGGGCGGGTCATCAGCCCGTCCCCACCGTCGAAGGTGGCCAGCCCGAAGTCGGTGAGCATCACCCGTCCGTCGTCGGCGACCAGGACGTTCTGCGGCTTCACGTCACGGTGCAGCACCCCGGCGGAGTGCGCGGCCCGCAGCGCGGCCAGCAGCGCCAGCCCGATCTCGGCGGCGCGTACCGGGTCGACCGGGCCGGTGGTGTCCAGCACCGCCTGCAACGACCGCGACAGGACGTACTCCATCACGATCCACGGGCGTTCCTCGATCTGCACCACGTCGTAGACCCGGACCACGTTGGGATGGTTGAGCCGGGCGGCGGTGCGCGCCTCGCGCAGGGTCCGCAGCCGCACCTCGTCGCGTTCGTCGTCGGCCAACCAGGCGGGGGGCACCACCTCCTTGACCGCCACCTCGCGATGCAACACCTCGTCGCGGGCCAGCCAGACCCGGCCCATGCCACCCCGGCCCACCAAGTTCAACAGGCGGTACCGGCCGGCGATCACTACCTGCTGCACCGTTCTCCTCACCATCGGCCGAGGTACACCGTAGCCAATGGATCGGGGCGGACCTATCGGTCGTCGGGTCCCGGTTTCCTCAGCAGGCGGCACCGTCGAACGCCAGCAGGTTGCCCTCGGGGATGGCGATCCGCTGGCGACCGCCGGTCAGCAGGGTCGCGGCGCGTCGGGCCTGGAAGCCGCCGTGTTCGCGACGGGCGGTGGAGTAGCTGCTCACGGTGCGTGCGGCGATGGCCGCCCAGCCGTACCGCTCACCGACCATGGTGCGGGCCCGGCGGGCCACCCGGCGGGCGAAGACCTCGTCGCCGACGAGCCGGTCGACCGCACCGGCGAGCGCGCCCGGGTCACTGTGCGGGAAGGTCACCCCGGTGACGCCCGGCTCGACGATCTCGGCCAGCCCGCCGGTGCTCGCCACGGCCAGCGGGGCGCCGGCCGCCGCCGCCTCCAGGGCGATCATGCCGAACGGCTCGTAGAGGCTCGGCACGACCGTCGCGTCGGTGGCGGCGAGCACCGCCGGGAGCTGTCCGGCGTCGAGGAACCCGGCGAACCGGACGCTGTCGCCGACGTGCAGCCGGCGTACCTGCTCGACCAGCTCGTCCTTGTACGGGCCGTCCCCGGCGATCACCACCCGCAGCCCCGGGTGCCGGTCCCGCAGGTGCGGCACGGCGTCCACCAGGTGCTGCACGCCCTTCTCGTAGACCAGCCGACCGGCGTAGCCGACCAGCGGGCCGTCCCCGGCGAACCGGGCGCGGGCCGAGGCGACCGCCCGGGGCCGGGCCCGCCAGGCCCGGTCGTCGACCCCGTTGGGCACCACGTCGACCCGCCCCGCCGGGACGTCGAACAGCCGGCTCACCTGGGCGCGCATGTAACCGGAGCAGGCGATCACCCGGGTCGAGGCGTTGCTGATCCAGTGTTCGACGCCGTGGATGGTGCGGTTGAGTTCCCCGGGCAGCCAGCCCTGGTGCCGGCCGGCCTCGGTGGCGTGGATGGTGGTGACCAGCGGCAGGTCGAGGTGCTCGGCCAGGGTGACGGCGGTGTGCCCGACCAGCCAGTCGTGGGCGTGGATCACGTCGTAGTCGGCGGAGTCGGTGGCCCGCAGGGCGGTCCGGGTCAGGGTGTGGTTGAACGCCATCGTCCAGGCCAGCAGGGACCCGGTGGCCAGCGGGAAGGTCACCGGGTCCTCGGGGGCGCGCAGGACGCGTACGCCGTCGGCGTACTCCTCCAGCGGCGCCCCCTCGGCGTGCCGGGTGACCACGGTGACCTCGTGCCCGGCGGCGGCCAGGGCGGTGGCCAGCGCGTGTACGTGCCGGCCGAGGCCGCCGACCAGCACCGGCGGGTACTCCCAGGACAGCATCAGCACCCGCTGGTGCCGGGCGGGGTGGATGTCGATCACGTCGGCGTCAGGTGACATGCGGCCCCCTTCGGGTGGTGTCCTGGGCGCACGCCGGTGGGACACCAGAAGGGTGTCCTCGCTGCGGCCCGGGGTTGGGGCCCATCCTGCCCACCGGTGGATAACCAGCGGAGACGCCGCCGTTGCCGGTGTGTAACGCCTGCCTATCGAACCCGCCTGACCCGCAGCAGCTCGGCCACCGACCACGCCTGGAACGGGCAGCCGGTGGCGGCGTGCGGGGCGATGGCGTCCGCCGTCTCGCTGACCGAGCCCAGGCCGGATTCCCCCAGGTGTCCGACCAGCCCGACCAGCAGGTCGTCGGTGGGCAGCCCGGCCCTGCGGTACGCCTCGACGAACGGCCCGACCAGCCACGGCCAGACCGTCCCCTGGTGGTAGGCGCCGTCCCGCTCCGCCGGCCCACCCCGGTGCCGGGGCGCGAACTCCGGCGCGTCGGCGGCCAGGCTGCGCGGGCCCAGCGGAGTGAACAGCCCGGCGGCCACCCGACGCAGCGCCACCGGGTCCGGCTCCAGCGGGGCGTACGGCAGCGACCAGGCGAGCAGCTGGTTGGGGCGCAGCAGGTCGTCGTCGTGGTGCGCCGCCCCACCCAGCGGGTACGCCGGGGCGGGCGCGTCCACCACGTCGTGCAGCCAGCCCGCCGGGGTGGGGAACCGCTTGCCGAACGCGTCCCGGGCCCGGTGGTGCAGCCGCCACAGCTCGGCCGGGTCCTGCCCGGCCAGCTCGGTCAGCTCCGCCAACCCGGCCAGCCCGTTGATCCACAACGCGTTGACCTCGACCGGCTTGCCGGTACGCGGGGTCACCGGCACCCCGTACACCCGGGCGTCCATCCAGGTCAGCGCGGTGCCGGGGGTGCCGCCCTGGGTGATCAGCCCGTCGGCCGGGTCGACCGCGATGCCGTACCGGGTGCCGGCCAGGTGCGCCTGCACCACCCCGTGCAGCGCCGGCAGCAGCTCGTCGCCCAGGTCGGTGTCGCCGGTGACGGTGACGTGCCGGCTCACCGCGTGCAGGAACCACAGCGTCGCGTCGACCGTGTTGTACTCCACCCGACCCGTGTCGGCGGTGTTCGCCAGCATCCCCTCCGACAGCGTCGCCGCGTACCCCCGCAGCAGCTCCCGCCCCTCGTCGGCCCGCCCGGTGCACAGGAACAACCCCTCGTAGGAGGTCATGGTGTCCCGTGACCAGGCCCCGAACCACGGGTAGCCGGCGACCACGTCCGGCCCGGTGGCGGTGCGCACCACGAACGCGTCGGCGGCCAGCGCCAGGGTGGCGTCCACCGCGTCGGCCGGTTTCGCCGCCGCCACCACCGCCCGGTGCCGTTGCCGGGCCGCCGCCACCACCTGCGTCGCCGGCGGCGGCTCCTCGGCCAGGTCACCGGCCCAGGCCAGCACCGACACGGTGTCCCCGGGGCGGTCCAGCGCGCCGGAGAACCGCCCCGCGCACCACAGGTCCTCGTCGGGGTGCAGCCCCCGGGCGGCCTCCTCGCGGTGGTGCACGCCCAGCCACCACTGCCCCTCGGGCGTCCAGTCCGGGCCGGTCAGCCGGTATGCGCCCTCGACCACCGCGCCGCCGTCGGCCGGCTCCACCCGGGGCGTCGGACCGTCGGCCCGCCGCTCGCCGTGCGCGTCGCGCCAGGTGCAGGCGGCCGACAGGTCCAGCCGGACCGGGCCGCCGGCCACCAGCCGGTGCACCACCGCCACGGCGGGCCGGCCGTGGGTCATGGCCAGTTCCCGCTCGATCACCACGTCGCCGATCCGCCACCGCCAGCGCGGTAGCCCGTCGACCAGGTCGAACCGTTCCAGGAACTCGTAGCCGCGCGGGTCGACCACGCCGGAGTTCCACTCGTGCGCGCCGAGCCGGACCCGGGCCCCGGACGGCAGGACCACCGCCGGGTCCAGGCTGACCAGTCCCACCCGGCGGGCGGCCGGAGTTTCCCCGGCGACCACCAGCAGACCGTGGTAGCGGCGGGTCCGCAACCCGCTCACCGTGCCCATGGCGTACCCGCCGAGACCGTCGGTGACCAGCCATTCCCGGGTCGCCCCGGTGGCCAGTTCACCGCAGACCCCCGGCCCGAAACCGAACTCGATCAACTTCTTTCCTCCTGTGGCGGCGAGGTGTAACACGCCACGACGACAATGGCCGCTGTGGTCAAGTACCCCGGCGGCGTCGAAAATGTGCAGGTGCTCACCGACAGATCGCCCTCCGACGCCCCGTCCCCCGACGCCGAGCGGCTCCGGCTCGCCCAGGCTGACGCCGGGGAGCAGGACTGGCGAGCATGGGGTCCCTATCTGTCCGAGCGGGCGTGGGGGACGGTACGGGAGGACTACAGCGAACACGGCACGGCGTGGGACTACTTCCCCCACGACCACGCGCGGTCCAGAGCCTACCGGTGGAACGAGGACGGCATGGCGGGCGTCTGCGACGACCGGCAGACGTTCTGCTTCGCGCTGGCGCTGTGGAACGGCGTCGACCCGATCCTCAAGGAGCGGATGTTCGGCCTCGGCGGCGACGGCGGCAACCACGGCGAGGACGCCAAGGAATACTGGTGGTACCTCGACAGCACCCCCACCCACTCGTGGATGCGCTGGCGCTACCACTACCCGCAGGCCGCCTTCCCGTACGACGAACTGGTCGCCGTGAACGCCCTGCGCGGCCGGGACGAGAACGAGTACGAGCTGGTCGACACCGGCATCTTCGACGACGACAGGTACTGGGCGGTCACCGTCGACTACGCCAAGGCGTCCCCGACGGACATGTGCATCCTGGTCACCGTCGCCAACCGGGCCGACGAGGCGGCCACCCTGCACGTGCTGCCCACGCTGTGGTTCCGCAACACCTGGGCCTGGGGTCCGCCCGGCGCGGACCGGGTGCCCCGGCTGACCGGCGAGGGTGGCCGGCTGGTCGGCGAGCACTGGGTGCTGGGGCAGATCCTGCTGGAGGGCGACGGCGAGCCGGTTCCGCTGCTCTGCGACAACGACACCAACGCCGAGCGGCTGTGGGGGCTGGCCGGTCGCTCGCCGTACCCGAAGGACGGGATCAACGACCACGTGGTGGCCGGCGCGGCCACCGTCAACCCGGACCGGGAGGGCACCAAGGGTGCCCTGCACTACGTGCTGGAGGTGCCGGCCGGCGGGCAACGGCAGATCCGGTTGCGGCTGACCCGGACCGCCCCGCCGCCCGGGGCCGTCGCACCGGCCCCGGCGGAGCTGGGCGCGGGCTTCGACGCGGTGGTGTGGGCCCGGCGGGCCGAGGCGAACCGCTTCTTCGCCGGGGTGATCCCGGCGGCGGCCGGCGCCGACGAAGCGCTGGTCGCCCGGCAGGCGATCGCCGGGCTGATGTGGGGCAAGCAGTTCTACCACTTCGACGTCAAACGGTGGCTGGAGGGCGACCCGGGTTCGACGCCGCCGGCCGGCCGCCGGCACGGGCGCAACAGCGCCTGGTGGCACATGACCAGCTTCGACGTGATCTCCATGCCGGACCCGTGGGAATATCCCTGGTACGCCGCCTGGGACCTGGCCTTCCACTGCGTCACCATCGCCCGGGTCGACCCGGGCTTCGCCAAGGCACAGGTGCTGCTCCTGCTCCGCGAGTGGTACCTGCACCCCAACGGCCAGATCCCGGCGTACGAGTGGGCGTTCGGTGACGTGAACCCGCCGGTGCACGCCTGGGCGGCGTTGAAGGTGTTCGAGATCGACGGCGGGCGCGACCACGAGTTCCTCGCCCGGGTGATGCACAAGCTGCTGCTGAACTTCACCTGGTGGGTCAACCGCAAGGACACCGGCGGCAACAACCTGTTCGAGGGCGGTTTCCTCGGGCTGGACAACGTCGGCCCGTTCGACCGCTCGGCGGCGCTGCCGGTCGCCGGGGTCCTCGAACAGTCCGACGGCACCGGCTGGATGGCGATGTACGCCCTCAACCTGCTGGACATGGCGATCGTGCTGGCCGAGCACGACCGGGCGTACGTGGACACCGCGACGAAGTTCTTCGAACACTTCGCGTACATCGCCGCCGCCGGTTACTCGCAGGGGCTGTGGGACGCCGAGGACGCGTTCTTCTACGACGTGCTGCGCCTCGCCGACGGCAGCCAGGTGCCGTTGAAGGTCCGCTCGGTGGTGGGGTTGCTGCCGTTGGCGGCCACCACCCGGCTCAGCGCCCGTACCCTGCAACGCCTGCCCGAGCTGGGGGCCCGGCTGCGCTGGTTCCTCACCCAACGGCCCGAGTACGCCGACGTGATCGGGGCCCGTCGGCTCGGCCCGGACGGGCGTCAGCAGCGGCTGCTGTCCATGGTCGGCCCGGAGCAGGTGGTCCGGCTGCTGGCCCGGATGCTCGACCCCGACGAGTTCCTCTCCGACTACGGTCTGCGTACGCTGAGCCGGGCCCACCTGGACAAGCCGTTCGCGGTCGACCTGGGCGGGCAGGAGTTCTGCGTCGGCTACGAGCCGGCCGAGTCGACGAGCGGGTTGTTCGGCGGCAACTCCAACTGGCGCGGCCCGATCTGGATGCCGACGAACTTCCTGCTGATCAGCGCGCTGCGCGACTACGCGGCGTTCTTCGGCGACGACCTGCAGGTGGAGTACCCGACCCGGTCGGGGCGCAAGTGCACCCTGGACGAGATCGCCGATGACCTGTCCGTCCGGTTGATCTCACTGTTCACCCGGGACGACTGGGGCCGCCGGCCGATCTACGGGGCGTGTCAGCTGTTCCAGACCCATCCCGACTGGCGGGACCTGATCGCCTTCCCCGAGTATTTCCACGGCGACAACGGCGCCGGGCTCGGGGCCTGGCACCAGACCGGGTGGACGGCGCTGGTGGCCGACCTGATCCTGACCCTGCGCCGGGACAACCCGGATGTGCCGGGCGGGCCGGGCCGCTAGCGTGTCCGTCGGCCGCCGCCGTCCGGGCGGGGCGATCCTTTCGGGAGGGGACCGGATGAGTGCGGGTGGGACCGGAACGGCCCCGGGTGCGGGCGCGACGACGCTGATCTTCGACGCCGACGACACGCTGTGGGAGAACAACGTCCTGTTCGAGCGGGTGATCGACGACTTCCTGGACTGGCTCGACCATCCGAGCCTCGACCGGGCCCAGATCCGTACCGTGCTCGACGACATCGAGCGGGCCAACGCGGTGGCCCACGGCTACGGCAGCAAGGTCTTCCTGCGCAGCCTCGGCGAGTGCCTGGAGCGGCTGCGGGAACGGCCGGCCACCGACCGGGAACGTGCGGACATCGACGGGTTGGCCACCGCGCTGGTCAACCACCAGGTCGAGTTGATGCCCGGGGTCGCCGACACCCTCGACGCCCTGGCCACCCGCTACGACCTGCTGCTGCTGACCAAGGGGGACCGGGAGGAGCAGCAACGCAAGCTGGACGCGTGCGGCCTGCTGCACCACTTCACCGCAGCGCACGTCGTGGCCGAGAAGGACGCCGGGACCTACCGGTGGCTGGCCCGGGAACACGGCTTCGCGCCGGCCGACGCGTGGATGATCGGCAACTCCCCGAAGTCGGACATCCTGCCGGCGCGGGCGGCCGGGATGCGGGCGGTGTTCATCCCCAACGAGAACACCTGGGTGCTGGAGAACGACGACCTCGACCCGGCCGACACCGGGGTGATCCGGCTGGCCGCCTTCCCGGATCTGCTCGCCCACTTCTGAGCGCCAACAGCGTCGACCCGGCTGACCGTGTCACGCCGGGATGCCGCAATTCCGCCCCGGCGGGAATCACCCCCGCAGCCCCCACCTACCTGCTTGCCCGGCCCGGCGACGGGTGCCTAACCTGGGCCCGCGTCCGGCGCCATTCGGGGTGGCCGGGACGCGCCGAAGTCCGACGCCCGGAGCACCGTGGAGCTGAGTGCAGGCGGCCTGGCCCGAGTGTCGGGCCCGACGTGGGCGGCCTGCCCCGCCCGTCGTGCTCGCACCGGCGACCACCGCTGCCGGGCCGGACGGCTGGCGGTCAGGGCCGGGGAGTTGCGGACCCGGCCCTGACCCAACCGGACCAGCGCCCGGCGATCCTCGGGACACCGGGTGTCGTTCGTGGTGCGATCATCTCGGGATGGAAACCACACCCGGCTCGGCACCGGCGACGGGTCGCGGGCGGCCGCTCCCGCCACCGAACCGGGCCTCCCGGCTGACCACCCTGCCCGCCGGGACCCGCCAGGTCGTCATCGTCACCGGCAGCAGCTACTCCACCACGTACGCCACCGTGGAGACGTTCCACCAGGCGGGCGGGCGCTGGGTGGCGGTCTCGGCCCCGTTGGCCGCCCGGCTGGGCGCGAAGGGGTTCAGCGACAACCACACCGAGGGGGTGGCGACCACCCCGACCGGGGTCTACTCCTTCGGCCCCACCATGTACGGCATCGCCGCCAACCCGGGCGTGCGCTTCCCCTACCACCGGGTGGTAACCGACGACTGGTGGAACGAGAACCCGAACTCGGCGGCCTACAACACGTTCCAGCACAGCAGCACGAACCCCGGCGGATACAGCGAGGCGTTGTGGCGGGAGGTGCCGGCGTACACCCACTTCGCGGTCATCACCTACAACATGCCGCCGACCGTGCCCAAGCCCGTGCCCGACGCCGGCAGCGGCATCTTCCTGCACGAGTTCAGCAAGGCCGGCGGCGGCCCGACCGCCGGGTGCGTCAGCATGTCGCACGCCGACCTGGTGACCGTGCTGCGCTGGCTGGACCCGAAGCACGCCCCGCGCATCGTGATCTGCCCGGCCCAGAACCTCGGCCGCTACTGATCCCCGTCCGGTGAGGGCTCGGCCGGTGTCGGGCCCTGGCTGGTGGGCTTGACCGGTGTCGTGTCGGGTCCTGGCCGGTGGAGGGCATGGTCGGGGTGCGCCCTGGCCGGTGCAGGGCCTTGGTCGGGGTTGAGCTGGCACGCGGTGCGCCGGGGTCAGGCGATCTCGTCCCGGACGATCGCCACCGCCACCCGGCAGAACTCGTCCATGTCGGGCCGGAAACCGGCGGCGATGTCCGGGTGCAGCCCGGACCGGGTCTCGTCGAGCAGCTGCTGGCAGACCTGCTCGACCGGCTCGCCCGCATAGCCGGCCCGGACCCGGTCGGTGGCCGCCTGGAGGGCCGAGGTCAGCTGATCCTCCAGTGGGCCGCGCAGCTTCTGCTGCACCGGATCGAGCCCTCTCGGGTCGAGCGTGACATGTGGCTCCGACATCGGCGCTCCCTTCGTCGGCGTCCGCGGTACCCCACCGCGGACGTCGGTCAAACCACGGCTGACGCGTCGGCCACCCGGACCTGGTACGAGAAGTCCTCCGCCGGTTCCTCCCGGTACGACAGCCGGCGGATCTGCCGGTCGTCGACGTAGAGGGCGACGTCGACCAGGACCCCGAGATGGGCCAGCCCGATGTTGGCCACCCGCTTCTTGTCCTGGAGCACCGCGCACACCCCGCCCAGCAGGGTGCTGGCGTCGGAGGTGCGGTGCCCGGGTGGGCACCGCAGGATCAGGTCGACCTCGATCGGCCCGGCCAACGGCGTCCAGCCGGTCTGCTGGGCCGCGGCGCAGGCCGCCTCGAGCAGGGCGCGGACCCTCGTCGCCTGCCGATGGCCGGCAGCGAAGATGGACAGCGCCTCGGTTTTCACCGGTGGCAGGCCGCTCACCTCGAACGTCAGGGCGAGAGCGCGGGTGTCCTGCACCACGGGGCACCTCCTCGTTGAGGACGATCCTGCCCGGGCCGGGGGCGCGCAGTGGGAGTTCGCGGGAGAACCCACCGAACGGGCAGGCTGATGTCGGCCGGAGGCGTATCGACTACGACGGCGACGCGCTGGCTGTGGAGTGAGTGCATCAACGCTAGTGCACACGGCACACGCGGGATAGCCCTGCCGCACCCGCCGACCGGACAGTCGTGGCCGGCCGACCCGCCGCACGTGCCGGCCGCGGCACTGCCGGAGCCCCCGGATCAGACTGCCCGAAAGGCCCGCCCAGGCGTGAACCTGGCGAGAGTCGACTGCACCATGGGGTCCGGGGCTTAATCGGTCAATAGACCGCGAAAGGGTGGTAGTCGGGTGTTGGTGGTGACGCCTCGGTGGCCGGTCCGGACTCCGGTTACCGGCAGGTTTCACGGCTTCGCAGGTCGGGCAGTCTAGGCGCAGGCATCGGTCGGGGCGGCGTGTTTCCGCACTTCAGCGGCGCGGTACCGGCTAGCCGTGCACCGGGGCACGGGTGACCCCCCCGGTTTTCGCCGAAGAGAGGGGGAGGGTGATGACGGACCCCGGAACGGCCCGACACCGGCGTCGGCCGGCGCTCCGGGCCGGGGCGGCCGCCGCCGCGCTGGCGCTGGTCGCGCCGCTGGCCGCGTGCGGCACCGACGACGGTGGCGGTGGTACGCCCACGATCAACCTGTACTACCCGCCCGAGCAGAACCTGCAGAAGGTGGTCGACGACTGCAACACCCGGGCCGAGGGGCGCTACAAGATCGCCTACCGGGTGCTGCCCCGGCAGGCCGACGACCAGCGGGTGCAGTTGGTCCGCCGGTTGGCCGCCGAGGACAGCGGGATGGACGTGCTCGGCCTCGACGTCACCTGGACCCAGGAGTTCGCCAGCGCGAAGTGGATCCGGGAGTGGACCGGTCAGGACAAGAGCGAGGTCGAACAGGGCACCCTGGCGGGCCCGCTGGACACCGCCCGCTACGAGGGCAAGCTCTACGGGGCGCCCAAGAACACCAACGTGCAACTGCTCTGGTACCGCAGCGACCTCGTCCCGCAGGCACCCAAGACCTGGGACGACATGATCACCGTCGCCAAGGACCTCAAGGGGCAGGGCAAGCCGTACCAGGTGCTCACCATGGGCGCGCAGTACGAGGGCCTGGTGGTGCTCTACAACACGCTCGCCGAGAGTGCCGGGGGCAAGATCCTCAGCGACGACGGCAAGCAGGCCGTGATGGACGAAGGCACCGTCAAGGCCCTCGACCAGCTCCAGCGCTTCGCCACGTCGGGCGTGACGTCACCGTCGTTCAGCAACTCCACCGAGGATCCGGTCCGGCTGGACTTCCAGTCCGGCAAGGGCGCCTTCCAGGTCAACTGGCCGTTCGTCTACCCGGCGTTGCAGGAGGCCGACCCGGAGCTGGCCAAGAAGGTCAAGTGGGCCCGGGTGCCCGGCGTCGACGCGAACACCCCCAGCAAGGTCACCATCGGCGGGGTCAACATGGCGGTCAGCGCCTACTCCAAGCACCCGACGGAGTCCTTCGAGGCGGCGAAGTGCCTCCGGGACGCCAAGAACCAGAAGTTCTCCGCGATCAACGACGGGGTGCCCCCGACCATCGAGGCGGTCTACGACGATCCGGAGATGGACGAGGCGTACCCGATGAAGGAGACCATCCTGGAGGAGCTGAAGGAGCCGGCGGTCCGTCCGCTGACCCCCGCGTACCAGAGCATCTCCACGGTGATGTCGGCGATCCTGTCGCCGCCGTCGGCGATCAGGCCGGAGCAGACCGCCAAGGAGCTGCGCAAGGCCATCTCCGACGCGCTCCAGTCCAAGGGGGTCCTGCCGTGAGCCGGCGAGCCCCGCTGAGCGAGAACAAGAAGGCCGAACGGAAACTGGGCTGGCTGCTGTGCGCCCCGGCCGCGCTGGTCATGGTGCTGGTCACCGCGTACCCGATCATCTATTCGGTCTGGCTGTCGTTGCAGCGCTTCGACCTGCGCTTCCCCGACCAGCGCGAGTTCATCGGGCTGGAGAACTACGTCACCGTGCTGAGCAACGAGTTCTGGTGGACCGCGTTCGGGGTGACCATGCTGATCACGGTGGTCACCGTGGCGGTGGAACTGGTGCTCGGCATGGGGCTGGCCCTGGTCATGCACCGCACCCTGGTCGGCCGGGGCATCGTGCGGACCGCCGCGCTCATCCCCTACGGCATCGTCACGGTCGTCGCCGCGTTCTCCTGGCGGTACGCCTGGACGCCCGGCACCGGCTACCTGGCCAACCTGTTCGACGGCAGCGCCCCGCTGACCGAGCGGGCCAGCTCGCTGGCGATCATCATGCTGGCCGAGATCTGGAAGACCACCCCGTTCATGGCCCTGCTGCTGATGGCCGGGCTGGCGCTGGTGCCGGAGGACCTGCTCAAGGCGGCCTCCACCGACGGGGCGACGGCGTGGCAGCGGTTCACCAAGGTGATGCTGCCGGTGATGAAGCCGGCGATCCTCGTCGCGCTGCTGTTCCGCACCCTGGACGCGTTCCGGGTCTTCGACAACATCTTCGTGCTCACCAACGGCGGCAACGAGACCTCGTCGGTGTCGATGCTCGCCTACAACAACCTGATCCGGGGGCTCAACCTCGGCATCGGCTCCACGATGTCCGTGCTGATCTTCATCACGGTGGCGATCATCGCGTTCGTCTTCGTGAAGCTGTTCGGCACCGCTGCCCCGGGCAGCGACGACGGGGAGAGGCGCTGACATGGCCGACACCACCACCCGGGCGAAGCTGCGCTGGGGCCTGATCGACGTCATCGTCGTCGTGTTCGCCCTGGTCCCGGTGCTCTGGATCGCCTCCCTGTCGTTCAAGACCCCGGCCACCCTCACCGACGGCAAGTTCTGGCCCCGGGAGTGGACGCTGGACAACTACCGGAGCATCTTCGACACCGACCAGTTCGTCCGCGCCCTGGTCAACTCGATCGGCATCGCCCTGATCGCCACGCTCATCGCGGTGGTCCTCGGCGCGATGGCCGCGTACGCGATCAGCCGGCTGGACTTCCCCGGCAAGCGCCTGCTGGTCGGGGTGTCCCTGCTGATCGCGATGTTCCCGCAGGTGTCGCTGGTGTCGCCGCTGTTCGAGATCGAACGGCAGCTCGGCCTCTTCGACACCTGGCCGGGGCTGATCCTGCCGTACATCACCTTCGCGTTGCCGCTGGCGATCTACACGCTGTCGGCGTTCTTCAAGCAGATCCCGTGGGACCTGGAGAAGGCGGCGAAGATGGACGGCGCGACCCAGGCGCAGGCGTTCCGGCGGGTCATCGCCCCGCTGGCCGCCCCGGGCCTGTTCACCACGGCGATCCTGGTCTTCATCTTCTGCTGGAACGACTTCCTGTTCGCCATCACGCTCACCTCGACCGAGCGGGCCCGTACGGTGCCGGTGGCGCTGTCGTTCTTCACCGGCGAGTCGCAGTTCGAGGACCCCACCGGGGCGATCTGCGCCGCCGCCGTGGTGATCACCATTCCGATCATCCTGTTCGTGCTCTTCTTCCAGCGCCGCATCGTCTCCGGTCTGACCTCCGGCGCAGTCAAGGGATAGGTGACAAAATGGCTGACATCGTGCTGGACAAGGTGAGCAAGAGCTTCCCCGACGGCACCGTCGCGGTGCAGGACGTCGACCTGGAGATCGCCGATGGCGAGTTCGTCATCCTGGTCGGTCCGTCCGGCTGCGGGAAGTCCACCACCCTCAACATGATCGCCGGGCTGGAGGACATCAGCTCCGGTGAGCTGCGCATCGGCGGACAACGGGTCAACGACAAGGCGCCACGGGACCGGGACATCGCGATGGTGTTCCAGTCGTACGCGCTCTACCCGAACATGACCGTCCGGGAGAACATGGCGTTCCCGCTGCGGCTGGCCAAGCTGGACAAGGCGACCATCGACCAGAAGGTGGACGAGGCGGCGAAGGTGCTGGAGCTGACCTCGCTGCTGGACCGCAAGCCGGCGAACCTCTCCGGTGGGCAGCGCCAGCGGGTGGCGATGGGCCGGGCGATCGTCCGGCAGCCCAAGGCGTTCCTGATGGACGAGCCACTGTCCAACCTGGATGCCAAGCTGCGGGTGCAGATGCGTACCGTGGTGTCCCGGTTGCAGAAGAAGCTCGGCACCACCACCGTCTACGTGACCCACGACCAGACCGAGGCGATGACCCTCGGCGACCGCGTGGTCATCATGCGGGGCGGCGCGATCCAGCAGGTCGGCCCGCCCCAGGAGCTGTACGACCACCCCCGCAACCTCTTCGTCGCCGGTTTCATCGGCTCCCCGTCGATGAACTTCCTGCACGCCGCCGTGGAGGACGGGAAGCTGCGGACCGCCCTGGGTGACGTGCCGATCGGCGACCGGATCCGCCGCGAGCTGGAGGGGGCCGACGCGCCCCGGGAGCTGATCCTCGGCATCCGCCCCGAGCACTTCGAGGACGCCGAACTGATCGACGACGAGGCGCGGGCCCGGGGCATGGAGTTCACCGCCCCCGCCGACATCGTCGAGTCGATGGGCTCCGACAAGTACGTCTACTTCACCGTCGAGGGGCAGCGGGCCAGCGCCGCCGAGCTGGAGGAGTTGGCCGCCGACGCCGGTGCGGACTTCAGCGGCGGCGGGGGCAACCTGGTGACCCGGCTGTCGGCCGAGTCGCCGGTGCAGGAGGGCGAGGACCGGCGGGTCTGGTTCAACCTCGAGAAGATCCACCTGTTCGACCCGTCGAACGGACGGAATCTCACCCTGCACGAGGGCCGGTCGGCCGGCACGCTCGGCGACTGATCCCTCCCGGTCCGGACGTCCGGCCCCAGCGGCGGCGGCCCACCCAGCGGCGGCCCACCCCGCTGGGGCCGCAGACGCAGCGGCCCGGTGCGGCTGCCCACGAGGCCGGTGACGGCCTGCGCCGTCCGAGCCGACCTCGGGGCTCGCCGCCACCCGCCCAGCACGGACAGTAACCTAAGCGTCCGCCTCGCCCTACCGCCTTCGGCCCCTTTGCTCTGCTGCCACCCATGCGACGCTCACGTTCCGCAACTGTCGCGTAGATGGCAGCAGAGCAAAGGGGTCGGGTGGGTGTAGTGGCGGTCGGCGAGGTATTTCGGTGAATTCCCAGTTCATGGCACATGGGGGCGGGGTTCCGGGCTTCTCGGTGGCCGAGGCAGCCGATTACTGGCAGTAACACTGTCGAGAGTTGCGCTGAGTTGCCAACGGGGCAAGGTATTCGGGATGTGTGCGCATCACTGCGGCGTGCAGGAGCTACCGGGCCCGTGGCGGCTACCGGGCCCGTGGCGGCTGCCCGGCCCGTGGTGACTGCCCGGCCCAGGCGGGCTGCGCCGTCCTGTAGGGCTGCCCGGCCCAGGCGGGCTGTGCGGCCTGTGGGGGCTGTGCGGCGCGGGCGGCGGCCGGGGGAGGTCCGGCACGAGGGGCTGCGGGATGGGGCGGGCTACCAGGAGAGGTGCAACGGCAGGTCGAGGAAGCGGGCGTAGCCTTCCAACGCCGCCCCGACCCGCTGTCTGATCTCCGTGTCCAGCGGGACCAGCGGCTGCACCGTCACGGTGACCCTGGTCCGGGCGAGGCGGCGCTTCCAGGTGCCGACCACCCGGCCGCCGCGCACCACAGTGGACTGGAAGACCCCGTTGCCGCCGGGGATCACCGCCGACACGTGCGCCGGGTCCACCATCAGGGTGCGGTCCTTGAAGCCCAGCAGGTACTCGTCGAAGCCGGGGAGCACGTGGACGTCGTCCACCTGCAGGCGGGGCGCGTCGAGCAACGCCGGGTCGAGGTGCGACTCCACGCCGTCGACGTGCACCACGGCCAACTGCCCGGCGTCGGTGGCGACCGCGATGGCGCGCTTCGCGTCGGCGGCGGTCAGCCCCGTCCAGCCGGTGAAGTCCCGCCGGGTCGTCGGCCCGTGACTGCGGAAGTAGCGCCGGGCCAGGATGCCCAGCGCCTCGTCGCGCTCGGGCCGGTGCGGGTCGGGGGCCCACTCGTCGAGTAGCGCGAAGGTCTGCTCGGTGCCCACGTGCGGGGCGATGCAGGTGACACCCCGTTGGCTGGCGTACCAGAGTAGGTGGTAGGCGCGCTGGCCGGTGGTGTCGATGCCGGCGGCGGCGAGTGTGGCCAGGCACTGGGCGCGGGTCAACCGGCCACCGCCGGCCAGCGCCGCGCCGAGCACGTCGGCGGCCCGGTCGGCGTCTGCCTCGGTCAGCCCGATCGTGGCCCGGCGGGCCGGTGCCCCGGCCAGGGCGCGTACCCCGGTCAGCTCCAGCATCCAGCGGGCGTCACGGCAGGGGACCAGGTGCACGGTGCCCCGCATCGGCCAGGTGCGCAGCGCCTCGCGTCGTTCCAGGGCGGCGCGTACGTCGGCCTCGGTGTGACCGGGCAGCCGCAGGCCCAGCGACCACAGGCCGCTCGCCGCGTCCTGGGCCTGCATGGCCCCGAACCACTCCACCACCCCGGCCACGTCCACCGGCCGGCCACCCGGGTGCTCCCGCAGGCCCAGCGCGGTCATCCGCAACGTCAGCGCCTCGCCGCCGGTCAGCTCCACCATGCGGCCAGCATAGGGAGCACCCCCGACGTCGGCCGGCACACCCGGACCGGACCGTCACCGCCGGGCGCGCAGCGCGGTGGTCATGCGGGTGGGGACCCCTGATCGCGCTACGCCGGTTGCCGAACCGGCGGAGCGCGATCCCCCGTGCAGGTCCCCCCGAACCCCGAGGGTGGCCCCCACCCCAGCGTCCGTGCCCCCAGGATCGCGTTCCCGTCCGTGCGTGGGAGCGTTCCCGGGCGGAACTTGCGGAAATCTTGAGCTGCGGCCGAAACTCTCGGTGTCGCCGGCGGTCTAGTCGAGCCGGCGGTGCATCACCAGCAGGTCGACCAGGCCGAGGTCGGGATGGCGGAAACCCTCCGGGATCCGGCCGACCACGGCGAATCCCAGCGACTGCCACAGCGCCACCGCCCGGGTGTTGCTGGCCACGACCGCGTTGAACTGCATCGCCCGGTAGCCGTCGTCCCGGGCCAGCTCCAGCACGTACACCCCGAGGGCCCGGCCGACGCCGCGACCCGCCGCCGTCGGCGCGACCATGAAGCTGGCGTTGGCCACGTGGTCGCCCGGCCCCTCCTGGTTGGCGATCAGCTTCGCCGTCCCCAGGACCGTCCCGTCGTCGTCCACCGCGACCACCGTCCGACCGGGTGGGGCGACCAGCCACCGTCGGCGGGCGTCGTCCGTACTGACGTCACGCGGCCAGGTGTACGTCTGCCCGGCGGCGACGATCTCGCGCAGGAAGGACCAGATCGCGGGCCAGTCCCCGGCGGTGGCGGCGCGCAGCTGCATGTCCGGATCATGCCACGCGGGAACGTTTGACCCGGCAACCACCGGGTAGTCGCGGGAGCTGACCCGAACCGAGGAGGACACAGGAATGGACGGCCAGGTCAAGGTAGCGGTCATCTACTACAGCGCGACCGGCATCACCTACCAGATGGCGCAGGCGGCCTGTGAGGCCGCCGGTGAGGCGGGAGCCGAGGTGCGCCTGCGCAAGGTGCGGGAGTTGGCGCCCGACGAGGCGATCCGCTCGAACGCGGGCTGGCAGGCGCACCGGCTGGAGACCCAGGACGTGATGGAGGCCGAGATCGACGATCTGGCCTGGGCCGACGTGGTGATCTTCGGTAGCCCCACCCGGTACGGCATGATCGCCGCCCAGCTCAAGCAGTTCATCGACACCACCGGCCCGCTCTGGGCCAACGGTGCGCTGGCCGACAAGGTCTACAGCGGCTTCACCTCCACCGCCACCTCGCACGGCGGGCAGGAGTCGACCCTGCTGTCGCTGTTCACGATCTTCTACCACTGGGGTGGTGTGGTGGTCACCCCCGGCTACACCGACCCGAGTCAGTTCGTCGCCGGCAACCCGTACGGCGCGTCGCACACCAGCAACAACGGGGAGATCGCCCCGGACCACGTGGCGCTCGCGGCCACCGCGCTGACCGCCAAGCGGGCGGTCCGCATCGGCGCCGCCGTCAAGCGCGGCCTGGCCGGCTGAGCCGGCGGACCAGACCGAGCCGGCGGACCAGGTCGCCCCGCCGGACCGGACCGGCGGGTGGGGCAGTGCCGGCGGGTGGGCGGTGGATCGGACGGGTCGCCAGCACCGTCCGATCCACCGCCCACCGCCGCACTACCCGCCCACCGGGTCGCCGTGCGCCGCCAGCGCCGGCCGGGCCAGGAGTTGACCCAGCAGCTCGGCCAGGACCGCCAGGCCGTCCCGGCTGAGCACCGACTCCGGATGGAACTGCACCCCGGCGAAGGTCGTCCCACGCAGCGCGTGCACCGACCCGTCGGCCGGGTCCCGGGCCAGCTCCACCGGGCCGTACGGCGAGCCGATCCGGTCGGTGGCCGCCCGGGCGGTGAACGTCGAGTAGAAACCCACCCGACGTGGCACCCCGAACAGCGACACCTGCCGTTGCAGGCCCTGGTAGGGCGCGGCCCGGCGGTGCAGCGTCAATCCGAGCAGCCCGCTAAGCAGCTGGTGACCCAGGCACACCGCCAGGGTGGGCAGGTCCGCGTCCAGCCGCCGGGTCAGCAGCCCGCGCAGGGCGGCCATCTTCGGTTCACCGACCGCGCCCGGGTCACCCGGTCCGGGGCCGACCACCACCAGGTCGTACCCGTCGGTGGGGCCGGGGGTGTGCCAGGGCCGCACGTCCACCGTCAGGCCCAGCGCCCGCAACTGGTGGGCGAGCATCCCGGTGAAGGTGTCCTCCCCGTCGACCACCAGCGCCCGCCGGCCCGCCGCCCCGGGCAGCACCGCCGCCCCGGGGGCCCGCTGGTCGAGCCAGAACCGGGCCAGCGGGTCGTTGCGGGCGGCGAGCACCTCCCGTACCTGCGGATCGTCGGCCCACCGCACCGGCGGGTACGCACCGACCGCCGCCGCCTGCGGGCCCAGCCCCAACGCGGCGAGCACCCCGGCGGCCTTGGCGTGCGTCTCGGCGACCTCACCGGCGGCGGTGGAGTGCCGCACCAGGGTCGCCCCGACCGGCACCCGCAGCCGCCCGGCGGGGGAGATCTCGGCGGTCCGGATCAGGATCGGCGCGTCCAACGTCTGCCGGCCCTCGGCGTCGCGGCCCAGCAGCGCCAGCACCCCGGAGTAGTACCGCCGGCCGGTAGGTTCGTGCCGGGCGATCACCCGGCAGGCGTTCTGCATCGGGCTGCCGGTCACCGTCGGGGCGAACATCGTCTCGCGCAGCACCTCCCGGACGTCGCGGGTGCCCCGACCGGCCAGCAGGTACTCGGTGTGCGTCAGGTGCGACATCTCCTTGAGGTACGGCCCGACCACCTGCCCGCCGTGCTCGGCCACCCCGGCCATCATCTTCAGTTCCTCGTCGAGGACCATGTACAGCTCCTCGACCTCCTTCGGGTCGTGCAGGAACCGCAGCAGCGCGTCCCGGTCGGCGGCCGTCCCGGTGTGCCGGAAGGTGCCGCTGATCGGGTTCATCATGACCAGGCCGTCGTCGACGCTGACGTGCCGTTCCGGGCTCGCGCCGACCAGGGTCCGGGTGCCGGTGTGCACCAGGAACGTCCAGTACGCGCCCCGCTCGTCGCGTAGCAGCCGGCCCAGCGCCGCCAGCGCGGCACCCAACGGGGTGCCCCGCACGGTGGCGTGCAGGGTGCGGTGGATGACGAAGTTCGCCCCCTCGCCCCGGCCGATCTCCTCGGCCAGCACCCGGTCGACGATCCGGGCGTACTCGTCGTCGTCGACGTCGAAGGCGGCGTCGCGGGTGACCACCGGCCCGGTCGGCAGGGCGGCGAGCAGGTCGGCCAGCGGCAACGCGACGTGCGACTCGACGGTCAGGTACTCCAGCGGGACGCCGTCGTCCACACACGCGAAGCCCCGTTCGGCGATCTGCCGGTAGGGCACCAGCGCCAGCGTCCGGGGGCCCGGACCGCCCTCTGGCAGCGGCAGGTCGGCGAGGTGGTCGGCGACGCCCACCGGGCCGGTGAACAGGTCGACGTGGTCGACGCCGTCGCGGCGGACCAGCGCGAACGGGCCGGGGTCCCCGCCGTCGGCGAGGGCGGCGAGCAGGTCGTACGGGTGGTTCATCGGGTTCTCCTCGTCGGCCGGGCCGCCTCGTCGTCGGGCGGCCCCGGTGCCGGGGAGATAACCGTCGGCCGCCTCGTCGGGGCGGCCGCGTGAGAGCTACGCGCGGGGGATGGCCGCCGGGTCGGCGGGCCACCAGCAGGTCAGGTGCGCGAGCATGCCCCCACCCTAGGCGGTGCGGGGACGACGGGGAAGGGCGTTCCCATCCGCAGCTGCGGGTAGCGTGATCCGCGATGAACATTCTCGCCCTCGACCTGGGCACCTCCTCGGTACGGGGACTGGTGCTCGACGCCGACGCCGACCCGCTGCCGGGAGCGTTGGCCCGCCGCAAGGTGCACCTGTCGGTCACCGGGGACGGCGCCGGCACCCTGGACGCCGCCGCCTACCTGGCCGGCCTGACCGAGTGTCTGGACGAGTTGGCCGCCGCCGGCCACCTGCGCGACGTGGGCCTGGTCGCGGTCTGCGCGCAGTGGCACTCGGTGCTGCCCCTGGACCGGGCCGGTGACCCGCTCGGCCCGGTCCTGACCTGGCTGGACACCCGGCCCGCAGCCGCCCCCGGCGCGAGCGGCCCGACCGATCCGCAGGACTTCCACCGTCGTACCGGGGCGTGGTGGCACCGCTGTTACTGGTCGGTGCGGCTGCCCTGGCTGCGGGAACGCACGACCGGCGTGACCCGGTTCGCCGGCCTGGTCGAGTACGTCCTCGGCCAGTTGCTCGACGACGCGCCGATGTCGGTGTCGATGGCGTCCGGCACCGGCCTGCTCGACCTGCGCCGCCTCGACTGGGACGACGAGGCCGTCGCGTTGGCCGGGGTCCGCCCGGGTGAGCTTCCCGAGCTGGCCCCGATGGGCTGGCACGGTCGGCTGCGGGCCGGGCACGCCCGGCGGTGGCCGCAACTCGCCGCGGCGGACTGGGCCGCGCCGGTCGGTGACGGGGCCGCCTCCAACGTCGGCTCGGGCTGCGTGGACCCCCGCCGGGCGGCGGTCACCGTCGGCACCTCCGCCGCGGTACGGCTGGTCCAGCGGGTCCCGGCCGGGACGCCGCTGCCGCCCCTGCCCGCGTCGCTGTGGCGCTACCGGGTGGACCACGAGCACGTGGTGACCGGTGCGGCCTACTCGTCCGGCGGGAACCTGTTCGCCTGGGCGAACCGGGAACTGCGGCTGCCCGAGGGGGCCGAACTCGACGCGGCGCTGGCCCGGGTGGCGCCGGACGGCGTGCTCGCCGCGAACCCCCGGCTGGGTGGGGACCGGCCGCCCGGTCTGGCCCCGGCCGGCTCCGGTGAGCTGCACGGACTCAGCTTCTCCAGCACCGGGGTGGACATCCTCGCCGGGCTGATGACCGGGCTGTGCCGGATGGTCGCCGACGACCTCGCCGTGCTGGAGTCCGGTGTCGACGCACCCGTCGAGGTGGTGCTCGGCGGGGGAGCGGTGACCGCCTCCGCGTGGTGGCGTACGGCGTTCGCCGCCGCGCTCGCCCCGCGACGGGTCCGGCACCGCGCCGAGCGGGAGATCGGGGCAACCGGGGCCGCGCTGGTCGCGCTGGGTCGGGTGCCCGACGCGGACCGGCTCGCCGGCACCGGCCGTACGGAGGAGGACCCCTCGCCGACCCCGACCGTCCGGTCCGGCACGTCCGCCCGGTCGGATGCCCCGTCGACCCGTTGACACCGGTGTCTGGCCTGGTTGGATGGACCGGGCCACCCGTCGTGGGGACGGGGACCGAGGAGGCGAGACGTGGACGCAGGTCCCGACCCGACACCGAGCGCGGAGTCGCCGGGTCGGAACCGGTTCGACGAGCGGGTCGTGCCGCACCGGCGGCGTTCGCCGCTGCGGCTGCGGGACTGGCGGATGCGGACCAAGCTCGCCACCGTCCTGGTCATCCCGTCGGTGGCCTTCCTGGTGCTGGCCGGGGTGCAGACGGCGGGGCTGGTCGGGCGGACCACCGCGCTGAACGACTTCGCCCGGCAGGTCGGCATCGGCCAGCAGATCACCACCGTGGTGGACCGGCTCCAGCAGGAACGGGACCGCACCGCCGGTGAACTGGCGGCCCTGCGCCGCGCGGGCAACGCCGCCGACCGGGACGCCGCGCAGCTCGCCCTGCGGCCGTTGCACTCCGCCACCGACACGGCCGTCGGTGCGTTGCGCGAGGCGGCCGGCCCGCTGGCCGACTCCGACGCCGCCTGGCAGGTCGCCTACGCCGAGGCGTTGGAGGCGTACGACCAGGTGGTCTACATCCGGGCGGCGGTGCCACCGGCGGTGCTGAGCAGCGACACCATCCTGGGCAACTACCACCGGGCGGTGGAGGCGCTGCTCGGCCTGCTCGCCGAGCCCAACCCCGGGCCGGAGCGTCCGGAGTTGACCGACGCGGTGCTGCGTTACGTGCAGCTGGCCCGGGTCAAGGAGCTGTCGTCGCGGATCCGGGCCCAGCTGTACGCCGCCGGCCGGGCCGGCCGGTACGGCCTGGAGGACCAGGTGAACCTGACCGACCTGCGGGCCCAGCAGTTGGCCGCGTTGGGCGCGTTCCGGGTCGCCGCGACCACCGGCCAGATCCAGGCGTACGACCGGACCTCCCGGCAGGGGGCGTTCGTCGACGCCACCAAGTTGGAGGAGAAGAGCATCACCACCGGCGGCACCGCCCTGCCCGCGGTGTTGCCCGCGAACCAGTGGTGGACGGTCAGCGAGCAGCGGCAGGCGCTGCTGCGGCAGCTGGAGACCCGGGTCCTCGACGACGCGGTGGTCCGGGCCGACGAGGTCAGCGGCGCCCAGTTGCGCACCACCCTGCTGGTGCTCGGTGGCATCGTGGTGGTGCTCGCCCTGGCGGTGCTGCTGGCCGTGCTGATCGGTCGGTCGATCGCGAACTCGATGCAGCGGCTGCGTGACCAGGCACTGCGGATCGCCCAGGTCGAACTCCCGCACGCCCTGGACCGGCTGCGGGCCGTCGACGGCGGGGTGCCGAGGATCGACGTGCCGCCCGCCGTGGTGCGGTCCCTGGACGAGATCGGCGAGCTGGCCGAGGCGTTCGTGGCGGTGCACCGCAGTGCGGTCAGCGTCGCCGTGGAACAGGCGGAGACCCGCCGTACCGTCAATGCGATGTTCGTGAACCTGGCCCGGCGCAGCCAGGTGCTGGTGGAGCGGCAACTGGAGCTGCTCGACGACCTGGAACGGGAGGAGGCCGACCCGGACCAGCTGGAGAACCTGTTCAAACTGGACCATCTGGCCGCCCGGATGCGCCGTAACGACGAGAGTCTGCTGGTGCTCGCCGGCACCGAGTCCACCCGCCGGTGGAACCGGCCGGTGCGGTTGGGTGCGGTGCTGCTCGCGGCGAGCGCCGAGATCGAGCAGTACCAGCGGGTCCGCCACGAGTCGGTGGCCGACCTCTACGTGGTCGGGCACGCCGTCGGTGAGCTGGTCCACCTGATGGCGGAGCTGCTGGAGAACGCGACTGCCTTCTCCCGGCCGGACACCGCGGTCCGGGTGAGCGCGTGGGCCGAGGGCGGCGGTGCGGTGGTGGAGGTCGCCGACGCCGGTCTCGGCATGAGCCCGGCGGCGTTGGCGCAGGCCAACGCGGTGCTGGCGGCACCACCGGCGGCGGACGTGGCGGCCATCGAGCGGATGGGTCACTTCGTGGTCAGCCACCTGGCCGCACGGCACGGCGTCGGGGTGCAGCTGGCCGCCCCGGGGCAGGGGCTGGTGGCGCGGATCGCGTTGCCGGCGAGCCTGCTCGCGCCGGCGCCCGCCGTGGAGCTGGACATGCCGGTCGGGCAGCGGGCCCTCACCACCGCGGTCTCCGCCGCGCCCCGTCCCGTCGGGGCGTCGCGCCAGCCCGGTGCGGTCCACCCGGTCGACCTGCCGGTGGCCGGCCGCCCCCCGCAGCAGTGGCCGGGGGTGCCGCAGCAGCGGCCCGACGCGCCGGCCCCGTTGCCGGTCCGCGCCGCGGACGTGCTGGCCCCGTTGCCGGTCCGCGCCGCGGACGTGCTGGCGCCGGTCGCTGCGCCCCCGGCCGACACCGGTGGCGGCTGGTGGTCCCGGCAGGGGCCGGCCCCGTCGTCGCCGGTGTCGCTGGGGGAGAGCACGCCGGCGCCGCCGCTCGTCCCGGTCACCGGCGGCACCAACGACCGGGGGCTGCCGGTGCGGGTGCCGATGGCCCAGCTGACCTCCGTGACGGAGCCGGCCCGGCCGGCGGCCCGGGTACGCGAGGACCTGGACCCGGAGGCGGTGGGCGGGATGCTGTCCCGGCTCTACAGCGGCGTGCGCCGTGCCGAGGCCGAGGAGACCACCGAGTTAATCTTGCCGCCGGGTGTGCGCAGCGAAGGAGGACGACAGTGATGACGCTGAGTCAGGAGGCGCGTGACCTGAACTGGTTGGTCAACGCGTTCGCGGAGCGGGTGCCGGGCGTGGCGCACGCGGTGGTGGTCTCCTCGGACGGTCTGCTGGTCGCGATCTCGGCGCAGTTGCCCCGGGACCATGCGGACAAGTTGGCCGCGGTCACCTCGGGGTTGATGAGCATCACCGCGGGGGCGGCCCAGATGTTCGACGGCGACATCGTCAAGCAGACGGTGGTCGAGATGGGGCGGGGCTACTTCCTGGTCATGCAGATCCGTGACGGCTCGATCCTGGCCACCCTGGCCGGCGCGGACGCGGACATCGGCGTGGTGGGCTACGAGATGGCCCGGCTGGCCAAGCAGGCCGGCGAGATGCTGACCCCGGCGCTGCGCGCGGAACTCCAGCAGGCACTGCCCCGCTGACGGTCGGTCGGGTGCCGGGCCGGACCGCCCCCACGCGGTCCGGCCGTGCCGGTGGTGCCCCCGTCGCCGGGTTACCGGTCGACGTCTCTACAGGCCGTTGTCCCGGATGACCTGGCGGTACCAGTGGGCGCTGCGCTTCAGGACGCGCCGCTGGGTCGGGTAGTCCACATAGACCAGCCCCCAGCGCTGGTCGTACCCCTCGGCCCATTCGAAGTTGTCCAGCAGCGACCAGACGTGGTAGCTCTCCAGCGGTACGCCGTCGGCGATGGCCCGGTGGGCGGCGGTGAAGTGGTCGCGCAGGAAGGCGATCCGGCCGGCGTCGTCGACGGTGCCGTCCGGGCCGAGGGTGTCGGGGCAGGGCAGTCCGTTCTCGGTGACGGTGATCGGGATCGGGCCGTAGTCGCGGGTGACCCGGGTCAGGGTGTCGTACATGCCCTGCGGGTAGATCTGCTGCCAGTCCGCCTCGCTGGTGGGCCAGCGGGTGACGGTGTTGCCGTTGCCGGTCAGGTAGAGCGGGGTGTAGTACTGCACCGCGAGCAGGTCCACCGGGCTGGAGATGATTCCCAGGTCGCCGTCGTGGATGCCCCGGACCATCCGGCTGTCCGGGCCGAGGTCGGCGAGCACGTCGGCCGGGTAGGCCCCGGTGAGGATGGAGTCCAGGTAGAGGCGGTTCTCGTACCCGTCGTGCAGCGTGGCGGCGGAGGCCGCGGCGGGGCTGTCGTCGGCGGGGTAGCACGGGTGCAGGTTGAGCGCCGGGCCGATGCGGGTGTCGTAGCCGGTGGCACGCAGCGCGCGGACGGCGAGGCCGTGGGCGAGTTGGAGGTGGTGGGCGACCAGGTAGGCGGCGTCGGCGTCCTGTCGGCCGGGGGCGTGGTGGCCCCAGAGGTAGCCGTTCTGCACCACGGTCTTGGGCTCGTTGATGGTCAACCAGACCGGCACCTGGTCGCCGATGCCCCGGAAGACCGCGTCGGCGTAGTCGGCGAACCGGTGGGCGGTGTCCCGGTTCTCCCAGCCGCCCTCGTCCTGCAACGCCTGCGGCAGGTCCCAGTGGAAGAGGGTGACCATCGGGGCGATGCCGCGTTCGTGCAGTCCGTCGACGAGCCGCTTGTAGAAGTCGAGCCCGCGCTGGTTGGGCTTGCCGGTGCCGTCGGCCTGGATCCGGGGCCAGGAGACGGAGAACCGGTAGCTGCGCAGCCCGAGGTCGCGCATCAGGTCAAGGTCGTCGGCCCAGCGGTGGTAGTGGTCGGCGGCCACGTCACCGGTGTCGCCGTTGTGGGTGCGTCCGGGGGTGTGACTGAAGGTGTCCCAGACCGACTCGCCCCGGCCGTCCTCCTTGGCGGCGCCCTCGATCTGGTAGGCCGAGGTGGCGGCACCCCAGCCGAAGTCGTGGGGGAACCGCAGCCGCTCCGTGGCGGGGTCGGGCGCCGGATCGCCACCCTTCGGCGTGTCGCAGCCGGCGGCCAGGGTGCCGGTGGCCGCGACCAGGCCACCGGCACCGGTGGCGGCGGTGAGCCCGGCGCCGGCGGTGGCGGTGGCGGAGAGCGCGGCGCGGCGCAGCAGGCGTCGCCGGGTGAGTATCGACATGGATGTTTCTCCTCAGGGTGCGGGCCACCCCGACGGCCGGGAGCGCTCCCAGCGCGGGCGTGCGACGGCCCGGCCGCCTCGGGGGCGGGCCGCCAGCCTAGAGGGCCGCGCGTGGGCGGCCGGGATGGGGAATCGGGAGTGTGACGGGCGCCGTCGTGGGGACGGTCGGCCCAACTGCCGAGGGGCAGATAGCGATCGAGGCCGGCCGGGCGGCGCGCACGCCTGACCCGTCGGCCTCTTTTCCCGTCGAGTACGGGGGTTTAGTGTGGGGACGGGGGAGGGCAACCCCCGTCCCCACCTGTGTTGCACACACGCACGCTCGAATTGGCGTCCGGCCGTGCGTGTCGCGCGGGAGCCGGGCCACGCGAGTGGCTCTGGTTCCACCTCCCTCCGTGATGGTGGGATGATGGCTGGCGACGGTGTCCGGGCTGGCCCGTCGTCAGCCTTTCGGGCTGAACCCCGTGGTCGGGCGACCACGGTTCTGACCTTCACTTGTTGCATCTCCGTCGATGGAAGCGCTCCCATCGGCGATGCTGCGACTGTAACGCCCGTCACGGCTTTGTGAAAGCCCCTAAACGAGATCGAAACATCGACCTGCGTTTCGATACTGGTAGTTGTCGTGGGAGCGCTTCCATGGCACACTGTCGAATCAACGCAGCGGAGCCAAACACGCGCGAGTGATGGGTCGCCGAGGGCATCCGGGTCTCCCGGACGGCACCCGAAGGAACGGCACGGCCGGCCTGCTCGGCCGTACCCCGTCCCTGCCCCGGCCCACCGGCCGGACCGACCACCATTCCGGCGCCTCCGTCCCCCCGCGCACCCCTGTATCCGCGCGTGGAGGTGCCTCCGCCGGGGCCCGCAGCCCCGGCCCGGTCCGAGGAGACACCGCGCACATGAGACTCATGGCAAGACGTCGCCGCACGGCGATGCTCGCCGCCACCGCACTCGCCATCGGCGGGGTGGGCCTGCCGGCCAGCGCGGCCCAGGCCGCGCCGGCCTGCGACGTGGTCTACGCCACCAACGACTGGGGCAGCGGCTTCACCGCGAACGTCACCATCAAGAACATGGGTGACGCGCTCAGCAGCTGGTCGCTCAAGTGGACCTTCCCGAACAGCAGCCAGCGGGTCACCCAGGGCTGGTCGGCGAAGTGGAGCCAGAGCGGCAGCGAGGTCACCGCCACCAACGAGTCCTACAACGGCAACATCGGGACCGGGGCCTCCACCACCATCGGGTTCAACGGCTCCTACTCGGGCAGCAACCCGAAGCCGACGTCGTTCACCCTCAACGGCACCCCGTGCAACGGCACCCCGGCCAACCAGCCGCCGACGGTCTCCCTCGGTGTGCCCGCCGGCCCGTTCACCGCGCCGGCCGACGTGCCGCTGACCGCCACCGCCAGCGACCCGGACGGGACGATCAGCAAGGTCGAGTTCTACCGCAACGGCCTGCTGGTCAACACCGACACCTCCGCGCCGTACGGCTACACGCTGACCTCGCTGCCGGCCGGCAGCTACACGGTCCAGGCCAAGGCGTACGACAACGCCAACGGCATCGGCGTGTCGGAGAAGTCGTTCACCGTCGGCAACGCCACCGGCCCGGTGCTGGTCGCCACGCCGTCCTCGGTGAGCGTCAACGAGGGTGGCAGCACCACCTTCAACCTCAAGCTCAGCGCCGCACCGACGAGCAGCGTGCCGGTCACCCTCACCCGTACCGGTGACACCGACATCACGGTCTCGCCGGCCACCGTCACGCTCACCCCGAGCAACTGGAACACCGGGGTCACCGTCACGGTCTCCGCGGCTGAGGACACCGACACCGCCGGTGGCTCCGCCACCATCACCGCGGCCGGCACCGGCCTCGCCTCGCTGGCGGTCGCCGCCACCGAGATCGACAACGACACCCCCGGTGGGGACAACGCCTACGTGGCGAAGTTCCTCGACCAGTACGGCAAGATCAAGAACTCGGGCTACTTCAGCCCCGAGGGCGTGCCGTACCACTCGATCGAGACGCTGATCGTCGAGGCCCCCGACCACGGCCACGAGACCACCTCCGAGGCGTTCAGCTACTGGCTGTGGCTGGAGGCCTACTACGGCCGGGTCACCCAGAACTGGGCCCCGTTCAACAACGCCTGGACGGTGATGGAGAAGTACATCATCCCGTCGCACGCCGACCAGCCCACCGCGGGCGTCGCCGGCACCCCGCAGTACGCCGCCGAGTACAACCTGCCCAGCCAGTACCCGTCGGCGCTGAACGCCAGCGTCCCGGTCGGCCAGGACCCGCTGCGCTCGGAGCTGCAGTCCACCTACGGCACCGGCGACATCTACGGCATGCACTGGCTGATGGACGTCGACAACACCTACGGCTTCGGCCGCTGCGGTGACGGCACCACCAAGCCGGCGTACATCAACACCTTCCAGCGCGGCACCCAGGAGTCGGTGTGGGAGACCATCCCGCAGCCGTCCTGCGACACCTTCAAGCACGGCGGCCAGTACGGCTACCTCGACCTGTTCGTCAAGGATTCGGGTGCCCCGGCCAAGCAGTGGAAGTACACCAACGCCCCGGACGCCGACGCCCGCGCCGTGCAGGCCGCGTACTGGGCGCTGACCTGGGCCAAGGCGCAGGGCAAGCAGGCCGACGTCGCGGCCACCGTGGCCAAGGCCGCCAAGATGGGCGACTACCTGCGGTACGCGATGTACGACAAGTACTTCAAGAAGATCGGCAACTGCGTCGGGGCCAGCACCTGCCCCGCCGGCACCGGCAAGGACTCGGCGCACTACCTGCTGTCCTGGTACTACGCCTGGGGTGGCGCGTACGACGCCAGCGCGGGCTGGTCCTGGCGGATCGGTTCCAGCCACAGCCACTTCGGTTACCAGAACCCGTTCGCGGCCTGGGCGATGACCAACGTGAACGAGCTGAAGCCGAAGTCCCCGACCGCGGTCGGCGACTGGCAGAAGAGCCTCGACCGGCAGCTGGAGTTCTACACCTGGCTCCAGTCCGCCGAGGGCGGCATCGCCGGTGGCGCCACCAACAGCTGGGACGGTAGCTACGCCCAGCCGCCGGCCGGCACCGCCACCTTCTACGGCATGTACTACGACGTCGACCCGGTCTACAACGACCCGCCGTCGAACCAGTGGTTCGGTATGCAGGTCTGGTCGATGCAGCGCATCGCCGAGCTGTACCTGGAGACCGGCAACACCAAGGCCAAGGCGCTGCTCGACAAGTGGGTGCCGTGGGCGATCGCCAACACCAAGCTGGGCACCAACTGGGCGGTTCCGTCCGAGCTGAAGTGGACGGGCCAGCCCGCCAACTGGAACCCGAGCAGCCCGGCGTCCAACACCGGCCTGCACGTCGAGGTCAGCTCCACGGGCCAGGACGTCGGCGTCACCGGCTCCCTCGCCCGGACCCTGATCGCGTACGCGGCCAAGTCCGGCAACACGCAGGCCAAGACCACCGCGAAGGGTCTGCTGGACGCGCTCTCGGCGGCCAGCGACAGCAAGGGTGTGTCGACGACGGAGACGCGCGGCGACTACAAGCGCTTCGACGACGTCTACAACGCCACCGACGGTCAGGGCCTCTACGTGCCGCCGGGCTGGACCGGGAAGATGCCCAACGGCGACACCATCGCCGCCGGCAAGAGCTTCCTGGACATCCGGTCGTTCTACAAGAACGACCCGGACTGGCCGAAGGTCGACGCGTACCTCAAGGGCGGCCCCGAGCCGACGTTCAACTACCACCGGTTCTGGGCCCAGTCCGATATCGCCATGGCGTACGCGGACTACGGGATGCTCTTCCCGAACGGCTGAGTTGACCCTGCCGGGTGGGTGGCGCGGCGCCGCCCACCCGGAGGCCGACCGGGCCCGGGGGAGCGGACGCCCGGTCGGCGGGCGGCCTGATTCCCACGGTCAGGCCGGGGGTGGGTCGACCGTCCGGCCGACGCAGCGGAACGGCCGGCCCACCCCACCATCCCCTTTCCCGCTCCGGCGGGAAAGGGCCGTGAAAAAAGAGGGCGCGCGGGATAACGCGACGCCACCTGACGGAGTACCGTGTTGATCGGAGAGGCCGCTCCCCCCGTGGCGGCCTCTCCATTAACGTATCCGCTCCCGGCAGCACCTCAGCGGGGTTCCGCCGGGTGCCGCAGCCCCGGATGGCCGGCCGGCAGCGACCGGCGGATCACCACCCAGCTCACCGTCAGCGCCGCCGCCACCAGCGGCCAGGTCAACGCGACCCGCGCCACGGTCAACGCGAGCACCTGCCCACCCAGCCACAGCGGCAGGAACACCGCCACCCGCACGACGTAGGTGGCCGCCCACACCCAACTGCCCCTCGCGTACGCCCGCAGCAGCGCCGGGTCGCGCCGCCACCGCCCGCGCTGGCGCAACGCCGCCCCGACGACCACCCCGAGCAGCGGCCGGCGTACCACGATGCTCACCATCCAGACCAGCGCGCTGGCGAGGTTGGAGAAGACCTGCACCGCGAAGAAGTCGGCGGCCCGACCGGTGCGCAGCGCCACCACCGCGGCCAGGCAGACCGCCAGCAACCCGATCAGCACCGCCCGGGGGCGGTCCCCGCGCCGCCACCGCCACAGCGCCACCGCCGTACCGGCCAGCACGGCCACGGCGACCCCGCCGACGACCGACCGTCCGGTGGCCAGCCAACCGATGGTGAACGCCACCGGCGGCAGGGTCGCGTCGACCGCGCCCCCGCGCCCACCGAGCAGACCGGCCAACGACTCCACCTGCTCCGGCGGCTGCGGTGCCGGCTCGTGGGGTGCCGCCGGGTCCCCGGCCGGCGGTGGTGCGGCGGTCGGCTGGCCGGTCGCCGTGGGCGCGGCGGCGGACCGCCCGGCCGCCGGGTTCCCGGCCGGTGGCTGCTGGGACGGCCCGTGCGGCGGCGGTGCCGGCGGGTCCCCGGCCGGTGGCTGCTGGGACGGCCCGTGCGGCGGCGATGCCGGCGGGTCCCCGGACGGCGGCTGCCGGGTCGATCGTCCGTGCTGCGGTGTGCCGGTCACCGTCACCTCCCGTGGTCCCGTGTCAAGGTATCCGGGTCGCCCCGGTGGGCCCACGAGCGACGTGCCGGGCATGCCGCTACGGTGTGCGGGTGCGTGCGACGGCAAGGGGTTGGACCGCGGTCTGGTTGGTCGTACTGGCGTTGGCCCAGACGGCGGCCTTTCTGCTGGTGTGGCGGTTCGCCGTGCACACCGGGACCGGGCAGTGGCTCGACACGGTCGCGTTGACCGGCAACCGGATCGGCCAGGACCGCATCGACGGGCTGGTCAACCGGATCCTCAACGCCATGTCGGTGGTCTCCCTGCTGGCGGCCATGGTGGTGATCTTCTTCATCGCCCTGATCCGGGGCCGCAAGGCGCTCGCCATCTCGGCCACCCTGCTGATCGCCGGGGCGAACGTCACCACCCAGGTGCTCAAGTACGTCATCGACCGGCCCGCGCTCGGCATCGACCCGCAACGCGACGCGGTCGGCAACAGCCTGCCCAGTGGACACACCACCATCGCCGCCTCGGTGGCGCTGGCGCTGATCCTGGTGCTGCCGGCCAAGGTGCGTGTCCTCGGGGCGTTCCTCGGCACCGCGTACGCGGCCGTCGCCGGGGTGGCCACCCTCTCCGCCGGCTGGCACCGGCCCAGCGACGCGGTCGCCGCGTTCCTGGTCGTCGGCGTCTGGGCGGCGCTGGCCGGCCTGCTCCTGCTGGTGTTCCAGCACGAGCAGGCGCAGGTCGCCCCGGACGACGCCCACAGGGTGGCCGCCAGCGTGCTCGGCATCGGCGGTCTGCTCGCCGTCCTCGGCTGCGGACTGGCCCTGTCCGGCCTGCTCGACCAGCAGCAGGTGCCGGTGGACGAGCTGACCCGCCGCACCCTGTTCATCGGGTACGCCGGCAGCGCCGCCGGGATCGCCGGCACCATCGGGGTGGTGGCGGCACTGGTGCTGCTCTCCGTACACCGCCTGGTGCCCCGCTGGAAGGGCTGACCGGAGGCCGGGGCCGGCACCTGGTGCCCCTGGCCGGTACGGCGTTCCGTGCCGAGTGCGTCCGGCTGGCCGTGGTCCTGGCCACGCTGACCGACGCGGACCTGGACCGGCCCACCCCGTGCCCGCCCTGGGCGGTCCGGGACCTCGTCGCCCACGTCCGCACGGGTGCCGGACGCCTGGTCGACATGCTCGCGGCGCCCGCGCCGCCGCGCGCCGAGGTGGACGCCGCCGGCTACTTCGGCCCGGCGAAGTTCACCCCGCAGGTCGACGCCGACCGGATCGCCGACGCCCGGCGGGCGGCCCGCGGTCCCGCCACCCCGAGCGGGTCCACGGAAGCGGTGGCGACCGCGGCGGCCTTCACCGCCGCCTGGCGGGCGACCGACGCGGCGGTACGGACGCAGCCGGCTGACCGGGTCGTCCGTACCCGCCACGGTGACCCGATGACGGTGCACGAGTTCCTGGTGACCCGCGTGGTGGAGGTGGGCGTGCACGGGCTCGACCTGGCGATGGCGCTGCACCGCGAGCCGTGGCTCACCCCCGCCGCCGCGCGGGTCATCGCCGACCTGTTCACCGGGGGACGGCCGATCCCGGACGGGCTCGGCTGGGACCGCCTCACCCTGGTCCGGAAGACCACCGGCCGCGCCCCGCTCACTCCCGCCGAGCAGCGGATCATCACCGCGCACCCCTTCCCCCACCTGTCCCTCACCACCCAGACCTGACCCCCACCACCACAGAACCCACGCTCTCCCCCCGAACAACCCGCCCCCGCCCCCGGCCCCCGTCCCCGTCCCCGGCCCGGTGATCAAGAGGTTTGCGCGCGGTGATCAAGAGGTTTGCGTCAGCTTGATGATCAGACTTGACGCAAACCTCTTGATCACCGGACTCAAGCGGGGGGTGGGGTTAGAGGGGTGCGGGGTTAGAGGGGTGGGTGGCGGGTTCTGGGGGGTGGCCGGTGGCCCGGCGGGGGTCGGCTGCCGCGACCGCGCCGAGCACCACCATCGCCGCCGTGGCGGAGAGCAGGGGTGCCACGTGCAGCAGCAGGGGGAAGAGCAGCACCAGGGCTGCGGCCGCGATCCAGCGGGACGGCGAGACCCGGCCGAAGACCTCGTACTCGAACCGGGTCCGGCCGAGCAGGAAGAGCACCGGGCCGCCCACCACCAGCACCACCCAGGCCGCCTCCGGGGCGGTGAGCGGATGCTCGATGGTCAGCTCGTACCCGATCGCAGCAGCATGCGCAGCTTGAGCCGCCGGTACTCGTGGTTGCCGAGGGCCACCAGCAGCAGCCCCGGGCGGAACACCTGCGTCACCACGTACGCCACCACGTACGCCACCGCGAACGTCAGCCCGGCGGAGGTGAACGCGCGAGGGATCGCCACCCCCATCACCATGCTGCCGGTCAGGGCGACGATCACCACGAGCTGGAGCCAGCCGTGGATGCGGGTCGTACCGGCTGGTCGTCCAGGCGACGCCCTGCCAGATCGTCCAGATCGCGAGCAGCAGCAGGGTCTTGACGCCCCGGTCACCGGGGACCAGCCGGTGGTGCCGCCGGGCTCCAGGGCCAGATCCTCGAAGGCGCGGAACGAGATGCGGGTGAGCGCGAAGACGTACACCAGGTCGAAGAAGAGCTCCAGGAAGGTCGCGCCCTGCGCCGGCCCGGTACGCCGCAGCGGAGCGGCCTGTTCGCCGCCCGTCATGATCGTCGGCAGCTGCCGTCGGCCCAACCCACCAGGGGTTAGTAGCATCCTGGCCGGTCCCGGGGACGGTCAACGCGGCAATCCACCCTTGTTCCGTCGGGGGTGAGCGGGCACCATCGACCGGATGACGAACCGATGGGGCCTCACGGTGCCGCTGACCGGTGTCCCGCTCGCCGAGCACGCCGCCTGCTATGCGGCGGTCGAACGGGCCGGTTTCACCGACCTCTGGTCGTCCGAGGTCAACGGCACCGACGCGTTCACCCCGCTGGCGCTGGCCGCCGCCTGGCAACCCGGCCTGCGGCTGGGCACCGCGATCACGCCCGCCTTCACCCGAGGGCCGGGTCTGCTGGCGATGAGCGCGGCGGCGCTGGCCGAGGCCGCCCCGGGCCGGTTCGCCCTCGGCATCGGCGCGTCCTCCCCGGTGGTGGTGGGGGACTGGAACGGCGTGCCGTACACCGAGCCGTTCCGGCGTACCCGTGACCTGTTGCGGTTCCTCAAGCCGGCCCTGCGGGGCGAGACGGTCGACGGGGCGTTCGACACCTTCCGGGTGCGCCGGTTCACCCTGGAACGCCCGCCGGCCAGCCCACCCCCGGTGCTGCTCGCCGCGCTACGGCCGGGGATGCTGCGGCTCGCCGCCGCCGAGGCCGACGGGGTGATCCTCAACTGGCTGGCCGCCGACGACGTCCCCCGGGTCCTCGCGGAGCTGACCGGTCGTGGCCCGGGCTTCGACGTGGTCGCCCGGATCTTCGTCTGCCCCACCGAGGACGCCGGCCATGCCCGCGCCCTCGGCCGGCGGCTGATCACCAGCTACCTCACCGTCCCCGCGTACGCGGAGTTCCACCGTTGGCTCGGCCGGGAGCCGGTGCTCGGGCCGGTCTGGGCGGCCTGGGCCGCCGGTGAACGGCGGGCCGCCGCCGCAGCCGTCCCGGACGAGCTGGTCGACGCGCTGATCCTGCACGGCTCGCCCGAACACTGCGCGGAGCAGGTGCGCCGCTACGCCGACGCCGGGGTGGACGTGCCGGTGCTCGCCCTGCTACCCACCCCGGAACTGGCCGCCGGTGGGGCCGCCGCCCTGGGCGACCTGATCGCCCGGCTGGGACCGCCGCCGGTCCCGGCGGGCGGGCCGGACGGGCGTGGCAGCGGGCAGCCGGCGGGACGGGACTGAGATGAACCTGACCGACCGGGTGGTGGTGATCACCGGGGGTGCGGGTGGCATCGGTGCCGCGCTGGCCCGCCGCTTCGCCGCCGAGGGGGCCGCCGCCGTCGTCCTGGCCGACCTCGACGCCCGGGCGACGGCAGCGGTGGCCGAGACCGTCGGCCCGGTCGCCCGGGCGGTCGCCGTCGACGCCGCCGACGAGGGCCAGGTCCGCGACCTGGTGGCCGACACCGAGCGACGGTACGGCCGGATCGACCTGTTCTGCGCCAACGCGGGCGTGGCCACCGGCGTCGGCATCGAGGCCCCCGACGCCGACTGGGAGCGGGCCTGGCGGGTCAACGTGCTGGCCCACGTGTACGCCGCCCGCGCCGTGCTGCCCGGCATGCTGGCCCGTGGTGGTGGCCACCTGCTGCACACCTGCTCGGCGGCCGGGGTGCTTACGGCGGTCGGCGACGCCCCGTACACGGCCACCAAACACGCGGCGGTCGGGCTGGCCGAGTGGTTGGCGATCACCTACCGGGACCAGGGCATCCGGGTCAGCGCCCTGTGCCCGCAGGGGGTGGACACCCCGATGCTCGCCGACGGGCTGGCCACCGGCCACCTGGCCGCCAGGGTGATCGCCGCCTCCGGCCCGGTGCTCACCCCCGACCAGGTCGCCGACGCGGCGGTCGCCGGGTTGGCCGAGGAGCGTTTCCTCATCCTGCCCCACCCGGAGGTCGCCGGGTACGCGCTGCGCCGCGCCGAGGACCCGGACGGTTGGCAGGCGGGCCTGCGTAAACTGGTCCGCCGGCTGCGGGCCGCCGGCCCGCCCCCGGCGTAGCCGCACCGGGGCCGCCGCTGCTCCCGCCGCAGGGGACGCGCGGCCGGCACCGGACCTGCCTGCGGGGCGAGGGTCCGGGCGACCAGCTGCCGGGTGCCGAGGTGGGGCGCTCCCGGCGAGCGTGGCGGCCGGTCGACCGCGTGGGCGGGGTGCCGGGTCGGGCCGTCAGCGGGTCCACCGCAGCGGGCCGGGGTGTACCGACCAGAGCAACCGCCGCCAGCCGGGGCGGGCCGCCCGCAGCGCCGTCGCGTAGGCCACGGCGATGTCCCCGGCCCGGTCGGCCTGGGCGTCGGTCAGCGTGCCCGGGGCGAAGGCCGCCTGGTTGAGCAGGCCGGCCAACTCGGTCAGCCCCGGGTCCCCGGCGCGGGCGGTGTCCGGGCCGGGAGGGGAACCCCCGGCGCGGGCGGTGTCCTCGGCGAGGGCGCGGCGTGCCCGGTCGGCGACCTCGGTGGCGGACAGCTCCCCGCCGACCGGCCGTCCTGACAGCCGCAACGCGTCGGTGGTGTGCCGCCACGCGCCACCGACCCGCGTCCCCGGGTCACCCCGGCTCAACCGGGCGCGGGTCTGCGCCCGACGACGCCAGACCAGCACCCCGAGGGCCACCCCGGGTAGCAGCAACCCGCCGGTACCGGCAGCCAGCAGCAACGGCGTCCGCCCGCCGGGCTGCTCGGTGCTCCGGCCCGGTTCGGCCACCGCCGCCGCGGTGGTCGGCGGGGTCGGGGTCGGTTCGGGCACCTCCGACGGCGGCGGGCTCTGCGGGGCCGGTCGGAAGTCCTCCTCGATCGGGCGGGGCGTGCTGTCGGGGCGGGGCCGGGGGTCGAACGGCACCCAACCCACCCCGGCGAAGAGCACCTCCGGCCAGGCGTACGCGTCGGCGGCCCGGACCGGCCCGTCCCCCCGGGCGGTGAACCCCACCACCACCCGGGTGGGCAGCCCGGTCAACCGGCCCAGCACCGCGAAGGCGGCGGCGAACTGCTCGGAGGTGCCCCGCTGGCCGCCGCCACCGCGCGGCCCGAACAGGAAGAACTCCAGATTCGGGTACGCGTGCCCGCTCGGCGCGTCCGCCACCAGCCGGTAGTGCTCGGCGAGGAACTGCTCCACGGCTGCCGCCCGCGCGTACGGTGCGCCGTTCTCCTCGGCCAGTTGGGCGGCGAGCCGGCGCAACGGCTCCGGTGCCCCGTCGGCGACCCGCAGCACCCGGGCCACCTCCGCACCGGCCGGTACGTCGGCGGTGCCGAGCAGGTTCGCCTCCGGCCGCTCCCGGGCCGAGGTGACCGTGTACGTCAACCCCGGCACCAGCCCTTCCGGTCGGATCAGCGTCCCGCTCTCCGGGTCGTACGCCACCCGCGCGCCGTCGACCGACCGGGGGGTGGCGACCGCAGGCAGCAGCCGGCCGGTCAACCCGGCCACGGTGATCTCCTGCCGGACGGTGTCCACCACCCCCGGCCCGGGGCTGCCCTCGGGCAGGACCCGCCCGGCGGTGCGGTAGGTCGCGCCGACCCGCCAGGTGACCCCGTCGTAGTCGCTGAGCACCGCCAACCGGATCGTGGTGGGCCCACCGTCCGGGGCCAGGGTCGACACGTCGAGCAGTTTGCGCTGCGGGTCCAACGCCCACCCGGAGATCCGGATCAGCGGGTTCTCGTCGAGCGACTCCACCCGGGGCGGTGGCACGAAGCGACGCGGATCCACCGGCCGGTGGTCGACCCACCCGGCCAGGACCGGACCGAGCAGGGCGGCCAGCCCGACCACCACCGCCACCCCGGCGGCGGAGACCGCAGTCGCCCTGACCCGTACCGTGACCCGCACCGCCGGTGGCAGCCCGACGGTCGGGTCCGGCCCGGGGGCGCGTGCGCCGGCCAGGGCGACCGCGACCAGCCCGGCGAAGGCCACCGTCGGCCAGATCGCCGGCCCCGCGTTCGGGCCGACCACGCAGACGGCCCCGACATAGAGCGACGTGGCCGGCAGGAAGCCGAGCAGCACCCGGCCGGCCCGCAGCGCCACCTCGGCGCCGGCCAGCCCGGCCAACCAGGCGGCGACCACCGGCACCAGCACCGTGTCCGGTGTCGGCTCGACCGGGATCATCGCGGTGAGCAACCGGGGCACCGCGTTACCGGCGGCGTCGGCGGCCACGTCGAGGAAACCGCCCGGCTGGTCGGCCCGGTCGGCGGCGAGCCGCACCGACCAGGCCGTCGCGCCGAACATGACGGCCACCGACAGCGGCGCCACCAGCCAGGACGGCAACCGGCGGGCGGCCACGCTGACCAGCACCGCGCCCAGGGCCGCGCCGCACACCAGCCGGATCAGCAGGTCACCGTCGTACACCCGGTTGAGCACCACCGCGGCCAGGCCGATGGCGGCGACCAGCGTCGTCGGCACCACGGCGGCCCGGAGCACCCGCCCGGTGACCCGTCCCGTCGCCCCGCCCCGCCCGTCGCCGGCCGGCCCGCCGTCGCCCACCACGCGGCCCGTTCCGTCGCCTACCGTTCCGTCGCCTACCGTTCCGTCGGCGGCCGGGCCGTCGCCGACCGGGCCGCTGCCGACCGTTCCGTCGGCGGCCGGGCCGTCGCCGTCGGCCACCGGGCGGTCCGCCCCGTCGGCGGCCGGGCCGCCGCTGCGCGCCTCCGGACGGTCCGGGCGGGGTCGGCGGGTGGGCCCGTCGTGCGGTCCGGTCACCGTCACCACCGGCGCACCGCGTCCCACGCGGCGGCGAACGCCACGCCGTCGACCGCGTCGAGCACCACCGGCCCGGCCGCGCTCGGCGTCGGCCCGGCCGCCCCCAGCACCCCCACCAGCACCGACGGGTACGCCCCCCGCAGCGCGCCCACCCGCCCCACGTCGTCGCGGCCACCGGGGCCGGTGAGGAAGACCAGAGTGTCGCCGGGGCGGTCCCCGCGCAGCCCGGTCAGCGTCGAACCCAGCACCCCGCCGTCGCGGTCACCGCCCACCGTGGGGCCGTCGGGCCCCCGGCCCGAGGGGTCGGTCAGGGTCACCGCGGCCAGCCGGTCCAGCGGCGGGTCAGCCGTCCGGTCGTCGGCCGGGTCCACCAGCAGCAGCACCACCGGCAGGTCCTGGCGGAACGCGGCCACCACCAGCGACGCCGCCGCCTCGCAGGCCGCCTCGAACGACCCGGCCACCCCGCCGACCCGGTCCGGGTGGGCGGCCGACCGGTTGTCCAACAGCACCACGATCCGGGGCAGCGACGTGTCCACGTTCTCCCGCACCATCAACTCACCCACCCGGGCGCTGGTCCGCCAGTGCACCCGGCGCAACTCGTCGCCCACCACGTACTCGCGCAACGAGTCGAAGGTGATCGACCCGTGCGGCACCCCGTCCACCCGGCCGTCCAGGCTGCGCCCCGCCCCGGTCGGCACCGCCTCCAACGGGTGCACCCGGGGATGCACCCGGACCACCGCCGTCGGCCCGTACGCCCGGGTCGCCGCGCACAGGCCCAGCGGGTCGCGGCGGGTCACCCGCAACGGGCCCACCGGCAGCACCCCGCGTCGACGGGTCGGCACGTCGTACCCGCAGGTGGTGTCCCGACCGGGGCGCAGGCGCAGCAACGGCACCGGCACCGGGCGGCCCGCGCAGCGGTCCTCGGCCAGCAGGCTGGTCACCCGCAACCGTCCGGTGTTGCGTACCGCCAGCGTCATCCGGGCCGGCCCGCCCACGGCCACCCGGTCCGGATCGGCCACCCGGTGCACCGTCAGCCGGGGGCTGCGGGCCGCGCCCAGCACCGCCTGCCCGACCGCCACCGCGCCCGCGGCCCCCAACACGGCCAGCTCCGGATAACCGAACCGCCACCCCGTGCCGAGCAGCGCGGCCGCGGCGACGAGCAGCCCGGTGCCCCGGGTGGTGAGTCCCATCCCGGTCCGGTCAGCCGTGCGTCGGGGTCGACTGGCCCGACGGCAGCGGCACCGGCACCGACGCCACCGCCTGACGCAGCACCTCGGCGGCGGTCACCCCGCGCACCTGCGCGTCGGCGGTGAGCAGCAGCCGGTGGGCGAAGACCGGCTCGACGAGCGCCTTCAGGTCCTCCGGCATGATCCACCCCCGGCCGTCGATCAGCGCGTACGCGCACGCCGCCCGGGTCAACGCGATCACCCCCCGGGGGCTGACCCCCACCCGGACCTGCGGGTGCTGGCGGGTCGCCGTGGCCAGCCGGACGGCGTACCCGTAGAGGGGTTCGGCGATGTGCACCCGGCGGGCCATCCGGACCATCTCCCCGACGGTCGCCGTGTCGGTGACCGGTTGCAGCGAGTCGGGGGAGCGGACCGTCGCCCCGCGTAGCACCTCCACCTCCACCGCCTCGTCGGGGTACCCCACCGACAGCTTCACCAGGAACCGGTCCAGCTGGGCCTCGGGCAGCCGGTACGTGCCGTCCATCTCCACCGGGTTCTGGGTGGCGACCACCAGGAACGGCTGCGGCACCGGGTGCCGGACCCCGTCCACCGTGACCGTCCGCTCCTCCATCACCTCCAGCAGCGCCGACTGGGTCTTGGGGGAGGCCCGGTTGATCTCGTCGGCGATGACGATGTTGGCGAACACCGGCCCCGGGTGGAACTCGAAACCCCGGGTGGCCTGGTTGAAGATCGTCACCCCGGAGACGTCCGAGGGCAGCAGGTCCGGGGTGAACTGGATGCGCCGCCACTGGCCCTGCACCGTCGCCGCCACCGCCCGCGCCAGGGTGGTCTTGCCCACCCCCGGCACGTCCTCCAGCAGCACGTGCCCCTGGGCGAACAGTGCGGTCAACGCCAACCGCACCACCTCCGGCTTGCCCAGCACGACCGCGTTGACGTTCTCCGCCAGCCGGGCGGCCAGGGCGGCGAAACCCTGGACCTCCGGCTGGCTGAGCGGTGCGGGAGTGTCGTTCACGACGGCGGGATGCTCCTCGGCTGCGGCGACGCTGGTCAACAGGTGGGCAGCACGGCGATGTCGTCACCGCCGGCCAGGTTGAGCCAGGCCCAGGGGATGTAGTTGCGGCCCTGGTAGTCGACCCGGACCCACCAGGTGGACTGCTTCTGGTCGTTGTAGATCCAGGAGTCGACGTTCTCGCCCTGCCGCCGACAGTACGCCCGCAGCCGGGTGCCCGGCTTCGCCCAACCGACCTGTTTGTCGTTGTCCTGCCGGGGCACCGAGAAGACCTCGTTGCCGTTGCGACCGTCCACCTCGCGGTCGCAGTAGGTGCGTTGGTCGCCGTCCGGCCCGTTGACGCAGGTCGCCACCCCGTAGAGCGGGTCGGTGCCCTGCGCCCGGGTGGCCGTGCCCCGGCCGGCGGCGTTGCTGGCCGTGACCGTCACCGTGTACGCCGTACCCGGGGTCAGGCCGGTCACCCGCAGGCTGGCGCAGCTGCCCGTGGCGCTCTTCCCCCCGGTGGCGGCGGTGCAGGTCGGCTCCCCGCCACCGGCGTCCACGGTGAACGTCACCGTCACCGACGTCGCCTCCGCCGAGGAACCGGTCACCGTCACCCGGGGCACCGCCACCGTCCGCGCGGTCGCGGTGACCTCCGGCCCCGGTCCGGCCTCGTTGACCGCCTTCACCCGGACCATCACGTTCTGCCCGTCGTCCAGCCCGCTGACCGTCGTGGCGGTGTCGGTCACCTCGCTGGTCCGCCCGCCCACGTCGACCTGGTAGCGGCTCACCGGCCGGCCGTTCGCCGCCGCCGGGGACCACCGCACCGCGATCGTGCCCGGCCGATCGGCCACCGTGGCCGCCCGCAGGTCCACCGGCTGCCCCGGAGCGGCGAACGGCACTACGGTGGCACTGATCGGGGAGGCCGCCGAGGCGGCACCCCGGTCGTTGACCGAGGTCACCGTGAACGCGTACTGCGTGCCGTACGTCAACTCGCCGGCCGGCACCACCAGCTCCGTACGGCGCGACTCGCCGACCGGGGCGTTCGCGCCGGCCGAGGTCGCGGTGACCACGTACCGGGCGATGCGGTTGCCCTGCCCGTCGGCCGCCGGCCACCGCACCAGCACGGTCCCGTCGGCGCGGGCCTGCGCGGTGACCTCGGCCGGCGGGTCGGGCACCGCCGACGTCGGGGTCACCGGGTTGCTGCGCCGGGCGGGGCCGTCGCCCTTCGCGTTCACCGCGTGCACCGAGAACGTGTACGTCGCGCCGTTGGCCAGTTCGGTGATCTCCACGGCCCGCTGGTTCGCCCCCACCTCGTGACGTTGGCCGGCGCCCTCCACCACGTACCGCAGGACGGCCGCACCGTTCGCGGCGGCCGGTCGCCAGGCGACCCGGGCCCGCGCGTCACCGGCGGTGGCGGTGACCTGCCGGGGCGCACCGGGCTTGCCCACCCGTGGTTTCGGCGGCGGAGGCGGCGGGGGCGGGTCCGGCGGCGGGTCCCCGCCCAGCACGTCGTTGGCGTACTTGTCGACGGTGCGCACCCGGTGCGCGTCGTCGACCACCCGGGCGGTGGCCGCACCGGGGGCGTTGATGAACAGGTGGTTCTCCCGCACCTCCAGCTCCCACGGGCCGGCGGCCCGGCCGGGGCGGATGGTCTCCACCAGCCGCCCGTCGCCGTCGAAGGCGTAGACCGCGCCGGTGACCCCGTCGGCGCAGTAGAACCGGCCGGCCCAGGCGACGGCCGGCCCGACCCGGTCGCCGCTGCCCGGCACGACGAACCGGGTGACCACCCGGCCGTCACCGACCGCGAGCACCCGCCGGTCACCGCCGATCGTCACCGGCACCACCGGGCCGCTGGTCCGCGCCGGCACCGCGCCACCCGCGGCGTCCCCGAGCACGGTACGCCGGGTCTGCCCGGCCCGGACCGTCACCAACGTGCCGGTGGTCCGATCCAGTACCGCCACCCCGTCGTCCAGCGTGGACAGGGCCAACTCGTGGTTCGGTTCGGCCACCGGACGGGTCTCCACCCGTTGCGGACCCCGACCGTCGGCCGCCCCCGACACCGGGCCGGACGGCAGCGCGGCGGGGGTGACCGCTGCGACGGTGCCCTCCGTCGGTACCGCGATCCACAGCCGGCCCCGACCGTCGAACGCGCCGGCCGTGATGCCCGGCGGAAAGAGCACCGGCTCACCCACCGGCACCAGCGAACGGGGGTCGAGTTGGCGCACCACCCCCCGCACCGCGTCCACCACGAACGCGGCGTCGTCGTGCAGCACCACGTTGACGCCGAGACCCGGCGTGGTGGGGGTGGTCGCGGTGATCTGGAGGGTGGCCAGGTCGAGCGCGCTGACCTGACCGGTCTCCAGGTCCCGCAGGATCAGCAACCGGTCGGTCTGGGTGACCTGCACCTGATGCTGCCGGGCCCCGGGGACCTCCTTGCGGGTGTCCACCCGGGCGGTGATCCCGTTGACCCGGGCCAACTCGCCCCGGGCGCTGCTCCACAACCAACTGCTGGCGTCGAAGCTGGCCAACGCGTCCTCGGCGGCACCCCGACCGAGCAGGGTGAGCCCCAACGCCGCCACCAACGCGGTCACCGTACCGACCGTGACCAGCCCACCGCGTAACCGGGAACGTCGGCGGGACGTGCCGGCGTCGGCGCTCGGGGCGTCGTCGATGCTGGCCACAGCGGGCTGCCCTCCGTCCGGTGGCCCGGGGCGGCGTGCCGGGTGCCGGACGCCCGCGCCTGAACCGTGGGCCATCATAGGGGCCACTCCGGGACGACGAAACCCGTACCGTTCCGATTCGGACACCCAGCGTGCCGGGATGCCGGGGTGACGTGCCGTCGCGGTGCCGGTCGCCGTCGCCCGGTCAGCCGCTCGGCGACGGTCGGACCCGGTCGGTGCAGACCTGACCGGAGGTGGCGAACGCGTCCGTCGAGTAGACCGCCAGCACCGTGAAGCAGTAGTTCACCTCGGCGTTCAGCCCGTTGACCGTGAAGCTGGTCTGTCCGGGGTCGACGGTGGCCATCACCCCGAGCGCCCGACCGGTGCGTCCACCCGCGACCATGAACGGCACCGACCCGTTGCTCGGATCGGACCAGGTGACCGTGATGGTGGCGGCGTCGTCGCGCAACTTCAGGTCGGCCGGGGGCGGCCCCGCCGTCTCCCGGGGCGCGGTGCCGGTCGACCGCTGCGGCCCGTCCGCGTCCCGGCTCAGGGTCACCGCCCCGATCGTGCCTCCGACGGCCAGCACCACCATCCCGACCACCACGGCCACCGTCCGGCCCCGCCGGCGCGGGCGTCCGTCCCGTGCCGGGTACGACGGCGTCAGCTCCGGATAGCCCGTCTCCTCCACCTCCGGCGGTACGCCCCGGTCGGTGCCACGTCCACCGTCGTACCCGGCTGACGAACCGGGGCCGGTCGGTGCACCCGCCTGTGCCGGTGCCTGCGGCCCGGACTGCGGGACCACCTGCCGCGTCGGCTCAGGGACGGTCGGTGGCCCGAGTTCCTGCACACTGTCCGCCGCCGGTGGGAATGCCGGTGCCGCTGGCGGTGACGGCGGTGCCGCTGGTGGCGGTGGCGGTGATGCCGGTGGCGGTGATGCCGGTGGCGGTGGCGGTTCGAAGCCCCGCCCGGTTGCCGGTGCCGACGGTGCGCCGGGGGCTGGTCCCGTGTCCGGTGGCCGTACGACGGTCCGTGTCGTCGTCGGTGGCGGCTGGGGAACCTGCTCGGTCATCGGAGCCAGCGGCAGGGTGATCGACCGCCCCGATGCCACGTCGCCCCAGGTCGGGCCGTCGGCGGGGGCATCGTCGTCCTCGTCTGGTCCGCCGAGACCTGCGGGGTGCCCGGCGGTCCAGGCCGGGACGGGTGTGCCCCCGGCGGAGCCCCGCGAATCGGGGGCATCGGCCGGGACGGCATCCCGCCCGGCCTGCGGTGGCGACGACGGCGGTACCGCTGCCGGCGGGGTGACCATGGCCGGCGGGGTGACCGTGGCCGGCGGCGGTGCGGCTGCGGGTGGGGGCGACGCGGGACCTGGTGCCGTCCGTGGTGGTACCGGTGGTGAGGAGTGCGCCGACGCCGGTGGGAGATCCGCAGGGGAGGGCACGGTCGCTGTCGGCGGTGGCTGGGCTGCGAAGCCGGGCCCCGCCGTGGACGCCGGACCTGTCGTGTGGTCGACGGCTGGGGTGGGTGCCGGGTCGGGTGGGGTGGCGGAGGCAGGCCCGCGTGCCGTGTCGTCGGCTGCGGTTACCGCCGGGGCCTGGCCGGTGTCGCTGTGTGGTTCCGCCAGCAGAGGGCCGATCTGCTGGACCCGTACCGTCGGCCGGTCCCAACCCGGCGCGGACGGGGTCGCGGCGGTGCCCGGTGCGGGTGGAGCTGCCGGAGCCGCCACCGAGTCGGCTGCCACGGCGGAGCCGGGTGCCGCGGCCGGGTTCGCCACCGGTGCGTGGGCGGGTGCAGAGCCCGACGTGGTGCGGTCCCCGGTCGGGGCTGGCCCGGGCCGCTGTTCCGTGGGGCGGCGGGACGTGGAGACGTCGACGGGCCCGGTGGGCTGTTCCGGTGTGCCGGCCGACGGCCCGCCGGGCGGCTCGGCCCGGGTGGGCGGCTCGGCGGCGGGGAGGGGGCGTACCGACCCGGCGATGGTGGTCACGGGTGCAATGGCGGTCGGCTGGCCGTGCCGGATGGGTGCCCCGGCCGGTGGCACGGTCGTCTGGCCGGGGTCGGTGGGCGGCCCGGCGGGGATGGGGACCGGCTGCCCGTGGTGGGCCGGTGGACCGGGTGGCATCGTGGCCGGCGGCCCAGGGTGCGGTACGGCCAGGGGAGCAGCCGGTTGGGTGGGCTCTCCCGGCGGGACCGGTGACGACGGGTGGGGCGGCCGCTGGAGGCGCGGGGGCGCCCAGGGCGACGTCGGCGGTGCACCACCGGAGACCGGATCGGGGGACGACGGGTGCCGTTGCGGTGGTGCCGCCGCCGCGATGGCGTCCGGCCCCGGGTGGGCGGCGGGTGGCGGGCCCGGCGGTGCCGCCGGTGGCCCCGACTGCGGTGCGGGGGAGGCCGGGTGCGGCCGGGGGGCGGGGGAGGCCGGGTGGGGGCGGGGTGCGCCGGGCCGGTGGGTGGGCTGGACCCCGTACATCTGCCGGGGCAGTGGGACCCGGGGCTCGGTGTCCGGGGCGGGGCCCGGCCGTGGTGCCGTCGGGCGTACCGGCTGGCCGGCAGGGGCGGGCTGGCCCGAGGAGGGTGCTGGTCCAGCCGGGGCCGGTGGGCCCGGGGCGGCGGGGGTGGGGGGCGCGGAGACAGGATGGGGCGACGGTGGCGCAGACTCGGGCCGGGGCGTCGGGGTGGGCCGGTATCCCTGGTGGGGGGCCGCCGCCGGGGCGTACCCGGGAGGTGCCGATGGCGGAGCCGCCGGGGGGGCGGCCGGTGGCGCGGGGGAGGGCGGCTGCGGTTGACCCCCGGGGATGCCGAGATACTGACGGGCGGTGCGTACGGCGGGATGCTGCTCGCCGAGCGCGGCGGGCCCGGCGGTGGCGACGCGGGTGTAGTTGCGGCGGGCCTCGTGCCGGTTGCCCAACTCCTCGGCGACCCCGGCCAGATCGAAGGCCAGGGCGAGCATCAACGGGTCGGCTGGACTCCACCGCCGCTCGCCGGCCGCGTAGGCCTCCTCCAACACCCGCCGGGCGGCGGCCGGTTCGTCGGCCTCCCGGTGCAACCTCGCGAGCAGGTGCGCGGTGCCCATGATCTCCGGGTGGTCCTCACCGTACGCGGGACGGGCCGAGGCGATCGCGTCGGTGAGTAACCGGCGGGCCTCCGACAGGTCACCGGCGGAACGCAGGGCGAGGGCCCGGCGCTGGACTGCGGCGAGGGGTGAGGGTGCGGACACGCCAGCAATGCTGCCGTCTGAGCGGGTCCGGACGCTACCCACCCGCCACAGCCGCGTTCTGAGCTGCGATGATCCGGCTCCCGCCGGTGGGTCGGGCGGCGATGTGCATGATCCATATGGGCCGTGTACAGTAATGCCCCGTGCGGCCCGCCAGGGCGGCTGACCGGGGTGAAAGCCGCCGGGGCCGACGCGGTAGGCTGAACGAGCAGGTCCGGGTGGCGGAATGGCAGACGCGCTAGCTTGAGGTGCTAGTGCCCGTATAGGGCGTGGGGGTTCAAGTCCCCCCTCGGACACAATTCAGTACCTGATCCATCTCAGGTCGCCTGAACGGACACCGTTCGGGCTGTGGGCCGGTAGGTCAGGCTGATTCCCAGTTCGCGGTAAATCAGTGCCTTGGCTGCGGGGTGGGCGTCGCGGAGCACTTTGGTGGTGTTTTCCAGGGTCTCCACGATGGCGTTGATCTCGTCCGGGGTCATAGTGCGTCGGCCGGTGAGGCGGCGTAGTTCGGCTTCCGCGGTGACCTGTTCGGCGTTGACGTCGGTGATCCAGCGGCTGACGAGGGTGGGTCTGCGCCGCTGTCGAGTGCGGCGCGGTAACGGTCCAGTCGTGTGGCGCAGGTGGCGAGAACTTCCCGGGTTGCCTCGATGACTTGCTGGTCGATGTCGTCGGGATCTGCTGCACCGGTAGGTGACATCTGAGATGGCTTGCCCTGTGGGCGGGCTGGAAAGATATCGCCGTGCCTAAGCCCTGCCCCCGTGAGTACCGCGATGACGTCGTGCGGGTGGCCCGTGACCGTGACCCGGCGTGATGACCGTCGAGCAGATCGCGAAGGACTTCGGAGTCCACCCGATGACGCTGTTCAAGTGGCTGCGCCAGGCTGACGTTGACGCGGGAGTCAAGCTGGTGTCAGCGGCGGCGAGTCAGCCGAGCTGCGCGAGGGCCGCAAGCGGATCAAGCTCCTCGAACAGGAGAACGAGGTTCTGCGTCGGGCCGCGGCCTATCTGTTGCAGGCGAACCTGCCGGGAAAGGGCTCTACCCGCTCGTGAGCGGGCTGGCCGCCGACGGGATCCCGTGGCGGTGATGTGCCGGGTGTTGAAGATCGCTCGTCGGCCTTACTGCCGGTGGCTCGCCCGGCCGGAGGGTGACGCCGAACTCGTTGCCGCTTACCGCGCGAACGCTCTGGTGGACGCCCATCGCGATGATCCGGAGTTCGGTACCGGTTCCTGGTCGATGCCACCGCGACGCCGGACAGGCGGTGGCTGAGCGCACTGCGTGGCGGATCTGCTCGGGTAATGGCTGGTGGAGCGCGTTCGGGAAGCGCAAGCGTCGCGGAAAGAGCGGCAGGGTAGGCCCCCGGTGCATGACGATTTCGTGCGCCGGGACTTCACCGCCTACGGCCCGAACCGGTTGTGGCTGGCCGACATCACCGAACACCGCACCGGCGAGGGCGAGCTCTACCTATGCGCGATCAAGGACGTGTAGTCCCACCGGATCGTCGGCTACTGCCTTGACTCGCGTATGAATTCGAGGCTGGCCGTCAACAATCTGCACCACGCCGTAGCTCGCCGTGATGACGTGGCCGGCTGCGTGCGCTCGCGCCCAACCGGCTCTGCGGACGCCAGCCCTGCCCCATCAACTCCTTGCAGTCCCGGCGGGGCCTACGTTGCGTGAAGGGCTCGTATCCCCTCCTGGCCATCGAGAGCTGCATACTCAATGCCGGGTCCTCCGATCAGGCCACCGTGATCAGGCCCGCCTCGTAGGCGGCGATGACCAGATGAACCCGGTCGCGGGCACCCAGCTTGCTCAGCAGTCGGGTGATGTAGGTCTTGACGGTGGCGTGGCTCAGCCGTAGCTCGTCGGCGATCTCGGAGTTGGACATGCCCCGCCCCACCAGGGTGAGCACTTCTCGTTCTCGTCCGGTGATGCCGGAGAGCAGTCGGCGGGGGACAGCGGGCGCGGTGGGGGTGTCGACGACATGCTTGATCAGGCGACGGGTGACGCTCGGGGAGAGAAGGCCGTCGCCGTGCGCCACGGTGCGGATGGCGTCGAGGATGTCGTCCAGCGGCATGTCCTTGATCAAGAACCCGGCGGCGCCGGCCTGTAACGCCCCGAACACGTGGTCGTCCTCGTCGAAGGTGGTCAGGATCAGCACCCGTGTCTCGGGTGACAGGCTGACGATCTGTCCGGTGGCCTCGATGCCGCCCATCCCGGGCATCCGCAGATCCATCAGGACGACGTCCGGTTGCAGTTCGCGGGTCAGCCGGACTGCTTCCTCGCCGGTTTCCGCCTCACCGGCGATCGCCATGTCGTCGACCTCCGCCACCACCATGCGCAGGGCTGACCGGACCAGCGGCTGGTCGTCGACGAGCAGAACCCCGATGGTCATCGGGCGTCCGCCGGGATGGGTAGGTGGGCCGCCACCCGGAAGCCGCCCTCCGGACGTGGGCCGGTGACGATCGTGCCGTTGAGCATCTCGACCCGCTCCCGCATGCCGGTCAGCCCGAACCCGAACCCGGCCCTGGGCCGCCGGCCGCGACCGGTTCCGTCGTCGACCACCTCCACGAACAACCCGCCTTCGCGGAAACTGATCATGATCCGGCAGGCGTCGGTCTCGGCATGGCGGATCACGTTGGCCACAGCCTCCTGAACGATGCGATACGCGGCAGCATCGATCTCCATGGGCAGGGCCTGCGGCTCGCCCTGCCGGCTCACGTCGATGTCGACACCTGCCGCCCGGGTGGTGGCGACGAGTTCGTCGAGGGTGGTCAGCGAGGGCAGCGCCGTGGGGAGGTCCGGCCGGTCGGGGTCGACGTCGCGCAGCGAGGAGACGACCCGGCGCAGGCCGGACAGCGTCTCCTGGCCGACCTTCTCGATGTTGTGGACCGCTTCCCGGGCGGCTTCCGGTTGCGTGCGCATGACCCGGCGCGCCGCCCCTGCCTGCAGTGCGATGACGCCGAGGCTGTGCGCCACCATGTCGTGAAGATCGCGGGCGATGCGGAGCCGTTCCGCGTTGACCGCCTCGGCGGAGGCCTGTCTGAGCGTGGCTGCGGCGTGGGCCCGTCGCTGCCGGATCACCGTTCCGATGAGGACGGCCGTTCCCAACGTGAGTGCCATGCCCGGTTCCGACGGGGTGCCGCCTTCCCCGAGCAGTACCCAGCGTGTGATCAGGCAGGTGACGAGCAGACCCAGCGCCAGGCTGGCCGCGGTCAGCGTCACCCGGGGTGTGGAGTACAGCGTGAGGGCCGCCAGGGCGATGTCGATCGGGATGATCTGCGGCGCCCAGATCTCCGGCCGCTGCCACGCCAGGGTGGGGATTGCGATACTGACCAGTAGTAGCCCGAAGGCGGGCAGGGGCAACCGGCACAACCGGGTGCTGCCGGCCAGCGCTGCGGCGGTGGCCACCAGTAGGACCACCTGGGCCACGGTGGCGGCGAGAATGCCCGGCGGGAACAGCGACGACCAGCGTTCCTCGGGTGGGTCAGTCAGGAACCAGGCCCACGGGTACGCCGTCAACAGCCATGAAAGGAAGATCAGCGGGGCGACCAGTTGCAACGATCCGAGCCGGGTGAGGATGACGTTCGGCACCGCATGCACGACGCAAATCTAGCCGCCGGGCTTTCCGGGGACATCGGACCACGGCTGTACAACCTGGGATGACATGCACTGGCCGAAGTGTCAGCCCCGGACGGACGCGTCGGGCCGCCCGAATCGGCACGGTAGTTCTCGTGATCGAAGTGAAGCAACTGACGAAACGCTACGGCGAGACCACGGCCGTCGATGACCTGTCCTTCACCGTACGGCCGGGGCGGGTGACCGGATTCCTCGGTCCCAACGGTGCGGGCAAGACGACCACCCTGAGCCTCCTGGTCGGGCTGAGCAGGCCGACCCGCGGCACGGCCACCATCGACGGGGTGCCGTTCGACACCCACCCTCGGGGCCTGCGGTACGTGGGAGCCTTGCTGGACGCCCGTGACGTGCACGGCGGCCGCACCGGGCATGACCACCTCACCGCGCTCGCCCGCAGCAACGGCCTCGGCTGCAACCGGGTGCGGCAGGTGCTGGAGGAGGTGGGCCTGGCCGACGTCGCGGCGCGGCGCGTGGGGACCTACTCGCTGGGCATGAAACAGCGCCTGGGAATCGCCGCCGCCCTGCTCGGAGACCCGCCCGTGCTGCTGTTCGACGAGCCTCTCAACGGTCTCGATCCCGAGGGCGTGCGGTGGGTGCGTGGGCTCTTCCACCGGAAGGCCCACGAAGGCCGCACGGTACTGGTCTCCAGCCATCTCATGTCGGAGATGGAACACACCGCGATCGACCTGGTCGTCGTCGGCCGAGGGCGGCTGATCGCGGCCGAAACGCTTGTCGAGTTCGCCGCCCGCGGCAGGATGCCGTCGGTGACGGTGCGGACTCCCGACCCTACGGCGCTGTCCGCGGCGCTGGCCGAGGCCGGTGCGAAGGTCACCACCCAGGCCGACGGGGCGCTTGCGGTGCAGCAGATGAGCGCCCGTGACATCGGCGACCTGGCTCTGGCGAGATTCATACCACTGCACGAACTGAGTCCGCAGGTCCCTTCCCTCGAGGAGGCATTCATGAAGATGACCGGTGGCAGCGTCGAGTACCGGGCGGGAAGGAGGCAATGACCGGGTCGACGACCGCAGCGGTACCGGGCAGTGCCAACACCGGTGCTCTGGCGAGTTTCCGGGATCTGCTGGCAGCCGAGTGGATCAAGTTCTGGTCGTTGCGTTCGACGACCTGGACGCTGGTGATGAGCGGCGTTGCAATTCTCGCCTTCAACGGTTACGCGGCGTACGGAGACTATGCCAATCTGGAGGGCTTCTCGGCGGCCGCCCGCGCGGACTTCACCAGGTATGCGATGTCCGACGCCTTCACCCCCTCGTCGTGCCTCGCGCTCATGCTGGCGCTCGGCGCACTGGGCGTGAACGTCGTGGTCGGTGAGTACAGCACCGGGCTGATCCGGTCCACCTTCACGGCGGTACCGGCGCGTGGCGCGGTGATGGCGGCGAAGCTGGTCGTCGTCACCGCGGTGTCGTCGTCGTACGGCCTGGTGGTCATCGGTGGGTCCTTCTTCGCCACCCAGGCGATCCTCGGTCGGAAGGACGTGGGTCTGTCGATCACCGATCCGGGCGTGGCGGAACGGGTGCTCGCCTCCGTGCTGATGGCGCCGCTCGCCCCGCTGGTGGCCATGGCCGTCGGTGTCCTCCTGCGGCACAGCATCGCTACGATCAGCGTGTTCGTGGTCGCTTACCTGCTCGTACCGATCTCGCTCAGCGGGCAGACATACGCCACCGCCGTGCTCGGCCACCTGACGCCCTACCGTGCGTGGATGCGCATCGCCGACATCGAGTTCGGCAGTCAGCCCCACCCGTGGCCGGTCTCCGGCGCGTGGACCGTCTGCGCCGTCTGGGCGATCGTCGCGGTGATCCTCACGGTGGTGGTCGTGAAGCGCCGGGACCACTGACCGGCGAGCACCGTACAACTGCTGGAACTACCCACTTGACCGCGCCGGCCCGCGGCTTTCCGGGCCGGCGCGGTCGTTTCTATTGGTGGCAAGTTGCTTTCGGGACAGCCTCTGTTTCGGGCGCTGTCCGATGAGCCAGTTTTCCGCTACACGGCACTGTCGCCCTGCTTTCCGGCGAACGATCAACGTATGAGCTCTTGACGGAAGGGTTGCGGATGGCTGATGAGAATCTCGTTCTCCGTCCGAAGATAATCATCGAGGGTCTGGTCGACCGTTTCGTCGCCCAGCCGCACACAATCTCACCGGTGCAGGCGGCGATGAGTCTCGCATTCCTGCACAAGCCGCTTCTGGAGTCATATCTGCAGTCGCCGCAGCCTCACGTCAAGGCAAGCGCGAACCCGGACCTGCGCGGCGGCTACTTCATCAACATCCGGGAGGACAGGGCCGGCGAGTTGCGGTACCTGCTCGACTCGATCAACCGCGACCGGCCGACGTGCTGCGGTTCGCCCAAGCGATCGCCGATGAGCAGGAACTGCTGCGCACCAGCGCCTCCGGCTTCGATCTGACCCCGCTCTAACCGAAGCTGCCGGCCGAGCTCGGCGGCCTCGTGGAACTCGCCTGCGACACCGACAGCCAGGCGCAGGGCCGGCCACGTTGAGCGGTCCGGCGATCCTGGCTCGGGTCGTGCGGCGGCATGAACCGGACGACCTACCCGACCGGCCGGAACCAGGTGTACCCCGACCGGTCCCGAGCCTCTCCACCACACCCACCGCACGACGGACCACGGACCACGGCCCAGCACGGAACGAGCCTGGTCCCGACGACGCGGACACCGCCGACACCAGACCCGGACCTGCCGCCACCGACGGCGCGGCACTCCGCCCGCCGTTGCGGTGTCAGCCGACCCGCACCAGGTCGAACCGGTCGTAGACCATGCTGTAACCGCTGGATGCCGGGTTCCTGCCCACCGCCACGGCCCGCAGGGTGTGGTTGCCCGCGGACAACGACAGGGTGCCGTAGTCGGCCGCATAGTAGGCGGCGTTCCCGTACTCGTCCTGCGGCGGACCGACCATGACGCCGTCGAGGTAGAGGGCCTGGAACGCCCGGTTGGCGTTGCTCTTGAGGATTGCACGCAGGTGGTACACCCCGGACGTGCTCACCGGGAGCGTGAACTGGAGGTACTGACCCGCCGCGGTCCCGTCCAGGGCGGTGGCCGCGCCACCGCTGGCGCCGGCCTCGGTGAAGACCCGGCTGGTCAGGCCGGGCGAGGCGGCGGTCGACAGCGACTCCGCCTCGTACCTGGTGACCGGCGCGCTCGCCGTGGCCGGGGTGACGAGCACCTTGTACACGGCGTTGGTGGGCAGCGTGCCGAGCGCGAGGGTGACGCCGCCCGAGGACAGGGCCACGTCTGCGTCGAGCACGACCGTCGGTGTGGACAGCGTCGGCGTGTTGGCCACCCGCTCCGCCCGCACGTGCACGACGTTGGACAACGCCAGCGCCGACGCGTTGTTCAGCCGTAGCGATACCCCCTGGTCACCGGTGGTCTGGTTGCCGATGAGCAGGACACCGCGGCGCTGGCCGGTGTCCAACGACCCCAGCGCGTCGACGGTGGTCGCGGACGACGAGGTGACGGTGACCATCCGGCCGGTCATCGTCTTGTAGGTGTTGTAGTTCCACCAGACACCCTTGGGTAGGGTGCCGGTCGCCTTGTCGGCGGAGTTTCCCAGGGTGGCGATGAAGTTGCCGTCGCTGCCGATGTAGTCCCAGTCCGAGGCCAACGCGTCTTCCAGACCGTTGGGGACGCTGCGCTCGAACTGTGCCAGCCAGCGGACGTTCGGCCCCGCCGCCCAGGCGTCCGCGTTGCCGTAGCTGCTGCCCTGGTATTCGGTGATCGCGATCGGCATCGGGGTGATGCCGTTGGCCTGCATCCAGCTTCTGATCTGCGCCGTGTGTCCGGGCACGTCCGTCGGGGCCGGGCTCAGCTCGTGCCAGGACAGGACGTCGGGCAGGCAGCGGTTGTCGCGGCAGTAGGTGAGGAACTGCTGGAGCTTGGTGAAGTTGTAGGCGCTGAGCTCCGGTGCCTCGACCCGGTACGACGAGTTGCGTGCCTTCACCGCGTCGTAGGCCACCTTGTGTGCCTGGAAGTAGGTGGTGGTGTAGAGGTTTCCCCACTGCGCTTCCGGCTCGTTCCAGGGAATCCAGGCGTTGACCCGGTAGCCTTTCTGATCCGCCTCGGACATGACACCGTTGACGATGGTCGTCCAGGTGCTGAAGTTGCCGTTGTCACCGGGGCGGTAGTTGCGGTACGGACTGTTCGGGTTCGCCGAGTAGTAGTAGAGGCCGACCCGCAGGTTCGCGCCGGTCGCCGAGACCCGTCGGTAGGTGGCGGGGTCGTAGAGGCTCGGCAGGTTCGGGTGGTGGTCGGCACCGCGCTGCGACCTGACCCTGACACCGTCGACGAGATACTGCGCGGGCGCGGACGCCGAGATGCCGTGCAGGAAGCCGCTGGCGATCTGGGTGGCCGCTCCCCGGTCGGAACCGTAGTCGACGGTGATCGTGGTGGTGGCTGCCGCCGAGGCGGCGTCGGTGGTGACCGTGACCATGCCGGCGGCCACCAGGACACCGACGGCCGCAGCGGTCACCGGTCGTCCTGTACGGGAAAAGAACATCGGTCTCCTCCTGGAGAGATCCGGGGACGGGAGGTGCCCGTCGGAGGTCGACGGGCGGTCGGAGCGCGCACCGTGCGGCGGTGCGCGGTGCGTGGTGCGGCGGTGCGCGGTGCGTGGTGCGGCGGTGCGCGGTGCGTGGTTCGGGCGGGAAGCCTGCACCGGTGGTGGAGTGGCTGACCGGCCCGGCGTTCACGTCACCGGTAGGGGCTGAGCCGGCCACACATGCCGAACGGACGCCGGTCGGGCTCGGGCGCCGCCTGCGAGTGGACCTTGGCCTCGGCCAGATGGGTGCCGGAGCCCTCGGTCAGCGAGCGCAGGCGGCGTCGTACCTCAGCGAGGGAGGCGGCCGGACCGGCGTCGAGAATGCGATGCCACTGGGTGGTCCGGGCACTGGTCAGGGACACTGCGGCGTCGTACAGGGCCCGCAGCGAGGAGGTGTCACCGCTAGCCAGGTCCCGCTGGATCGCGAGGTAGCCCTGCACTGCGAGATCGCGGCGACGGCGGGCGCGACGCCCCGCCGCGGGGGAGTGGGTGGGTTCCGGTCCGAGATCGGCAGCCTCGGCGTATGCGGCCGGGTCCGCGAGGACCTCCGGCGGAAACGTGAGTACGGCGTCTCCGGCCTCCGGTAGCCCGCAGTTCTCCATGATGACCACCACCCTGAGGTCGCCGAGATTGACCGCCCGGTGCACGGTGCCCGGCGTGAAGCAGACGACGGTCCCCGGCAGCAGCGGTGTGGTGGCGGGGCCGGCGAGGGTCAGGGTGTGCAACTCGCCGCGCCCACCGACCACCACGTACGCCTCGGTGCACGCCGTGTGCAGGTGTGGTGAGCCGCCGTGGCAGCCGTCGGATGCCGCCCAGGGATAGACCTCGAGCCCGGAGACACCGATGCCGTTGGGTAGGTTCACCACGGGTGGTCCTCCAGGTACCGCTCGACGCGACCGGCAGTCCAGACGCCGTCGGCGATGACGACGCGGTACCGACGCCACAGGGTCGTCCCGGCCGGCAGGACCACCTCCTCCGCGAACGCCAACGACGGATTGACCGCCGCGAAGGGCTCGTTGCGCACGAACCAGACGGGCGGGCTGTCCTCGGCGGACGGGTCGGGAACAACGACCAGGGTCGAGGCCGCGTCCACGACATCGTGCGGGCCGGTGTACGCGAGCCACGCCGCCCGCTGTCCCATCACACTGGGTCCCTCCAGACCACCGGCGGCGAGGATGGTGCCGCCGGTCAGATCCCGTGGCCCACGCCAGAACAGGCCGCTGTAGCCGGCCGCCTCCCGGCCGAGGACGGTGGGGCTGCCGATCTCCAGCGCGTCCCCGCTCACGTTGGTCAGCGCGCTGGCGATGGTGAGCTCCCAGATGCCCGCCACCTCGTCTACGCCGTGTACGGCGATGTCCCGGTGTTCCTCGATCCAGGGCCGGCCCCGGGCGTTGTACCAGTGCACCTGCTCGGTGAGGTCGAGTCGGTCGACGCCGACGTCGAACCGGGAGAACGCCTGGTGGCGTAGTGACCCGACGTTGTCGAGCCGCTGGTAGCCCTCGTCACGCACGTAGCTGTAGCCGCCCCAGAAGTTCTCCCCCGACAGATGGGAGATCGTCATGGCGACACCCTTGTGCCAGCGGTGGTCGTGCGGGCGGTGTGCCGAGACGAGATTGCCGGCGGTGGTGCGTACCGGGTGGAAGAAGGGCGCCGGGCATTCCCACGGGTCGGTCTCGGCCCCGTACACGTAGGACACCAGTTCCTGGTCGCGGATGCTGACGGTGACGGCCGTACCGACGTCGTGCCGGACCCGCAGAGCCACGTCGGCCGGGATGTTGCGGTTCATGCGTTGCTCCTTGCCGGCGCCCAGCCGGCCGTGTCGCCATGCAGGGCGTGGTAGAAGGGGCTCTGCGGGACGAGTTCGGTGCGCCGTACCGCCCGACCGGTCAGGGCCGACTGGTACAGGGCGGTGACGAGTTCGAGGGTGCTCCGGACACCGGCTCCGCTGGCCGGTGGACGCGTACCGGCCCGCAACGCCGCCAGGAGCAGCGGAAACTGGGCGGCGTGCGAACTGGGCACGTCGGGCGTCGGCGTCCGCCACCGCTGACGGCGCTGTTCGGGCACGTGCGGGGCGGCGGTGTACGTCCAGTCGCTGTCGCGGTAGCCGTACAGGTGGGTCAGTTCGACTGTCGCGTCGGACAGGTCGATCCGTAGGTAGCTCTCCTCACGAGGTGACAGGATGCTGTTGGTGACGCTGGCCAGCGCGCCGTTGGTGAATCGGACGAGGGCCAACGACACGTCCTCGGTCTCGACGTCGCGGTCCAGCCGCCCGGCCAGCGCGGTCACCTCCTCCCAGGGGCCGAGCAGGGTCAACAGCAGGTCCATCTGGTGGATGCCGTGTCCCATGGTCGGGCCGCCGCCCTCGGACGCCCAGCTACCGCGCCAGGGGACGGTGAAGTAGGCGGGCGGGCGGTACCAGGCGGTCGTGCACTGCGCCAACAGCGGACGGCCCAGCTCACCGGCGGCGATCAGGTCAGCGGCGTGCATTCCGGCGGAGCCGAACCGGTGCTGGAACACCACCGAGGCGTAGGCACCGCTGGCCTGCTCCGCGGCGGTGATCCGGTCGAACTCGGCGAGTGTGCGGCACGGAGGCTTCTCCACCCAGGCCCAACTGCCGGCGGCGAGGACCGATTCGAGTTGCCCGACGTGCTCGGCCGGCGGCGTGCACACGTGCACCAGGTCCGGACGTTGCGCGGCGAGCATCTCGTCGACCTCGGTGTAACCGGCGGTGATGTCGGCGTGGGCGCAGAACTGCGCGAGCCGGGAGGGGTCCACGTCGACCGCGGCGACCAGTTCGACCCGGTCCCGGTGCGCCTGGATCGTGGGCAGGTGACTGCCGGTGGCGATGCCGCCGGTCCCGACGACGGCCACCCGGATGCGTCCGTCCCGACCTGTCATGCGGTGTGCTCCTTCGCGCTGGTGGGGTTCATCGGCTGGACCGTCCGTCCCGCGCGGCGACCGCTGTCGGATCGACCACCCGCAGGGCGACGAGCAGCAACCCGAGGGTGGTCGCCATGTAGACGGTCGCCATGGCGTTGATCTCCTGGGAGGCGAGTTCCCCGGCCTGGACGGCCGCGCCGTACAACGCGACGACGAGGGTCTGACTGTCCGGGCCCGAGACGAGGAAGGTCAGTTCGAACTGGCCGACGACCCGTACCAGGGTCAGGACACCGGCTGCCAGCAGGCCGGGCACCAGCAGCGGACCGAGGATGTGCACGAAGACCCGGCGGTTGGTGGCACCGCAGACCCGGGCCGCCTGTTCGATGCGGGGATCGACCTGCTCCACGAACGGGATGAGCACCAGCACCGCGAACGGGATGGCCGGGACGAGGTTCACCAGCACGATCCCGGCCAGCGTGTCGTTGAGTCGCAGCCGGTAGACCAGGGTCGCCAACGGCACGGCGTAGGTCATGACGGGCACCACCTGCGGCACGAGGAACAGGAGCAGGAGCAACCGGCGACCGGGGAAGGTCAGCCGGGCCAGCACGTAGGCGGTCGGCAGTGCCACCGCAAGCGTCACCGCCACGACGGCCACCCCCACCTCGACGGTGGTCACCAGCAGCCGTCCGAGGCCGAAGGTGGTCCACGACTGCGTGTACCAGCGGGTGGTGTAGCCGCGCGGCAGCCAGCCGTCGGCAAGCTGCGTGGTGAGCGAGGCGAGCAGGACGCTGGCCACGGCCAGCAGCAGGCCCCCGACGAACACCCACAGCCCGCCCCAGGTGACCGCGCCGGTGAGGGTGTACCCGGGCGGGCGGCGTGCGGCCCCGACGGGGGGCGGGGCGGCTTGCCCGGTGGATGTGGCGGCGACGTCGGTCATCCCTTGCCTCCGGTGGTGGGCCCGCGGTGCAGCAGCCCGCGTGCCGACAGCACGAGGCCGAGGACCGCCAACTGGACGACCGCCATCACCACGGCGGCGGCGGACGCGGTCGGGTAGTGCCCGTAGCTGTACTCGGTGTAGGCGACCTTCGACAGCACGCGGGTGGGACCGGCGTCGTTGCCCACCAGGGTGGCGGAGGGGAACACCCCGAACGCCAGCACGAAGGAGAGGCAGAACGTGATCGTCATCCCGGGCAGCAGCAGCGGGAAGGTCACCAGCCAGAACCGTTGGGCGGGCCGCGCGCCGCAGACCGCAGCGGCCTTGTCCAGGCCCGGGTCGATGCCTGAGGTGTAGCCGACCATCAGCAGGAACGCGAAGGGCAGCCCGGTGAACACCAGCGACAGCAGCACTCCGGTGACGTTTCCGACCAGGGGCAGCGGCTGTTCGATGGCCCCGATGCCGAGCAACGCCCGGTTGAGCCAGCCGGAGGGGCCGAGGAACTCCTTCATCGCCGAGGCGACGAAGACGGTGCCCAGGGTCATGGGGACCAGGACGACAGCGATGAGGGCGCGTTTGGCCCGGACCCGGCCGCGCATCCGGTAGGCGATCGGCACCGCCAGCACGACGTTGACGACCGAGGCGGCGAGCGCCAGCTCCAGCGTGATCAGGATCGACCTGCGGCTGCCGTGGTTGTTGACCAGTCGGTCGGCGAAGAAGTCACGATAGGCCGAGGACCAGCCCTGGGTGCCCTGGAAGGACAGCCCGACGCCGTAGCACACCGGGTAGACGAAGAACACGACCATGAACAGCGCGCCGGGCACGACCAGCCACACCGTCGGCGTGACGCCCCGCCGACGGGCCCGGTCCCGCCACCGCAGCAGGTGATCCCCGCTGGGCCCGCTCGCGCTCATGACGGCTGTCCGCCGACCGGCAGGGCCCGGTCGGGCGTCGGTGTCTCCGTCTGCGGCCGGGCGAACAGCCGGACCCGGTCCGGCGCGACGACGGCGACCGCCCGTTCGCCGGGCCGGAACGACCGGTCCGACCGGCAGTGCAGGAGTTGGCCACCGGGTCCGCTGCCCTCGATGGCGAAACCCCGGCCCTGGTACTCGCACACCCGCACGTCGAGCGGCACCTCGTTGCCGGAGCCGGCGGCCGGTTCCCGGACGAGCAGCAGATCCTCGGGTCTGATCATCGCGACGGCGGGGCCCGGGGCGGGCCGGTCGGTGCCGTGTCCACCGACGCGCAGCACCAGGTCGCCGGCGTCGAACACCCCGCCTGTCAGTGTCCCCGGCAGACTGTTGCGGTAGCCGACGAACCCGGCCACGAACGCGTTGGCGGGCCGCTCGTACACCTCGGCGGGTGTGCCGACCTGCTGGACCGCGCCGTCGCGGAGCACCACCAGCCGGTCGGCGAGGGACAAGGCCTCGGTCTGGTCGTGCGTCACATAGATGGTGGTGAGGCCGAGTTGCTGGTGCAGCGCCCGGATCTCGGTGCGCAGATCCAACCGCAGGCTCGCGTCGAGGTTGGACAGGGGTTCGTCCATCAGCACCAGGCGGGGCTCGACCACGACGGCGCGGGCGATCGCCACCCGTTGCTGCTGGCCGCCGGAGAGCTGGCGGGGATACCGGTCGGCCTGCGCCCGCAACCGGACGAGGTCGAGGGCCCGCCGCACCCGCTCGGCCCGCTCGGGCTTCGGGCACCCCCGCATCCGCAGGCCGAAGGCGATGTTGTCGGCGACGGTCAGGTGGGGGAAGAGCGCGTAGTTCTGGAAGACCATTGCGATACCACGCTGTTCCGGCGGTAGCCGGTCGATGCGCCGCCCGTCCAGGCTGATCGTGCCGGTGGTCGGATCGAGTAGCCCGGCCAGCAGGTTCAACGCCGTCGACTTGCCGCAGCCGGACGGGCCCAGCAACGCTACGAACTCACCTGCGGGCACGTCGAGCTCAAGGCCCTCCAGCGCGGTGAAGGAGCCGAACTCCCGACGCAGGGCGTCGATACGCAGCGCGCCCCCGCAGCCCCGGCCGGTCACTTCGTCGACCCGATCGATCTGTTCCAGATGTCGTACTTCACCTGCACGTGATCGCCCACCACCGGGTTGCGCACCTGCGCGGTGGCCAGCAGCCGCCGGTTGAAGTCCGGGCTGCCGTGCCGCTGGTAGCGTGCCTGAGCGTCGGCGGTGGCCATGGACAGGTCGACACCGTGGACGGGGAAGGCGGCGCGGAACGGGATCGTCATCGCCTGGTGCCGGGGTTCCAGCAGATACGTGATCAGGGCCAGGTCGACGGCGAGCCGGTCCGGGTCCACCCCCCTCGGTACGGCGGCCCACTGGGCGACCTCGATGGTGACCGGGTCGTCGAACGCCTGGAGAGCGAAGTGGTCGCCGAGCACGCCCTTGGCCTTCATCTGCACGTCGAAGCCGGTCTCGCTGAGCACGATGTCGAGCGATCCCTTGGCGAGGGCGTCGAAGGTGTCGACCGTCTTGGTGGCGTACGGGGCCGTGTATCTGTTGAGCTCCGCCAGATAGGCCCAGGTCTTCGTCCAGGTCGCCGGGTCGGCCGGGTTCGGGTCGCCGAGCATGTGGGGCAGCGCGTCGACGAACTGGTTGGCCGGCCCGCTACCGGTGGGCACGGCGGCGAACCCGAACCGTCCCGGATGTGCTTTCGCCCAGGTCAGCAGCTCCTGTGGGGTGCGCGGTGGATGCGCGACGGTCCGCGTGTCGTACGCGAGCACCGGGCCGTCCGGCTGGCCCGAGATGATCATTGCGTTGCCGTTGAGGACATCCTGCAGCTGCCGCGCGGCCGGAGTCATCACGCCGGTCGGGTCGGGCAGGGCGGCGGCGTAGCCCGGCAGCAGGGGCACCACGGTCTGCTGCTTGGCGAGCAGGGAGAGACCCTCGGTGCCGGTGAGGACCAGGTCGTCGGTGACGTTGCCCGACTGCTGCTGGGCGTAGAGCTTGCCGACGACATCGGTGGGTGTGCCGCTCTCGTACCGTACCGACGACACGAGCTGCGGATGTTCCTGGGCGAAGCGTTCGATGACCGGTTTGGTCAGGGCGAGGACGCCGGAGACGTCCAGGATGCGCAGCACGACCGGCCTGGTCGGCAGGTCCGGCACCCCGGTCGGCGGTGCCGCGACCGGAGCGCGCCCGGGGGCGGCGCAGCCGGTGAGCGCGACCGCGAGGGCGACGACTGTCACCACAGCGGCGGGACGGGATCTGCTCATCGACGGTTCTCCTGGTCGTAGCGTTGTGGGGGTCGGCGCCGGCGGCGGTCACCGTGTCGGCGGTCGGGCGCGACGAACCAGCGGAGGGACGGCCCGTCCCGTTCGGGCCGGCTCCGATGGTCATCGGTTGCAGACGGGAACCGGGTGGACCCGGGCGGGCCACGCCCGGACACCGGGCGCGGTGACCTGCCGACGGACGGCGGGCGGCGTCGCCGGCAATCCGGTGCAGAACCCCCGAAAGCCCATTGGTTAATTAGATTGGCATCTATGCGCTAGGGTCACGATAGTGATCGATCACTTTTCTGTCAACGCTCTTCGATCACCACCGCCCACCAGGGGGAATGAGAGAAATGGCAACCGGGCAAACAGGACCCACGGGCCGCGCCGAGAGGGCCGCCACGATCCACGAAGTCGCCCGCGCCGCCGGCGTCTCCCACCAGACGGTCTCCCGGTTCCTCAAGGGCCGGGGCGGACTCAAGCCCCAGACCCTGGAAAAGGTCACCCAGGCCATCGAACAGCTCAACTACCGGCCGAACCTCGCCGCCCGATCGATGCGGACCCGGCGATCGGGCCGGATCGCCGTCGTGCTGCCCGACACCACCGACTTCGTGCCGACCCGCCTGCTCAGCGGTGCCACCGACGCAGCCCATGAAGCCGGATACCTGCTCGACGTCGTCGGGCTCGAAGGCGACGCCGCGGCCCGAGCCGACCGGATGCGCACCCTGCTGTCCCCCGAGAACGTGGACGCCGTGCTGTCGTTCACCCCGCTCGCCACCCGGATGGCGGACCTCGACCTGACGTCCTTCCCCGTACCGGTCCTGGTCGACGGCGAGTACGACGACAACATGCGGGCCCAGGGCGTACTCGCGGACGCCTCACCGATAGCCGAGATCGTCCGCCGGCTCGCCGCCGACGGACACCGCCGCTTCGCCCACGTCGCCGGCTCCGACCTGTGGGCATCCGCGCGCAACCGCCGCCGGGTCTACGAGACGACGGTGGCGCAACTAGGGCTCACCTCCTGCGCGGTCGTCGACGGCGACTGGACCGTGCGATCCGGCTGGGAGGCGGCCACCACGGTGCTGGCCCGCTGCGGAGCCACCGCCGTGCTGGCCGCCAACGACCGGGTCGCCTTCGGGATCCTTCAGGGACTCCAGAGCCTGGACATCGACGTCCCCGGCCAGATCAGTGTCTTCGGCTGGGACGACGACGAGATCGGCCACTACACGCGTCCGACCCTGTCGACGGTCAGTGTCGACCGGGAACGGCAGGGCCGGGAGGCGATGCGGCGACTCCTCGCCCTCCTGCGCGGCGAGGAGTCGCCGAGTCCGCCGCACCCGTCCGACCTGCACCGCCTCCTACCGCGCCAATCCACCGGCCCCGCGCCGGCAGGGTAGGTGGAGACGACCCGGGGATCGTGAGCACGAGCTGTCCCGGGCGACACACGGTGTCCTGCGAGATACGCGATCGCTGGCGGCCGGCCGGGCCGGCCTGGTCTCTCGACCTCGCCGACCGGATGCTGCCGGTCGCCGCGGGCTGGCGCGCGCGAACCTGCCCTGCGGCAGGTCACAGAGTCAGGGGTTGTCGGTTGTCATCGATCCGGTTGCTGCACTCTCGGCGAGGACGTTGAGGGCCTGCCCTCAGGCGGAGATCCGGTGGCGGCGGAGTCATCTGCTCGACAGCCGAACGACGGTGGTGATGGGTGTCGGGCAACACATTGACATCGACGGTCGCCTACCCCAACGTTTCGCGGCATGCGACCCAGTACGCGGATCCTCACGGTTCTGCTCTCGGCCGTCCTGGTGGTGGGTGCCCTGCACGCGCCTGCCAGGGCGGACTCTGCCTGTCCACTCGCGACTGACCCCGCCACAGCCTTCACTCTCGATGCGACTGCCGAGCAGTCGATGACGGTGCGTGCCGGCTGTGCCCGTCATGCTCCTGCGGCGCTCGCGACTCTGGCCAGCCATCCAGACGATCTGGTGATGACGTTCGACTATGTCGGCGAGGACGTGTCAGCCACCTTCCGGCAGGAGGTCGCCAAGGTCCAGGATGCGCAGGCCCGCGGCCAGACCTTCAGCGAGTACTTCCAGGCGCTCGCCGACGAGAACGCCACCGGGCTCTACCCGACGATCGGAGACTTCGAACTCGACGGCTCGTTGCACGTGGTCGGGAACAGCATGGTGCTGGTCGTGCCGACGGCAGAGGTCAGCGTCACCTCGACCGCATGGCAGAAGGTGATCGCCTCCTGGGCCGCCTTCGGCACCGGTGCCCTGGTCACCGGCTTCTGCTTTGCATTCTTCTCGGTCGGCGCCGTTGTCGCCGGCCCGGTGTGCGGGGCGTTGGGTGGTTTCTTCAACGGCCTCGTCAGTGAGCTTGTCAACGCGGCCTTCGACCAGCGACCGCTCGCCGACAAGGACGTCATGGGTGAGGCCTTCGCAGTGGCGATAAGCCAGGCATTTCAGGGCGCTATTGTCGGCGGAGTACTCGGGTTTCTACAGGCGACCGCCACACCGGTGATCACTGGGTTGCAGCTCCTGCTGCGGAGGTTGGCGGCGTCGGTCTGGGGCGGTGGGGCGCTCAAGGTCGTCGCGACCACCCTCACCGGCTTCGACCTCGCGATGATCGAGCGGCTGCGCCGCAAGATGCAGCAGCCCGTCGGCGGGGCCGCGAACGGCCTGCGGGTGCTGCCGCTGGGTGACTCGATCACCTTTGGCGTCGGCGGTAGCCCGGAGGGCACCGGCTACCGGGCCCGTCTGTGGGAGCAGTTGGTCGACGAGCCTGGACCGCTCGACTTCGTCGGCTCCCAGGACTCCGGGCAGTTGCCCGACACCGATCACGAGGGGCATCCGGGTTGGCGGATCGAACAGATCGACAGCCTGGTGACTGACTGCACGATGCGCCGCTACCGGCCCAACGTCGTCACCCTGCACATCGGGACCAACGACGCCCGTAGGTCTGACAGCGGTTCGCCGTCGGACCGGCTCCGATCTCTGATCCAGAAGATCGTCCGGATCGCTCCGGAGACCACCGTGCTGGTGGCCACCCTGGTGCCGTCGCTGGACCCGGCCGTCAACGCGCGGGTCCAGCAGTACAACGCCCAGATCCCGGGAATCGTCAACGGCCTGCGGGCCACCGGTCAGCCCGTACGGCTGGTCAGCATGTCCGCGGTGACCACGGCGGACATGTCCGACCCGCTGCACCCCAACAACACCGGCTACCGCAAGATGGCCGATGCTTTCGACCGTGCCGTCACCGCCGCCCGGGCGGAGGGGCTGATCGTGCCGCCGGTGCCCGGAGACACCGGCCCCTGCGTCGGGGAATCCTCGTCTCCACCGCCGTCGACGACGCCTACTCCGCCCGGTTGGAACTGGGTGGGCGAGATCGCTCCCGGCGTCGGAGCGCCCCGTGACCAGGTGCGGTTCGCCGATCTCAACGGCGACGGCCGCGACGACTACCTGGTGGTCGGTGACCAGGGTCAGGTCCGGGCGTGGTTCAACGTCCGTAGCGGCAACGGGTTCGGTTGGCAGTACCGGGGTGAGGTCGCCTCCGGCTCGGCCCCTCGCGACCAGGTCCGCTTCGCCGACCTCGATGGCGACGGCCGCGACGACTACCTGGTGGTCGGTGACCAGGGCCAGGTCAGAGCATGGCTCAACACCGGCACCGGCAACGGTGTGGGATGGGCCAGTCAGGGCGAGGTCGCGCCGGGTGTCGGTGCCACGAGGGACCAGGTCCGGTTCGCCGACGTCGACGTCGACGGCCGCGCCGACTATCTGGTGGTCGGTGACCAGGGCCAGGTCAAGGCCTGGCTCAGCAACTTCGGTACCGCTGGGGCGGGCTGGAGCTACCAGGGTGAGATCGCCACGGGTGTCGGCGCGACGAGGGACCAGGTGCGGTTCTCCGACCTTGACGGCGACGGCCGCGACGACTATCTCGTGGTCTACGCCCAGGGCCAGATCCGTGGCTGGCTCAACACCATCGGTGACGGCAGCCGGCCGTGGAACTACCAGGGTGACGTGGCCGGAAACGTCGGTGCGACCAGCGCCGAGGTGGTCCTGGCCGACGTCAACGGCGACGGCCGCAACGACTACCTCGTAGTCAATGACGCCGGGCGGGTCACCGCCTGGCTCAACGACCGCTACGGCCACCCCGATCCGTGGGACTGGAAGGGTCTGATCGCTTCCAGCAGCGCTCCCCGCGACCAGGTGCGGTTCGCCGATCTCAACGGCGACGGCCGCGACGACTACCTGGCAGTCGGCGACCAGGGCCAGGTCAAGGCATGGCTGAACGTCCTCGGTGGTGACGGCGTCGGCTGGGACTGGCGAGGCGAGGTCGCCTCCGGTTCGGCTCCTCGCGACCAGGTGCGGTTCGCCGATCTCAACGGCGACGGCCGTGACGACTATCTGGTGGTGGGCGACCAGGGCCAGGTGAGGGCTTGGCTCAACACGGGCACCGGCAACGGTGTGGCGTGGACCTCCCAGGGGCAGGTCGCCTCCGGTTCGGCTCCTCGCGACCAGGTGCGGTTCGCCGATCTCAACGGCGACGGCCGTGACGACTATCTGGTGGTGGGCGACCAGGGCCAGGTGAGGGCTTGGCTCAACACGGGCACCGGCAACAGCGTGGCGTGGACCTCCCAAGGGGTGATCGCCTCGGGTATCGGCGCGGCGGGCGACACCCTCAGGTTCGACGACGTCAACGGCGACCGCCGGGACGACTACCTGGTGGTGGGTGAGTACGGCCAGATCCGCGCCTGGCTCAACAACCGGGGTGGTCCGGGCTCCGCGTGGTTGTCACTGGGCGAGATCGCCTCGGGCGTCGGCTACACCCGCGACAGGGTGGAGCTGGCGGAGATCAACGGTGACCGTCGCGCCGACTATCTGGTCCTCGATGCCCAGGGTGGCGTCCGGGCATGGTTCAACAACGACGCGGCGGGCGGCCCAGCACCAGCCAACCCATCGCCGATGCCGAACGATCCGACACCGACCGCGCCACCGGGTAACAACGGCTCCGGGCCGAACGACGGTCTTCCCCTCTGCGTCGCGAACCGCTGCTGACCGAGCGCTGATCGTGGGTCGACCAACCCGGCATCGCCCCCCAGCTCCGCCATGACCCACTTCATCCGGTCCCACAACGACCTGACACCCCAGCTGGGGTGTCAGGTCGTTGTGGGACGTTGTTCGTCAACGGACACCGCTGCGGCAGAAGGCGCAGGTACGGGCGGGGCAGGGGGCGGTGTACCGGACGGAGCGGTGAGCGGTGGACCGGCTGCTGCGTGCGGATCGCAACGCCGCAGCCGGTGCCGGCTGGGGGGTAGCGGGGGAGCCTGCCCATCTCGGCCCCACAGTTGATGTCCATCGACCCTCATCGTGGCGATTCGGGGAGATCCGTTGACCGGGCTCGAACCGGCGTCCTCCCGGCACCTAGCCGGGTGCTCTACCACTGAGCTACAACGGATCTCCACGGCCCCGTCGGCTGGGCTCGAACCAGCGTCCACCCGGTCCAGAGCCGGGCGCTCTACCACTGAGCTACGACGGGCGCGATCATGCTGCCCGATCACGGCTTGATGTGTCCATCCCGTTCCGGCAGCTCGCTGACCACGACGTCACCCGGGATCGGCGTCTGCTCCAGACTGTCTTTGGTCACTCTTCCGGAGAACGCCCCACCAGCACGTAGCACCGACGCCCACAGCGGGTCCGCGATCGATACCCCGTGCACCAACTCGGGCGTGGGCCGGAACACCCCGGTGGCTGCGGGTGCCCGGGGACCTGTCCAACCGGACGTGACCGGGTCGACGCCACCATCGGCGCATGCCGCCTCCACATCCGCACGGGTGCAGGTGGCGGTGCCGTCGAGCACGTCCCAGGGCAGCGGCAGCCGAGCCCACACGCCCACGTCGGGGTGCAGGCCGCCGCCGGTCGACCGGTGCCACGCCGCCAGGTCCGCCGCGATCAGCATCATCGCCTTGCCCGGGCAGGACGCCTGCAGCAGGCCGAGGCTGCCGGCGGCGTCGAGCGCTGCGAGCCAGGCCGCCCGCGCGGCGTTGTACGCGCCGCACAGGAGGTTCCACGTCGACGAGTCGTTACCCCGCCGCACGATCATGGTGGCCCGGTCGAACTCGCTGGCCGTCCATACCTGCTTGAGTAACGCCGCGACCTGACGCATCGTCGCCCACCACCGGCCCAGCAGCTCACCGCGCTGTGCCTCGGTCAGCCGGGCGAGCACAGTCGGCGTCGGATGGGCCTGGGCGATCATCCACCAGTCCGTCGCCGGGTTGGCGGTGCAGTGCCTGAACAACAGGTCGGCGATGTCGTCGTACGGGTTGTCCCGCCCTGAGAGCGTGAACTCTCGCCGCAACTTCCGCTTGGCAGTCAGATACGCCACGAAGCACCCCGCCCACGGATCAGCCAGAAAGGCATCCCGCTCGGTGCTCGCGGCGAATCCTGCCCGCGTGACCATGGTCAACTGCCGCTTGGTCTGTTCGACGGCCAACCTGTCGGCTTTCGCCAGCAGGCGCTGCGTCACCCGGAATCGCCGGTTGTACTGCCGCTTCGACAGCTCGATTCCGGCCGCGGCCCGGTCCTCCCGGTTCAACCGGTCGCGCAGGAAATCCAGCCGGGCCGGATCGACGGCACCGAGGGATTCGCTCAGGCGGGCCGAGAAATCAAGCAGCGAAACGGGATCGTCCGGGTCGACGCCACCGGGTGGCAGTTCGAACAGCCGCGCGGCGGCGTCGATCTGACGGGCACCACCGATCGGCCGGGCGAAGTCCGCCGACATCGAACTCCACCCGTTCCAGCGCGCTGCCGTACGAGCCGCCCACCCCAACGTCATCCGGTCCCGAAGTCCTAGCTGGCCACCCACCACCCGCAGCACGAGATGCGCAACCTCCTCCGGCCGGCGCCGCTCGTCGAGCGACGTGTGCAGCGCGACCAGGGCATCCTCGGCAGAGGTCTCGGCGATTGACATGGCGGCATCCTGGCAGGGACGACGAGAGCCGGGCAATCCGATTCACCACCTCACCCACCGGTCGGGGCTGCTCCTCGATCTGACGACGGTGACGGGTCGCACGGTGGCTGAGAGCCTCATGACACTGATCTGTATCGAAGAACGCGCGGTCGACCGGGTGATCGCCGAAGCGGCCGGTCCGGCCCTGGCCCGCAAGGCGCCGTTCGTGGGCTCCCAGCGCCCCAGTGCTTTTCCCGTACGGCCTGGTCCCGGCCGTACGGTCCGGCGTCGCCATGCCCGAGGCGCTCCGCCTCGGCGTCGATCTCGGAGCGGAACGTCTGCGGCGGACGGACGAGCCCGGCATCGGGGCGGTGACACCGGGTTGCCGGGTGACCGCTGCGGGCGAACGCGGCGGTCGCCGGGGTGGCCTCGAACTGCGTCACACGGCGGCCGGGGCGATCACCGCGCTGTGCGGCCGACGTTTGAGTACGCACTACTCAGGACATGCCCGCAGCAGGTCCCTAGGTTCGCCCCCATGATGTCCTCTCCCACTACCAATTCCGCACCTACCTGGTTCCGGCGCGCACTGACGACCCTGACCTGCGGCGCCCTTCTGCTTCCCACGACCCTCGCCTCGTCGGCCGACGCCGCCGACGGCCGCCGCGGCGACAGGCTCGCCGACCTGCGGGTGTGCGACCTGTCCGCCTGTTACCTGGCGGTGGGGGTGGTGGACTCCGACGGTGACGGTGTGGCCGACGCCGACGAGACCGCCCTCGGTTACGACCCGCTCGACCCGGCGAGCACCCCGCCGCTGTCCCTCGTCCTGGACGCGACGATCGACGGGAAACTGCCGACCTACGAACTCGGGTACGGCACGTGGGCCGTGTTCCCGGAGGAGTTCGTCAAGGGCCTCGAAAAGAAGTGGCTCAACCTGCAGGAACTGCCCGGCGGTGTCGAGCCGGGCCTGCCGTCGGAGGTCTTCGGGATCCCCACCCGCCGGGGCAGCATGGCGCTCGCCGGGATCGACGACGGGCTGCTCAAGGGCTTCGGTGTCGAAGCACCGTGGAAGACCGGTCTGACCTTCGGCCTGACCCTCGACAGCGGCGGCAAGACGATGGGGATCGACCTCGGTCGGTTCAACGGCAGCTGGTACGGCGCGTACGACGGGGTGACCGCCTGGTGGGCGGCCAGCCACGGCGGCGAGAAGAACACGAGCAGCGACAACGGCACGAGGGCCACGGAGTACGGCGACGGGTCCTCGTCGAGGACCACTCCCGGTACGCCGGGGTGCGAGATGATCTGCACGTCGAGCAGCCGGACCGAGTACTACGACCCGGAACTGAACACGGCAGGGTCGTCGACCGACGAGGCGTACTACGACCTGAGCGGCAGGTACCACACCGAGCGGACGCAGCGCGACGAGAACGGGAACGTCGTCAAGGAGACCGAGACCGTCCACACGGGAGGCAAGGACGGCGGCACGACCATCACGAAGGACACCACCGAGTACGAGCGCGACAAGGACGGCAAGGTCACCGGCACGACGAAGACCCACACCGAGCGCACGGTCGACAAGAACGGCAAGGAGACCTCCTCGACCACCAAGACCCAGAAGTGCGACGCCAAGGGTGAGAACTGCACCGATGCGATGACCACCGGCGAGGAGGGCACCGGCCTGACCCTGCCCGGCACGGCCTGGCTCTCGCACCAGGAGACGGCCGCCGCGATCGACAAGCTGCTCACGATGAAGGGCTCGACGGTCACCCCGGTCCAGGACGCACCCTCCGTGGTCGGCGTCCTGACCGACGACGACGTCACCGCGGCCATGCACCGCCGGGACCTGATCTCCCTGTTCTCGGGTGACGACACCAGCACCCACGTCGGGGCGATGGTCCTCGATACCGGCTGGAACACCGCCGCGCCCGAGACCCGCCCCGACCTACCCAACCCGCTCGACGGGGCGACCGGCGGCGGGGCCCCCGGGGGCTGCACCTCCGGCGGCGGCACCTGCTGAGACCGCCGTCCGACGGCGGTGCGGCTGTCGTCGCCGACGCCCGCCGCGCCGCCGTCGGACACCGCAACTACCGGCGTGGGATCCCGTACCGGGCGAGGTCACCCCGGGAGTTGATCCCGAGCTTGGCATAGGCACGGAACAGGTGGTTCTCCACCGTCCGTACCGACAGGACCAGGCGCCCGGCGATCTCGGCGTTCGTCGCCCCACCCGCGGCGAGCTCGGCGACGAGGCGCTCACGGGAGGTCAACGGGTCGGCGGGCACGGGTGACCGGCGCAGCAGGGGAGTCGGCGGGTCACCCACCTCGTGCGCGAGCTCGGCGGCCCGTCGCCGGGCCGCCGCCGCAGCCCGACCGGACGCGCACCGGGCCGCCGCCGCGGCGGCCTCTGCCGCGTACAGGGGTGAACCGACCGTCTCGAAGGCCGCCGCGGCCTCCGACAGGGTCGCGGGGCAGGCACGTTCCAGCCCGGTGGCCAGGGCCAGCCGCGCCACGCCGACGGGGGACCCGACGGCGAGCGACGCCAGCCGGGCCCGTACCCCGACGCCGTCGTGCATCCGCAGGCGCTCGTGCAGGATCCATGACTCGGCGGCCACCGCCCGTTCCCGTGCGGCCCGGGCCTGACCCTGCCGCAGCAGGTCGCAGGCCAGGGCGTGACGACCCTCGGCGTACGCCGCCCAGCCCAGCGCGATCGGCACGGTGTGGCGCAGGAACCCCAGGCCCGCCCGGGGCGAGCGCAGGTGGGTCACCCACGTCGGCTCCGGGGTCAGACCGCGCGAGCCGTGGGCCACGGTCAGCACGGACAGGCAGACCCGGGTGCAGTCGGTCATCCCGGCGGCCACCGAGGTCACCAGGCTCCGCCGCGCCCAGCGTGTCGCATCGTCCAGGTGCCCCGCCTGCAACCGGGCCGCGGCGACGCACACCGCCGCCCAGGCGCGCTCGAAGACCACCCCGTCGGCCAGCGCGCCGTGGTACGCACGTTCGGCGGTGTGCGCGGCGTCGTCGAGCCGACCGTGCTCGCGCAGGGCGTGGCTGGCGTACACGAGCAGTTTGTCGCGGGTCCCGGCGGTCGCCTCCGGCCCGGCGGCCGTGACCTGGTCGAGCAGTTCCTCGACGACGGCGACCGCCTCGCCGGTCCGCCCGAGGTGGGCCAGGGCGTTGCTGCGGCTCGTCGCCAGCATGGTCCGGACCGGCAACGGCAGCGTGACGTCGTCCCCGACGTCGGACGCGAGTGCCAGCGCCTCGTCGGGGAACCCGGCGTATGCTAGGGCGTCGGCCTCGGCGACCGCGAACAGGGCCCCGACCGGTGCGCCGGCGGGATACCGGGCGGACTGCTGCCGCAGCACGTCCCGGGCGGCGGGCAGGTCGTGGCAGCCCCAGAGGACCACCTTGTGCAGGGTCACGGCGAGCAGGGCGGCGTCCCTGCCCGGTGGGGTACGGCCCAGCGCGTCGCGTAGGACGGCCACGGCCTCGTCGGCACGCCCGGTCTCCCAGAGGTTGACCGCGAGGACGAGGGCGGCACCGACGGCGTCCTCCGGGTGGGCGGTCCACACCTCGGGGACCCGGTCGAGGCACGCCCGGGCGAGCCGTACCGCGACGTCCGTCGCACCACCGGCGGCGGCGACCCGCGCCGCGGCCAGCAACGGCCCCGGCTGCGCGGCCTCTCCGGCGTCCAGGCTCAACACGGTGCACCGCACCTGGTCGTGCGGCGCGAGACTCCGGGCGACCGCGAGGTGCTCGCGGAGCACCGCCCGCCGACGGGCGGGCGACAGCCCTTCCCACAGCACCTCGGCGAACAACGGGTGCACGAACCGTGCGGTCTCGGCCGCCCAGACCGCGATCCCGTGGGCGACCAGGTGCTCGGTTCCGGCGAGGTGCCCGGCCTGCGCGATCTCGTCGTCGTGCGCCCGGCCGGTGGCGGCCAGGAAGCGGGCGGCGGCGACGGCGTCGTCGGGCAGGCCCGCCAGGCGGGTCGGCAGGAGGCTACGTAGCCCGGTGGGGACCGGCAGCGGCCCGACGGCGTGCCAGCCGACCGCCGACCGGTGCAACGCGCCGCTGCGTCGCGCGCCGTCGAGCAGTTGGGTGACGAACAGGGCGTTCCCGCCGGTCCGCCGCCACACGTCGTCGACGATCCCGGCGTCGACCGGGCCGTCGAGCAGCGCGTCGACCAGCTCCTCCGTGCACGTCCGGTCGAACGGCGCGATCGGCAGGAGCACGGTGTTCGACGACGCCGCGAGCTCGGCCACGGCGGGCGGCACCCGATCGTCGGCGGTCCGGACGGTACCGACCAGGGTGCGACCGGCGTCGCGGGCGACCCGTACCGCCACGGCCAGGGAGACCTCGTCGCAGCCGTCCAGGTCGTCGACCGCGAGCACCGTGCCGGCGGGGACCGCCCGGAGCACCTGGGCGACCATCTCCGTCAGTGACGTCGTCGCCGGGTCGACCAGGTGCGCCAGGGCCGCCAGCGGGACGTGTGACAGGCCCCGCGTGCCCCAGGCGCGGACGGCGGGAACGGCCGTGGACACCGCGTCGAGCAGCCGGGTCTTGCCCACGCCTGCCTCGCCGGTGACCAGGACCACGTCCGTCTGTGGATCGCGTACCGCAGCGAGGACGTCGCTGAACTCCCCGGCCCGGCCGATCATCGTCATGCCGGGATCATCTCCTCAGCCCCGTTGATGGATGAAGCGTGCCGGCCGACGCCACCAGGCCTCCCGGGCACTCGTGAGCTGGACAGGCCCACCGGCGATCGACGACCGGCGGCACGGGCCCACACGGGACCGGGTTGCGGCCCCGCGTCGCGGCGGTTCGCCCGCTGTCCGGGCGTCGACCGCCATGCCGTGCGCCCGTGTGCAGGCGCGGCTGGTCCACTCGTGGTGGTAGCGGCTGTGTGCTGCCTGCATTGTGGCCTCGACGAACCGGTACGCCAACAATGCGCTCCAATCGGAATCCCGACCGGCCCGAGCGGGTGCCCACCGTGTCCGCCGCCCCGCCCACCCGCCGTTGCGCATCATTGCCAGGTTCTGCCGCAATTCTGGACAAAGGAAGCGCCGCGCCGAATTGGCGGTATTGGCCCGGCATGCTCGATCTGCGCCCGGCAGGGAATCCGACGTTGGTCGGGCATCAACCGACAACGATATTATCGATTGCATTGAATTTCTCGACCTCGAAGGGACGATTATGTCCACATTGGTTCGCGCGGTCGTCGCGGCTGCCGCCCTGGCATTCGTCGTCGTTGGTGCCCAGGCGGCGCTGGCGTCGGCGCCTTCCGGTGACGTGGTCGCGTTGTGCGCCCACGCACCCCGTGGCTGCGACAGCTGACCCACCCTGCTGCGGCCGTCGCCCAGCCTGCGACATCGGGTGGCACCTCGCCTGAGGTGCCACCCGTGGCGGTGGCGTTCTGTCGTGGGGCATGGACAGTTCGGCGACCGTGCACGACCGTGCCCGTGCCGGTCAGGTCCTGGCACCCCGGAACTGACAGCTGCACGTGATCCTGCCCGGCATGCTCCGCGCCAACGCACCACCCGGCCTGTCCCGGGCGGCGATCGACGATCCCCACGTCCGGGCGCTCGGGGGCACCCCAAACCGGTCCGAGCTCGGCGGACCGCCGCAATCGGCGAGTAGCAGTCGATTCCGTCGCTCTCATCCAGCTCGCCGCCGCACTGGACCTGCCGCTCACCACGCTGCTCGACGCGCTCGTCGCCTCCACCGGGGCCGCCGGGATCGGGACCATCCAGTCCGGTGTCTTTCCCGAGAACACCGCCAGCCTGGCCCTGCACGAGCGGGCCGGCTTCCGGTCGTCGGCGTCCGCGAACGCGTCGGCCGCCACGACGCCCTCCTCATCCGTCTCGCTGGCGGCCAGGAGGTGCTCGCCCGCGCGGTCATCGACGCTGGGGCACCCCGAACGTCCTCGGCGCGTCCGGCCTGTCCGCCCGTGGCGAGACCGACGCCGCCGCGTACCTGACACCACCGGCCATGACGGTGTCCCGGCCTCAACTGGTCGAGCCACCATGGTGGTCGAGTCTGTCGTGGAGCGTGTCGGCGAAGCCTTCGGCCATGGCGAGTTGGTCGCGCAGCGCGGTGACGCGGGTGGTGGCGGCGGTGTGGAACATGCCGAGCCGGTCGAGCAGGTCGGCGCGGTCGTTGCCGGTGGCGGTGTCGAGGGCGTCGAGGACGGCGAGCAGCTCGCGCATCTCGTCGAGGCTGAAGCCGAGGGGTTTCATCCGTTTGACCACGGCGAGGCGGCCGAGGTCGGGTTCGGTGTAGAGGCGGAAGCCGCCCTCGCTGCGGGCGGAGGGCACGATCAGGCCGGCCTCCTCGTAGTGGCGGATGGTCCGGATGCTCAGCCCGACCCGCTCTGCTGCCTCGCCGATCTGCATGAGGCGGCCGGTGGCCGGGTCGCAGGGGTGCTGCTGCGGCCCGGTGTCCCGGCTGGTGGCGGCCATCAGTGGCCGACGCCGAGTTGCCCGGCGAGAGTGTCGTGGATGCGGGCGCTGGGCTTGTTGAGTTCGATGATCTCGACGGTCTTGCCCCGGGTGGCGTACCTGGTGGCGATGGCGTCGAGGGCGGCGACGGAGGAGGCGTCCCAGACGTGGGCGTGGGTCATGTCGATGACCACGGTGTCAGGGTCGTTCGCGTAGTCGAACTGGCCGACGAGGTCGTTGCTGGAGGCGAAGAACAGCTCCCCGTGCACGGAGTAGACCCGGGTGGTGCCGTCGGGGTCGAGGACGCTGGTGACCTCGACCAGGTGGGCGACCCGGCGGGCGAAGATCACCATGGCGGTGAGGACACCGACGACGACGCCGATGGCCAGGTTGTGGGTGGCCAGGGTGGTTACCACGGTGGCCAGCATGACGGTCGTCTCGCCGTACGGCATCCGCTTGAGCGTCCTCGGCGCGACGGAGTGCCAGTCGAAGGTCGACACCGCCACGATGATCATCACCGCGACGAGGGCGGCCATCGGGATGACGGCGACCACGTCGCCGAGCACGACGACGAGGACCAGCAGGAACACGCCGGCCAGGAAGGTCGACAAGCGGGTCCGGGCACCGGATGCCTTCACGTTGATCATCGTCTGGCCGATCATGGCGCAGCCGCCCATGCCACCGAAGAAGCCGGTGACGATGTTGGCCACACCCTGGCCCCAGGACTCGCGGGTCTTGTTGGAGTGCGTGTCGGTGATGTCGTCGACCAGTTTGGCGGTCATCAGCGACTCCATCAGCCCGACCAGCGCGATACCCAGGGCGTAGGGGGCGATCAGGGTGAGGGTGTCCATGGTCCAGGGGATCTGCGGCAGGCCGGGGGTGGGCAGGCTGTCCGGCAGGGCACCCTCGTCGCCGACGGTCGGCACCGCGATGCTGGCGACGACGGTTGTCAGGGTCAGCACCACGATGGCGACCAGCGGCGCCGGGACGGCGCGGGTGAGCCGGGGCAACCCGACCATGATCGCCAGCGCGACGGCGACGAGGGGGTAGACCAGCCACGGTACGCCGAGCAGGTGCGGAACCTGGGCGGCGAAGATCAGGATCGCCAGGGCGTTGACGAAGCCCACCATGACGCTGCGCGGGATGAACCGCATCAGCTTCGCCACCCCGAGCACCGCCAGCAGGATCTGGATCGCGCCACCGAGGATCACCGCCGCGATCAGGTGGTCCAGCCCGTGCTCCTTCGCCAGCGGCGCGACCACGAGGGCGATCGCGCCGGTCGCGGCGGAGATCATCGCCGGCCGGCCACCGCAGATCGCGATCGTGACCGCCATCGTGAATGACGCGAACAGCCCCACCCGGGGGTCGACCCCGGCCAGGATCGAGAAGGAGATCGCCTCCGGGATCAACGCGAGGGCGACGACCAGTCCGGCGAGGACCTCGGTGCGGAACACCTTCGGCGACAGCCAGGACGGACGGGACAGACGCGGCCGGACGACCGCGGACAGCACAGAAGACATACAGCCATTTCCACTCGGGCGTCTCGTGGACGCGCGCAACCCCAGCGCCGGGGCGCAGCCCGTTCACCGATCAGCGACAGGAACCGGGCACCCGCATTCGGACCCCGACGAACCACCAGCAGCGCCAGCCGGATCGGCCACCGAACCTACTCTCTCGTCAGGGGAGAGTTGGTCGAACGTGGTGGTCGTCACCCGGATCGCGGTCGTGCTGCCCGACCCCACCGCTCCCATGCCGACCCGCCTGCTCAGCGCCGCCGCCGACGCGGCCCACGGAGCCGGGAACCGGCCCGAGCCGACCGGATGTGCATCCCGCTGCCACCCGGGAGACGTGGACGCCGTGCTCGACGGGATGGGTGGGACGATCCGCAGGTCGTACCCGGAGATGCACCACCGGGACGGCCTGTCCCACCGGCGTGCGCCGCGCGTGGTCCGCCCACCCGCCGCAGCCCGCTGGCGGACGGCGGGCGCGGGGAGCCCCGGTGGGGCCGGCCCGAAAGATCGGTACCGGCCCCACCGGGGTGGGTCTCCGGCGTCCGGGCCTAGCTGGTGGTGCAGGTGATGCTGGCCGGCGGGTTGTTGCTGCCGTTCCAGGTCGCGGTGAAACCGAACGTGGTGGAGGCGCCCGCGGCGAGCGCGCCGTTGTAGGCGACGTTGGAGACCGTCACGTTCGCCCCGCTCTGGGTGTGGCTGCCGTTCCAGATCTGGTTGATCACCTGGCCGTTGGGGAAGGTCCAGGACACCTTCCACCCGTTGATCGGCGTCGCCCCGGCGGTGACGGTGACGTCGGCCTGGAAGCCACCGGACCAGGAGTTGGTGATGGTGTACTTCGCCGTCGCCTGGCCTGCCGGCGGCGCGGTGGTGCCGGTCGGCGTCGGGGTCGGCGTCGCGGTGGGGGTGGGAGGCGGCGTCGCGGTGGGGGTCGCGCCGACGAAGGTCAGCTTGACCACGTACGCGAGTGCACTGTACGGCGCGTTCGCCGACGGCATGGCGATACGCAGGCCGGACCCGTCCTGGGTGGGCCGGGGCAGGTTGATGTACGTGCCGGCGGTGGAGCCGAGCAGTTGCACACCGGTCAGGTTGCCCAGGTTCACCCGGCCCGACGTCATCGTCGAGATGGTCAGGGTGCTGCCCGGCCAGCCCAGCACCGTCGCGTACAGGACGGTGTTGTTCTTGTTGCGGGTGAACCGGATGTCCCGGTTGGTGCCCGCGCGCGGCGTGACGAACGAGCCGCCGCCCATCTGGGTGGGGCCCTCGCCGTAGACGGACCAGGCCCGGGTGCCGTAGATCGACTCGCCGAACCGCTTGAGGTGGTCGCCGATACCCCGCAGGATCGTCTGTTGCCCGGACGGGATGACGCCGTCGGCCGTCGGCGCGACGTTGAGGACCATGGTGCCGTTCTTGCTGACCCGGTCGATCAACGCGTGCAGCAGGGCGGTGGTCGAGTAGTAGCCGATGCCCTGGGTGTAGCACCAGCTGCTGCTGGAGACGCTGTCGTCGGTGAGCCAGTAGGGGGACTGGATGCCCGCCGGGCCGCCGCGCTCGAAGTCGTAGACCTCACCGCGGTTGTTGAACCCGTCCTTGTAGGTGACCACCACGTCCCGGTTCCACGCGACAGCCTTGTTGTAGTAGTACGCCAGGAAGTCCAGTCGCCGTGCCTCGTCGATCCGGCCCAGGTAGAGGTCCTGCCAGATGAGGTCGGGCTGGTAGCCGTCGATGACCTCCCGCAGCTTGTCGGTCCACAGTTGCTGCTCGGTGGCGTTGTCGAGCTGACCGTAGAGCTTGCGCAGGGTGGTGCTCGACTGCTGTGGCACGTACTGGTAGTAGCCGCCGAAGTTCCACTGGTGGTGCAGCGAGACGAACAGCTTGAGGCCCTTGGCGCGGATGGCGTCGGCGTGCAGCCGCAGCAGGTCCAGCTTCGGGCCGGTGGCCACGGAGTTCCACTCGTTGACCCTGCTGTTCCACATCGAGTAGCCGTCATGGTGCTCGGCCACCGGACCGGCGAACTTCGCCCCGGCGTCGACGAACAACTGGGCCCACTCGTTGGGGTCCCAGTTGCCGCCGGCGGACTTGAGCTTCGGCGCGAACTGCACCCAGTTGCCCGCCTTGTCGCGGGACCCGTTGATGAAGTTGTGGTACGGCCAGGCCGCCGGATCGCCGTACACGCTCTTGTGATGGTTGTTCTCGTACGAGCCGTTGTTGTACATGTTGCGCGGGTACCACTCGTTGCCGAACGCGGGGACGGCGAACGCCCCCCAGTGGTAGTAGATGCCGAACTTGCCGTCCTGGAACCACTCGGCGGCCGGTGGGTGCTGGTCGACAGACGCCCAGGTCGGCGTGTAGCTCTGCGGGCCGGCGGTGGCCAGGGCGTTACGGGCACCGAGTAGACCGGTCGCGGCGATGACGCCCGTGGCGCCACCTGCGACGAGCAGGCCGCGGCGGGTCAGCCGCAGGGATGACGAGGACATGAGGGGTCTCCTTGGGGGACGGTGGTGGTGTGGCGGAGACCAGGTCACCGGTAGCCGGCGGCGACGATGTTGGCCTGGACGGCGTTCTCCGTGGCGTCGGTGGGGTAGCCGGCGGTCATCACGCCCTCGTAGAAGGTGCCGGCGGCGCCGTGGCTGTTGTCGCCGCCGATGCCGAGGATGATCGCGCCTTCCTTCTTCATCGGGTTGTAGCCCGCGACGTTGGGCCGTGCGCCGTTGTAGAAGGTCGACAGGCTGCCGGACTGGGCGTTGCCGCCCCGGATGGCCCAGTGGTTGGGCTCGCCCTTGATGATCGCGGTGAGGTAGCGGTGGCTGATGCTGGGGTCGTTGGCGTTGTACTTCTGGTTGACCCCGGAGAAGAGGCCGTTCTCCAGGTCGGCCATGATCCACGGGCCGTTGCCGGCGCCGTAACCCCAGACCTTGTTGTTGCCGAAGTAGATGGCCTCCATCGTGCCGTTGCCGTTGTCCCGGCTGTTGGTCTCGGCATTGCCGTAGTCGAAGCAGCAGCCGCCGTTGTAGTGCGTGCCGTCGAGGATGGCGTACATGCCTTCCGGCTGGTCGCCCTTGGCGATGCCGTTGGTGGTGTTGTTCCGGTAACCGGTGCCCGGGGCGACGAACACCCCGTACGCCTTCTGGCCGTTGAGCGTGGTGGGGGCGGCGGTGGCGTTGGCCAGGTTGTCGTATCCGCCGGGCGCGGGACCGGGGAAGCCGCCGGGGGGCGCCTGGGTGAGGTGGTTACCGCGGCCGCTCTGGTCGTAGATGATGGTGATCAGGCAGGTCGTGTTGGCGCAGAAGGTGTCCTGGGCGGCGGCGTTGGCGACCCCGCCGGCGGTCAGCGGGGTGATGGTGCGGGTGGTGTTGTCCGAGGCCCGGCGGACCTGGTAGAGGTTGCCGGTGTACGCGGCGTACAGGGCCCGGGTGGTGCTGTGCGCGGCCACGCAGGGGGTGTTGCCGGCGGCGTAGAGGTCACAGGGCAGCCGGGTGCCCGGCGGCGGCGTGGTGGGCGGAGGAGTGGTCGGCGGCGGGGTGGTCGGCGGCGGGGTGGTCGGCGGCGGCGTGGTGGGTGGCGGGGTGGTCGGGGTGACACCGCCGGTGCAGGTCGTGCCGTTCAGCGTGAACGTGGTGGGCGCCGGGTTGCTGCCGGTCGCCGCGCCGTTGAAGCCGAACGAGGTGCTGCCTCCGGTGGGGATGCTGCCGTTGTAGGACACGTTGGTGACGGCGACCTGGCCGCCCGACTGGGTGTAGGAGCCGTTCCAGAGTTGGGTGACGGTCTGGCCGGCGTCGAAGCTCCAGGTGAGCCGCCAACTGGTGACCGGGTCACCCAGGTTGGTGATGGTGACGCCCGCGCCGAATCCACCGGGCCACTGTGAACTGACCGTGTAGGTGACCTGGCAGCCGGCGGCCGCCGCGGACGCCTGCGGCGTCCCGACCGTGCCGCTGCCGATCAGCACCAGCGTGGCCAGGGCCGCGACCGGCCCCGACGCTCGACGCCAGACGGTGCCACGTTTCATGGAGTCCTCCAGATGTGGACGGGAGTTCACGGGCCCGCTCGGGTGGGCCCGTTCGGTACACCGCCTGTCGGGCCCGAACTCCGGCAGACGGGAGGTGACGGTGCGGTCCGGTGAGTCCGTTGGCCGGTGCCGTCGGGGCTGGTGGCCCGGACGCCGGGGCGCTGACCAGCCGAATCGGCGGCAGAGGGTGGGACCCGGCTGCTGCACTGAGGAGCAAGTTAACGTTCACATCAGGGCGTGTCAATGGTTGTGTCGACAGTGCTCCATCCCCGCCCCGGTTGCCTGAGGTGGCCTGCGACGGCTTCCTCACCAGCGGAAATGGCGGGGGATCGGTGTTGGGTCCGCGAGTCGATCAGGTGAAGTCGACAGGTGTTGCGGGCGATGAGGGTGGCGTGTCGGCGGTGGCTCGGACCGGCGAATCCGGCTCATCGGGGTGCCCGACGCGCTCCGGGGGCGGGCCAGGAGGGCCTCTGCGGGCCGGTTTGTCGCCGTCGGGCAGCTCCGGAGCGCTCTGGCAGTCCGCATTAATCCGAAACTGTTAACGTAAACATCTATCCGGCGGCTGGCTGGCCCGCAGGCAGTCTCGGTCACATATCAGCAGGTGAGGCTGCATGGTGGCGTCTCCGGCGGTGCGGGTTCTGCGGCGGTCGCGGTCGAAGATCGAGGGTTCAGAAGTTTCGAGAAATCTGGTGTCACATCTTGACGAACGGCATCTCCATCCACGAGAGTCCATATAGGCGGCACCGCGTGCGATCAGCGGCTGACGAGTCAGCAAAGATGCAGGTGAAGGTATTCGGGCAGCACCTGTTAACGCTCTCACGACGGCCGGTCACCGCAGGGTGTCCGCCAGCCGGGCTGCTGACGATTGGCGACGTCGACCGCCACGTCCAGCTCTTCCGTCGAGGGGCCGGGCTCGCAGTCGACCTCATCCTGCTTCATGCCGCCCACCCCGCACCCGACGCGTCCACGCCGCGACGGCGTCACCCGCGCCCGACAGCCGCGCACGACGACGCCCGAGCAGACCGACACCAGGAGCCGTCTCATGACCCGACGTTCGTCCATCGCCGGCGCGCTGGCTACCGCGGCGGTACTCGTCGCGGCGCTGGCCGGTGCCGCACTGACCGGGAGTCCCGGCACCGCGTCCGCCGCCGAGGTCGGCCCGCTGGCCGCGACAGCAGGCTGCGGCAAGGCCCCCACCCTGGGCAACGGCACCTACACCATCTCCAGCGGTGGCAAGAACCGCAGCTTCATCCTGAAGCTGCCCGACGGCTACGACCGCAACCGCCAGTACCGGCTGGTGTTCGGATTCCACTGGTGGGGCGGCACCGCCGTCGACGTCGCGACCGGTCAGACGGTGCAGCGCGACGTCTGGGCCTACTACGGCCTGCTGCGGCTGTCGAACAACAGCACGATCTTCGTGGCGCCGCAGGGCATCGGCAACGGCTGGGCCAACACCGGCGGTGAGGACGTCACCTTCGTCGACGACATGCTCCGCCGGATCGAGGGCGACCTGTGCGTCGACACGACGCAGCGCTTCTCCGTCGGGTTCAGCTACGGCGGTGGGATGAGCTACGCCCTGGCCTGTGCCCGGCCGAACGTCTTCCGGGCCGTCGCCGTCCAGTCCTCGCCCGGCACGCTCAGCGGATGCAGCGGCGGCACCCAGCCGATCGCGTACCTCGGCGTGCACGGCATCGGTGACAACATCGCCAGCGGACGGGCGCTGCGGGACCGCTTCGTCCGCAACAACGGGTGCACGGCGGCGAGCCCGCCGGAGCCGAGGGCCGGCAGCCTGACCCACACGGTCTACAGCTACTCCGGTTGCCGGGCCGGCTACCCCGTGGTGTGGGCGGCCTTCGACGGTGGGCACATCGCCGCCCCGCAGGACGGTGCCGGCGGGGACAGCGGCACCCGGACCTGGGTCCCGGGCGAGGTGTGGCGGTTCTTCACCCAGTTCGCCGGCACCACGCCGACCACCCCACCCACCACGACCCCGCCGACCACGCCACCCACGACTCCGCCGACCAGTCCCGGGGCGGGTGGTTGCACGGCCAGCTACCAGACCGTCGGCCAGTGGCAGGGCGGCTTCCAGGGTGAGGTCACGGTGACCGCCGGCGTCCGCGCCATCACCGGCTGGCGGGTCAGTTGGACGCTCGCCGACGGGCAGAGCATCACCCAGCTCTGGGGTGGGCGCAACACCCCCTCCGGCAGCACCCAGAACGTCGGCAACGAGGCGTGGAACGGCAACCTGGCCGCCAGCGCGTCCACGACGTTCGGCTTCACCGCGGGTGGCTCGGCGACGACGCCCGCCCTCACCTGCACCGCGACCTGAGAGACCATAGGCGCAGCTCCCGATGCCTGCCGCCCCCCGGAGGAGGCAGCACAAGATCAGGAGTTTCGTTCTCGCCGCCGTGCTGGCGGGCACAGGTACGCCGGTGCGGGCTGCCGGGTCGACTACACGGTCACCAGTTCGTGGCCGGGTGGCTTCGGCCCGGCAGTCACCGTCACCAACCTCGGCGATCCGATCGACCCTCGGCGGTCGTACGCCGGGCATCCGGTCACCCGGTCCGGAGCCCAGGTCACCGTCACCAACCTGAGCTACAACGCGGCCATCCCCACCGGCGGGAAGCGCCGTCCTGTGTCCTGGGCGTCGGTCAGCTCAGTTACCGCGCCGTGCGCCGGCCGGCACGCAGCCCAGTCCGATACGACATCTCTCTCGCTTCCTCCGGCCTCGTTGAGGCCGCCCGCCTGCCCATGCTGTGGGTACTGTGCGCCCAGGCATGACGCCAGCTGCACGACCTGGTCCCAGAGCCGATCCAGCAGGACGAGTACCGCATCGAGGAACCGTGAGCCGCTCCCAGCCGGGGTACTCCCGCATCGCGTCCGGAATCTGCGCCGCCCGTCGCTCGACCGGCTCCGGAGCAGGCATCCGCGTCGTCGTCACCGTCATGGCCTGTCCCTTCCCGTACGTTCAGTTCGGGCAGGTCCGGGGGAACACCCCCGCGTGCGCGGGGAGCCCTCACGAACCCGACGCCCCATCGCCAGAATCCCTTCACGGCCGAGATCCAGGCACGGTTCCTTATGCGATGTTGTCCTGCTTCGCCGGTATGTGGCGGCTTCGTGTCAGGCAGCGAAGGTCCCGCATCATGGCTGACCTGGGCGCACCCGAGTCGGAGGTTTCACCACTTCTGCTGACCGCTTTCACCGACCCCCGGCAGGTTCTGCCGGTTGCGGCGGAAACGGCGACGAGCGGCGGGGAACGGATATCACCGCCGCTCACGCAAGGAAGCAGAGAACGCCACGTAGCCGGCCACGTCGGCACCAAGGGATCATCCTGCACGTGCGGGAGCAGAGGGTGACCATCGAGATGATGCTGCCGGCGATGGACCACCCCGCATGCGCTGGAACCACGCATCGCGTCAGGAACACCAAATGACGCTGCCGCACCGTGGATGCTGAACTACCGTGCTGTGGTGCAGGCATACGAGGTTCAGCGGGCGATGCAGGCAGCCATGTCGAGCGCCTCATCGCTCGGCCTGACCGCCCACAATGGTGCCGTCCTGCACAACTCGAACGCGCTCACCCTGAGGCTGGAGCCCTGCGCCGTGCTCGCCCGGGTCGCCCCGGCAGCGAACCAGTGTGCCCAGCTTGAAGTGGATGTTGCTCGGCGGTTGGCTGAGCTCGGGAGCCCGGTGGCCGCGCTGGAGTCGCCCGAGGTGTTTATCCGGGGCGACTACGTGGTCACCTTCTGGACCTACTACGAACCGGCGACTACTCAGTCACTGTCGAACGCGGAGTACGTCGGCGCGCTCGAACGTCTGCATGCCGGGATGCGTAAGGTCGACCTGCCCGTCCCGCATTTCACGGACCGGGTTTCCGCGGCGCAGACGCTCGTGGCCGACCATGCCCGAACGCCGGAACTGGTTGATTCGGATCGGGTCTTCCTCGCCAGCACGTTGGACCGTATGCGGCGCGCGGTCAGCGAGAGCGGCCGACCCGAGCAGCTTCTGCACGGTGAACCCCATCCCGGCAACCTGCTCTCGACCCGGACCGGCCCGCTCTTCATCGACTTCGAGACCTGTTGCCGGGGGCCGGTCGAGTTCGACCTGGCCCACGCGCCCGACGACGTCGGTGACCACTACCCGGGCGTCGACCGCCGGCTGCTCCGAGATTGCCGGACCCTCATGCTGGCGATGATCACCACGTGGCGCTGGGATCGCGGGGACCAGTTCCCCGACGGCCATCGGCTCGGCGTCGAGTGGCTGAGCGAACTCCGGAGGGCAACGGCCCAGTCTGGATAGGTAAGTCGACCCGTCCTCGAAGGCGCAGCCCAGCCCCGCCAGCGTGGGCCGCGCGCGGCCCACGCTGGCGGGGCTGGCGGATTCTCGGTCGAGGCTCCGAACCGAGCGCCCCGGCATCGACAACGTGCTCATCGACACGACCGACCCCGGCTCCATCACCGCCGCCGCAGACGAGATGCTCGGCCGGCACCCGGCCTCAACGGCCTCGTCGCCATGGCCGGCCGAGCAGGGTAGAGAAGCGGTTCGTCACCGCGGTGAACTCGATGAACCGCGTCGTGGCCCGGTCCCGACTCGGGTGCCGGGGGTCGGATCGGGCACCTGACGCCCGAGCGGCGACCCGCTACGGTGGCGTGGTGCCTACCGACATCCACGGGCCCCGATGAGCGGGGGCCTCGCCGTCGCCGCCTGCCACACCACAACCGCCTGCCCCGGGCCCCGTTCGGACCAGTCCACCCGCCACACCGACGCGAACGCGGTGCGCTCGCCGGCGGCGTCGAACAGGGTGAGTCCGGGGTTGGCACCGATCAGGCGTACCGACATCGTCATCCCTACCCCGCCACGAACCCGTCCGGACCGTGAACCTATCAGTGCTACCCCGGCGTGGAAACGAAGCCGGGACGGCGGATGTCCCGACACTGAGGCGCAGTGCCTTCCGCACCGCAAGGGCCGTCGCCGCGGTGGGTGGGCCGGAGAGGCATCCTCGTCGGGCGGTCGTCGACGGCATCCTGTATCGACTCCCGGAGCGTGCGGACGGCCGACACCGTCCACCGCGACACCCGTGGCTACGAAAGCGGGAAGATTGCGGCACTCGCCCGCCTCACCGTCCTACGCACACGAGATGCAGTGGCGGGCGAACGGCCGCACGGCGAGTCGTTCCGCACCGATCGGTTGCTGGCAGCGCTCGCAGCGCCCGTAGGTCTCCGCCTCCAGCCTGAGCAGGGCGTCGTCGACCTCGGCGATCCGCGCCCGCGTCGCGGCGAGCAACGCGATCAGCTGGGCGCGTTCGAAGCCGACGGTGGCACCCTCGGGATCGTGTTCGTCGTCGGCGTTCGAATCCCGCGATGCCGTGAACAGCGCCTCCAGATCCCGCGCCAGCGTCGCCGCCTCGGACTCCGCACCCGCCCGTAACCGCAGCAGCTCCTCCCGGATCATCGTCACAGTTTAGTACCGGAGGGGCACACCAACGGCTGATCCCGTTGGCCGGAGCGGCCGCTCCCGGCCGTCGGCGGCCCGGTCAGGATGCCTGGCGGGGTGCGGCGACGACGGCGACGTGCTCCATCGGTAGCGCGCCGGTCCGCTCGACGTCCAATCCGGCGCGGCCGAGCAGCTCGGTGACGTGGTGGAGGCTCCGGTGCGCCCCGCCGGTGATCATCAGCAGGTGCAGATCCCACAGGGCCGGCAGCACGGACGGGTCCTCGTCGACGACGAAGCGGTCCAGGACCAGCAGCCGGGCCGTCGGGCCGGACATCGCCCGGCGACAGTTGCCGAAGGCCTGGACGACCGCGTCGTCGTCCCACCCGGCCAGCGCGCGGGACAGGATATAGACGTCGCCGCCCGTCGGCACGCTGGTGAACATGTCGCCGCCGACGAGGGTGACCCGGTGGAGCCCGACGGTGGCGGCCAGGTGTTCGCCGGCCCTGGGCATCATGTGCTCGCGGTCGAACAGCACGCCCTTGGCGTCGGGTGTGGCCGCGAGGAGCGTGGAGAGCAGCTGCCCGCCGCCACCGCCGACGTCCACGATGGTCTTGCCGCCGGTGAAGTCGAAGGCGGCCGGCACCTCATGGAAGAACATGTTGCCGGCGTTCATGGTGGCCTGGAACCGGCGGGCGGTGTCCGGATCCCCGCTCAGGTAGTCGTAGAAGGAGCTGCCGTAGGCGGCCTCGAAGCCGGAGTTGACCATGCTGATCGCCCGGTGGGCGTGCCCCCACGCGGCGTAGTACTCCTCGCCGTGCAGCAGGCACATGTCGCGCATCGACGGTGAGTCGGAACGCAGCGCCTCGCTGATCGGGGTGCTGCGGTAGCCGCTCGTCTCGCTACCGTCGAACACGCGCATCGCCACCATGAGTCGCATGAGACGACGTATCCCCGCTGCGGAAGCGCCGCTTGCCGCAGCCAGTTCGTCGCTGGTGGTCCGGCCGGCGGCGACGTGATCCGGTAATCCGAGCTTGACCACGGTGTAGAGAGCCTGTGCCTTCCACCCGCCGGTCATGACATCGACAATGTCCCGAGTGGCCTGTAGGTCGATTGCCATTGTTCCTCCGCCCGCACTGCCCTTCGCGACGACGGTGGCAACCGTACCCCGTAGGGAACTGCCGAGGAAGGGCTTTGGTGTCACGGACGCGCTCCGTTCGGCCAATGACCGGAGTGCGACAAAATTGATGTACAACAACGGTGGTTCCCGGCGTGCGTCGTGGCGAACCGCCGTTGTTGTATTGACGGGTTGCTCGCGGACGACGGGTTAGGGTGCGCACGACATACCCAGCTCACCGAAGGGGAGGGCCACCAAGCGTGTCCCAGCAGAGCACCGTCACAACGGATGGCCGAGACGACGGAACGGACGACAGCGTCGAGACCCTGTTCGAATTGCCCGCACCGTCCTTCACCACCCCGCGCGCCGACCCACGGCCGCAGCCGGGTGCGGCGGCACCGGACGCCGGTCCGCTGGCGACCCGGATGCGACCCCGCACGATCGACGAGATCGTCGGTCAGGCTCACCTGCTGCGTCCCGGTGCCCCGTTACGCCGACTGCTCGAGGGCGCAGGCGCGGCCTCGGTGCTGCTCTACGGCCCGCCCGGCACCGGAAAGACCACGATCGCCCGGCTGCTGGCCACCGCCGGCACCCGCCAGTTCGTGGCCCTCTCGGCGCTGTCCAGCGGCGTCAAGGAGGTGCGCGACGTGATGGTCGAGGCCCGCCGCCGGCTCGACCGGCAGCACCGGCAGACCGTGCTGTTCATCGACGAGGTGCACCGCTTCTCCAAGACGCAGCAGGACGCGCTGCTCGGTGCGGTCGAGGACCGGCTGGTGCTGCTGGTCGCCGCCACCACCGAGAACCCGTCGTTCTCGGTGGTGACCCCGCTGCTGTCGCGCCTGCTGGTGCTGCAACTGCGCTCGTTGGGCGACGCCGACGTCCGTGACCTGCTCCGTCGCGCCGCAGCGGATCCACGGGGCCTCGGCGGCGCGGTCACGCTGTCGGTCGAGGCCGAAGCCGCGCTGGTGCGGCTGGCCGCCGGTGACGCCCGCAGCGCGCTGACGGCGTTGGAGGCCGCCGCCGACGGGGTGCTGGCGACCGGTGGCACCGAGATCGACGTGCCCGCCGTGGAACGGGCCGTCGCGGAGACGACCGTGCGATACGACCGGCAGGGCGACCAGCACTACGACGTCATCAGCGCCTTCATCAAGTCGATCCGTGGTTCCGACCCCGACGCCGCGTTGCACTACCTGGCCCGGATGCTGGTGGCCGGGGAGGACCCGCGGTTCGTCGCGCGGCGGCTCGTCGTACACGCCAGCGAGGACGTCGGCCTGGCCGATCCCACGGCCCTGCACACGGCAGTCGCCGCGGCACAGGCGGTGCAGCTGATCGGCATGCCCGAGGCGCGTCTCGCGCTGACGCAGGCCACTCTGCACCTCGCGATGGCGCCGAAGTCCAACGCGGTGATCGAGAGCATTGACGCGGCGATGTCGGACGTGCGCAGGGGTGCCGTGGGCGACGTCCCCGCCCACCTGCGCTACGGGCGCTACAAGGGTGCCGCGGAACTCGGCAACGCGATCGGTTACCGCTATCCGCACAAGGTGCCGGACGGTGTGCTGGAACAGCAGTATCCGCCGGACGGTCTGGTGGGAAAGAACTACTACCATCCGAGTCGGCACGGTGGTGAGCGCACCCTTCGTGATCGACTCGCAGACCTCCGGCGCGTGATTCGTGGCGGCTGACACATAACACAGTGGACGGTCGTTGCAAAAGAGTCGGGCGGGTGGTCGGATCGGCATTTTCGGTATGGCATTCGAACCGCTGTGTCGAGGGTCTCCAAGGGTAGTGTCGGGTGGGTCGACCAAGTATCAGGATGCGGATTGTGCGGCACCGCCATACGAGGGACCGGGATGCCAATGCATAGATTGGTGACAATCGGAGTCTACGATTTCGATCTCGAATCATTCCTGCTACGCCTGCGCGCCGCGGAAGTCAGACTGCTGTTCGACGTGCGCCAGCGTCGCGGGGTCCGGGGGCCCGACTACGCCTGGGCGAACGCGCGCCGGCTGCAGGAGGCCCTCGCCGGTGCGGGCATCGCCTACGAGCACCACCGCGAGTTGGCCCCGACCACCGAACACCGCCATCTGCAGTACGCCGAGGACGACCGCCAGGGCGTCGGTAAGCGGTCCCGCCGGGAGTTGGCCGCCGAGTACGTGCGCCGCTACACCGCCGAGGTCCTCGACCTCGCCGACCTGGTGCCGCTGCTCGCGGCGCTACCGACGCGGGGGCGGGCGGCGCTGTTCTGCGTCGAGCGCGATGCGGTGGCCTGTCACCGGTCGCTGATCGCCCGGCGGCTCACCGAGCAGCACGACGTGTCGGTCGAGCATCTGACCCCGGCATGACCGGCCTGACCCCGACGGGCGGGACCCGGCCCCGGATCGCGGTGTTCGCCGGGCCGACGGCGACCATCCTGAACACCCCCGACCTGGTCACGTCGAACAAGGCCCGGATCCGGCACGGCCTCGCACCCCGGCCGGGTCGGTTCGACGCACTGCGTCCGCAGCGGCTGGCGGCGCCGGTCACGGCGTACGTCGAGGCGTACAGCGCGCACCCACTCGAACGCGACGCGGCACACCTGTACGCGCCGCCGGACGGCTGGCTCGACACCGACGGCACGTTCCACACCACGCAGCCGGCCGGCGACGCCACCCCGGTGTTCGTCGTGGAGCTGCACCCCGACGACGGGCTGTACCCCCTGCCATACCTGGCGCGGCAGCGTGACGGTTCAGCGTGGGAGCAGGCCGCGACCACGCCGTACGCGCCACCGGAGGCGGCCCGGCAGACGTTCTACCCGGACGCGAGCCGCCTCTACGAGGAGATCGAACGGTTCGGGCTGGGCGATCACGGCACACCCGTCGAGTTCGGTTCGATCGCCGACTTCGACTTCTTCCGCGCGGCCCCGTCGGGTGGCTACACCACCGGTCCGGACGGGGAGCGGCTCGGCCGTGACTTCTTCGTCTACTACCCCTACCACCTGCAGAGTGAGCCGCACCTGGGTGACCTCGCCGGGGCGACCAACCAGGTCCAGGCCGTCCTCGCCGCAGGTGAGCACGACGGCGTGCAGTGGCTCGAGGGCAGCCCGACCGTCGACGAGACCCTCTACTGGCTCGGCCTGCTGATCGACACGACGGTGCCCCTCGTCGGCCACGCCGCCCAGCGGCGGCACCACTCGCTGAGCGCCGACGGCGACCGCAACGTGGTGGACGGAGTGAAGTACATCGCCTCCGGTGTCGCCCTCGACGCGCAGGGTGTCGACCGGGTCGGCGCCTGCGTCATCGTCGACGAACTCGTCTACACCGCCCGCGACGTGACCAAGGTCGACGCCCGACCGGGCGGATACGAAGTCACCGGCGGCCACGGGGGAATCGTCGCCGACCTGGGCGGGTACGGCCCCCCGCAGCTCACCTACCTGCCGACGCGCCGGCAGACCGCGCGCTCGCAGCTGCGCCTCACCGTGCTGCCGAAGGAGGTGAACGGTGTCGCCGGCTCATTGGAGTCGGGCGTCACCCTGCTCGGTGTCGCGACGAGGGACGGGGACGGGCTGATCCCGGACGCCATGCCCAGGGTGACGATCACCAAGTACAGCCGCTACGCGGCGGAACCGGGCGGCGATCCCCGGGTGGGCGACGAGGTGGAGATCCTGGCCCGGATCCGGGCCAATCTCGCCGCCGCCCCGCTCGCCGGTTTCGTCTGTGAGGGCATGTCGCCGTTCGGGATGGCGGATCCGGCGAAGAACTCGGCGCTCGGGGTGGCCATCTTCGCGGGGATGCCGGTGGTTCGCACCGGCCGTGGCAACACCGGTGGCATGGCGTACCGGACGGATCCGACGTTCATCGTCGGCAACAACCTGACCGCGACCAAGGCCCGGTTGCTGCTGATGGCTGCCCTGCTCAAGTACGGCGCGTTGCCGCCGGCCGCGGACCCGTTCCGGCCCACCCACGCCGAGCGTGCGGTGACCGAGCAGGCGGTCGCCCGCTATCAGGCGTTGTTCGACACGCATTGACCTCGACGATCCCCGGCTGGAGAGAACCTGTGGGCACCTACGAGTACGTGGTGGCGGACGTCTTCACGGAGACGGCGTTGGAGGGCAACCCGGTCGCGGTCTTCCTGGACGCGGCAGCCCTGTCCGCCGAGCGGATGCAGCAGATCGCGAACGAGATGCACCTGTCGGAGACCGTCTTCGTGCTGCCTCCGCGCCGGGACGGTGACGTGCGGGTGCGCATCTTCACCCCGGTCAACGAGCTGCCGTTCGCCGGGCACCCGACCCTGGGCACGGCGATCGTACTCAGCGAGTTGAAGCCGGTCGGGGAGATCCGGATGGAGACGGCCATGGGCACGGTGACGTTCGACATCGAGCGGTCCACCCGGGACGGGCGCGGCTCGGCGAGTTCGTGGCAGCCCATCCCCACCTGGGGGCGCTACGACCGGGCCGAGGAGTTGCTCGCCGGGCTGGGTGTCCCCGCCACCGACGCCGTCCTGCCGGTGGAGGTCTACGACAACGGGCCGAGGCACGTGTTCGTCGGTCTGCCGGGTGTACCCGAGTTGTCCGCGCTGGAGCCCGACCAGCGGGTCCTGGCCCGGCTGCCCGACATGGCCGCCAACTGTTTCGCGGGTTCCGACACGCAGTGGCGACTGCGCATGTTCTCGCCCGCCTACGGCGTCGTCGAGGACGCCGCCACCGGTTCGGCGGCCGGGTCGTTGGCGGTGCATCTGGCGCGACACGGCCTGATCCCCTTCGGTGAGTGGATCGAGGTCCTGCAGGGCGTCGAGATCGGTCGCCCGTCGACGATGCGGGCCCGGGCCACCGGTGCACCGGACCGGATCGAAACGGTCCAGGTCTCCGGGTCCGCGGTCGTGGTGGCCCGCGCGACGCTTTACACGTGAGCCCCGGGCGGTCCCGCCGACGTGCGGTACGCCGGCAGACCGAGGTGGGCCCGCCCGCGGTCAGCGGGCGGGCCCACCTCGGGGGGCTGGCGTGCCGGATCCGCCAGGTGTGGCCGGTCAGCCCTTTGGCCGGGTGATGTTGACCATCCAGAAGATCCCGAACTGGTCGATGAACGAGCCGGCCTCGTCGCCCCACACCTGCTTGTTGAGCGGCATCGTCACCGTGCCTCCGACCGACAGCCGCTGGAAGTACCCGCGCAACGCGGGATCGTCGCCGCCGAGATAGAGGGCGACGTTGTTGCCCGGGTGGAACGGCACCCGTTCGGGGACGTCCCAGGCCATCAGGGTGAAACCGTCCGGGGTGGTGAGCACCGCGTGCATGATCTTGTCGGCGGCCATCACGTCGGACGCGCCGTACTCGGTGAACGTGCCGACCTCCAACTCACCGCCGAGGATCTCACGGTAGAACTCCAGTGCCTCCCGGGCGTTGCCGTTGAAGGCGATGTACGGGTTGAGCCGAGCGGTCATCTGCTGCTCCTAGGTGGGGATTCCGCCGCGGTCGATCGTCGGCACCTCGATGCCCAGCGCCCGGAGCTGCTGGAACGGGTTCATGAATTCCCGCTGGCGGCGGATCTTTCCATCGTCCAACTCGAACGAGTGGATGAAGTGGTTGCGGTAGTGCCCGGGCGGGTACGCCGGGTAGCGGATCTGACCCTCGCCGTCGCACTCGACCCAGAACCGGTTCGGGTCCTGCGTCTCGAAGATCTCGACGTTCGTCCACTCCCAGTCGGGGAACATCCGCAGCGACCACTCGCCGTGCGCCCGGAGCAGTTCGTGGCCCTGGGAGGCGACCGGCTGGCCGGTGTCGGTGGTCCACAGGCCGGCGCTGCCGTCCTCGGTGAACAGCAGGTAGCGGGTCAGCCGGTTCTCGCCCTTGCGGCTCATGTAGTCGGTGACGGTCGCGCGGTTGCGGGCCCGCAGGTCCACCTGGTCGGTGAACCCCGGAAGCTGGGTCTCGGTCGTCAACGGAAGTCCCTTCTCAGCCGGTGGCGGTCAGGTCAGAACCGAAGCTCGGGGCGGTAGATGTCCAGCCAGGTGCTCAGGTCGAGCACCCGCTCCATGCCGTTGCGGATCTCGATCGGCAGGGCGCCCGACTCACGGGTTATGCCCTCCAGGTAGGCGCGGTCGACCAGGTTGAACACCGGGTCGTCGGTGGCGAGCAGGTCCCTGCACTGCTGCAACAGGGCGCTCGTGTACATCGGGTCGAGCGTGGCCGGATACGGGGCCTTCACCCGGTCGAGAACCGAACGGGGGAGCAGGTCGGCGGTCGCGGCCCGCAGCAGGCTCTTCTCCCGCCCGTCGAACGTCTTCATCGACCACGGGGTGTTGTAGACGTACTCGACCAGCCGGTGGTCGCAGAACGGCACCCGGACCTCCAGACCGACGGCCATGCTGACCCGGTCCTTGCGTTCGAGCAGCATCCTGACGAAGCGGGTCAGGTGCAGGTAGCACATCTCGCGCATCCGGAACTCGTGGTCGCTCTCGCCGTCGACCCGCTCGATCTCGGTGAGCGCTTCGGCGTACCGGTCCTTGATGTAGCTGGGCAGGTCGAGGGCGGCCGTGATGTCGGCGTTGAACCGGTCCGACACCTGGGCCTTCGCGCCGCTGACGAACACCGCCATCCAGGGGAAGGTCGCCGCGGCCTGGGCCTCCGGTTGGAAGAACCACCGGTAGCCGCCGAAGACCTCGTCGGCGGACTCCCCGGACAGGGCCACCGTGGAGTGCTGACGGATCGCCTGGAACAGCAGGTACAACGAGGTGTCCATGTCGCCGAGGCTGAGCGGACTGTCCCGGGCGGTGATCACCGCCCGTCGGACCGCGGGGTCGGCGATGTCCCGGTGGTTGAGGACCACCGACTCGTGCAGCGAGCCGACGTGCGCGCCCACCTCCCGCGCGTACGGGGCGTCGGTGGTGGCGCGCAGCTCGTCGGCGACGAAGTCGTCCTCGCGTCCGGTGAAGTCCACCGCGAAGCTGCGCACCTTCTCACCGCGTTCGCCGAGCTTGGCGGCGGCGAGGGCGGTGATCGCGCTGGAGTCGAGCCCGCCGGACAGCAGGGTGCAGCGCGGCACGTCGGAGACCAGTTGGCGTTCCACCACGTCCCTGAGCAACGAGCGGACGTTGGCGATGGTGGTCGGCAGGTCGTCGGTGTGCGGGCGGCTCGGCAGCGTCCAGTAGCGGTGCTCGCGCAGCCCGGCGCGGTCGACGGTGACGACCCCGCCGGGCAGCACCTCGTTCATCCCGCACCAGACGGCGCTGCCGGGCGTCTGGGTGAAGCTGACCAGTTCCCGGATCCCCGCCAGGTCGACGGCACGTTCGGCCAGCGGGTTGGCGAGGATCGCCTTGGGCTCGGAACCGAAGAGCACCCCGTCGTCGGTGCGGTAGTAGTAGAGCGGCTTGACGCCGAGCCGGTCCCGGATCAGCACCAGCTTGTCGACCCGGGAGTCCCACACGGCGAAGGCGTACATGCCGTTGAGCCGTTCGGCGACCGCCTCGCCCCATTCCAGGTAGCCGTGCAGCACCACCTCGGTGTCGCTGCGGGTCCGGAAGCGGTGACCGCGGCGTCGCAGTTCGCCGCGCAGCTCCCCGAAGTTGTACGCCTCGCCGCTGTAGGTGATCGTCACGGTGCCGTCGTCGGTCTGCACCGCCATCGGCTGGGTGCCGCCGTCGACGTCGATCACGGCGAGCCTGCGGTGACCGAGCCCGGCGTGCCGGTCCAGCTGGACACCGGATGCGTCCGGACCCCGGCAGGCCATGGTCGCCGTCATCGCGTCCAGGTCGGCCTGGTGTCGCGTGAGATCCCGATCGTACGAGACCCAGCCTGCAATTCCACACATCTCGTCTACCTGTTCCTCTCGAGCGAACTGTCCGGGTGGTCAGGGTTGAAGGCGACCGGACCGCCACCCGGTGCCGTCGCGGTCGAAGCGCAGCCGACGGTGCAACCGGCCCGGGTCGGACTCCCAGAACTCGACCGAATCCGGCTCCAGCAGGTAGGCCAGCCAGGCATCCGGGCGGGGCAACGGCATGCCCCGGTCGCCGAGCCGCCGCGCCTGCTCGCGCAACGCGTCCTCGTCGGTGAGGGGTGCGCTCTGCTGCGACGCCACCGACATCGGGTGGGTGGCGACGGGCCGGGCCGTCCACAGGGCGTCGGCCTCGTCGGCTCCCAGCGGGCCGGTCGGCCCGCTGACGACCACCTGGCGGGCCACCTCCCGCCAGTAGAGGACACCCGACGCCCGGCGGTTCGCCGCCAACTCCCGGCCCTTGCGACTGCCGGAGTGGGTGGCGAACAGCAGTCCGTTGTCGCGCACGGCGAGGACCTGCACCATCCGGGTCGACGGGCGACCGTCGGCGTCGGCGGTCGCCAGCGCCAGCGCGCCGGGCTCGCGGACGGCGTCCGCCCGTGCCGCGTCCAGCCAGCTCCGCAGCAGCCCCATCGGTTCGTCGGGCGGGGTGGCGAAGACATCGACGCCCAACTGCTGTGCCGACGTACTCACGACGGGTTCCGGACCGGTCCGAATGCCAGCCCACGGTCGTCGGACGGCCCGGCGTGCAGCCCTTCCACGATGGCCTCCACCTCGGTCATCATCCGTACGGTGGGCGGGTATCCGATCAGCTCGGTGGCCCGGTTCGGCGGCAGCGGCGCGGTCAGGTCGGCGGTGGCGTCCCACAGCATGACCGCGCCCCAGCGGTTGGTCTCCCGGTCGGAGATCCAGAACTTGAGCCGCATTCCGTGCACCCGCTCCCACGGCTGCACGCCCTCCTCGCGCAGGTAGTGGCGCAGTGAGTCGATGGTCTGGGTGGACCCGGCGAGGTCCCACCAGGAGACGGCGGCCTTCATGCGTTCATGACCTCCTCGATGTGTGTCAGCGATGCCAGCAGGTCGCCCAGCACGCGTTCGCCGTCCTGGGTGAGGACCGACTCCGGGTGGAACTGCACCGAGCTGAAGTGGGCTCCGCGTAGGGCGTGCACCTCACCGGTGGTGGGGTCGTGGCTGACGCGCACCTCGCCCGCCCTGGGACTGTGGAACTGCTCCATCCGCGCGTACGCGACGAAGGAGTTGTAGAAGCCGACCCGTGCCGGGGTGCCGAACAGGTCGATCTCACGTTGGACGCCCTGGTTGGGGATGTCCCGCCGCCGCAGCGGCAGGCCGAGGTGCCGGCACAGCAGCTGGTGGCTCAGGCACACCGCCAGGAACGGGGTACGCCGGGCGAGGAGCTGGTCGATCGCCTCGGTGAGGTGGCTCATCCGTGGATCGACGGTGTCGCGCGGGTCACCCGGGCCGGGGCCGAGGACGACGAGGTCGTGGGCGTCGAACCCGGGGCGGGTGTCGGCCCGGGCCACCTGCACCGCCAGGCCGAGTGCCCGTAGCTGGTGGGCCAGCATCGCGCTGAAGGCGTCCTCGGCATCGACGATCAGGGCTCGGCGGCCGGCCAGGGCGGGCTGCGGCCGCCTGCGGGTCTGCGCGTCGCTGAGCCAGAAGCTCGCGATCGCCGTGTTGCGGCGGTCGAGCGCCTGCCGGATCAGTGGGTGCCCGTCGAGGCGTTCGCCGATGCCCAACGCGGAGAGCACCCCGGCGGCCTTGGCGTGGGTCTCGGCGACCTCGGCGTCGGGATCGGAGTGCCGGACGAGCGTGGCACCGACACCGACCTCGACGCGGGCGCTGTCGTCGGTCTGCGAGGGACGGATGGCGGCGGTGCGGATCATGATGGCGGCGTCCATGGTCCGTGCGCCACCGGCGTCCCGGCCGATCAGGGCCGCGATGCCGCCGTAGTAGCCGCGGCCGTGCGGTTCGTAGCGGGCGATCACCCGGAAGGCGTTCTCCAACGGGCTGCCCGTCACGGTCGGGGCGAACATGGTCTCCCGGAGGATGTCCCGGGGGTCCAGGCTGCTGGGGCCCTCGATGTTGTACTCGGTGTGCGCGAGCCAGGCCATCTGCCGCAGGAACGGGCCGACCACCCGGCCCCCGCCGTCGCACACCCGGGCCATCATCTTGAGTTCCTCGTCGAGGACCATGTACAGCTCGTCGGTCTCCTTGCCGTCGGTGAGGAAGTCGAGAACCTCCGCCAGGACCGGTCCGGTCCTCGGGTAGCGGTAGGTCCCGCTGATCGGGGTCATCGCCGCCACGCCGCCACGCAGGCTGACGTGCCGTTCCGGGGTGGCGCCCACGAACGTCCGGGTGCCGGTGTGCACGAGGAAGGTCCAGTAGGCGCCGGTCTCCCGGGCGAGCAGCCGGCGGAACAGGCTCAGCGCCGTGCGCGGGGAGTACCCCGTGACGGTGGTGACGTACGACCGCTTGATGACGAAGTTCGCACCGGCACCGGTGCTGATCTCGTTGGCGAGTACCGCACGTACCGTGTCGGCGTAGCTGCCGTCATCGGTGTCGAAGCCGCCGTTGGTGAGGCTGATCGGGTCGTCCGGAAGGTGTTCGAACGCTTCGGCCCTGGTCATTGAGCCCTGTTCGGTCACCGACAGGGTGATCAGCGGTGACCCGTCCATGACGGCGGTGAATCCCCGCTCGGTGATCTGCTGGTGGGGCACCAGCACCAGCGTCTCGTGCAGCGCCTCGTCGTCCGGCCCGGCCTCGTGGAGCGGGGCGTCGGGCAGTGGGACGTCGGCGAGCCGCGCGACGGTGCTGATCCGGCCGGACAGGATCTCCACCCGGTCGCCGCCCACCGACTCGGGGCGGTGCAGCAGGGCGAATGCCTCCCGGCCGGGATCGACGAGCTGCCGGAGCAGGCGGGCCGCGTTCACGGGAAGACCTCCTCCGTGGTGGTGACCACCGCGCAACGCGTGGCCGCATAGTCGAGCGTCAACTGGTGGTGGTCGGCGGAGAAGTCACCGATGGCGTCGGCGACGAGGAAGGGCTGGATGTCGTTGGTGAACGCGTCGAGGGCGGTGGCGAGCACTCCGACGTGCCCGTAGACCCCGCAGACGATGAGCTGGTCGCGACCCTGCCGGCGTAGCCGGGTCAGCAGGTCCGAACGGTGGAACGCGCTGTAGCGCCACTTGGTGAGCACGTGGTCCGCCGGTCCGGGCGCGAGTTCGGTGACGATCTCCCGGTCGCCGGGTTGCCCGCTCATCCCGGGACCCCAGATGTCCTTGAGCAGGCCGCGCTCCTGCTCGGTCATGCCTCCGGGCTGGGCCGTGTAATAGGTCGGCACGCGGAGTTCGCCGCACCGCTGGCGTAACCGGACGCAGTTGCGGACCAGTGCCTCGCGTACCGACGGGTCGAACGGGCCGAGGAAGTAACGCTGCATGTCGTGGACGAGCAGCGCTGCCCGGCTGGCGTCGGGAGTCCACTGCGCGATGCTGACGGGCAGTTCGCCCGTGGTCGGAAGCCGGTAGGCGGCGATCGGTGTCAGGCCCGGCACGGTTTCTCCTCAGCCCGGTTCGTCAGGGGCGACGCCCGCCAGGCGGAGACCACGGTCTGCGCCTGGCGGGGATTGAGCCGCGGGTCGCAGAGCGAGGTGTACCGCAGGCGGGCCGGCTCGCTGCTGTGCCCGTCGTCGAGGCACTCGGTCACGTCGTCGGGGGTCGTCTCGAGGTGTACGCCGCCCGCGACCCCACCTTCGGCGTGCACCGCGATCTGGAACGCGGTGACCTCCCGGAGGATGGTCGACAGGATGCGCGTCTTACGTCCGGTGGCTGCGGTGACGGTGTTGCCGTGCAGGGGATCGACCAGCCAGACCACCGGGTGCCCGGCCGCGCGTACGGCCCGCACGAGCGGCGGTAGCCGGTCGGCGACCACGTCGGCGCCCAGTCGGGCGATCAGGGTGAGGCGTCCCGGTTCCCGTAGCGGATCGAGCCGTGCGCACAGCGCGAGCAGGTCGACGACCGTCATCGTCGGCCCGACCTTGCACGCGACCGGGTTCACCACCTGGGCGAGGAGGGCGACGTGGGCACCGTCGAGCTGCCGGGTCCGCTCACCGATCCACGGCCAGTGGGTGGAGGTGAGCGCGACCCGGCCGGCGCGGTCACGGCGCAGCATCGGCACCTCGTAGTCGAGCAGCAGTGCCTCGTGGCTGGTCCAGACGGGCGCCCCGGCGGCACGGACGGTCCCGAGTTCGCTGAGGGTCCGTCTCGCCGACCGGTATCCCGCGAGCAGCCGCTGCGGGTCGGGCCGGCGTGCCGGGCGGGTCGCCGCAGGATCGTTGACCAGGTGGCCGCGGTAGACGGGCAGGTCGACGCCGTCGACCTGTTCGGTGGGCCTCGACCGTGGCTTGGCGTACTGGCCGGCGATGCGGCCCACCCGGACGACGGGTCGGCCGGTGGCGGCGCTCATGGTGGCGGCGAGGGCGTCGAGCAGGTCCACCTTGCGCCTGACGTGTTCCGCGGTGCATTCCGCAGGGTCCTCGGCACAGTCACCGGCCTGCAGTACCTGGGCGTGCCCGGCGGCGACGTCGGCGAGTGAACTCTGGAACGTGGGAAGTGACTCCGCCTCGATGAGTGGAGGAAGGCTCGCCAGGACGTCGCGGATTTGCGCGACCTGCGCCGGGTCTTCCCATTCAGGTTGCTGCTCGGCGGCCTCGACCGGTGGAACATCGAGTGAGATGGTGTTCACACTCTCTCCCAACCTCGGACATCTCGGCATTCGCTGGTTACTTCGGGTGTGGCCCGTAGCCGATTAGGCTGGCTAATCGGCTACGGGCTCACTTACCGACGGGCGGTGGAGTGCGTGAGAGGGACGCGGTCAGTGGATGGGCAGATCAGCTGTGCGGCGGGTAGGGATTGTCCTGGATGTAGAGCCAGGTGCCGTTCAGTTGCTGGCGGACGATGTCGCAAAAGTTCCCCGAGAAGCTCACCCGGGTGCCGTCGGGCCCGTCCTGTTCGAGTGTGTAGGTGCCCATCACGGACGCTGAACGGCCAATCACCTTGTTTCCGACGCGTGTTCCGCCGGCCTCCACGATCTGGAGCGGGCTCACCTGGAGGATCGGGTCTGATTCGAACCACTCGACGTAGAATGCGCGAATGGCGGCATGCCCGCGAATGACCGATCCGTCCCAGTCGATGATGGCTGCCTCGCGCTCCTGGAGCGCGACGATCCCGTCCACGTCCTTCGCCACGATCCGCTGACCGAGGAGATTGATCAGCTCGGCGGGGCTCTGGGCGCCTGCCTGGAGGGCGGCGGTGTTGGTGGCGGGGGTCGGCACGGCGGTGGTGGTCGGCGCGACGAATCCGGGCACGCGGGCATGCGCCCGGTGGTCGACGGAGTGATTCGCGTGTGTCTGCTGGGGATTGTTCGTGTCGGTTTGGCCATAGGCGGAGTTGGCCCCGAAGAGCGTGCCGGCGGCCAGCAGGATGCCGCCGGCGGCGACAATGGGTATCGTGCGCTTGATTTCGTGCATGACTGTCTCCCCCTAATTGGAAGTGGTTACTAGGGTTTGAGTCGCTCATCTGACCGTCATTTACGGGCACGTTTCATGGTCCCCGGTTTGTCGTTCCGGCGGCCTGATGGCATTGATACAACAGCCCACATCTGGCTCTGTCAAGACGCATTAAGCTCGGGCGGCGACAATATTTCAACATCATGAATCGCTTGATGGGGCGTTGTGCTGCTGACTCGTGCTTACTACCAGCCAAAACGCGAACCCTCGATTTTCTCCTTCCGGAAGGATGCCCCCAAAACGCGCCGGCCGAAGTTGTCGACTACAGTTGCGGATCTTGGACTCATGGTGGCCTCACGGCGTTTTGCGAATTCCGTCGGCGCAGGTGATGTCACGTGTCGTGAACCGGGCATAAATACCGGATGACGACAGCCAGGCTGGAACTCAGATGAGAGTGATGGTCCGATTCGGACGGTGCCGCCGGTGTGCTGTCACGGCCTGGCTCCCCGCCCCTGCCACCGCCCGCGGGGCCGACCGGTACCCGGTCGGCCCCGCCCGCACGACGTCCGCTAGTGCCCCGAGCCGCTGCGCAGTGGGTGGCTCGCTGCCCCGGTGCCCACCCCGGGGCGGCAGGCCGCGACCTGCCGGGGCCTGCGGACGGCGGTGCGGGCATCGGGTGCCGTTGCGCGCTGCACCGTGCGGAACGCGTGGGCGAGCATGCACGTGGTGATCGTGTGGTGCCATGCGGTCCAGGTGCGCACCTGGTACTGGTCGAGACCGATCAGTTCGTCGCCGGGTTGCTCCGGCTGCCCCGCGCGGTGTCGCCGCTCCGCCGCACCGATCAGGACGGACGCGGGTGTGCGGCGGCGCGCGTGGGCCACGAAGTAGGCGACATCGTGCGGGTTGTCGACCGACCGCCGCACCATGAGCGACTGGGCGAACCCGCGGGTGGGGACCTCGCCACCGACCAGCAGGCTGCCGCCGAGCCCGACGAGCGCCCAGTCGTGCGTGCGTCCAGTCGCCCGTTCGGTCCGGCGGTGCCAGTAACTGTCGGCGATGTGGCCGAGGATCTGTTCGGGGCCGGTCGTGGTGGACGACCTGGTCGCACCGACCCTGATCAGGGGTAGCGTCGCCGGCACGGCCGCGATGTACGGCAGGGCGCGCTGCACGCACCAGTCCCGGACCTGCGGATGTTGGGCGTATCCGTCGTCGAGGCTGACCCAGCTGAACGGCACCGCCGCATCCACTGCCTCCGCCAGCAGCTCGACGGCCTGCTCCGGCCGGGAGGCGTACGCGACGTCGGCGGGAATGCCCGCCTTCGTGCGGCGCACCGAGTCGGCGATCCAGGTACGCGGCAGGTGGAGCCGATGCCCGACGTACGCCGTCCCGGCGGGCGCGGTGTACGCCAGCATGACCGCGACCTGGCAGTTCTCGATGCGGTTGGTGAGCGTGCAGTGCTGCGGCCCCACCCCGACGGACTTGTCACCCCGCTTGATCACCTGGGCGTCGCGGATGACGAGCATGGCGTCCGGGTCACCCAGGTGCTCGATGACGTACGAGCGGACCTCGGCCTCCAGGGCGTCGGCGCTCCACGCGCCCCGCGACAACAGCGCCTGCATTCGGCCCGGGTGGCTGTGCCCGGCCCGTTCGGACAAGGACCAGCAGTTCTTTTTCGGCAGGTCCGACAGCAGCCCTTCGACCAGGTCGTGGAAGACGACGCGGGGCTCGGGGCGGGCGAACACGTGCCCGACACGGTCCGTCAGTTGTCGCAGTCGCGACGCCCAGCCGGGGGGCAGGCTCTTGGCCACCAGGGTCACCCAATCTGCCAGCTGCCCGCGCCGGACGAACCGGCACGAGCAGCGAGCGTGGCGAGGTCGGCTCAGGCGACGGCGGTGCCCTCGAGCTCGACCAGCTGGCCGGGGATCGCCAGGCGCGTCACCCCGAGCATCGTCGTGGTCGGCGCGACACCCGCAGACCCCAGTCGCCCGGCGAGCACGCCGTAGTGGGGGAACAGTTGGTCGACGTCGGTGGTGTAGACGTTCAAGCGGATGAGGTTCGCCAGGGTCATGCCCGCTTCCTTCAGCACGGCCTCCAGGTTGTCGACGCACAGCGCGAGCTGTGCGGCGATGTCGCCGTCGTGCTCGGGCTTGCCCTCCGGGCTCATCGACGTCTGCCCCGAGACGTACAGCGTCCGGGTCTGACCAGAAACGACTTCACCCTGGTTGAAGCCCATCTCGAGGGACCAGTTCACCGGGTTGACTGCGATACGCTCTGCTGCCACAGTTACTCCCTAGACTCAATTGAGGACGAGCTCGGTCGAGGACGCGTTCGTCCCGCCGCCCGAACAGGCGGCATGTCGAGCTCCTGCCGACGAGTGTCACAAGTAATCACGACACCCTGTGTCAGGTATTCCGGGCGGTCCGTGGCTAGAGTTGTCCCGTGCGCGCCGATCGGCTTGTCTCGCTGATGCTGCTCCTCCGCCAGCGTGGTCAGCTGACCGTCGACACCTTGGCGCGGGAACTCGAGGTCTCCACGCGTACGGTGCTGCGCGACGTCGAAGCGCTGTCCGCCGCCGGCGTGCCCGTCTACACCGAGCGCGGCCGCCACGGAGGCGTCGCTCTGCTACCCGGCTTTCGTGCCGAGCTCACCGGCCTCAACCACGACGAGACGCTGGCCCTGGTGACCGCTGCCTCCGCTCGGGGTGAACAGGTCTTCGGTCTCGGTGCCGCCCTCTCCTCGGCCATCCGCAAGGTCGTGGACGCGCTGCCCGACGGCCACCAGATCACCGTCAGCGACGCGGCCCAACGGCTACTCGTGGAGCCGGAGACCGATCTGCTATCCCGCCGGCAGGCTGCCCGAGACGTCCCTGACAGCACCATGTTGACTGTCCGGCGTGCCGTGGTCGCCGGTAACCGGCTGCGAATCCACTACGCGGCCCGTGACCAGAGCCCACTGTGGCGCACGGTCGACCCGGTTGGCCTGGTAACCGTCCGCGACCGGATGTATCTGCTCGCGACCCGCAACGGCGAAGACCGCACCTACCGGCTGTCCCGGATGCTGGCCGCCGAGGAACTTGACGAACGGGCGCAGCGCACCGATCACATCGATCTCGACTTACTCTGGAAGCAGCGGTGCGCCCAGTTCCTGTCCGCCGACCACATCTCAGTGTCGGTCAGGGTCGCCCCGATGTGGCGTGAGGAACTACTGGCCAGTGCCGTGGCCGTTCGGGCCGAAGAGCCCGACACGGACGGCTGGCTGCGCCTCAACGTCACCTTCGAGAACCTGCGGCATGCCATCTGGGCCGTATGGCAACTCGGCGCCGATGCGGAGGCACTCTCCCCGCCCTCCCTCCGGGCTGCTCTGGGCTGCCGGGCGGCGACGATCGCCGGCCTCTATGACAACTCCCGGGACGCCCATCGTCACGCGAGTGCTGCCCCGTCCCCGGGCGACCGGTGACAGTACGGGTGTGAGCGGGCCCGGCAGTGCTTTGTTTGGTTCGGTGGCGTTCGTTGGCGGCAGAGGGGGCAGAACCCGAGCGACAGATCCGGGTGTCCGATCATCGTGGGCTGGATACCTGGTGTCGAACGATCCGGTGTCGGGACGTGCGCGTTGACAGCGCTCGCAGGTCGGTCTTCGGGGTCAGATCTCGCTGTCGTCGAGTTGGCGCAGCGTGCCGTCCGGCATCATGCGGTGGCGCCGTGGCGGTTCCATCCTCTGCAGGATTCGTTCCATCAGGTCGTCGCGTTCCGCCTGTTCCCGGCCGGTTGGGTCGGCGACGTGGAAGCCGTGCAGGGGAACATCGAACGGGTCGATGTCGTCCGGGTCGGGTCGGCCCTCGAGGGTGAAGCCGAAGAACGCGCGTAGGGCCTGCTCGCCCAGGTCCAACGGGTGGAAGGCAAGAGGGTACGGATCCTCGGAGAGCATGGGCTCGACGGGATGTTCGCCCGCCCAATATGGCATTTCGAAGTCGTAGGGTTCGCCGATGTTCTCCCCGATGCCGGCGGCCGGCGAGATGCTCAGCGAGCGGAGGAGCTCGCCGTTCTCCCACACCGCGAAGCACAGCGAGTCGAAGGTCGAGTGCATGCCGTGCACGCGCACGACAAGTTGATCGGCAGGTACGACATGGAAGCCGAAGCGGGAGAGGTAGCCATACATCACCGTGCGTTATCGCAAACGATGAACGGCAGCCCTCCCGGAGCGGGATCTCCGGCGTCGCGGACAGCATGGGTAACACAGAGCGTGACGGCCCTGCAGGCGCGCGATCAGCTCACCGAAGAGTTGCGGGCTTCCGCGCAGCGGTCGCAGTTGTCGGCACCGACTGTCGGCCCCGGTAGCCCGCACGGCGGGCGCAGGATCCGCCGACCGAAGCGGGGGTTACGGTGGATAATTAACAATCTGACGATGAGGCTGCAAATGATCAATGTCCAGGAGTTCGCGCGACGGCTGAGCACTCTCGGCGCTGATGCGTTCACCAGTGATGACGTAGTGGACCTGGCGACTGCGGCCGATGTCCGCATCAACGCCGACGTCGAGATCGACGCCACCCTGGCGCAGCGCTTGCTCGACCAGATCTCGCCCACCCTGCCGGTCACCGGGGCCCAGCTCGCGGCGTCGCAATGGCCGCCGCCGGAGTCTTCCCGTCCTGCAGTGCCTTCGGTGTCGTTCTCCAGCCCTGGTGCCGTCGACGGACCGGCTGATCAGCCGACCCGACGCCGCAGTTCTGGGTCTGCGGGTAGAGGTCGGCGACCCGGCTCCCGACGAACTGGCAGGTGAAACCGTAGTCCCAGCTTCTTCAGCAACCGCCAGACCGCTCGCCGCAGCCGTCGACTACGACGCGAGCTGCGAACCCCACTCTCGCCGCCATCATCGGCTGAACGTCGTCCCCTGTCCGGCTCCGTACGCCCGGGCAGGCTCGGCGTCACGATGATCCCGGTAAGCATGCGGATCGCGGCATGTGCGCGTATGTGACCTGGAGTGCGGGTGATCGACGGGGGCCTGTCGGCGGCACGGGGTATGCGGATGGTTCATGGTGGTGGCCGTGGAGATCGAGTTCGTCACGGGGGATATCACCGCGGAGCGGGTGGATGCGATCGTCAATGCGGCGAATTCGTCGTTGCTGGGTGGTGGCGGGGTGGACGGTGCGATCCACCGTAGGGGTGGCCCGGCGATCCTGGACGAATGCCGCGCGTTGCGGGCCAGCCGGTTCGGCCGGGGCCTTCCGGTCGGGCGGGCCGTGGCGACGACTGCGGGCCGCCTTCCGGACGGGTCCAGACACGCAGGATCGTCCACACGGTCATCGGCCTGAGAGCCGCCCGCCGTATCCGCCCAGCGGGCTTCGCGGTCATGTCGCGCATCGGCACGAGCTGACGTGGATTCGTCCGGTGGCCTACATCGAAGGCTTCTACAACCCTCGCCGCCGGCACAGCCGCCTGGGTAGCGCCAGCCCCGACACCTACGAGAAGATCCACCAAGAATCCCTGGCAAACATCGAGGCGTCCGACCCATAGGGGTCACTGCATGGCTGCCTATACACTACGGCGCCCCCGAGCGAGACCGCGACGGCGTGCACCGTCCGATGTGGGCGACTATCCGAAGGGGACGCCGCGTGCCGTGGGAGTTGGAGATCCATACGATCGACATCGGTGTGGGTGAGGCCAGCCTGATCATCGCCGAGGATCCGGGGGTACCCGGCTCGCGCAGGTCGATCCTGATCGACGGTGGGCTGTCGGCGGCTGCGGCTCTGACACACGATTATGTCGTCGCCACCCTGCCGCACGGGACCGGTCCGGATGTCCTGCTGGTCACCCACTACGACAAGGACCATTCGCACGGGATCTCCAGCCTCCTGTTCGCCGACAACCTTTCCGTCCTGTGCGACGGTGTAGGAGCGATCGTCGGGGCGCTGATCGGCGGTGGTGCGGCGCTCACGCAGGAGGAGGCCGCGGCCAAGGCGGCCTGCGCGACGGTCGGCATCCTGTACGGGTCGTGGGGGGCGAACGTCAACTCCATCGATGCGACGGTGAACGCTCTCACCGCAGCGAACGTCAACCTCTTGAACCCGGTTCAGGCCGCCGCGCGGGGAGTGGCCAGTGCGGAGGCGGTTGGGGTCGGTTGGGGCGGCCACGTCACGTTGATTACCAGCAAAGCTTGGCGCAAGGACGCCGGCCTGGCGGCCGGCGCGGCCGTGGCAGCTTTGCTCGCCATGGCGAATCCACCGACCGTCGCCCAGGTGCGTGCAGCGGTCACGGCCGCCGTGTTCCCGGGACTGACCCGGACGGTCCCGAACGATGGACGGTTCGAGACGGGCGGAATCTATCGCAACACGCGGATTGTCGACATCGGCGACGCGCGCACCGCGCCCACCCCCTATGCGAAGGCGGTCGCGGGTCAGCTGATGAGCAGCACGTCGATGCACCTGCAAATACCCGGCGTGAACCGGCAGCGGACCGGCTTCGCTCCGACGCTGGGCGATGAGCTGTTCTGGAACGGCGTCGCACCCCCGGTGGCCCCCGCCAACGCCCCGTACGCAGTCCTGGTCTCGGGTCCGGTACCGCATGCCGGGGCGATCGCCAGCGTGTGGCAGGGGGTCGGTGTGGCGCCGCAGGTCATCCACGCCGGGCAGCTCGACAACAGGATGAGCATCGGCCTGGTCGTGCAGTTCAACGACTTCCGCTACTTCACCGCCGGGGACCTGCCCTTCCATAGCGAGGATCAGCTGGCGACGGCGCTGATGGTGGCGGGCCAGCCGCTGCCGGACGGTGCCGGCGGCTTGTTGCCGGCGCTGGCGGCAGCGCCCTGGGTGACGGCCTTCAAGGCCAGCCACCATGGTGCGGAGACGTCCACCAGCGACAACTTCCTGAACTTCCTGAGACCGAAGACCGCGATCATCTCCTGTGGCCGCGAGTACGGACATCCGTTCCAGACGATGATCGACCGGCTGGAGGATCCCAACGCCTCGATCGAGTTCTACTTCCTGACGAACTGCCGCTTTCCCAGGGTAGGCATCCGGGCATCGCCGGCAGCTGACAAAGGCCCGGCCCGAGTGCCGGGGCCTGCGTACGCCCAGAACGTTGCACTCAACTGGTCACGTATCTCGGGCGACAACGACGACAACAACGGTGCCCTCGGGCGGGACAGGGGCAATATCGTCCTGCGGATCGACCAGGCGGGCAGCACCGCGATGGTGGGGCACCGGACGTACACCACGACGTACTGGGAGCACTATCCGACGGCCATGGCCGTCGCGGGTCCGACCGTGGTGACGACCCAGTGGTGAGCACGCCGCGCCGGCTCGCGGACGGGCGGAGAAGGAGCGCGGCGTGAGCGACCTGGACGCGTTGTACCGGCACCTGGAGTCGATGGGGCGCACGGTCACCCTCACCGCGGACGACTCGGCACTGCCCGTGCAGCTGGCCGAGTTCCTGCGCACGATGCCGAACGGTGTCCTGGAGCTGATTGCGGGCGACGACGGGATCAGCCTGTCCGGGCAGGTGCTCACCATCTCCGGCGACACCTCGGCGTCCTGGCCGATCGAGGGCCTCGGCCCGGCGGGTGCCGGCCCGGTGCGCCTGACCCACGCCTCGGTCACCCTGACCGGCCCTGCCGGCCCTGGCAGCACTGCCGGCCTGACGGTGACCGGCGCGGCGTCCGGCGTCCTGGACCTCGACGGGCCGGTCGCGGTGACGCTGGTGTCGACCCGGGAGCAGTCCGCCGCCGGCACCGTAGCGGCCTGGCGGCTCGGCGTGCCCGCGACGACACGGCTACCGCTGCCCACGTTGCTGGCCCTCGGCGTCGGTGGGAGCGGTCGGGCCGCGGTCCTGCCGGTCCCGCCGCAGACGCTGGTCGGCACAGCCTCGGTCGAGCCCTCGCAGCTACACCTGACCTTCTACCCGGGCCGGGCACACCGGCCGCAACTGGTGTTCACCGCGAGCCTGCCCGACGCCCGGTGGACGGTCGTACCCTCGGTCCTGGCGTTCGACGACGTCACCGTACGGGGTGACGTCGGCCCGGCCCAGTACCAGATCATGCTCAGCAGCCTCGTCACGATCGGGGACCTGCCGGTCGAGGTCGCCATCGGGGTGGTCCCGGGCAGGCGGTGGACCGCTTCGCTGCAGCCGTCGGGGACGACGGCCTTCCCCGGCCTGGCCGCACTGGCCGGATGGCTCGGTGGTACGCAGCGCGGCACGGCGGCGGCCGTCGAACTGGCCTCGCTGCGTGGCGACGGACCGGGACTGGGCGTCGGCGGGCTGGACGCGGCGATCCGCAGGGTCACCATGACATTCGACGCCGCGACCGGGCAGCTGCCGTCGGTGCAGGTCGTCAGCCTGCTGACCCTCGGTGTGCTGCGGTTGGACGTCGCGGCGAGCCTGCCGGAACTGGAGATCACGGGGCAGCTGTACGAGCAGACGCCGGTCGGGGTGGCCGATCTGCTCGATTCGCTCGGGCTGCCCTCGGCGGACCTGCCGCGGGCGCTGACCGTCAGCGAAGCCTTCTTCCTGGCCCGGCCCCGGGCCGGGCGGTACGCGGTCGACCTCACGCTGAGCGACGTGTGGCAGATCGGCCCCGTCGCGCTGCGCCGGGTCTCGGTCGGCGTCGCCTACCGGTCGTCGTCGGGCCTGTCCGGGTACATCGAGGCGGTGCTGAGCTTCGGGCCGTCGATCAACGTGCTGTTGGAGGCCGCGTACGAGGGGGCGGCGGAAGGCTGGCGGTTCGTCGGGTCGACCGGTGCCGGGGACATCCTCCCGGTCGGCGACCTCCTCAGCTCCCTCGCCGTCGACTTCGGCATCACCGAGGTGCCCGATGTGCTGCGCCACCTCGCCGTCGTCGAGGTGGCGGCGAGTGTGACGACCGGCACCGATGCCTTCACGTTCTCCTGCACCGGTGCCTTCACCGTGGCCGGCGCCCCGGCACAGCTGCGCGTCGACGTCGCGCTCGACCCGGTACCGGCGGGCCAGCCGAGCGGCGCGGAACCGCCGGACCCGGCGACCACGGTCGGCACCGCGGGATTCACGGCCCGGTACAGTGCGACCCTGACGATCGGTCGGATGGCCTGCGCGGTGACGCTCAACCTCCGCGACGGCCGCAGCAGCACGAGCGTCGACGCGCACTGGACGGCCGACCCGCAGCAGCCCCCGTTGTCCCTCACCGACGTGGCTGTGGGTCTCGACCTGCCGGTGCCGGAGCTTCCGCCCGGGCTCGACCTGACGCTGACCGCCGCGGACCTGACCTACGACCCGACCTCCCGGCAGCTGATGATCGGCGCCCGGTCGGCGGCCCACGGCGCAGCGGTCTTCGTGGCGCTGCCCGCCGCACCGGATGCCGACGGGTCGACGCGGTATCTGGCCGCGGTGTCCGTCGGGGACCCGATCGGGCTGTCCGACCTGCCGGTGATCGGTGCGGCCCTCGGGGACGCCGAGACCTGCGCGGTCGAGCAGCTCCAGGTGATCGTGTCGGACGCCCGGATTCTCCCGCAGACCGTGGTCGAGGCGAACGGGCTCATCCGGGAGGGCTATCCGAGGTTCCCGGAGCAGGGCACGGCCGCGGCCCTCGCCTTCTCCGCCGTGCTGCGCTTCGGCGCGCAGCGCATCCCGATCGCCCTCGGCGCCGGCCAGGCCGCCGGTCCCGGCACCCCCACGGATCCGGCGACCGCGCCGGTCGGTTCCACCGTCGGCCAGTCGTCCGGGCAGGGTGGCGTGGTCGCCGCCGCGCCGACCGACGCGGACGGCACCGTGTGGTTCACCGTGCAGAAGGCCTTCGGACCGGTCACCATCGCCCGGGTCGGCGCCCGGTACCGCGACGCGGCCCTCTGGTTCGTCCTGGACGGCTCGCTGGAGGCCGACGGCCTGTCCCTGGCCCTGCAGGGTGCCTCGATCGGGGTGCCGGTGGCCGGCTTCGTGCCGCGGTTCGACGTGCGCGGCCTGGCACTGTCCTACGTGAACGCGCCGCTGGCGATCCTCGGCGGGTTCACCTCGGTACCGCCGACGGACGGTGCCACCTTCCGGTACGACGGCGGCGCCGCGGTCTCGATGCCGTCCTGGGGCGCGCTGGCCTACGGCTCGTATACCGAGGTCGACGGGGAACCGTCGATGTTCCTGTTCCTGCGGGCCGCCGGAACGTTCGGGGGTCCGCCCGCGTTCTCGGTCACCGCGCTGGCGGCGGGTTTCGGCTACAACTCCACGATCCGACTGCCCGCGGTCACCGAGGTGGCCGGCTTCCCGCTGGTCGCCGGGCTCGGCGCGCAGGATGCGGACGGCTCACCGGCGCAGGCGCTGGCCGCTCTCACCGGCGGGCCGCAGCCCTGGCTCAGCCCTGCGCCGGGGCAGACCTGGCTGGCTGCCGGGGTGCGCTTCCACACGTACCGGCAGTTCGACACGACCGCCCTGCTGGCCGTCGAGTTCGGCAACGCGCTGACGGTCCTGCTGCTCGGCGTGACCACGGCCCGCTTTCCGTCGACCGGCGCGGCCCGCCCGTACGCGCAGCTGCAGCTTGAGCTCCGTAGTGTGCTGCGGCCCGGCGAGGGGATCGCCGCCCTGTCCGCGGCGCTGACCCGCAACTCGTACCTGCTCGACCCGGCTTGCGTCCTTACCGGCGGCTTCGCGTTCTACGCCTGGTTCGGTGAGCACCGCAACGCCGGCGACTTCGCGGTCACCATCGGTGGCTACCACCCCGCGTTCGACGCGCCGAAGCACTACCCGGTCGTACCACGGGTCGGCTTCACCTGGTCGCTGGACGCGGCGGTACGCATCTCCGGCACCGCCTACTTCGCGCTGACCCCGTCGGCGATCATGGCCGGTGGGACGCTGGACGTGCGCTATCACGACGGCAGCCTGACCGCATGGTTCACGGCCCAGGCCGATCTGCTGGTCGCGTGGGCGCCGTTCCGGTTCCGGACCCGGATCGGGGTCAGCGTCGGGATCGAGTACACGGCGAACCTGCTGTTCACGGCGAAGACCCTGCACCTGGAGGCGGGCGCGGAGCTGAAGCTGTGGGGTCCGCCGACCGGCGGGACGGTCACCGTCCGGCTGTGGGTCGTCACCTTCACGGTGGCCTTCGGCGCCACGGCTGACACCGCCGATCCGGCGGTGACCCGGCTGGACTGGGCCGGGTTCCAGGAACTGCTGCCGGCCGCCACGGCGAGCACGACCTTCACTGCGGCGGCCGGACTGGCCGCGCCGCAGACCGGCTCGGCTGGTTCGACTGACTCAGCCGGGCCGGAGCCCTGGCCGGTGCGCGCCGACGGCTTCGCCGTGACGCTGCGCAACGCGGTGCCGGTCAGCCGGATTCTGCTCGGCTCCACGACGCAGACCGCGGCGGTGTCCGGGCCGCCGGTGGACGTCAGGCCCCTGGGCCGCACCGGCCTGACGGTGCGGCAGCGGGTGACGCTACGGCGCACGTCCGGCGGCACGTCCGGCGAGATCGACCTGACCGCGACCGGCTGGCACGCTGCCGGCGTCGCCTCGGACGTTCCCACGGCGCTGTGGGGCACCGGCGACGGTTCGACACTCGACCCCGGCGGCGCGCAGCTGGTCCCTGATCGGCTGACCGGTCTGACCCTCACCGCACCGCCTGCGGTCGCGGGGTGGACCGGCGGCCCGGTCGACGCGGCCGGCACCCTCGGCGTCGCGCGGATCACGGCCGACGACGCGCTGCCGCTGACCGCCGCCGCCGAGCCGGTCGGTGCGGTGGCGACGCACTCCGGCGCGGTCGGCGCGATCGCGGCGCAGATCGCCGGCCCGGCCGCGAAGGCGGCGCGCGCCGAGCTGTTCGCCGCGCTCGGCATCCTCGGCGTCGCGCCATCGGCCGACGGCCCGGTCGACGCCTTCGCGGCGGACGCCGGGACGCTGTTCACCGACGAGCCGATGCTGACCGGGACCGCGCCCTGAACGGGCCGGCACGGCGACCCAGTGTGAGAGAGGAACGTCGATGAGCGAGCCGCTGCCGCCGGGCTCCGTGCAGTTCTACGACGGGTACCGCCCGGGCCTGGACGCGGGGACCTACGAGCTGTCCGCCGTGCAGAGCGTCGACGGCGTGGACACCGGAACGTACTTCGGGCCGCGCACCCAGACGTTCACCGTCGATGCCCCGCGCTTCGTGCTCGACGCCGGCGACGTCGGTGAGGTGTACCCACCGGCGAACAGCTCCGGCGACTTCGGCGCCACCCTGCCCTCGATCGTCCTCAACCGGCGCACCCTGCCCTGGGAACGGCACCCCGGTGCCGAATCGAGCGACAGTGCCGAGCCCTGGCTGGCGCTGCTGGTGCTGCGCGCCGACGAGTTGCCGCCCGGCCCGGCGCTGCACACGGGGACCGTGGCGCAGTTCCTGGACGCCTCCGACCCCCACGAACGTCCGCCGGCCATCGCCGCCGACACGCTGTCGGCGCAGGTCCTCGCGACGGAGATGACCAGCCTGAGCCTGCACCGGCGGCTGTTCACCGCCATCGCACCGGCCGTCGGTGAGGCGCGGCTGCTGGCACACGTGCGGCGCACGGACACCGCGTCCCGCGCGGCCGGGCAGGCGGACCGGGACGGCTGGCACGCCGTCGTCGTCGCCAACCGCCGGCCCACCCCGCCGCCCGGCAGCGGCGGCACCGGTTCGGCCCACCTCGCCTGCCTGATCTCGCTCGAAGGCCTCGCCGTCGACCTGCCGGGTGTTGGTGGCACCCCGGCGGACGGTGGGGACGGTGGGGACGTCCGGCTGCGGCTGGCGGTGCTCGCCTCGTGGTCGTTCACGTCGAACCCGGCCGGTGGCGGTGACATCGGCCGGCTGCTGGCCGGTCTGGCCCCTGCCCCGTCCGCCGGGCCCGAGGCGCTCCTGCCGCGGATCCCGGTGCCGCCGTCGGCACCGCCGTCCGCGGCGCTGACCCGCCTTCGGCAGGGCTTCGCGGCGCTGGACTACCGGCTGCCCACCGGCGAGCAGACCTTCGCCTGGTACCGGGGGCCGTTCACGCCGTACCCGGCACAGCCGCTGCCCGGCCCGACCGACGGCACCCCGCACTACGCGACCGCCTCCGAGGTGACCATCTACTCGCAGTCCGACGGCGTCTTCGACGTCTCCTACGCGGTGGCGTTCGAGGCCGGCCGGCTCGCGGCGCTGGCCGACCGTGGCTTTGCCGTGGCGATGGTCAACGCCCGCCGTTCGGCGTTCCAGATCGTGACCACGCTCCAGTCTCGGGCGGGCTCGCCGCTGTTCGCCAACCTCAGGCCCGCGCTACCGGTGCCGCCTGCTCCCACGCCGCCACCCCGTCCGGAGGTGAGCGCCGCCGACCTGCTCGCCGTCCGCAGCCGCAACGCGTTCGGGGAACTGCTGGCCGGTGGCATGGGCGACCAGCTGACTTCGGCACTCACCGGCCCGCCCGCACCGCCGAGCCCGCCGATGGTGGTGTCGCCGGGCACCGCCGCCGCAGCGGTCATCGCGGGTCTGCTGCCACCACCGTCGGCGCTGTACCTCGGCGGCGGTGGCTTCGACGAGGGCGTCGATGCGCCACACCTGTCGTCGGCTGAGCCGGTCGAGCCGCCGGCCCCGCCGCGACCGTCCGACCCGGACCTGCCGACCGGCTTCATCCCCGGCCGTCCCGGCTGGCCCGGCCGGGACGGGCTCGACCCGGTCGAGCAGCTGCGATACCTGCTCTCCCGCACCGACGTCCAGGACCTGCTCGCCGACCACGCGCGCGGCCCGGCCGTCGACCCGGCCACCGGCTGGCTGGCCGAACTGGCACTGCTGCACCAGATCCCGTTCCGGCACCTGATCCCGGACGAACGCATGCTGCCGGTCGAGTCGATGCGGTTCTTCTACCTCGACAGCGGCTGGATCGCGGCCCTGATCGACGGTGCGCTGAGCATCGGCGTCGAAGGCAGCCGTGACCTGGAGCTGCACCAGGCGATGAGCCGGCCGCTGGTCGAGGTCGTCGCGGCGAAGGTGGGTGCGGTACGCGCGGACCGCCGGAACCGGCCGGACCTGGCGGTACCCACCGGCGGGGCCGAGGCCGCCGGGACCGGTGCCTCCACGGCGGCCGGCCTGGCCACCCCGCCCACGCCCCCCACCCCGCAGAGGCCGCCCGGCTCCGGGGGCCTGCCGGGCATTCCCGGCAGGCCGGATCGCCCCGACCCCGGCCCCGACGTCATCCCCCTGTCACCGCAGCGCACGGGACTGCTGCTGCGCTCGGCCGTGGTCGCCGGCTGGCCCGGCCTGGCCGTCGAGGCCAGCGCCGGCGGCCGGCCGGTGCCGCTGCTGCGGCTGGACCGGCTCTCCGACACCGTGCTGCTGGCGCTCTTCGACAGCGTGCCGGACACGGTGACGCTGACCGAACCCTGGCACGGTCTGCACTTCGGCTTCGCCGGTGGCGGTGGCGGTGGCAACGACGCTGGTGGCGGTGGCAACGACGAGGGTGGCGGTGGCGGGCTGGTTCTGCGCCGACCCGACGGCACCCAGCTGAACGCCCGGTTCCCGGCCGCCGGTCAGCCCGACCTGCACACCGCCTTCACCCGCCCGGATGATCCGTCGGTCCTGCGGGTGCGGGACCTCGCTGACGCCCTGCAGGCCCGGCTGGGGGAGTTGCTGCCCGGCACCGCGGTACCGATGGGTCCCGCCCTGTTCGCCACCGAACTCCTCGCGTCGGCGCATCAGCTCACCTTCCACCACACCGCCCCAGTGCCGAGAGAGACGTGAGCCCGGTGGACACCACCCTGCTGGTCCCGATCCAGCTTCAAGCCCTCCAGGTCAACCCGGGTGTGCGCGCTCAGGGCTTCCGGCGGTGGCGGATGGACTACACCCAGCTGCCCGGCTTCGGCTCGCCCGAACCCGGCGCGTTCGCCGAGCCCCGGCTGGACTGGGCCGGTGACGCCGACAGCGACGGGGTACACCTGCAGTGGGTCCTGCCCGCCGCGATGCGCACCGGGCACCACGACGCGGCGGACGGCACGACGGCATATCCGCTGGTGCCGAACCGCTGGCTGGTCGTCCGCAGCGCGACGCGAGCGGATCGGGCGCCCGGCGACCGGGTCCGGAGCCGAGGGTGGGTCGTCGAGAGCGACCACCTCGGTCCGGACGGAGCCTCGCCGTACCTCGACCCGACGGCCCGGACGCCGACGCCGACCCGGATCGGCCGGGTGCTGCCCCTGGCCGGCTGGCGCGAGCCGGCCGAGCGTCCGGCGCCTTTCCTGACCGCGGTCGCACCCGGCAACATCACGTTCGCCGCCTATCAGCCGCACGCCGTCGGGGTGTTCTCGCTGCACGACCCGGCGGACGACGTCGAGGACGGGTCCACGCTGTCCTATGTGGTCGTCGGCTGGTACGCCGACCCCGCGTCGGACGTACTGGCCCCGGCCCGCCAGCCCGCCGGCTTCGCCGCCCGGCTGGCCGAGCTGGGCTGGTCCGCCGTCCCGGACCCGGCCGGGCGCGTCGCCGGCACGACCGTCTGCCACGGCGCGATCCGCGCCCTGCCCTACTCGCGGACGTTCACCGCGCCGCGCCCGGCCCCGGCCGCGATGGCCGTCGGCAACACCTCCGTCGACGCCGTGTCCGCCCTCATCCGCGACCGGGCCGCCCGGCAGCCCGACGCCGGACTCGACCCGGATCTGCTCGAAGCCTTCCAGTACGACCTGCTGCACACCCTCGACGATCCGGACGGCCCGGCGCTGCTCGCCACCCGCATCCACGACGCCTGGTTCACGGCCCGCCCCGGCGGATCGGTGTGGCAGGTGGTCGCGGCGCAGCCCGACGGCGACGGGCCGCCGGCCGAGCCGAGCACCGCCGACCCGGACTGGCTCGCCGAGCTGAACCGGGCGCAGGCCCGCTACGATCTCGCCGCCCGCCGGCTGGCCGCGCTGCAACGCGAGCTGTACGAGCTGTGGTGGAAGCGCGGCCGGTACAACGCCCTGTATCACCGTCCCGAGGGCCTGACCGACGACCGGTTCGCCGCAGAACTCGACCCTGGCCGGCCGGAGAGCCTGGCTGGCCGCGTCGCGGCGCTGCGCCGGGAGGTCGAACGGGCCCGGGCGGACGTGCCGTGGGGCACCTCGCAGCAGGAGCTGGCGGCCGCGATGGACGCCTACACCGCGCGGCACCCACTGCCCCCGCGCACCGTGCTCAAGCGCGCCGACCTGCCGTCGTTCCGCAGCGCGGCCGACCCGGTAGTGGTGATCGCGGGCGTACGGGCGGGCACGTTCGACGAGAACCTCGGCACCGGCGCGGACGGGCTGCTGCCGTGCCGCTTCGCCGATCAGCTGGTCACCGCGCTGACCCTGCCGCTGGCCGGGCTGGTCGGACCGGACGGCCGGCTGCCGGACGGCTCGGCGCCCGGCCCGATCCCGCCGCCCGGAGTGCAGATCCCGGTGAACGCGAGCGATGTCGCGGGCTCGCCGGGGATCGTGTCTCTGACCGACCAGCACGGCGGGGTTCCGGTGGCAGCGGCGTTCGTCGCCCTTCAGACGGAGGCGTACCTCCTCGACCCGGCCCACGCCGCCGAGGTGGCCGCCATCGCCGCCGAGCGGGTGGGGCTGCCATGGGCGACGGCCGAGCTGACCGCCGCCGCCGAGCAGCTCATGGCGGCCGGCTCCGGTGTGACCGGGACACTGCCGGCGATCCTGCCGCAGCGCTGGTCGCAGCCCTGGGCGCCGCTGTTTTTGGAATGGCAGACGACCTACTACCCGCTGCCGCTGGACACGCTGTGGACCTTCGACGGGACCTCGTACGATGCGAGCTGGCGCACCACCTGGACGTACCCCGGACCCCGGCCCGGGGAGATTCCCGGGCACCCGTTCAGCATCAGCGGCCGCAGTCTGCTGACACCGCAGCCCTCGGCCACCTTCAAGGCCCGCCTGGACACCTACCTGACCACGCTGCCGGAGCCCACGCGGACCGCGCTGTCGTCCTTCGCCGCCTCCGTCGACGCGTGGGACCTGCTGTCCCAGGCGCTGAGCGGCTTCAACGAGCAGTTGGCCCTGCGTGATCCGGCGAGCCTGCGCACCCCGGACGCCGCCGACGTGGACCCGGCGACCGGCCTGAGCATCGCCGAGCTGATCGGCGGCGGTGGTGTCGCGATGCCGATGGTCGACGGGCCGGTGACCTACGGCCCGCCCGAGCCTGGCGGGTTCCAGGCCCTGCGCGCGGGCCAGTTCGCCTTCGCCCAGGTCAGGGTGGTTGACCGGTTCGGGCAGAGCATCGACGTGTACGACATCGGCCTTGCTGGCGCGCTCACCCCGACCATCGCGCCGGGGCTGGTGCCGCAGCAGTCGATCAACACCGGGGTGGCGACCTTCATCCAGCTGCCGCCGCGGCTGCTGGAGCCGGCGCGGCTCGACGTCGGCTTCGCACCGGGCGGCCCCGGTCGACCGAGCCGACCGGGCGAGGACGCCCCGGCCGCCGCCGACGTGGTGTGCGCCTGGATCGTGCCCAGCCCGCTCGACGAGGCCCTCGCCTGCTACGCCCCGGACGGCACCGCCCTGGGTGAGCTGACCGAGACGGCTGGCCTGACCGGGCCGCAGATCTCGTGGCTGCCCGCCCCGGGCTCGGCCTGCGCCACCCTCGACCTGCTCACCGGGGACTTCCCGGTGCTGGCCGGTTTCCTGCGCGGCCTCACCGTCGCCGGCCCGGCGGCCTTCGCCGACCTGCTGCGCACCGTCGACGCCACGCTGTGGACCATCGACCCGCCCGGCTGCGGCGACGAGACCTACCTGGCGGCCCTGGCCGGCCGCCCGCTCGCCCTGGTCTGTGCCACGCTGCACGGCAGGTCGGCCCGGCCGCCGCGCACCGACCCGCAGTGGCCGCACACCTTCGACCCGGTCCCGTCGCCGGTGTCCGCCCACGCCTTCCCGGTGCGGGTCGGCGACGCGGCGCTGCGCGGCGACGGCCTGATCGGCTACCTTTCCGTCCCGGACGGCGGGCACTTCCAGGCGGCCTACCGACCGGCCGGCCTGATTACCGACTACGTCCGGCCGATCGGCCCGGACTCGTTCCCGGCGGTCAGGTTCGATGACGCGTCACGCACCGACCTCATCGTGCTGATGGACCCCAGGCTGCCCGTCCACCTGGTCACCGACATCCTGCCGGTGACTACCCTGACCCTGCCGCAACGCATGGTCGCCGACGCGATGGCGGCAATGGCGCTGACCGTCCGCTTCGGCCCGCTTCTAACCGACCTGCAACCCTCGGCCGCGGGGCCCGCGATCGTGCTCGCCCGGCCTCCGCAGGTCGACGGCACCTGGTCCTGGTCCGAACGGGACGGCGCCGGCGTCACCACCTTCGACATCGCCCCGGCCGACGGCGCCGCCCGTTTCCCCGGCACCCCGCCGACCGTACGCAGCGGCTGGCTGCGGCTGCACGGCGGCGTGCGCCCACCGCAGTAGCGACGGGCACAGCCGGCTCGGCTCCTAAACCGGGCGGGGAGGACTGAGCCCGCGGACGACCGATGACTGCTGGCCTGCGGGCCGCTGGACCTTGCTGCCCACCGCCCGCACCTGCCGAGACTGCTCAGCTGATCTTCGCGGTCGGGTTCACCGCCGGCCTGTGCACTGCCGCACCGACCTGTGGGCGATGGCGGCGGGCGTGGATCGGGCGCGGCAGAAGACTGCGGCTGCCGACCGGACGGTTGCATTATGAGGGCGTGTGACAAAGGTGGCCGGGACTCTGGTCCGGTCGTCTTTTCAGTTGCTCCCGGATGCCCAGTGGTCGTTGTTCGAGGGGATGCTCCGGCAACCGACGGGCCGCCCGGGTCGGAGGGGAACGGCCGGCGACGTATGATCGCGGTGGTGGTGAAGCGTCAGCCCGAGATCCCTTCGCCGATGTGAGGAGGGGTCAGGATGTTCGGTTGGAAGAAGAAGCTCGACGATGCGATGGCGCAGCTCAGGCCCGACCTGAGTCGGGAATCGCTGGGCGTCGGGCCCGATTTCCCGGGCGTCGCCCCGAACCCCCTCCTGAGCGGTGAGGCACGGAAGCGCAATGCGGAATTGCGTACGGGGGCGCTTGCGCTCGGCGTTCTCGTCGACTGGCGGGAGGTGAACAGCAACCCTCGCGTGGTCCTGATGTTCGACGTGGAGACCGCCGAGGGCATCTCGTTCCGCGGTATCGCAGACGAAGACCTCACGATCACCGAGCTCACCAGACTCGCCCCGGGGCAGACGTTGCCCGTGCGCTACCGGCCGGCCGTCATGGACCACTACGTCGCCCTTGCCCGGGACGCGGACCCAGCCCGTGTGCAGCAACTCTCCGGCGAGATCGCGAGCCGTAAGCGGACCTGACCCGAAGCCTGATCCGCCACTGCATCCTCCTCGGACAACAGCACGCTCCGTCACCACCGAGTGTGCGGCAGGCCCGTTATCCGTGCAGTTCCGGATTGACGAATGGCTGGCCCGCGGGACACGGGCCAGCCATTTCGATGGTTCCGCAGTGCCGACGTCGGCGTCATGTGCTGATCAGTCGACACAACTGCAGTCCGGTGTCCATTCTGATCATGTGGCCCCGAGGGGGCCCGACTACGAGGACCTCCTGCTCGGTACCCGCACTGCTCGGAGGCGGCGTCCCGGTACGGTTCCCGTCACGCGAGGTTGACGTACTTGTGTGCCAGCTCGGCACCCTCCTGGCTGAGGAGGCTGCTGCGCGCGGCGGACAGCATCGTGCTCACCGGGATCGTCTCGTCGTGCGGGCCGACGGTCTGCGTGGTGTGCGCGAACCACTGCCGGCCCGGCTCGCTGAGCTGCTCCGCGCCGAGGATGTGCGCCGACTGGTAACACGCCGCGCCCAGTACCCCGAGGATCGTCGAGACGTTGGCGGACAGTTGCAGGCACCGGCGCGCGGCGTTGAGGCCCATGCTGACCACGTCCTGGTTCTGGCCGTTCGACGGGATGGTCTTCACCGACGACGGTGCCGCGAGGTCGAGGTTCTCCGAGGCGACGCTGGTGGCGAGGAACTGGGCGCCCATCAGGCCGAACGACAGGCCGCTGTCGGTCAGCGCGAGGAAGTCCGGCAGCTCGCCGCTGGTCGCCGGGTCGACGAGGCGGTTGAGCTGGCGCTCGGCCAGCACGCCGATCTCCGTCAGCGCGATGGCGAGGTAGTCACACGCCATTGCCACGTACTGGCCGTGGAAGTTACCGCCGTGGAACGAGGTGTCCGCGCTCGCGAACACCAGCGGGTTGTCGTTGCAGGAGTTGAGCTCGCGTTCGACGATGCCGCGGCAGAACGCGATCGTCTCCACGACCGGGCCGAGGATCTGCGGCACGCAGCGCAGCGAGTAGGCGTTCTGGATGTAGATCCCGGTGTCGGTGACCGCGTCGTCGTCGCCGGTCTGCTGCTCGATGGCCGTCATCAGCTCCGCGTGCCTGCGGGTGAGTTTGCTGCCCGTCAGCAGTGACCGTAGCCGCTCGGCGATCTGGATCTGACCGGGATGGCCCTTCAGTTCGTGCCCGAGCGCGTCGTAGGCCGCCGCGGAGCCGCGCAGGCACTGGATCGCGACGCTGGCGAGGAGCACCGCGTTCTCGAGCAGGTCATGGGCCTCCAGGAGCGCGATGGCCGCGACCCCGGTCATGGCCGAGGTCCCGTTGTTGAGTGCGAGACCTTCCTTGTACCCCAGCACCACCGGCTTGAGGCCGTTGGCCTGCAACGCGTCCATGCTGGGTACGCGGTCGCCGCCGAAGAAGACCTCGCCCTCGCCGATCAGCGGGAGTCCCATGTGACTCAAGGGGGAGAGGTCGCCGCTGGCGCCGAGGGAGCCCTGTTTGGGGATCACCGGGGTGATGCCGCGGTTGAGCAGCTCCGCCATCAGCGACAGGGTCTCCGTCGAGACGCCGGAGTAGCCCCGGGCAAGGCAGTTGAGCCGGGCGAGCAGGATCGCGCGGGCCTCGGGCTCGTCGAACACCTCGCTGCAGCCGGCCGCGCACCCGCGAAGCAGGTTGACCTGCAGTTCACTCATGTAGCGGGCGGGCACCGTCACGTGCGCCATCTCGCCGAATCCGGTATTCACGCCGTACATCGGGCGCTGGTTCATCCCCCACTCGGTGATCCGCTCATGCGCCTCGCGTGTCCTCTGGAGCGCCTGCTCGTCGAGTTCGACCGTCTCCCGGCCGATCGCCACCCGTGCCACGTCGTTGATGGTGAGACTGTGCCCGGTGATGGTAATCATTGTCAGCCTTTCGTGCCTGCCGCGCCGAAGTGGTGTCAGGGCCCGTTCGGGGGTTTCCAAGGAGAGTGCCGGTCATGACGCCCGTCATGCACCGCGACCGTCGTCAGAGGGAGCTGTGCCGGGGAGCGGGACGTACTACGGCGAAACGGTTGTGCCGGGTTCGCCGTGGAGGGCGGGGGTGCAGCGGACGCTGACGCCGATCCGCGATGCCTCGGCTCGGATGAACTCGCCCCACTGCGGCCACAGCCGCGACGAGCGGGACGTGATCACGACGCGCTCGAAGCTGGCGGTCACTGAACTCCTCCGCGACCTGCTCTGTGTTTTCGGCTGATTCGCGACCTCGAGCGGCGGCGGGTCGCGCTCCTCGGTGCGCGACGTGAGCGTCTTACGCAACGATGGTGCCTGGTTGTAGGTGGGGATCACCACGGACAACTGTGGGTGGTTGAGCATGCGACCACGTTGTCGAATGTCGCTCTCACGCCACTACCGGCGCGGTGTCTGTGTGCTGACCCGGGAGGGGTCCGGTGAGAGCGCCGTGAGAGCGACGGAGGACCGGCGTCTTCCATGGTCGGATGTGTGAGCCAGATGCCCGAGAGGGTCGGCTCTTGATTCATGATCATCAGGAGGGTCGAGTCTCGTCATGAGCGTCTCTGTCCGGGTCGTCGACGGCATCTACGGGAGGCCGGCCGCCGGACTCGCGGTCACCCTCAGTCGAGAGTTCGATGGTGAATTCGTGCGGCGATGGACTGGGCGAGCAGACGAAAGCGGGCAGGTCCTGAGCATGCGGGAACTTTCACTGCCGCATGGAGAATACCGGCTTGAATTCGATCTTGGTGAGTACTTCAGCACGCTCGGGTACGCGCCCAAAAATTCGTCGATCGGGGTGTGCTTCACGGCCAACCCGGGCCAGGTCTATCAGATCACGCTGCTGGTGAGTCCCGCTAACTGCATCATATTCAGCGAGGCTGGGCAATGAGAGCTAAGTCAGGAGGGCCAGTGTCATCTCAGTTCCCGCCCCTGCCCGCGGACGCTGTCACGGCCGGCGTCGCCGTTCTACCGCCACCAGGACTGCGCCTCGACAGCGGGATACCCTTTGACAACTGGCTGGGAATCGGCCAGAGGTTGGCCGAGGCCGCGAGCAACTCGGCATGGTGCCTGGGCGACTGGCTGATCTACGGCGAAACCCGCTTCACCGGGCGTTACCGCAGTGCTGTCGAGCAGACTTCGCTCGACTACAAGACGCTACGCAATTATGCGTGGGTCGCCAGGAAGTTCGCGCACCCGAGGCGGAGGGCGGGGTTGAGCTTCGAGCATCACGCCGCGGTCGCCGGTCTCCCCGAGCCGGAGCAGGACTACTGGCTTCGGAAGGCGGAGGTGTTCAGCTGGTCGAGGAACGACCTGCGGCGCGAGGTGCGCGCCAGCCTCTCCACGCGCGGCGAGGACCTGGCTGACCGAGGTGTCGCGGCCGGGGTGACCACCCACGCTCACGCCGGGCGTGAAGACGCCGGCATCGGTGACACCGCCATGGCCTCGAAACTGCACCTGGACGTCACCGACGATCAGCTTGCCATGATCACGGAGGCGGCCAGCAAGTCCCAGCTCTCCGTTGGCACCTGGGCGCAACAGATGCTCGAGCAGGCCGCTCGCGCGGCCCTGGCATTCGCTTCGCGGGAACCGAACCCGGCGACGCGAGCCGTCGGAGTCAGCTGACTCATCCCTCAAGCCGGGCGAACCGCGCAACGGCGTCGCGGTACGCCGCGGTCGCGTCGGCGCGCGTATGCGGAGAGCCCTCGGAATAGAGCAGAACGCGGATGTGCTCACCTACCTCTTCGCTTCGGTTGAAGCTGGCCTCGAACGGGAAGTCCGTGTGGGACCAGTCGTCGAACGCCTCCAGCGTGTCCAGGCCGAGCCTCTGTGCGACACCGGCGATGCTGTGGAAGCTGTTGAAACCAAACAGGGAAGTGGGAACCACTGCCCGGCCGACGGTGCGGGCCAACTGGGCCAGCGGAGTCCGGCCCCGCATGGTGACCTGCATCAGTTCCCGATGGGCCCGGGCGACGGCCTCCCTGCCCGGTGCCGGGACGTCGATTCGCAGCGGGACGACGTTGAGGAACATCCCCCGGGCGTCCACGCCGTTCGGTACCGCGAGCCGGGTATTGACAGGGATGCCGGTGAGGATGCTCCGCTCGCCACCCAGTCGTGCCAGCGCCTCGAGGTGGATGGCGAGAAGCACAGCCTTCAACCCGGAGGAACTGGCCGCGAGTCGACTCAGCATCCGATTCTCCTGGCCCGCGATCTCCACCGAGTCATGCCAGGTGTGGCTGTCACGAGTGGACCCGGCACTCGACCGCGGTTCCAGCCCGGAAAGGTACCGGCTCCACCACTGTGCGTCGGCGACGGTGAGCGACTGGAAGAGCTGCTGGGCGCTGTGCTCGCGAAGTCTGAAGCGGGGCGAGCCGTCCGCGTCAGATGATGCCGGCCGCTCGGGTGGCCGCCCGGTGAGCTCCGCGACGTAGCGGTCCAGGAATTCCACCAGGTTCAGGTGGGTGCTCCACCCGTCAGCGATCGCGTGCGGCTCGGTCAGGGTCAGGGTGATCGCCGTCTCGCTCAGGAGGTGGACCGTGATCGTGACGAGGGGCGGATCTGTCAGGTCGATGGTCCGCGTGTTCTCGGCGTCAGCGAACTCGGCCAACCGGTGTTGCTGTTCGGCATCGGGAAGTCCCCGCAGGTCGCGCACCGTCACCAATGGCCGGTCGACGTGCTCCAGTACGATCTGCATCGGGCGTGAGTAGTGGTCCAGGTCCAGCATTGAGCGGAACATCTCGTGCTCCCGCACCAGGCCGAGCCCGGCCGCCTCGAAAGCCGCAGGCTCCACCCGGGGTACGGTCAGACGCGAGGTCGCGACGTTGTGATAGGCCGGTACACCGAGGGCACCGCGGTCTCGGAGAGCAGCGGCCATGAGCATCCGGGTGGCCATCGCGGCCTGTTGCTCGCTCATCGGGAAGGCATCCACGGCATTGACCGGCAGCCGTCGACGATCCTCGGGCGAGACCAGGCCCAGCGCGGGAATCCGCGCCCATCGGTCGTCCGGAACCTCGAATGCCTCGCTGGCCTCGGCTGTCGCGTAGAGCGTCGCGCGGACAGACTCGGAGGTGGTGTCGCGGCCCCGACCGTTCACGATCGCTCCCTCGTCGGACGTGCTCGGGCCGCGAGGGACTCGAGCTCGTCGTCTTCCATTACGTCGCGGATGGTGAGTTCGACACCCCGTGTGCGCGCGATGGCGACGAAGCGCACGCACAGGATCGAGTCGCCGCCGACAGTGAAGAAGTGCGCCGAGCGGTCAGGCGGCGCGTCGAGGCCGAGAAGCTCGACCCAGATGCTTCCGATCAGCTCTTGGGTTTCATCGATGGTTCGCACGGCTGCCTCCTGAGGTCCGAGAGTGTGCCCTGGCCGCGGGGATCCACGGATCCGCCGGCTCTCCTACCGCAACACCAGAACGTCTCCCATGACCATCGCGTCGATGTCTATCCGGGAGAACGTCGCCACCGCGTCCTCGGGTGAGCAGACGATCGGCTCCCCGCGCGAGTTGAACGAGGTATTGAGCAGGATCGGGATGTCGGTGATCGCCCGGAAGGCATCGATCAACCGCCAGTAGAGCTCGTTGTCCTCGCGTCGCACCACCTGGATCCGGGCAGTGCCGTCGACGTGCGTCACCGCCCCGAGTCTCGGCCGCCACGCCGCACGAACATCGACTGTCTCGATCATCCACAGGTACTCGTCGGGGTCGTCGATCTCGAAGCACTGCTCCGCGTACTCGTGCAGGACCGCCGGCGCGAGCGGCCGGAACTCCTCCCGTTGCTTGACCATCGAGTTGATCCGGTCCCTCATCTCGACGGTTCGTGGATCGGCGAGGATGCTGCGGTTGCCCAGCGCGCGCGGGCCGTACTCCATCCGGCCCTGGAAGAGCGCGACGACCTTTCCGTCATTGAGAAGCGCGGCGGCTTCACCGACGAGGTCGTCGGGTTCGCACCGCCGCCATCGCAGGTCGGTGCGCTCCAGCGTGGCCTGGATACGCTCGGAGGTGAAAGCCGGACCGAGATAGGGCGGCCCGATGCGTGGGCGAATCCGCCTGCCGGGCGCCTCGGTGCCTTCCTCGATCACCGTCAGCGCCGCACCCAGCGCCGTTCCGTCGTCGCCGGCCGCTGGCTGGACGAACTGCCGACGGTACATCCCACTCTTGCGAATGGCCTGGTTGACGACGCAGTTCAGGGCCACGCCGCCGGCCAGGCACAGGTTCTCGCTGGACTGCTCATCCTGGTGTGCCGCCAGGAAGCCGACGATGGTCTCCTCGGTCACGGCCTGCAGCGCCGCGGCGATGTCGAGGTGATGCTGCTCGATGCTCGCATCCGGTTCCCGGGGCGGGCCGAGGACCGAGGCGAGATGTTCCCGTGACCTCTGGTATGTAGCGCGCTCCTGCGGTGTTTCGTTCAGGTATGTCAGCGGCGTGGTGTAACGGCCGTCGTGCTGGCGGACGACAAGGGCGTCGAACGCCGAACGGAGTCGCCGCCGGTCCCCGTAGGGTGCCAGTCCCATGACCTTGTACTCGTCGAAGTTCATCCAGAAACCCAGATGCATGGTGACCAGCCCGTAGACGAGTCCGATGGAGTGCAGTCCGCCCACCTGGCCACGCAACCGCAGTCCCTGCGATCCGCCGGTGTACAGCGACGTGCTCTCGAACTCGCCGATCCCGTCGGCGACCAGGACATCGGCGGAGCCGAAGCCGGAACAGTGCAACGCGCTGGCGGCGTGGGCCTGGTGGTGCAATATCGGGATGACCTTCAGGTCATCGCTCCAGAGGTCCCTGGGAAACGCCGCGAACAGATCGCGCTGTATGACCTCGGGCGCGTACACGTTCTGGTATTCCCCGATCGCGCCTTCGGACTCGAAGTAGGTCTGATAGCGGCCGAAGTCGAAGTTGTGTGCGACCGCGCTCACGTCACGCGGAGAGATGCCAGCCGCGCCTAGCACATACTCGATCGCGGCCCGGGGGAACTCTCCGGTGCCCTTGCGCCGCACGAAACGCTCCTCGGCCGCAGCGGCCACGATGCCGTCCTCGGTGACGAGAGCCGCTGCCGAGTCCGCGCCCTGGGCGAGCCGATATACGCGCTCGCCCAGCCCCGGAAACGACTGCCGCATGTATGGCTGGCTCTGGCCCAGCCCACTGATTCCCAGGACATATCGCACGATTGCAGCTCCTCTTCGTCGACACCGCGGGTTCACATCGGTTTCTTCACACTCGATGAGCCTTGAGCAGAGGTTTCGTCGGCGTCAGGTCATCGCCACCGCGATCTGTCGCTCCCCCTCGTACGGTTCGCGTCCGTGGGCCGTCAGCATGTTGTCGATCATCAGCAGGTCGCCTTGCTGGTAGTCGAACCGGGTCGCCGCCTCACGATATTTCTCGCGGATGTGGGCACAAACCTCCGCGGGGATTTCCGCGCCGTCGCCGTAGACGGTGTTGTTGGGAAGGCCGTCCCGGCCGAAAAGCTGCTCGAGGACTCCGCTGACACGCTCGGGAAGCGTCGTCCAGTGGAAGAAGGCTATGTGGTTGAACCATAGTTCTTCGCCGTTTCCTGGATGGCGGTGAAGAGCCACCCGGTCGGCGACGGTGCGGAGAGTCCCCTCGTTGCTCCAGTGCGTCTGTATGCCGCTTTTTCCGCAGTAGAGATCCACGGCCTCGCGGCTCGTGGTGCCGAACACCTCGCTCCACGGCAGGCCGATCTGCGGATGGTAGTTCCGGATGTGCCGCCAGCCGCGCCGGCGAAACTCCTCGACGACCCCGACGTCGAGCGAGGCGGTGACCTGACGCACGTCGGCCAGCGGCGTCGCCCCACCCGAAGCGGGCGGCCGTTGGCAGAAGAAGAAGAGCCGCCCCGGCCAGGTCGCCTGGTAGGAGTTCTCGTTGTGGAAGAAGATCTCCTCCTCCCGGGTGTACTCGGTCGACGTGTAGATCCCCGACTCGAGTTGCTTCCGCGGCGTGGAGCGTTCCGTGTAGGGCAATGGGTCGCCGCCCAGTGTCCGGACCGCCTTCGCGAAGTCGGCCGTGGTCGCGAGGGGAAATCCTCGGAACAGGACCCGGCCCGCTGACATCAACCGCTCGTCGACATACCGGGACTGCTCCTCACTCAGCCCGGCGGTCAGGTCGCTGTCCATGTCGGATGGTGTGATCGGGGTGGCCGACATCTCTCCCGCTATTCCCATGACACGCTCGACTTTCCACGTTCTGTGATGTTGATCTGTGTGCTGATCCGAATGGAATGCGGCAGCGCATAGGACGGAAATGTCTCGCGCAGGTGCGCGAGAAGGTCGTCCTGGGTCGTTCCGTCGTCCCGAGCCACCACGGCCGCGCGGAGACCGTGCACCTCGTCCACCCGGACGGCGGCGCTCACCACCCCCGGAAAGGCGTTGAGGCACGACTCGAGAGCGGCCAGGTTGATCCGGAAGCCGGCGACCTTCGCCTCCCGTCCCAGCCGGCCGACGTAGGTGTAGGTCCCGTCGTGGTCGCGTCGCACGCGGTCTCCGCTGCGGTAGCTGCGCTTGCCGGCGGAACTGGGGAACGGTCGCAACTGCCCGCGGCCAGCCGGGGCGTCGTCCGGGTCCGCGGCGGTGAGGTAACCCGTCGCGACCTGCACCCCGGCGATCACCAGCTCGCCCTCGGAGAGCTCGTGTCCGGCCCGGGGAGGCGGTCCCTCGATACTCAACTCGACGCCCGAGGGAGCAGTTCCGATGGGAATCTCGTGACTGGTGCAGTCGGCCGGCACCGTGTAGCGGCAGCAGCCCACGGTCGCCTCGGAAGGGCCGTACTCGTTGACCACCAGGGTGTCGGGGAGGCTGTCGCGCCAGCGGGCGACACTGCGCCCGTACAGGGCCTCACCTCCGACGACCAGGATCGGTATCGGGCACCGGGCCCCACGCGCCTCCAGCAGCTCACACAGCATGGTGACCTGGCTCGGCGTCATCTTCACGAAACTGGCACCCTGGAGGAGACCCGGGTCGTTGGCGACGTGCAGCGGCCAACGCAACGGATCGAGGACCTCCACTCGTCTGCCGTTCAGGAGCGGTCCGAGCAGGCTGGTGATCGTCAGGTCGAAGCCCAACGAGGTGAACAGCGGCGCCCCCCATCCTCGGGTGCAGTCGTACTCGCGCATCGACCAGCCGAGGTAGGCCGCCACGGCTGACTCGGGTACGACGACTCCCTTCGGCTCGCCGCTGGTGCCCGACGTGAAAATCACGTACACGGTGTCCCGCGGGACGGTGGGGATGAGGCGGTGGGTGCCCGGCTCGTCGGCCACGTCCCCAGGGCCGAGCCAGGCGACGCCGTCGGTCGTCGCGCCGGCGGCCCCGAGGATGAAGTCGGCACCGCACAGACGGGCGATCCTGGCGGCGGTGCGGGGCGGCACGCGGAGATCGATCGGAGCGAAGGCGGCTCCGGTCATCAGGATGGCCACGATCTGGACGAGGGCGGTCGTGCTCGGTGCCGCCTGGATGGGCACGATCGCCCCGGGTTCGGCCCCGCGTCGGCGCAGCTGGACGGCAACCTCGCGGGCCTGCGACAGCAGCTGTGCGTGCGTGGTGACCGCGCCCTGTTCGATGACCGCGGCGGCGGTGGAACTGGTCAGGTCGTCGACGAGGCTGTGCGCGCGGGTGGTCACGGCCGTGCCAGTTCCGTGCAGTCAACGGGGTCGCCGGCGGCGACCAGCAAACGACGCACACCCGAATAGGGGTCACGCGCGTGGCTGCGGCGCAGGTTGTCGACGACTATCGCGCGGTCCGGTTTCCAGGGCACGACTTCCTCCAGGTCGGTGCAGATTTCTACGAGTTCGTCGATGACGGCGTCGGGAATCGGCCCGCCGTCCCCACGTCGGCACCCTTTGGGAAATTCGTGAGGCTCGTACAACAGGCGGAGCGCATCGTGAACATCCTGGTCCAGCGCGCGGGGATGCCAATGCAGGATTTGTGCTGTCAGCGAGGGTCGGCCCGTGGCCGGGTCGAGGATGACCGCCGGCCGTCGCTGCTCGGTGGTGAGGATGCCGCCGTGCTCATCCCACCTCCAGGTGGTGCCCTCCCGTTCGCAGGCGCGCTCGACGACGGTGGGATCAGTGGTGCGGTAGATCTCGCGCCAGTCGAGCCCGAGGTCCATGCCCAGTCGGCGAACGTAGGTGACCCCGGTGGCGAGGACCTCCCTGGCCGCGCTGCCGAGTCGCGCATAGACGGCCGTCATGTCCACGGTCGGTGTCTGTCCACCGTCCCCGATCTCCTGGCAACCGAAGATGATTCGCCTGGGCCACAGGCGGGCGAACGTGTTCTCGTTGTGCCAGAGCAGCTTTCTGGTCCGGGAGAAGGGGGTCGGACTGTTGATCGTGCCCGTGGGGTCGTCGTCGATGCTGGCGTGCTCCGGGTTGTCCTTGGCGAGCGGCCCGCACGCCGCGGCGGCGAGCCGCTGGAAGGTCGCCACGTCCTGGCACAACCCGTCGCCGTCGATGACGACCGCACCGTCACGGCCGAGGTGCTCCGCGACCGCCGCGGAGTTGTGGTGCCACCACACCTCCGGTGGGCCGTCGAGCCTAAGGTGCTGCATCGCTGGCCGCCCTTTCACCGTGTGCCGCTGCCGAGACGAGGTGCTGGCGTGCCAGCCGCGCCAAACGCTCGACAGCGATGCTGTCGGCGGTGCCGCGTCGTGCGGTGACCGTCATGTCGAGGCTGGTTTCGGTAACGGTCACGCCTACCGACAGCTGGTTGCGTGCCACCGGCAAGCGGACAGCGACAGGCTGTAGTTTGTGCAGGCGCTGCTGGTTCCGGATGTGACGGAAGTAGAACTTGACGGGGTGACCGCTGCGGCCGGTGGTTTCGCTGTCCGGGCGGATCTCCTGCCGCACGGCGGCGGCCAGCTGGCGCAGCACGGCCGTGTGGACGGCTGCGGCGGCGGCCGCACCGGACGTGCCATGCCCGACGGTGGCGACGTCCAGTTGAGCCAGATGGAATCCCATCGTGTCCGGGGGCGTGCCGGCCAGCGGCCGGAGGTCCACGTCGATGTACGCCCTGATCGCCGCCGGCTCCGACCACGCCGCCGCCGCGGCCGCCAGGTGCCCGACTGTCCAGGCGAACGGGGTGACTCCGGCTCGCCGCGCCGCGGTCGCGAGCCGCTCCCACACCCGGTCGCCGTCCGGGATCGTCAGGTGCCGTTGTGGGTCGGTCACGAGCGGGGCATGGTCTCGCGTGGCGATGTGGTGCACCGAAGGGCTGACGCCGGGATCGTCATGTCTCGCGTCGCCTTCCCGGGGGCCGGTGAGCCGGCGGTCGACCTCGGTCCAGAAGATCTCCTCGGAACGTGTGTCCCAGACGATGTGGTGGGCCAGCACGAACAGCCGCGCGGCGTTTCCCCTGTCATCGGTCTGTGCGGCCAGGTGGACCAGCGGCCCGGTCGCGAGGGGGGTCGGCAACCCGGTCAAGTGGGAGATGACGTCCGTGCGTGACCAATCCGCCGGGAACGCGAGGAACTCCGCGGGTGGCGTCGCCGCGGGCGGGTCGAGGACCTTGTGCAGTAGGCCTTGCTCGTCGACCGCGAACCGTGCCAGCGCCTCGGGATGGGCGGCCCGGACAGCGGTCATGGCGCTGGCCGCGTGGCCAAGGCTCACCCGCGTCCCGGGGCGTAGCTCCGCGGCCGCGAGGCACAGGTAGCGCCCCGGCAGTTCCGCCGCCTGCTCCTGGTACCACAGGCCGAACTCGGCCGCGGTGGCAGGCAGAACCGTCGCCATCTCAGCGTCGCCTCGCTTCGACGACACACCGCGCGATGGTGGCCAGCTGCGGATCCTCGAAGACCTCGAGCAGCGGCAGTGTGACCTCGCACGCGGCTTCAACCGATCGCACCAGCCGGATGAAGGTGAACGAGTCCGCACCGCCTTCGAAGAGGTTGTCGTGTGGTGCCAGCGTCATCGCGGACGCCGGCGCGACGTCACGCCAGCAGGCCTCGACCTCTTCCAGGACCTGCGGGTAGTCGACTGCCCTCATCGATCCGCCTCTTCCCGGGTACCGACCGCGGGGGAGCGGACCAGCCCGGCCGGCAGGTGCTCGAGCTCCCGGCGTCCAGCGGGCCGAATCACGACGTTGGCCATCGCCGGGCCTCCTCGGTGAGAACTGCTTTGGTCATGGCGGTGAGAGTGGCGTCGGCCTCCGCACGCACAGCACGTGCCAGCCCACCGTCGGAGCGGCCCGTGACGACACAGGTGATGTCCTCGGCCAGTGCGTCGGTCCGGAAGTAGCACGCCAGGGCATGGCGCGGTGGCGAGCCGATGGGCGGTGTGAGCGAGCTCGCCACGCCGTCGATCTCGACAGCCGGCACGGGCACGTGGTCCTCGAGGACGACGACGACGTCGCCGACGGGTGCCCACGCTTGTCCCGGTCGTACGCTGCCGAACCCCGGGACCAGCGCCGCGAAGTCCACAGCCGCCAACAGGTCGCGGTTGACCGTGCCGATGACGCGGGTGGTGTCGTGGCCGGCAGGATCGACCAGCAGGGGTACGTCAACCGCGTAGTTGCCGATCCAGCGCACCTCGTCCGGCGTCCGTGTCGAGACCGGTGTCTCGACGACAACCCGGTCCCGGTCCAGCACCCGGCCGACCGCCGTGGCGATCAACGTGATGAGGACAGCCGCCCGGCTCACCGACAGGCAGTACGCGAGTTCCCTGACCGGCTGCGTCGGCAGCCGCCAGACGACGCTCGACGTTCCTGCGGCGGCATCATTGGGACGCAGCCGCTCGTCGTACGGCTGGGCCGCCACCTGACGCCTGACCGCGGACCAGTGCCCGGCCGCGGACTGGACGAGACGGGCGTCGGGTCGCGCCGGGGGCAGTACGCACCGCGAGGACAGCGTTGTTCGGCGTTGCGGTGTGTCGAGGCGGTGCTGCAACTCCGCTACCAACAGTCCCATGCTCACTCCGTCGCACACCAGGTGGTGGGCGACCAGATAGACGCCCACCGGTGCGGCCTGCGTACGCGAGCGGACCAGGATGGCCCGGACCAGCTGATCCGCCGCGACGTCGAACGGCTGGTAGGCGCTGCTGTCCACCTCCGGGTGGGGAAAGGTGTCAGCGGATGTGGAGACCCGGAGGACGTCCACGCGCGCGACGCGTGCTTCGCGCACGACCCGTCGTGGGCGGTCGCGGCCCGGGACGTACTGGACTCGCAGCTGGGCCACGTCCTCGAGCATGGTCGACAGCGCGTCCCGGAGGCGCTGCTCGGTGATGGCCGCGTGTGTGGTGAACCCCCCGACGACGTTCAGCGCACCGTCGCTGGGGAACATCTGACTCCACACCCAGATCGGCCGTTCGGTGGAGGTCAGTTCCTCATCGGGGGCTACGGGGGGAGTGGTCGGCGCGGATCGCGGGGTCTGACGACGGCTGCGGTCCACCATCCCGGCGAGCCCGGCGACCGTGGGGTGGGCCAGGTAGTCACGGATCGTCAGCCTGACTCCCAGGTCGCGCTCCAGGTGGGCGCTCAGATCGAGGGCCAGGAGGGAGTGTCCGCCGCTGGCGAAGAAGTCGGTTGAGCGTGTTACGGCCACGCCGGGCAGCACCCGCCCGAACGCCGCGGCGACCGCCTTCACCGTCGTCTCGTCCGCCGTCACCGCCACCTGCTCGTCGCCCGGGTCGGCTACCTCCAGAGACCGGTAGTCGACCTTCCCGGAGTGCAGGCGCGGCAGGTGTGGACAGATCATCACCCGGTCGGGCAGGAGGCGGACCTCCATCGTGTCGGCGATCTGCGTCAGGACCGCGACACGATCGAGGCTGCTGTCGGACGGCACGACCCAGACGTGGATCAGCACCTGCCCGTCTGCCTCATCTGCTCGAGCGGCCGCCTGACCCACGGCCGGGAGCGCGTGGAGCACCGCCTCCACCTGGTCGAGATTGATCCGTACACCGCGTCGTTTCACGGTGCGGTCACGCCGTCCCGACAACCGCAGGCGACCACGGTGGTCCAGATAGCCGAGATCACCTGTCCGGAACAGCGGGACGCCACGGGGCGCCGGAAATGCGACGAGCGTGCCGACCTCTTCCGACCCGTATCCGCGACACAGGTACGGAGACTCCACCACGATCTCACCGGGGTGTTGCGCTGAGGAGCCGGACTGGTCGTCCAACGGCTCGATGGACAGGGTCCGTCCCGCGATCGCGTCACCGACCGGAATGTCGCCCGAGTCGGCATCCTCCGCGGTGACTTCGTGCCAGGTCAGCAGAATGCACTCCGAAGGGCCGTACTCGTTGTGCAGTCTGACCGTGGCCCCGCAGCGTTCCGCGGCGTCGAAGACCTGCCGTGCCACTCGCGGGTCGAGCCGCTCGCCGCTGCACATCACCTCCGTCAGGTGCGGCGGCCACGACGCCTCGGGCCGCACCGCGGCGGACGCCACCCGCCTCAGGATCGACGGAGTGGTCTCGAAGTGGGTGATACGTGCCGCGCTGAGCCACTGCAGCACCGCGTCCCCGTCGTTGCGCATGGACATCGGCGCGACAACGCCAACCGCGCCACTGGCCAGGGCCGGGATCAGTTCACAGTAGTGGGCGTCATAGGTGGGGGCCGCCCACAGCGCCAGGCGGTGGCCCGGCGCGAGGGCATACCTGGCGATGAACTCCGCGCAGTAGTGTTCGATCGCCGCACGGCTCATCTCGATCAGCTTCGGGTCCGCTGTCGTGCCAGAGGTCCGGACGCAGTATGCCGCTGCCCGTGGTGTCCGCACCGCCATGCGTTCGCTGTGCTCGAGCACAGCATGGCCATCCCATTGCTGGGCGTGTCTAGCCAGGTCCCGCCCGGTGACGGTGACCGGTTCGTTCGTCAGGTTCGCCGGCGTGGTGTCGGCGGACGCGCCGGACAACAGGACCACGTCGGCGCCGAACTGGTCGATGAGTTGCCGCCGCACGGCGTCGCTTTCCTGGTCGTCGATGACCATGAAGGTCCGCCCGGTCCAGAAACAGACCGCGATCAGCGCGCTGACCTCGATCGACGCCGCGCCGACGATGACGACCCTTTCCGCGTGCCGTTGACCGAAGAACTCGTCGCACGTGCGGGCGAGCGCGCCGAGGTCGGCGTACGACAGGACGTTGCCGGTGCTGTCCACCAATGCTGTCTCGTCCGCGCCACGACGGATGCGCTCTGCCAGCACCGTCGCCAGGGTTGCTCGTCCGTCCACACCAGAGCTGATCATGATCGCTTCCCCTTGGTCACCCGGCGTCCGCCATCATCACCACGAATTCATTCATGCTGGCCGCGGACAGGAGGTCGTCCAGTGAAACGTCGTATCCGGCCTCCCGCAGTCCTCCCAGCAAGGACAGAATCCCCAGCGAGTCGAGGCCAAGCCCGAATACGTCCACCGTCATGTCCGGCAGCTCGCGACCAGTCACCACGCGGAACTCTTGTTCAAGAACTTTGCGCGCCTGCATCGTCAGCCTCCTTTGTCGCGTAACGCGAGGTGGTCAGATCGCCGCGATCACGGCCCGTCGGCTTTTCCCCGCACTCCGCGTGCCTGAGATCATCGTGCTCGACAGTCCAGTGCGTCCGTCACCGTACCTATTTGCTGCTTGATGATCTCGGGATAGTCGGCCATCAGTCGGCGTAGCGCCGATCGGTCATCGTTGTGTTTCGCACTGAACATCGCGACGGGCAGCGCGGAATAGAAGCGGAGGACCGTGCTGTATCGCTCGCTGAAGTGGCGTTGCCACCTATCCGCGCCGAGCAGCAACCGCAGCCGCTCGGACATCAGACTGCTGTGCTCGAACAGCGCCCGGGGGGCATGCAGATCGAGCCCCGTGTCGTCGGACGGCGTGTCCAGGAGTTCGTCCCGGTACGCCTCCAGCGCCGCTACGCCGTACAGGCGATCGTCCGGCATGACCAGACCCTGCGTAGCTCCACCAGGGTTCCCCGACGCGAGGAAGAGCTCCAGCTCGGCAACCACGAACCGTGGATCGAACCGGTAGGACGCCAGTGGGTTGAACTTGAAGAGAATGAATGATCGCGACCACGGGTGGTCTGCGTTCGCGCAGGACTCGTAGGCGGCGTCAAGCTCTCTCCAGGAAACCTGGGTGGTCTCGAACCGAATCACCTCGTCGTAACCCAGTAGATGCGCGATACCCGCGTCACTGTCTGACCCATGGAGGAGGACGTCATGATGACGGGGACTCTGCCCGTACGTCGGTCGCCGCGGAACGAAGAACTCGTCGATGAACGTGTACACATACCAACCGTCGAGAAGCTGTTCGTGTACGAACTGCGCGAAGCTGTGGCCGATCCACCGCTGCATCCACTCACGGCCGGCCCTGATCGTATGCAGATGAGGATTGGCCGCGAAATCGTATGAATAGAAGCACAGCGATGGGGATTCTACCGGGTGTTCGTCGTAGGCCAGGTGGATGAAGTTCGAAAGAATCCAGTCACGGTTTTCGGGGGCATGCGCCTCGACGATGGAGACCGGGTACGCATACGGCTGGTAAGCCCGGATGCTGGGGTTCGTCGTCACCGGCAAAATCGTGCGGTGACGTCGCACATCCGCGACGTGTTCGGCCGCTACGCTGTTCACCGGTATTGCCCAACCGCCCACGCGCGCTCGGCTGGTCCCTGAACTCGGCTGACGGCGACCGCGTCGGACATGTACTCGAGCGGGGTGACGATGCCGTCCCGGACCGCCTCGTCCCATGCGGTCGTCGGGCCGATTCCCCACTTGAACCAAGGGGTCAGGTCGTCGACCACGATCGTGGCGCCTGGCTTGGCTAGCCGTCGAGCGTTCGCGATGTCCGCCTTCACGCACGGGTAGTCGTGGCCTCCGTCGATGAAGACGAGATCGAAACCATCCGATGAGGGGGGCACCTGGAACGCGGGGACCGTGTGGGTGGAGTCTCCGTAGATCAGGTGATGGCGATCCGGGTAACGGGAGTCGATGAATTCCTTCGCCGACTCGACGGAGGCCTCGGTGTTGATTTCGAAGGAGGTGACCTTCACCTGGGGAGAACTTTCAAGGAAGCCGATGCTCGAGTAGCCGATGTTGAAACCTATCTCGGCTATCGAGCTGGCCTTCCGGGCGCGCGCCAGATACATGAGATAGAGGACCTGGGCCAGGCCGCTGATTCCGTCGTCCAGTGCGGCTCCGGACCCTTGGGCACGCCGGAATGCGCTCTCCATGAGCGAGTTGATACGTGATCGGTCGCTGATGCCCGAATCGGAAAATAGGGTGGACTTGAGTCCTGTTGGAGGCATTGACGTGTCCATACGTGAATGTTGTCTTTCTCAAGCTTTCGTTGTCAACACTTCGGTGCCGGCGTGCCGGACGTTCGCTTACTGGAACTGTCCGACTGCCCACGCACGGTCGACCGGACCTTGAATTCGGCTGACGGCACACGCGTTGGACACGTACTCGAGCGGGGTGACGATGCCGTCCCGGACCGCCTCGTCCCATGCGGTCGTCGGGCCGATTCCCCACTTGAACCAGGGAGTCAGGCTGTTGACCACGATCGTGGCGCCTGGCCTGGCCAGCCGTCGAGCGTTCGCGATGTCCGCCTTCACCGTCGGGTACTCGTGGGCGCCGTCGACGAAGACGAGGTCGAAACCGTCTGTCGACCGGGGTGCCTCGAAGGCGGGGACCGTGTGCGTGGAGTCTCCGTAGATCAGGTGATGACGGTCCGGGTAACGGGAGTCGATGAACTCCTTCGCCGACTTGGCCAGTGCCTCGTTGTGAATTTCGAAGGACGTGACCTGCGCGCCGGGCGAGCTCTCCAGGAAGGCGATGCTCGAGTAGCCGATACTGAAACCTATTTCGGCTATGGAGCTGGCCTTCCGGGCGCGCGCCAGATACATGAGGTACAGGACCTGAGACAGGACGCTGACCCGGTCGTCCAAGGTGATCATGGGGTCTTCTGAATGGCGGAATATGTCTTCCATGAGCGACTGGATGCGGGATTGGTCGCTGAATCCTGAATCGGAGAACAAGGCGGACTTGAGTCCTGCTGGAGGCATCGACATGTCCATATCGCAATGTTGGCTGCCAAAATCTACGGCTGTCAATGCTGCGATGTGCCAGCGCTCCCGCAGCCTCAGAGGGGCCTTCCCGAGTGGCAGCGGTCAGCCCGAGTGGCAGTGGTCAGCCCGAGTGGCAGTGGTCAGCCCGAGTGGCAGTGGTCAGCCCGAGTGGCAGTGGTCAGCTTCCGGGGTGTCGGAACGTCGCGGTGGGTCGGTTGTCCCGCCGGCAGGACAACCGACCCGGCATGCCCGGGTGACAGCTCCCCAGTGGAGCCCGCAGCCGCTGGCCGGTGCGTGTGGCAGCCGGCGGAGGCCGCGTGTCGTGGTCACGTCGCGGAGGTCACCTGTGCCGGCTGGCTGGTGCTGTGCTGCTGCTGGCGATCGTCGAGCAGTGCGGCGATGGCCAGTAGGCCTATCAGTGCGATGAAGGCACCCACGCCGATGACCCACCGGGGGCCGAACCATTGCGCCAGTACGCCGCTCGCGAGCATGGCGACGAGCGACACCCCGGCGTAGATGGCGCCGGTCGTGCCCACGATCCGGCCGCGCAGCGAGAGCGGCGTGCTGAGCAGCAGCCAGGTCTGTCCGCCCACCCACGAGATGGTGAAGGGCAGCCCGGAAACGACGAAGACGATGTACGCCAGCGGAAGCGACGGCCAGATCGCCAGCACCACGATCGCGCCGTGGGAGATGGCGGCGCCGAGCAGGACGGGAAGGCGGTACCCCAGCCGGCGGACCACCGTGCCGATCATCGGACCAGCGATCAGGGCCGAGACCGCGAACAAGCTGTTGACCAGGCCCATCTGCCCGGACGTGGCACCGATCACGCCCAGCATGAGCACTGGGAACAGGGAAGACAGGGGTGCCTCCCTGATCGCGTCGAGGATTTGCAGGAGTATCAGGCCCCGAACGCGACGGCTGCGTCGGACGATCGCCAGATACCTGTCGCCGGCGCCTTCCGTGCCTTGCTCCGCCGTATCGCCGGCAGGCGGCGTCTTCCGCCCGGATCCTCGCAGCAGCAGGCTGAGCAGTGTGCACAGCAGCATCAGCGTGGTCACCCCGATGACCGTCCAGCGGAACCCGACCCATCCCATCGTGAACCCGCCGAGTGCCGGCCCCACCAGCCTGGTGGCATTGGAGGCGAACGAGTTCAGGCCGTTGGCCTCGGCCAGGTCCTCGGCGGTGACGTAGTCGGCGACGAGGACCTGCTCTGCCGGGGTGTAGAGCTGCTGGACGGCTGCCTGGGCGAACACCGCGCAGATGAGGCCGAGCGGCGAGTCGGCGACCGCGAAGAGGGCCATCAGTACCAGCACCCGCAGGAAGAGCGCGAACCGCATGATCCGCAGGGGGGCGCCCCAGCGGTCCGTGACCGTCCCGGCCAGGTGCCCGAAGGCCACCCCGGCCACGGTCGGGGTGGCCGCGAGCAGGGCTGTCCAGATCGGCGAGCCGGTGAGCTGGTAGAGATGGACGCTCAAGGCGATGCCGACGCCCGCTCCCACCAACGACGAGACCAGGTTGACGACCAGCAACGTTCCGAAGTGAGGATTCCTCAGCAGGAATCCGAGCGGTTTGGCCCCCTTGTTGACGCGCACCCGGCCGCTCCTCTCAGAAGGATGGCCATATCAGCCGTACGCGAAGACGTAATCATCCGTCAGTCTTGACGTCAAGGTATGTCTGTCGCTTGTTGACGATGGCGATTGCCTCAGCTAGAACTGGTTGAAGTCGATGGCAGAACCAGCAAAGTTCGCACTCCGTGAGCGTGCATGGAGAATTGGTATGTCAGTCATCAAACTCACCCCGCGATCGTCGGTACCCGTACATTTCTCCGCCGGGACCGCCCGGCAGGGGCCACTGACCATAGGTCAGATCAACATTCTGAAGTGGATTGATGATTTCGGTTCGAGGGAGGGCCAGCCGTATCCTGTCGTGACGTGTGCGGTGAGCCTGAGTGGTACGGCGAGTGTGGAGGATGTCACCGACAGTCTTGCCCTCCTGGTCGCTCGCCACGAAGTGCTGCGGACGTCCTTCGTCACCGGACCGCCGCCAGGTCAGCGTGTTTCCTCCGCAGGCACGCTGATGGTCGACATCTGTTCGCTGGAAGACGACCGGGCCGATCGGGTTGACGTCGAGGCTGCGCTGGCCAGGTACCTGGCCAGCTCAACTCCACCACGAACCGCGCAGGAGCGGCTGGCCGGCCACCAGTTGCGAGTTGCCCTCGCCGCGAGCGCTGACGTGGTGTGCGCGGTCCTCATCGAGTTCTCCCACATGGCGGTGGACAGGGCTGGCGCGAACATCCTCGAGCATGAGCTGGCTGAACTCATCAGCGATCCCTCGGCCCGAGTCGTGGGACCGCCTCGCCATCAGCCGCTGGATCAGGCGGAACTCGAACGCTCCGAGCGTGAATGTGCAAAGCGTCGTAGGACGCTGGAATACTGGAGCAGCAAGCTTGCCGTGATGCCCTCGCCGCTCTACCTGACACCTTCTGTGGGGCCTGCGCTCATCGAGGCGAATGGCGACGAGACAGTGGGCGTCTTCATGTCGTCACCGGCCGCCGCACTGGCCGCGCAGTGCGTGGGCGCACGCACGCGAACCAGCCGGTCCAGCTGCCTGCTTGCTGCGGTGTGCGCCGTGCTCTCCGTGCGTACCGGCTATCGCGAAATAGTCTTTCCGGTGATGCCCTCGAACCGCTTTGAGCGCCACCTCTACGACTACGTCGGCACGCTCGCCCAAACAGGCGTCGCCGCCATCGATGTCGGCTCAGCGAGCTTCGACGAACTGGTGAGAAACGCATGGAGTGGCATGCTGAAAGGGTGCATGCACGGCGTTTACGACGCATATGAGCTCGAAGAAGTCGGCAACCGGATAGCGCATGACCGTGGCGTGTTCTTCTGTTTCGATGCCATCTACAACTGCAGTGTCATCGAAAGCGGTGTGCCTGTGGAGGAACATCCACCATCGCCCGAGTACCTGAACGCCATGCTGAGTCGGACCCGACTGCGCCGTCACCCTATGCCGTTCCGTCTGGCGACACCCGTCCGATTCGATGTTTCCAGGCTGGAAGGCGAGGTGGAACTGGGTGGCTGGAGTTCCGACCTCGGCCGGGTGCCGGCGGAACACCTGACATCGTTGCTGCAGGCCGTTGAGCGTCTCCTGGTGGCGGCGGCCGGCGTCGACCTTGATCACGAGGGTATCGTCGACGTCCTTCAGATGGAGCCGGTCCGTCGGGACTCGAGCTGGGCCAGGACCGATGTCCAGTGGGTCGACCTGGCTGAGGTCCAGGGGCTCCTCGACGACGCGTTCGCGCCGGCCAGTGCGCGGATCTTCTCGCAGGTGGCGGGCGAGCCGCTGGTGGCGTATGTCGAGGCTTCCGATTCCGTCCGGACGCCGGAGCAGGCTCACGCACGGTGCATGGCCGCGCTGCCGGCACACCCGTCAGCGATGACGCCGCGCCGTTACGTCGTCTGCGACGCAGTTCCGGTCGGTGTCGACAACCCCGTCGGTTGGCCGGCGACAAGCGCGGGGTCGGGAAGGAGCGGGCTGCCAGACGCTCAAGGCCAGTCCAATGAGGCGCCGCTACACAGTCGATAGCCGCCGTGATGGTCCGACGCGATGCCGGAGCCGTACTGCTGGGTGATACCAAGGGCCTCGCCCCGGGCTGCGTCCGCAGCCCGGGGATTTCCCAAACTCGCCTCCACGTGGGCCTTGAACTCAAGGAACCTGGCACGGAGCACCGGAATCGGGCCTGTTTCACTGAAGGTCATCAGCGCCTCGCCGATCAGGGTGGCGGCGCGGTCCCAGTCCCCGACGACAACGCAGAACTCGACGAATGACAGCAGCACCCGGCCACTGGTCAGACCGCCGGCCATGCCACGCGACAGTGCGAGCGCGGCAGACAGGGTGACCTGCGCGGACTCGTACTGTCCCCGGCGAGTCATGAGTGAGCCGAGAGCGGCCAACGCGTGCGCCTCACCCACCGTGTCACCGCACTCCCGCGCCCGTGCCAGCACCCTGATGAACGACTCCTCAGCGTTTCGCCAGTTCCCCGTGCGGAGGTGGAAGGCACCGAGCCGGTGCTCGACCCGGGCGGCTGTGCGCGCCTGCGTGGCGCTCCTGGCAACCGCCTGGTCAAGGAGCAGCCTGGCATCGTCCCAGAGTTCCCTGTCCATGTAGATCTGCGCCATGTTGCCCAGCGCATCGACCTCGCCTACCTGGTCACCGACGGACCGGTGGTCGGCCAGAGCCCGCCGGTAGCCCCGCAGTGCCCGGTCGAACCGACCGGCCATCCGGTCAGCGAACGCGAGCGCACCGAGAGCCCGGGCCCGGCCCGCCGCATCGCCGATTTCCTCGCAGAGGCGCAGGGCGGACTCGAGGGTGGACGTGGCGTCCTGCACGCCGCTGTTGAGCGTCATCGTCCCCAGCGAGTACAGCAACGCGGCCTCACCGCGCTTGTTACCCGTCCGCCTGACGGCGTCCAGCGCTGTCTCGTGCGTTCGAAGCCAGTCCTCTAACCGGTGATCGGATTCGAACAGTGCGACCAGGGCGACAGCCAGCCCCCAGCACACCTCGTCCAGTCCGAGATGAGCTGCTTGGGACACGGCGAGAACCAGCCCCGCGCTCTCCAGCCGGAGCCAACCAAGCGGGTCCGCCACGAGTTGATCGCGTACGTTGGCCGGCAGCATCCACAACTGCGCGGCACAGCGCGGCCCCTCACCGCCGTAGACGCGGCGGTGGGCGTCCACGGCGAGGGAAAGCCAGCAGGACGACAGTCGGGACAGCGCGGCACGACGCTCGCTCGGCACCTCGTCCGCTGCCAGCCGCTCCAGGGAGAAGATGCGCACCAGAGCGTGCAGTCGGAACCGGTATCGGCCCGTGTCGTCCGCCCTCACCTCAACGAGACGGGCCGCGACGAGTTCGTCAAGCAGGTCGGCCGCCGAGTCACTGTCGGCATCGAGCAACGGAGCGCAGACCCAGGATGCGAAGTCCGCCGGGCCGAGGAGCGCGAGCCTGGTGAACAGCTGCCGCGCACCCTGGCTGAGGCCACCGTGCGAGGAAGCGATCGTGGCCCTGACGCTCATGTCACCGAGGGTCAGCTCGTCAAGTCGCCGAGTTTCGTCCTTCATGCGGGAGACCATCTGCGCGATGCTCCGGTGCGGCCACTTCACCAGCTTGGCGGCGACGATCCGCACGGCGAGCGGCAGGCACCCGCACAGCCTGACCAGTTCGAGTGCCATGTCGGACTCGGCGGCCACGCGTTCAGGGGGGACTATCTTGCCGAGCAGCTCGACGCAGGCTGCCTCGTCCAGGTTCTCCACCTGGACGTGTACGGCACCGGGCAGGCTGGTGAGCGGGTAGCGGCTCGTGACGAGCACACAGCAGTTGGAGTTTCCTGGCATCAGCGTCGTGACGCTGGCCGCACTGTCGGCGTCATCGAGCAGGATCAGGACCTTGCGATCGCCGAGCCAGCTGCGGTAGGCGGCCATCCGGTGTCCGGGCTCCTCCGGAAGTGCCGCCAGGGGGAAGCCGAGCGAGCCGAGCAGCTTGGCCAGCACGTCCAGCGGGTCGCTGCGATGACCGTCGCTGCCGGGGAGCTGGACGAAGATCGCGCCTCCGTCATACAGATGATGGACGGCGTGTGCCACGTGTATGGCCAGGGTCGTCTTACCGACGCCCCCATTACCGTTGAGGCACACGACAGGCATGTATCGCCGGCCTTCTCCGGACGCCGATCCGGAGAGCTTCGCGATGATGGTGTCGACCAGTTCCTCTCGACCGGTGAAGTCGGCGACAGTCGGCGGAAGCTGTCGGGGGACAACGGCGTCAACCCTGCCGGTGGGTTCCAGCCCGAGACCGGTCCGGGGCGCGACTGGCCGCGAGTCGACCCGTTCCTGGAAGGACTTGTGCAGCCTGTCGAGCTGGTCCGACGGCTCCAGGCCGATTTCTTCCCTGAGGATGGCCCGGATTTCCTGGAACGACTCAAGGGCGTCTGCTTGCCGGCCTGACCGGTACAGGGCGAGCATGTGCAACGCTCTCAGCGACTCCCGCAATGGGTGAACTCGGACGAGCTCACTCAACTCGGCCACGAGTTCGTGATGCCGATCGAGTTTGAGCTCGAGCTCGATACACTCTTCGGTAGTCCTGATTTGTTCCTCTTCAAGCCGGATCGCCATCGTTCTGACCAACCCGCTCTCGACGTCCGAGGCCACCGCCGGGCCGCGCCAGAGCGCGAGCGCGGCACGAAGCTCGGCTGCCGCGTCCATGATCTTCCCGGCAGCAGCCAGTTCGCGGCCGGAGTCGACCAGCCGGCGGAACACAGCGGAGTCGAGCGACTCGGCGGGAAGGTGGATCGTATAGCCAACCAGGCTGGTGGCGATCACCTGGCCGTAACCGAATTTTCGCAGCTGACGCCGCAAAGCGGAGATGCAGGTATGGATCTGCCCCTTGGCGGTGACGGGTGGATCCTCCCCCCATATCCCCTCAGTGATCCGGTCGAGCGATACGAGGTTTCCTTCCTGCATGAGGAGCATCGCCAGCACGGTTCGCTGGCGGCCGTTGGGAAACGGTAAAACCATTCGACCAAGTGAGACGTCGAGCGAACCAAGGATCCTGAAGTGCATAACCCGAAGCCATTTCGACGTGATGGGCACGAGGTGGACGTTCCGCGTCGTGGCGGACGATCCCGTGGTCGCTCGACAGGTGCGAGGTCCCGTCGTGGCGGTCCGTCAGCGGGCGGTGGGGCCCGGGGGAGTGAGCCGTCGACACCGCGGGGGACGCCTCGCCGCCGTCGATCAGTTCGTTGTGCGGGCCGAGCCGTAGCCGCGCGTCGACGTGCATCCCGGCCGTGGTAAGCCGCCGTTCGACCAGCTGAGCGTCGATGTGCTGGACGAGCTGGCGGCGACCTCCCGCCAGCGGGGCGGTGCCGGGCCGCAACCGTAACGCGTCACGTAGGGCGTTCACCGCGTCATCCAGGCGGTATCGGGCAAGTCCGCGCCGGGCGCTGACGCCATCAGATCCGACCCCCGTACGACACAGCGGATCGAGTGACCCGGTGGGCGCGTCACGATGGCGTCGGAGTTGCCACCGGCGGCCGAGCGTCCGCCTGATGGCCGAGACGCAGATCTGGATCTGCTCTCTGGTTGTCGACGGTGGCGCGGTAGGCCAGACGGCGTCCACCAGGCGTTCGACGGACATCACCCGGTCAGGTTCGAGCAACAACCTGAAGAGATTAATCCTCTGCCGCGGCGCGGACGGCGATTGGCGGGTCCCGCCCATGACCTCCAATCGGTCAAGAATGCGAAACCGCGCAGCGGCTGCTCGGTGCCGCAACGAATTCCGGCCCAGACGTGGATAAGACCATTCGGTGGCCCTAGTCCACGATGGGTGGTTCATGTGGATACCCGGGACGCGGTACGAAGGACGAATGAGACTGTCCGGTAAGGTCTGGTCAAATTTCTCGACCAGGGAGGAGTTTCGCCGGCGAAGGCAGGCGACCTGAGCGGCCGACACCCGATGTGGTAGGTCGGCGGCATGATCGCGATCCTCTCGTCAGCATGGATGTCGATGAATCACTATGATCGTTCGCTACACTGACATTCGTGGATCCCGGACAGCTGCGGACACTCGAACTGTGCGGCGCAGGTGAATGCGCGCTGTCCGTGGGAAAGAGCGGACGGCGGCGTACACACCGGAGGCCCACAGTTGGCCGCTGAATCCGCCCCGCAGCTCCTGCGGCGATTGTGTGATGATCTACGGAGCCTGCGGAGGCAGGCCGGTGGACCGAGTCTGCGGGCCTTGGAGCTGCAGCTCGGGCGCGGTAAGACTCAGCTCGCGGCCGTGCTGAATGGTCAGATCCGGCGACTTCCCGACTGGGAACTGATCAGGGGCCTGGTCACCAACTGCCACCGGTACGCCGACGAGCACGGCCGGCTGGACCGGCTGTCGGTGGCAACCGGCATCGAAGAGCACTGGCGCCCCCGATACACCCTGCTGGAGTACGCCTTCAGCGAGAAGTCCGCCGCGCCAGCGGATCCCGGCGGCGGCGGTGCCGACTACCCGGGCGGCATGCCGGTTCCCCGACAGCTTCCGTTGGCGGTGCGCCACTTCACGGGTCGCGCCCACGAGCTGGCGACGCTGGACGCCCTGGCCGAGATGAGCGCCCGCGCCGGCACGGTGGTGATCGTCGCCATCGGTGGCACGGCGGGGGTGGGCAAGACCACGTTGGCCGTGTGCTGGGCGCACCGGGTAGCCGGCCGGTTCCGTGACGGGCAGTTGTACGTGGACCTGCGTGGCTTCGACCCCGGCGGCCGGGCGGTGGACCCGGCCGAGGCGGTCCGTCGTCTCCTCGACGCCCTTGAGGTGCCGCCAAGCCGGATCCCCGCCGATCTGGACGCCCAGGCGGCGCTCTACCGCAGTCTGCTCGCCGATAAGCGCATGCTGATCGTGTTGGACAACGCCCGCGACGCCGTCCAGGTGCGTCCGTTGTTGCCCGCCGCACCCGGCTGCCTGGTCGTGATCACCAGTCGCAACCGGCTCTCCAGCCTGGTGGCCGTCGAGGGTGCTCACCCGCTCATGCTGGACCTGTTCACCACCGTGGAGGCCCAGGATGCGCTGACCGACCGGCTCGGCCTCGACCGGGTCACCGCCGAACCCACAGCGGTCGACGAGATCGTCGACCGCTGCGCTCGGCTACCACTGGCACTGGCCGTGGTCGCCGCCCGCGCAGCGATGTACCTGGAGCTGCCGCTGGCCGCCGTGGTCCGGGAACTGGCAGACGTACCGGGCCGGTTGGACGTCTTCGGGGACGGCGACCCGCAAACCGACGTCCGGGCAGTGTTCTCCTGGTCCTATCAGGCGCTGACCCCACCGGCGGCCCGCCTGTTCCGGCTGCTGAGCCTCCACCCGGGTCCGGATGTCACCGTCGCGGCCGCGGGCAGCCTCGCCGCCGTTCCCCTCCCCGAGGCACGGTCGTCACTGCTCGAACTGATCTCGGCGAGCCTCACCGCCGAGCGTCATCCCGGCCGGCACACCTGGCACGACCTGATGCGTGACTACGCCGCGCACCTGGCCCGGTCCACCGAATCCGAATCGGACCGGCGGGCGGCCATCGGCCGGATCTTCGACCACTACCTGCACACGGCGTACAACGCCAATCAGCTGCTGGACCCCGCGACGGACCACACCGAGCCGGCCCCGCCGGCCGAGGGGACCGTACCGGAACAGTTCACCGACTACCAGCGCGCACTCGACTGGTTCACCAGTGAACGCGCTGTCCTGCTCAACATCATCGACCACGCCACCACCGGCCGGGAGGCACAGGTCGGACAACTCGCCCAGGCTGTAACGGTCTTCCTGGACCGTCGGGGGCACTGGCACGACGGGCTGGTGATCTGGCGAACCGCGATCGCGGCCGCAGCCCGGGTGGCCGATCGGGTCATGGAGGCGCGCGCCCACCGCCAGCTCGGCCGCGCGTACACGCGGCTGTACCGGTTCGACGACGCCGACACCCAGCTCCATCGCGGCCTGGATCTCGCCGTCCTGGCCGGTGACCGCACTGAACAGGCCCACATCCACAACACCCTGTCCATCACGTGTGAGCGACGGGGTGACCTGAAGCAGGCTCTCCGACACGACCACCGCGCCCTTGACCTGTACCGCGAAACCGGCCACCGGCTCGGGCAGGCCAGATGCCACAACGCGATCGGCTGGCACCTCACCCTGCTCCGCGACCACGCACAGGCCCTGGTCTACTGCGAACGAGCCCTCGTCCTCCTGCGAGAGCTCAACGACCGGGCCGGTCAGGGAATGACCCTGGACAGCCTCGGCCACATCCACCACCACCTCGGCCAGCACGCCCAAGCCGTCGTCTGCTACGAGCAGGCGGTGGACGTGCACCGGGAGTTGGGCGACCAGTTCAGCGAGGCGGAGGCACTCGACCACCTCGGCGACACCCAGCACGACATGGGCGACAGCGTCAACGCCTCGCGGTCGTGGCACAAGGCCCTCGAACTACTCACCGGCCTCGATCATCCCAGCGCCGGTAGCGTCCGGACCAAAGTCACCGCCCATGGCACCGGACCCACGTCGCGACATTCGACGACACGCCCTCCGACCGTGTCCGTTGAGGTGTGAACCCACCCACGGCGAGGTAGCGACCGGTGCTCCCGACGAGCACCGCGAGTGCGTCAGTTGTGTACTGCTGACCACAGAGCGTTGGGGATGCGGGCTGATCGGGTGTGTCGCACGTGCTGTGGCTGGCCCCGAGAGTGGTACGGAGTTCGGCTGGTAGGGGTCGGCGGCAGTGATGGTGCGGCAGCGGCGGGCGGTCCAGCGCGATGCGGCCAGGCGGCGAACACGATGGTCAGGTGTGCGTCGGCTCGCGAAGTGAGTTCAGGTGGCCGTGCGTGCTCAGGGGCCGGTGGATCCTGCGTCGGGAAGTCGACCGGATCGGCTTCTCGACTGTGGCTACGCGAGCGATCCTCATGATTCAATGCATCGCTCCTGCCACGAGAGGACACAATGAGAGGCAGCACCTTGGTCCGCCGGATGCTGGCGACGGTCGCGACCGTCGCGTTGGCCGTCACGATGGGCACCACCCCGACGGCCGCAGCGGCCGAGCCGGAACGGGAGGCGACGCGACCGGTCGCCGGCGGTCAGCTCCTCACCAGGTCCGCCGCTACCATCACCCCACCCCCGGTGCGGAACATCGTCGGCACGGTCGCCGTGGGTGACCGGTATCCGTACGTCTTCAGCATCGGCACCGACGGGAACCTCTGGATCAACTGGCAGGACCAGACCGAGGGGTGGAACTGGTCCAACATGGGCACACCGCCGGGGGTCGGGATCCGGATGCCGGTCGGGGTGACCATCGTCGACAACTTCAGCCGGCCGTACGCCTTTGTCCTCGGCACCGACGGCAACCTCTGGAGCCTGTGGCGGTCGTCCTCCACCTGGCAGTGGCGCAACCAGGGTGCGCCGCCTGGTGCGAACTTCGTGAGTTGGCCGAGCTTCGCCGCCGTCGCCGTAGGCGGCAGCAGCCCGTACGTCTTCGTGCGCAGCGACGGCGACGAGGCGACCTGGGTGAACTGGTGGAACGGTTCGGTGTGGTCCTGGGCCAACCTCGGCTCACCCCCCGACGGCGTCTCCGCCTACGGGCCGCTCGGCGTGCTGCTGGAGGGGGGCACCCCGCAGGTCTACGTCGTCGGCAACGACGGACACCTCTGGAGTGCCCGGGTCGACGGTCAGGCCGCGATCTGGAACGACCTGGGGAACCCCGGCGTCAACCTCGACTCCGGCAGTAACGCGTTCGGTGCGCGGAATGCGATCCAGGTGGTGCCGGATGCCCGCCCGTACCTCTTCGTCCTCGGCTCCGACCGTAACGCCTGGCTGCGCTGGCGGTCCGGGGCCGGATGGCAGTGGCACAATTTGGGCTCACCCCCGGGGGAGACGCTGGTGACCGCCCCGCTCGGTGTCCTCTCGGTCGATGGCAGTTCCCCGTTCTCCTTTTACCGTACTGATGAGGGCGGGTTGTGGATCAACTACTGGGACGGGTCGAACTGGTACTGGAGTGACCAGAACCCTCCGTTCCGGCCGGCGGGGGGTGGCTCCGCCGTGGTCGCGCCGCAGGATTCAAGCCGGCCGGCGCTCTTCGTGCTCGACACCAGCGGCAATCTGTGGAGTCGGTGGTGGAACGGGAGTTGGTGGAACTGGACCAACCGGAGCGCCACGTAGCGGGTCCAGCCTCGACCGGGCGGCCGGGCAGCGGGCGCTCACGGTGGCGAGGATGGGCGGTCTGCTGCGATGCTCGTCCGCGACTCGTCAGCCGTTCAGGACGGTCCAAGGTGACATGTCGGGGCCGCCGGCGCGGGTAGCCTGCGAAGGTGAGCACACCATCCGGCGACTACACGGCGACGCTTCCCCGTAAGCGGATGGGCGCGGCAGTTCTGATCACCGACGCTGCCGGGCGGGCGTTGCTGGTCGAGCCCGTCTACAAGGACTACTGGGAGATCGTCGGCGGGTGCGTCGACGCGGACGAGTCTCCTCGGCAGGCGGCGGCCCGTGAGGTGAAGGAGGAACTGGGCAGGGCGGTGGTGCCTGGTCGGCTGCTGGTGACCGACTGGGTGCCCCCTCGGCCGGACCGCACCGAGGGCATGATGTTCGTCTACGACGGCGGCACCCTCGATGAGGTGGGCACGGCCGACATCCTCCTGCCCCCGGACGAGCTGCGCAGTTGGGCCTGGTGCACCGAGGAGCAGATCCGGGAGCGCATGCCGGAGCTGCTGGCACGCCGGGTCGTCGCGGCGCTGCGTGCCAAGGCCGAGGGCACCATGCTCGACCTGGAGAACGGCTTCCGCACGCACTGACCTCCAGCCCCGTCAGTTTCCCGCTGATCCCACCCGCTGTGCCTCGGCGATCGCCGCCTCGGTGGCCTGTCGTGCACCGTTGGTGCGGGCGACGACCTGCATCAGGACCTGCTTGATGCCGTCGAGGGCCTGTAGCAGCGGTCCGGGTTGGCCGCCCTGGAGGATCGTGGTGACGAGCTGCTGTGCCTCCCCGATCTGGGTGATGACGCCGCCCGCCGCGTCGCGGGCGGCGCCGATGGCGCTCTGCACGGGCGTCAGTGCGGCGACCGTCTCCTGCGGGGTGGCCTGTTGGGGTACGGCGGCGGCGGCTTTCGTCGCCTCACCGATCGATCCTCCCAGCCGTCCCAGGGTGCCCTGGACGTCGGTGATCGCGGTGCGTATCCGGGCGACGCCTGCGGCGACGGCGAGGAAGCCGGCGCTCGTGGCACGTAATGCCACCTCCTGCGCCTGCCGGTCGGCAGCGGCCGTCAACCCCTGCGCCCGCTCGACTCCGGCCATCAGGGCGCGGAGCTCACCAGTGATCTTCTCAACCTGTGACACGAAGGCAGCATCCCCAATCGATGACGGCGGACGGGTGCGTTTGACGCTACCGAAGGCCCTGCCAGCTCACCAGAGTCAGCAGCGGTAGCGGTACCGCGTAGGTTTTCGGCTCGGTCTCACCTCCGGTGGCGACCCACCCGGGTCGCCCGGGCTGGATCACGAACCGGTGTCCACGTCGACGTCGCCCCCGAACGACCCGGATCGCGCACGGCACGCACCTCCTGCGCGCCCGGCACCACCGACGGCACCGCCCCGGCAGGGATCACGACGAACTGTGCGTCCCAGCGCATGGTCAGCCGCGCGACAATTGGCCCGGCGATGCGTGCCCGGTGGCAGATGGGCGCACGGCTCATGACGAGTAGTTGGTGACCCGCAGTCCTTTCCCCGGGGTGTTCCCGCCGTCGTTGAGTGAGGCCAGCAGGCGCAGCCCGTCTTCGGCGGGGCTTTCCGGTGGCGCCGACAGGACTATCAGTTCGATGCCCGATTCATCCGGCAGGGCGAAGTTCTCCTGGTGCAGTTCGAGCAGTCCGACCAGCGGATGCCGGTAGGCCTTGCGTCCGTGCGTGCGGGCGCGTACGTCGGCACGGGCCCAGAGACGGCGGAAGCGCTCGCTGCCCATCGACAGTTCGCCGATGAGCGAGGCCAGGCGGGGATCATCGGGGTATCTGCCGGCGGCCAGGCGAAGGTGCCCGACCACGTCGAGGGTGCATTTCTCCCATTCTGCATAGAGGCCACGTTCGGTCTCTTCGAGGAAGATGTGCCGGGCGGTGTTCAGGCCCGTCGTGTTTCGGCCGTAGAGAAGTCCGGCGAGGCGATTGCCGGCGACCACGTCCATCCGGTGGTCCATGATCAGGGCGGGGGCGTCGATGATCAGGTCGAGTACCCGCAGCAGGTCCGCCCGGGGGCGACTGCTGGGTGACCTGGTGCGACGGCGGCGTTGCCGGGCCAGCCGGTGCAGGTGACCGCGTTCGGTCTCGTCGAGTCCGAGGACGCGGGCGAGCGCGTCGAGGACCTGTTCCGAGGGTTGGGTGGCGCGGCCCTGCTCCAGGCGTACGTAGTAGTCGACGCTGACCCCGGACAGATGAGCGACCTCTTCGCGACGCAAACCCTCGACGCGACGCCGGCTGTCGGTCGGGATGCCGGCGACGGACGGGTCGACCCGGGAGCGCCGGATACGCAGGAAGCCCGCGAGATCGTCCATGGCCTCCAGTATCGCTCGGGTGACCCGTGTGCGGGTGGTCCTGCCGGTACCAGGAAGTCCGGTCCGACGGAACTCGGGCCCCTGAACGGGGCGGTCCCGGCCGTCGAGTATCGGTGGCGACCCACGTCGTCGAAGGGATCAGCCATGAAGACGCTCATCGTGTACGCCCATCCGGAGCCGCGTTCGCTGAACGGCTCACTGAAGGAAGTCGCGGTATCCACTCTTGAGGCCGCCGGTCACGAGGTGCGGGTGAGTGACCTGTACGCGATGAACTGGAAGGCCGTCGTGGACGCAGCCGACTTCGGCGGGTACGCCACGAGCCCGCTGCGGGTGGTACCGAGTTCGGGTGGGGCGTACGACGCCGGCGCACTCACCCCCGACGTGACAGCCGAGCAGGAGAAGCTGCTCTGGGCCGACACGGTGATCTTCCAGTTCCCGTTGTGGTGGTACACGATGCCGGCCATCCTCAAGGGCTGGGTGGACCGGGTGTTCTCTTTCCACTTCGCCTACGGCGTGGGCGTGCACGACGAGACCCGCTACGGCGAGCGTTACGGCGAGGGAATCCTGCTCGGGCGGCGGGCGATCCTCTCGGTGACCGTGGGCGGCCCACAGTCGCACTACACCGATCGCGGGATCAACGGCCCCATCGGGGATCTGCTGTTCCCGATCCACCACGGGATCCTCTACTACCCGGGCATGGAGGTGCTACCGCCATTCGTGTTGTATGACGCCGTCAGGATGTCCGACGGAGAATTCGAGGACGTGACGAAAAGGTGGAAGCAACGATTGCTGACGCTGGAGACGACGGCGCCCATCGCGTTCCGGCGGCAGAACTCCGGTGACTACGAGATTCCGTCACTACGATTGAAGGAGGGCCTGGAGGCTCCTGGGCGCGGGGGTTTCAACCTGCATGTGCGAGATTGACGGCGGGCCTGCGCCGGGGTGACCCCGACCGGACGCCGTGCCCTCACCCAGAACGGCACTCTCATCACGTTCGCCTTCCGGCACAACCAGGGCAGCGGCGGCAACGGCACACTCACTGCGCAAGCGAACTGGGTCATCACCTGGGTGTGGTCCAAAGTCACGATCGGAGGCCGGGCGCGGCAGTTTCGTGCCCGGCCTCCGCCCAGCCAATAGGCTGATAATCGTGAGTGATCAGAGCCTGCAGGACACTGGCGTGGTGGAAATTTGGCACCTCGAAGAGGGCTGGGGAACCATCGCCCTCGATCACGCTGAGCTGACCGTCTGGGTGCACTTCAGCCACATCGTTGCAGGTCCCACCGAGTATCGAAGCCTGACTCCGGGTCGGCGAGTGCGATGCCACTACGAAGTCCCAGGCCAGGACGGCTACCCCGCCCGAGCTGTCGAAGTCACCACCCTCTGACCGGGCAGCGGCACCGGAACAACACTGTCGATCGAGGCAGCGGGCGTGTCTGGGAGTGTGTCGACAATTACGCAGTCCCGCCGGCGGACACCGCTGCGGCAGAAGGTGCAGGTACCGGCGGGGCAGGCGCGGTGGCGTACCGGATGCAGCGGTGGACCGGGTGCACGCGGGCGGCGTGACCACACCGGCGCAGCGCGCCGGCAGCCCGTCCGGCGTCGAAGTGGCGGATGGGCAGCGGCAGCGTATGTGCCGGATGTGCGCCGACCAGCGGCACGGCCTGGGCCGGGGCGATATCGGCCAGGGCGACGGCAGGTCACGGTCGGTCCCGAGGGCGCGATGGGCGGCGGTCGCCGCGGACGACATGCCGAACCGGCCGTTGCTGTCGCGCGGCTCAGATCATGCCGCTGCGCAGCGCGTACGCCACCGCGTGGGATCGGCTGCGCAGCCTCAGCCGATGGGTGACGCCGTAGATGACGTTCTTGACGGTCCGCTCGGAGTAGCAGAGCCTGCCGGCGATCTCGCCGGTGTCGAGCCCGTCCGCCATCAGCCGCAGCACGTCGACCTCGCGGGGCGTGAGGCCGGAGGAGCTCAGGCCGTTCGGGGCCAGCACCTCACGCTGGAGTCGCTCGATGTGCTTGAGCAGCTCACCGACCAGGTTCGCCGGCATGACGCCGCCGCCGTTGGCCGCGGTCAGCACACTGGCGGCCAACCGTTCGGCGGTGACCGTCGCCCGCGGCAGGATGGCCACCACCCGGCTCTCCACCGCCATCAGCAGCTCACCCTCGGTGATCGTGCGGAGTACGAGGACCACGGGCAGACCCGCTTGCGCCGCCGAGCGTCGCAGCGTCGCCACCACGTCCACGGTCAGCTGCTCGCAACCGAACACCACCACCTGCGCATCCGCACGATCCTCGACCGGCAACACCTCGATCGCCGGGCAGGATCGCAGGAAGCTGTCGAGACCCGCGTAGCTGAACGGATCTGACGCCTGCAGAACAAGTCGTACCTTCTCCACCGGAACCTCCGCCTCTGATGGCTGCGGCGAAAGTCTGCGCGACGACCCTTCAGAGAATCTCCACGCCACCTTCACGGCTGCTCCCCGGCACGTGAAGGTTCACGGTCGCGGCCCCCAGCGGCTGGTGAGCCGGTCCGCCTCGGGCGGCACCAGCCGGGCCCGGCGCAGCGCCTCGATGTACTTGGGGATCTCCGCGGCGGCCAACTCCAGCCGGCCCGGCGCGAGCTGGTCGGCGAAGATGGCCTCGACGACGTCCAGGGCTAGTTCGTCGGGGATCTCGTCCACCCGCTGGGGCGGCGCGTGTCGCCAGATCCGCAGGATGCGCAGCCGGGCCCGCACGGTGGAGAGCGTGCTTTCCAGCTCGGCTATCGCCTGGTCGGCCCGCGCCGCGTCCAGCACGAACCGCCCCTCGCAGGCCAGGGTGAGCAGAAGCTCACCGGCGAACGAGTTCGCCGGTGGGCGAGGATCGACCGACACCTGTCGAGTCCAGCAGGGCGACGGCCGGGGCGGAAGGCGTCGACCCGGGGTCTGCCCGTACTTCGGGCCGACCTGCCCGGTCTGTCGCCCGTCGGGAACGACTACGCACCCCGGACGAGCCAGACGCCGGCATCGGGTGCGCGCCACTGACGTTGTGCGTCCACCCGGTCTCCCGCCGCTCCAGTGATCTTCCTGAGTGGCAGCACCGGCGGGGATGGTGGACAATCGACCGGTGGGCACGTCGCACGGTCAGACCATCACGCCATCCCGCCGGTAGTGGTGTGCCGGGCAGCGCCGACCACGTCGCGGGCCAGGCACGCGGAGCAGCGAGCTAAGGGCGGCCATGTCAACGCAGCAGGTGGGTGTCGAACTCCGACTGTTGGGTCCGGTGCGAGCCCTGCGGGACGGCACCGAGCTCGTGCTCGGCTCGGCACGCCGCACCGCCGTCCTCTGCGTGCTCGCGCTGCGTGCCGGGGAGGCCGTCTCCCGTGACCAACTGGTCGACGCCGTCTGGGGAGACGATCCGCCGCAGAGCGCCGCCGGCAACATCTACACCTACGTGTCCACGCTGCGTCAGTTGCTGGAACCGGCCCGGGGTCGATGGACGGCGGGACGGCTGCTCAGCTCGGGCGGCGGCAGCTACCAGTTGCACCTCACCCCGACCTCGGTCGACGTCCTCAGGTTCGAGTCGCTGCACGCGCAGGCCCAGCGGCAACGGTCCACCGGCCACACCGACGCCGAACTGAACGCCACGGCGGCGGCCCTGCGCCTGTGGCGTGGCGAGGCGTTCGCCGGGGTGCCCGGGCCGTTCGCCGAGCAACAGCGGTCCCGCCTGACCGCGCTGCGGATCGCCACGGCCGAGCGGTACGCCGAGTTGCTGACCGGGCGCGGACGCCAGCAGGAGGCGGCTCAGGTCCTCCGGGAGCTGATGACGGCCCATCCGCACCGGGAGGAACCCCGTCGCACATTCGTCGTCGCGCCACCGGTGGCGGCCCGGCCCACGGATTCCCGCGTGTCCACCGGCGGTTCGCGGCCGGTCGGATCACCCGTTGCCGCCTGCCCCGTCGAGTTGGCCAGCCGGTCGACGGTCCCCAGCGCAGGCATACCGGCGGCTGCCCCGGCCGAACCGCCCGTCCGCATCGACGCTGCCCCGCTGCTGGGTCGGGACCGGGAACTGCTTCGGCTGCGACGGGCCGTGACCGGGGTCGCCGCCGGGAGAGGCGGCAGCATCCTGCTCGAAGGCCCGGCCGGCATCGGCAAGACGGCGCTGCTCAGGGCCGCGCTGCCCCATGCCCCAGTCGGGTGCCGCCTCGGCTGGGCGGTCGGCGACGAGGCCACCCGGGACGCCCCGTCCGGCACCCTGCGTGACTGCGTCGAGTCCGCACTGACCACCGGGCCGGGCCGGCGCGCGGTGGGAGCGCAGGCCACCGCCTCGGACCCGGGGGGCGAGCCCGGTGCCGACCAGGCCGGCGACCGGCTGCTGGCCGACTGGGGCGACCAGGTCGACGCCACCGACCCGGATCGGACGGACGCCGACGTGGCGACCCGGACGGTGCAGCTGGTCCGTCGCGCCACGACCGAGACGCCGCTGATTCTCGTCGTCGACGATCTGCACTGGGCCGACCCGGCCACGCTGCGGGCCTGGGAAACGCTGGGCGCCCAGGCGCGGGAGCTACCGCTGCTGCTGGTCGCCGCCGTGCGGTCCGGTGCCGAACGGGCGGTCGGGCCGGCCACCGCCGAAACTCTCACGCTCGGTCCGCTGGACTCCCGATCGGCGGGCGCACTGGTCCGGGCGGTCGCGTCGCCACCGCCCGAGCCCGACGACCTGACCCGGATCCTCGACGATGCCGACGGGCACCCGCAATACCTGCGGCAACTCGCGACGGAGGGAATCGACCCGTTCCCGGGGTCCGGCCTGGTCGCGGCGGTCACCGCACATCTCTCCCCGTTCCCCGACGACACCCGCCAGGTGCTGCGGGCGGTCGCGTTTCTCAGCGCGTACGAGGTGCGGGCACCGGGCTCGCAGCCCGCCGGCTGCACGATGGCCGAGGTGGGTGCGGTCACCGGCCACCCGGCCGACGACCTCGCCCGGATGCTGGCCCCGGTGCGGGCCGCAGGGATCCTCGCGCCGGGGGACCGGCTGCGCCTGCGGCACCGGGTCGTGGCCCGCACGCTGTGCGAGAGCACCCCCGCCGCGCTGCGGGTCACCCTCTGCCGCCGGTACGCGCAGCGGCTCGCCGAAGCGGGCACGGCACCCGAGCGGGTGGTCGCCCTGATGCTCGTCGGGAAGGCTCCGGTCGACGAATGCTCCGCCAACTGGTTGGCCGAACATGTCGAACGGGTGGCCGAGGCGGCACCGGGGATCGCCATCGCGGTGCTCGCGCAGGCGCACGCCCAGCACACCCTCGACCCGGCCCGACGCCTCACGCTCACCGCGTGGCTGGCCCGGCTGCTGCTGCGTGCGGATCGCAACGCCGCAGCCGAGGCCGGCTGGGTCGCGGCCCGTACCGCCGACCCGGAACTCGCCGGCGAGATGCGCTGGATCGCCGCGCACAGCCACGAGCGGCGGGGCGACTTCGAGACCGCGGCGCAGATCGCCCATGCGGCGTTGCGGGAACGCCGCATCGGCGGGCACTGGATCGAGCAGCTACGTCTGCTGCTCGGCCGGATCCGGCCGAGCCTGCCGGGCAAACCGACCGAACCGCAGCTGTCCCGGTCCCGGCTCCTCGGCGGCGGAAGGCCCTCCGTCTCGTGACCGGTGGTCCTGTCCGTGGCGCGGACCGTCTCCCGGTTCCCGGGCCGGAGGGTCGATGACGACCACTGCGGAGGACCGGCTGCGGGTCGCCGTGCTCGGACCGGTCCGGGCCTGGCGCGGAGATCGGGAGCTGCCGTTGGGGCCGGCCCGGCAACGGACGGTCTTCGCGCTGCTCGCCGCAGCCGCCGGGCGCGACGTCGGACGCGACGCGCTGATCGCGGGGGTGTGGGGACCAGCGCCGCCACCCACGGCGGTGGGCAGTGTGTACACGTACGTGTCCGGGTTGCGTCGTGTCCTCGGACCCGGGTCGCTGACCTCTGGTCGGCACGGCTACGCCCTGCGCCTGCACCCCGACGACCTGGACAGCGATCGGTTCGACCGGCTCAGCGCCGAGGCGGAGCGGCTGCGTGTGGCCGGCGACGGGACGGCCGCCGTGGCCCGGCTCGACGAGGCGCTACGGCTGTGGCACGGCGAGGCGTACGCGGGACTCACCGGTGCGCGCATCGACGCGGAACGCAGCCGGCTCGCCAGCCGGCGGCTCGGTGCCGCCGAGCAGCGTGCCCGCCTCCTCGTCGAGCTGGGCGACGACGGCGTGCTGGCCGACCTTGCCGGGCTGATCCGCGACCATCCGCTGCACGAACCGCTGCACGAGCTGCTGATGCTGGCCCTGCACCGCAGCGGCCGCAGGGCGGAGGCGCTGCGGGTCTACCGGGCGATCCGGGACGCTCTGCGCGCCGAACTCGGCGTGGAACCGGGCCCCACCCTCGCCCGGCTGCACGAGATCGTCTCCGGTGCCCCGTCCGACGCGCACCGCGATGCGCCGGCACCGGCCCGGACCGGGCCGGTGGTCCGGGCGGACCGGACCGGCCGGCCGGCTCTTGCGGGCCGCGATGCCGAACTGGGCCGGCTGCGGCAACTGGTCGCCGCGGCCGCGGCCGGTCAGGGTGCCGTGGCCTGGGTCGAGGGTGAGGCCGGCATCGGCAAGACGACTCTTCTCCACGCCGCGCTCGACGACGCGGCCGAGCGCGGCTGCCGGGTCGCCTGGGGGACCGCCCAGGAGCCGGACCAGCATGTGCCACTCTCGACGGTGATCCGGGCGTTGGGGCTGACGGCCGACCCCGCCGCAGGTCACGCCCCCGGTGGGCGGGCCGTGTCGGCCGGTGCCGCCACCCCGGCGACGACCGAACGGGTCCTGGCCGAGGTGCGCGCCGCGTGCGCCACCGCCCCCCTGCTGCTGGTCCTGGACGGGCTGCACAGCGTCGATCGATCCGCTGTGGCGTGCTGGGAGCGGCTGGTCGCCGGCACCCGCCGGCTGCCGCTGCTGGTGGTGGCAGCCGCCCGGCTGGAGCCGGGCGATCGGGAGCTGGCCCGGCTCCGCCGCGCCGTCCAGGCGAGACAGGGACACCTGCTCCCGCTGGAGGCCCTGCCGGCGGACGTGATCGAGCAGACGCTGACCGACCTGGTGGGGGTGCCCCCCGGGCCCAACCTGGCCGAGGTGGTCGCCATCTCGGCGGGCAATCCCCGCTACGCCCACGAGCTGACCACGGACCTGCTGCGTAGGGATCTGGTACAGGTGGTCGACGGCAGGGCCGACATCCCCGGCACCACGGCGATCGAAGCCCCCCGCCCGCTGCTCGCGATGATCCGTGCCGCCATGGACGGCCTCACAGCCGGCACCCAGGAGGTGCTCCGGACGGCGGCGCTGCTCGGTGCCCGGTTCTCCGTCGACGACCTCAGCGCGGTGACCGGCCGCTCCGCCGTCGACCTGGTGTCCGGCGTGGAGGAGGCACTCGCCGCGCGGGTCGTCGTGCCCGCCGACGACGACCTGGCCTTCCGCCACCGGTTCCTGCGGCAGGTGTTGTACGAGGGGATCCCCGCCGCGTCCCGGGCGGCTCTGCACCGGCACACCGCCGAGGTGCTGGTGAACGGTGGCAACCCGGTGGTTCGAGTGGCCGGACAACTCGCCGCGGCGGCGCCGATGGTGGACGGCTGGATGGTGTCCTGGCTGATCGACCATCAGGTCCAACTGGCCCGCCGGGCCCGCCCGCTGGCCAGTGAGCTGCTCCGCCGGGTGCTCGGCACCGACGTGCCCGATCCGCGGCAACGCGAGCGCCTGCTGATCGCGCTGGTCCGCATCGAGTTCCGGCAGGAGCGTCCGGCGCTGGACGAGGCGCGGGAGGCGGTCCGGCTCGCCTCGGACCCGGCCGACCGCGCCGAGATGCGCCACCTGCTCGCCACGATGACCCGTCGGGGCGGTGACGTCGCGGCGGCGTTCGGCATCGTCGAGGAGGCGCTCGCCGACCCCGCCGTACCCGCGTTCTGGCACACCCGGCACCGGATCCTGCTGGCCAGCCTGCACCGGGGCCCACTCGACGACCTGGACCGGGTGGACCGGGCGGCGGCGACGCGGCACGCCGCCGCGCTCGCCGCGAACCAGCCCCACGAGGCGGTGTTCGCGCTGCAGACGACCTGGTTGACCAACACGATCCGCCGCGACCACGAGCGGGCGCTGGAGTACGTCGACCGCGCGCTGGACGTCATGCGCGACCATCCGGCCTTCGGCGGCCTGTACCTCGATCTGCTCGACAACCGGACGTTCACGCTCCAGAACCTGGACCGGCTGGAGGACGCCGAGCGTACGCTGCGCGAGGCCGCGCTCTTCGCGCTGCGGCACCGGCTGCCGTCCGGCCTGCACGTCACCGCAGCGGTGCAGCACTACTGGTCGGGCCGCTGGGACGACGTGTTGTCCGTGGTCAGCGCGGTCACCGACGACCCGCCCGGCGCCACCCTGCTGGGCACCCGGGAGCCCGGGGCGGTCGCCGTGCTGCTGCACGGTACGGCGGCGCTGGTCGCCGCGCACCGCGACGACGCCGTGCTGGCCAGCGGGCACCTGGACTCGACCGAGCTGCTGCCGGCCACCGCCGCCGAGCGCGAGAGCGGCGACTTCCTGCTGGTCGCCCGTTCGATGCTCGCCGAGCAGCAGGGCCGCGCCGAGCAGGCGCTGCACCTGCTCGACCCGCTGCTGACGCGGGCGTACGCCCCACTGCTGCTGCGGCACCAGTGGTTGCCCGGCGTCGTCCGGCTCGCGCTGGAGCTGGGTCGGCACGACGTGGCCGAACAGGCGGTTGCCAGCTGCGCCGACGAGGCGGCCAGGGAGGTCCGGCCGGGGCGGGCGCACCGGGCGGCGGCCCGCTGCCGGGCGCTGCTCACCGGCGACCCGGAGCCTGCGCTGGCGGTGGCGGCGCACTACCGGGCGGCCGGCCGGGTGGTGGAGTTGGCCGCCGCCCTGGAGGATGCCGCGGTGCTCCTCGCGGCCGGTCGGCACCCGCACGCGGCGGCGCGGGCCGGCGGCGAGGCGGCGGGTCTGTACGCCGTGCTCGGCGCCCGGTGGGACCTGCGCCGCACCCGTCGCCGGCTGGGCGGGTTCGGGGTGGAACCGGCGGCCGGCCACGAGCCGTCGGGGCGGGGCGCTCAGCGCACCTCGATCTCGTACAGCGAGTAGCCGTAGGGGCCGACGCGCTCGGTGCAGTACACCCGTACGTGGCGACCGACCGCACCGTCGGTGTCGATCTGCGCGATCCCGCCCTTGCCCGACTCGGTGCGGTACACGGTCGTCCACCGCTGGCCGTCCGTGGAGACCTCCACCCGGTAGGCGGTGGCGAAGGCCATCTCCCAGTGCAACACGACCTTGTGGATCTGCCACTGCTTGCCCAGATCCACGGCCAACCACTGGGGATCGCTGAACAGGCTGGCCCACCGGGTCGTGGGGTCGCCGTCCACGGCGTCACCGGCGGGCCACGGATGGCCTTCCACGGTGGAAGCCGTTGCGAACTTGTCCAGGGCCAGGTTACGGCCGGCGTCGTTGACCAAGCCCCGCCCGGTGGGGCTGGGCGTCGGCCGGGAGGGTTTGTCGGCGGTGGTCGGCGGGCTGCTCGGCCGAGCCGAGCGGGGCGCGGCGGAGGGCGAGGGGGTGCGTTCGGGAGCGGATGTCTGGGCGGCGACCATCCTCGTCGGTGGGGGCGCCCCGGCAGCCGAGGAGGTGGGACGTTGCGCCGAGGGCACGTCGTGGGGGATGGCGTTCCACCCGACGGCGATCGCCGCGGCGAGCACCGGCAGCACGGCCAGGGCGACCAGGGCCACCCGCTTGCGGCGGGCCGACCGGACCGGCCGTTCGGCCGGCGTCGCCGGCGGTGGCGTGGGGCTCGGCGTCAGTGTGCCGGGCTGGCTGCCCAGCAGGATCGCGAGCAGCTCCGGGGCGGTCGGCCGGCTGGCTGGGTCCTTCGCCAACGCCGCGCTCACCGCTGGCCTGAGGAACTCCGGCAACCCGTCGAGCTGCGGCGGCTGGGTGAGGATGCGTCCCGCGGTCGCCGACGGCGAGTCACCCTCGAACGGTGTCTTCCCGGTGCCGGCGAAGGCGATCACACAGCCCCAGGCGAACACGTCGGCCGCGGCGGTGACCGGTGTGGTCTTCTCACCGGAGAACCGCTCCGGGGCCATGTAGGCCACCGTGCCGACCATGACGTCGGTTCGGGTGTGCCTGCTGGTCGTCTCGAACGACCGCGCGATACCGAAGTCGATGACCTTGGGGCTGCCCAACGCCAGCAGGACGTTGTCCGGCTTGAGGTCGCGGTGGATGATGCCCGCGCCGTGAATGCCGGTCAGCGCGGTGGCGACCCCCACCGCGAGGGACTGCAGCGCCCCACCGCGCATCGGGCCGCGTTCGGCGATCACCTCGTCCAGGCTGGGGCCGTCGATGTACTCGACGACGAGGTACGGCGGGTCGTGGTCGAGGTCGGCGTGGAAGAACTCGGCGGTACAGAACGACGGTACCTGCCGGGCCCGCTCGACCTCGCCGCGGAAGCGGCTGGCGAACTCGGGATCGGTCGTGAGGTCGGGGTGGATGAGCTTGACCGCCACATAACTGCCGTCGTCACTCTCCGCAAGGTAGACCACTCCCATCCCACCCCGGCCGAGGCGGCCGACGAGCAGGTAGTCACCCAGCCGCTCGGGATCGGTCGCGCGTAGCGGACTCACACGGTAGGCGGTTTCGATCATGTCTCCTTTGAGGATGAGATCGGCGGCTGTGCGCCAGGCGACCTACGCCGACATCATCAGGTATACCAAGACAACGACCGCCGACAAAGCCGTCGACCGTGGTCGCTGCCGGCAGCGGACGACGCTGCGTACGGCCGCCCGAGCCCACCCCCGGGGCCGTCGACCGCGGGCCGTCACGCGACGCCCGGGAGGCACGTCAGGCGTTGCGCCGTCGCGTCGCCGACCCGACCGCGTCGGCCGGTCGCCGCCCAACGATCGCGGCAACGCGACAGCGACGTCAACGCGAACTCGTCGAAGGGGACCCGTCCGCGGCACGGCTCCTCGGCGGTGAGTTCGCGCAGCAGCAGGCGGCCGGGCTGGTGGCGGTCCGGTGGCGTCGTCGCCAGCACCCGGAAGCGGGTACCGGGTAGGAACAACACCCGGCCGGCCGCGCGATGCTCGCCCTCCGGCTCCAGCAGGCGGGTCCGGCGGGCGGTCATCGACCAGAGCAGGACGTCGACGTTGCCGGGGACGTTCACGGGCGGCTCGGTCAGCGCATGGGTGAACCCCCGCTCCGTCAGCGTCTCCCGGGCGGCGACGTCCCGCAGGTCGTCGCCGGGGAGCGTGGCGGACAGGCACACGGCACCCCGGTGGGCCGGGAGCCGGGCGACCCCGGCCGCCACGCACCGGGCGAAGTGCGTCACGTCGCCGGCCGGTCCGGCACGCAGCGCCCGGTCAACGGCCTCGCCCGGGGCCGACAGGTACAGGTGTACGGCGACCGCGTCGGCCAGCGAGTCGTCGTCCGGGTACAGCCCGGGGTGTTCGGCGAGGAGCCGGGAGATCGCCGGGGTGGCGGCGTCGAACTCCCGGCGGTGCCGCCACCGCAGCCACGACCGCGCCGAGTCGAGCCCGGTCGGGGCGGACAGTCCCGGTGCGTCCGGCGTCGGCGTGGGCTGGAAGCGTACGGGTCGTCGAGCGGCGTCGCAGCGGCAGGTCCCGGCCGCCGCCGGGGCCCCGGTCGGCGGCACACCCGTGCCGGGCCGGTCCCGGAGCGGGGTGACGGCACCGGCAACGGTCGGGCCGCCGGGTGGGGCCAGCAGGGCTGCCGTGACCACCGGAGCCGGTCCGGCCGTCGGTGGTTCCGGAGCCGCCACCGGCGAGGTCAGGAACTCCGCGGCGGTCGGGGTCGGCACACCGGTCCCCGCCCTGTCTCCGGACACCGTCGGCAGCCAGGACGCGGACTGGGGCCCGGGAACGGAGGTCACCGCGAGTGCCTCGGCCGGCGCGGGCGTCGCCTCGGTCGACTCACCCGAGGCCAGGTCCGCCGCGGTGAACCGGTAGGTCAGTCCGGCACCGAGGTCGCCGCCGGCGCTGCCGGTGGCCGGTGCCCGCGGGCCGGTCGCGACGGCCGACGCGAGTTGCAGGGTGCTGCGGGCCCGGGTGGCCGGGTCCAGCCGGGCGGTCAGATCCTCGGCGAGCTCCCGGAACCGGGCGACCCGGGACGGGGTCGTGTCGTCGACGATGAGGGCGTGCCGGGTCGGATCCGCCGCACGGGACCGGATCCGGCCGGCGATGCCCGGGGGCTCGTCGGCACGGATCCACAGCCCGGACGGGACGATCTCGACCACCGCGTCCGTGGCGTAGCGGTACGTCAACGGGCCCACCGGTGCGCCGAGCAGCGCCGGGGCGTGGTGACCGACGATCCGTGGTGGCCTGGCCGGGGCTGCGGGGGAGGGGCGGGGCGTGTAACAGAGCTCCCGGGCAAGGACCTGCCAGCCGAGGCTGCCGTCCGGCGTCACGGTGTGCATGTGGAGGTGCCCGGGCCGCCCGAGGGGCAGGCCACCGAAACAGACCACGGGTGATTCCAGCAGGTCCGCGAGCCGCTGGCCCAGCACCTCACCGGCGGGCAGTTGGACCGGCCCGTACTGCACGAACCGGGCGTGTCGCCGGCCGGCGGGGTCGAGTTCGCGCCAGAAGCGGGCGACGTCGTCGAGGGCCAGGGGCGGCGTGCCGGGGCAGCCGAGCACGACCGTCATCGCCTCGGGTTGGCAGGGTAGCGAGGCCACCAGCCACTGCCAGTGGCCGCCGACCGCGACCGGGTCGCGGGTGTCCCGGATCCAGACCCCACCGGGAACGGGTTCGGCGGCACCCACCGCGCTGGTCGGCTGGAACCGTGCGGCAGCGGCGTCCCAGGGCGGGGCGGGGTAGCGCTGGGACTCCCAGGCCGGCCTGCGGCCCGGCAGGTAGCGCACCCAGCCACTGCCCTCGGCGGTGTGGGCGAACAGGGTGCCGGCCGCCACCTGGACGGCCCGGCCGTGCGGCGTGACGACCGGACGGCGGAGCCGGTCACAGAGCCACTGCGCGGCGAGGGCCCCGGTGTCGGCGGACACCCCGCACACGACGAGCCGGATGCCGCGCCGGCACCGCTTCAGCACCGTGGCGACCGCCCCCCAGGTGCCCACCGGAAGGTCGTGGTGCAGATCGAGTACGACGACGTCGTGGTTGGGGTCCGCGGCGACCGCCAGGGCCAACGACCGGGCCGCGACGCTGATCCGATCGTCGACGTGCAGGACCAGCGCGTTGCCGAGCCGGTGCTGGAAGATCCCCGCTGACGCCGGGGGGCGCAGTCTGCGCATCATCCTCATTCGACTGGTCCCCTCACCAGGCCCACCACCGTTGCGGTCAGTGGAGATTGATCTCGACCGCGCCCAACTTCTCCCCGGCCAGCGCGGCGGCGTTGGCCGCGGCGGCCCGGATCGACTGGGTGATCGCCTGCTGCAGGGCCGCCACGTCGCGGGTGTCGAACACGGCAGGGCTGACCTGTACGGCCTTGAGCTGTCCGAGACCGCTGGCCAGCACGACCACCGTGCCGTCGGCGGAACGGCCGGTGACCAGGGTGTGTTCGAGGCTGGTCTGTGCCTGGCGCAGCCGTCGTTCGAAGGCGCGCCCGGCCTTGACCAGTTCCTCCCGGGTGGGCTGCGGTTGCGGCATGGCGTCTCCTCTCAGCCGACCACGGCGAGGCCGCCGTCGAGGCGGGTCGCCCGTACGGTCGGATCGTTGCGGCTGACCAGTCCGTCGAGGTCGGCCAGCGCGAGGGTGCGGGACCCGGTGGTCCGGCTCAGGCTCCGGGAGAGCAGGTGGGCGGCGCGTACGGTGCGCTCGGGTGCCCGCGCGGCCAGCCCGACGAGCGCGGCCCGGACGTCCTGCGGAATCTCGTGCCCCCGCCTGGCCAGGTTCCGCGCCAGCACCTCGGCCAGCTCGGGGACGGTGAGTTCGGGAATGGTCCAGTGCTGGCCGAACACCTCGGCGAGACCGGGCGCGGCGACCCCGAGGCGGGCCAGCGTGGCCGGCTCGGCGACCAGGACGACGACCGGGTCGCCGAGCGTGGCGCGCAGTTGCTCGACCAACGCCTCGACGATCTCCGACGCGACGCCGGTGCCGTCGTCGACATAGTCGATCATCAGGGTGCCGCCGGTGGCGTCCTGGAGGGCGGCCCGGACCAGGCTGTGGACCTGCCCCGGCCACTGCGGCGCGAGGTGCTCGGCGGTCGAGACGCGCACCAGCTGGCCGACCGGCAGCAGGTCCAGCTCGGACAGGGCGGCGGCGTAGTGCCGGACGAGTTCACTGCGGCCGCTGCCGGGCAGGCCGGAGAGCAGGACGTTTCCGTGCCGGCCGGAGGAGCGGCGACGGTTTCGCAGCTCGCACATCTGGAGCAGGGCCGCGTGGACCGCCGCGCGGGCGTCGGCCGCACCGATCAGCCGGCCGATCCGCTGCCAGCTCTGCGCGGCGTCGATCGCGTCGGACGGGTTCCGGCTCGGGTCGGGTGGGCTCTTCTGCTCGACCGGCAGCTCGTCCAGCAGCGCCAGCTCGGGGGCGAGGTCCTCGGCGGTGAGCCGGTTGATCTGGGTGTCCTTGGTCGGCGGTGTGACCGCCAGCCGGGACGCCTGGTTGTTGATCATCGCCTCGAACAGCTTCCGGGCCACCCGACCGTTACCGAACGTCGAGGTCCTCGGGACCCGCTCGAAGTAGGCGGCCAACCCCTCGACGGCGTCGTCGGTCAGCTCGAAGTAGTGCTTGCGGCACAGATTCGAGGTGATGGTGACCAGCTCGTCGACCGAGTAGTTCGGGAACTCGACGGTCCGGGTGAACCGGGAGGCCAGACCGGGGTTGGACGCCAGGAACTTCTCCATCAGCTCCGAGTACCCGGCCACGATGACCACCAGCTCGTCACGCTGGTCCTCCATGATCTTCATGAGCGCGTCGATCGCCTCCTGACCGAAGTCCGGGCCCGACCCGCCGGAGCCGGCCGACAGGGTGTACGCCTCGTCGATGAAGAGCACCCCACCGATCGCCTGGTTGACCAGTTCCGTGGTCTTGATCGCGGTCGAGCCGATGTACTGGCCGACCAGGTCCGCCCGGGCCGCCTCGATCATGTGGCCCTTGGCCAGGATGCCCAGCTCGGCCAGGACCGCACCGTAGAGCCGCGCGACAGTGGTCTTGCCGGTCCCGGGCGGGCCGGCGAAGACCAGGTGCCGGCTCATCGGCGGCATCGGTAAGCCCATCTGCTGCCGGACCTGCGCCATCTTGATCAGGTTGATCAGCGCGGTGACCTCCTGCTTCACCCCGCGCAGACCGATCAGGCCGGTGAGCTCGCGCAACGGTCCGCTCACCTCGTCCGGCGCCGCCTCGGCGGCCGGCGGCTCGTCCGGGGTCCACTGGGGGGCGTACCCGGAGCCGGTGGGAGCCGACGAGACCGGCGTCGCCGACCGGACGGCCCGCCCGGTGGTCAGCGCGGTGATGCTCGGGTGGGCGTCGTCGGCCTGGCGGACGTCCTCGCCACCGCTGTCCCGAGCGGCACAGCGGACGATCGACACCGGCCCCGTGGTGTCCACGTCGAAACCGGCGGCTCCGCTCTCCAGCACCTCGCAGTCGGTGAAGGTGCCCCGCGAGCCGCGCTCCAACCGGATCCCCACCTGCCGGGCCCGGCGGACCCGCACCCGGCTCGCGGTCACCGTGCCGGCCGGGCCGACCCGCAGGCCGTCGCCCAGCACGTCGACGAACTCGGTGTCCTGCACCCGCAGTTCCGCGTTGTCGTCGACCCGCATCCCGGCCCCGTCCAGCACCGCCGACCGCAGGTCCAACGTGGCGCCCGAGCCGACCACCACACCGGTGGCCGCCGTACCGGTGAAACGGGCCTCGCGGACGGTGCCCCGCGCCGCCTCCCGCAGCTCGAGCGCGACGGCGTCGGCGGCGTCGATCCCCAGATCGGTGCCGTCGAGGTCGGCACCGTCGGTGAACAGCAGCCCGGACCCGGCGGTGATCGTGGCACGCAGCCGCCGCACGATCATCGACGCCGCACCGGTCACCACGGCCGCGTGCTCACTGCTGCCCCCGATGGTGAGCCGCTCGAAGCGGGGGGCGCTCCCGGCCTCGATGGTCACCCCCACCGGTGAGTCCGTGAAGACGCAGTCGGTGAAGGTCGGCTTCGCCGCACCGGTGATGTGCCCGGCGGTGCGCCCGGCGGAGCCGAACGTGCAGCCCTGAAAGGTGGGCGCGGCACCGTCGGCGACGTGTACGGACTGCAGCCGCGCACCGGTGAACGAGGAATCCGTGACGACCACGTCGACCTCGCCGCGCATGAACACGTCGACGTTGGCGCTCTCCCGAACCCGCAGGCGGTTGATCCGGGCGTGGCCGCGTTGTTCCACCACGAGAGCCGGTTTACCGGCGCCGGTGATCTCGCACCGCTCGACGACGAGCCGGGCGTCCCCGTTGACGCAGATGCTGTTCGCGCCGGCCCCCTGCACCGTGCACCGGCGCAGCGTCAACGAGCCGATGTCGCTGAGCACGACGCCCGAGGTGGCGACGTCGCGGATCACGGTGTCCTCCACGGTGCTCGCGCCGGGCGCCGTCACCACGATCGCGGCACCGGCGGAGGAACTGACCACACAGTTACGTAGCGCGATCGTCCCCTGCAACCGGGCCAGCAGCGTCACCCAGGCGGCACCCTCGAACCGGCAGCCGTCCAGGGCGGCCTCGCCGGCGTAGACGTCGACCGCGGCGAGCTTCGGGTCGGCGCTCGACAGCGAGATGTCCCGCACCTGGGCACCCTCGCCGTGCACGGCGAGTACGCTCCCCTCCTCCACGTGCACCTCGACCAGGGCGCCGGGCTCGGCGGCGATGGTGATCCGGTTGCCGACCACCAGCTTCTCGGCGTACCGGCCGGCATGGACGGTGATGGTGGCGCCCGGCTCGGCACGGGCGACGGCCGCGCCGATGGTGGTGAATGCGCCCGGTTGTCCGCCACCCACTGTCAGCAGCTGTCGGCTCATCGCGCGGGTCACCCCTTCTTCCGGGCCGGCGGGCCGACGAGACCGGGCAGCGTGCCGAAGCGGCCGGCCGAGGCGGGACCGACACGGTGTCGGGCGTCCGTACCGTCCCACCGGTCGAGGCTGCGGCGCAGGGACGTCACGGCCAGTTCGTCGAGCGACAGCCGGTTCTGGTCGACGCGGCCGTCGTCGTCGATCTCGTTGACACCGATCTCGCGGAGCAGAATGGCGCCCCGCCGCTCACCGTCCGGTTCTGCCGTGTCCAGGACCTTGAAGTGGGTGCCGGGCAGGAACACCACCCGGTCCTCGACGCGCTCGTCCCCGTCCGGTTCCAACAGGGCGGTGCGACGGGCGGTCATCGACCAGATCAGCACATCGGTGTCGCCGTCCTGGCCGGCGCAGGGCGCGGTCAGCATGGTGACGAAGCTCCAGTCGGTGACCAGGCGTCGGCCCCGGTACAGGTGCCATTCCTCGGTGCTCGGCGAGGTGCGCATGACGGTGCTGCCCCGCACCGACGGCAGCCGGGAGAGGCCGGAGACCGCGCACCGGGCCAGGGGGACGTGCGGGCCGACCGCGCCCGATCGCAGGCCGGCGTCGATCCCCGCGCCCCGGCGGGTCAGGAACAGCTGGGCCGCCACCGAGTCGACGAGGACGTCGTCGGCGCTGCCCGTACCACCGGCCTTCATGCCCGGATGCTCCGACATGAGCCGGGAGACCGAGCTGGCCATGGTGTCGAAGTCCCGGCTCAGGGAGCGGCGCAGCCAGGCCCTCTCCTCCGCCAGCCCGCGGTGCGGCAGCAGCGCGGAGGTCTCCGGCGTCGCCACCGGCTGCAGCCGGAAGCGGGACGGCGCGTCCGCCGTCGCCGGGTCGCCCGTTCGAACGGGCGTCGCCGTGGGCGGGCCCGCTATCGACGCCGTCGACACCGCCACCGGCAGGGCCGGTGGCGGCGCGGGGGGAGCCGGGTCCCCGGCTGCCCGGAACGCGACAGTGGCCGGCGAAGCGGACGCGACGGCGGCGGGCCCGGCGGCCGAAGCGGCTTCGACAGCCGGACCCGAAGCGACAGCTGGATCGGAAGCGACAGCCGAAGCGCCTTCGACAGCCGGACCGGAAGCGGCAGCTGGATCGGAAGCGACAGCCGGCGGGGGCTCGACCAACGGAGCTGACCCGGCCGGTGCGGCGGGTTCGACCGGCCGGGCGGATCCGGCCGCCGCGCCGGGCTCAGCCGGCATAGCGGGCTCGGCCGGTGCGGCGGGCTCGGCCGGTGCGGCGGGTGCCGGCACCGGCGGGGCGGCGCGCAGGGCGGCGGCGACTGACGAGAGCGGCCAGCGGGCTGGTGGCCGGTACCCCGGCAGGTGCCCCGCTTGCGGGTCGCCGGGTCCGTCGATCGAGGACTCGGTCGGGATCTCCACCGGGGCAGGCGGAGGTTCCGGAGCCGTTGGCACCACCTGCGCCGTTGACACCACCTGCGTGGGCGGTACCACCTGCGCCGTTGGCACCACCTGCGTGGGCGGTACCACCTGCGCCGTTGGCACCACCTGCGCGGGTGGTACCACCTGCGCCGACGTGACCGTCGGGACGGTCGGCTGCGCCGGCCCGGTCGGCGGCAACGCGACAGGTACGGCGATGGCGGGGACCGCCGGGATCGCCGTGGGTCCGGTGGGGGCATGGGTGGCCCCGGCCGGTGGCGCCGACGGTGACCCGAGCGCCGGCATCAGGTTCGCCTCGGCCCGGCTGCCCGGCCTACGCCCCGGCACCAGCATCGAGGCCGGCACCAGCGCGCTGGACTGTCCCACGGCGCGGTCGATCCGCGCCGCCAGGTCCGCGGCGAGTTCACGCATCCGGGCCGTCCGCTGCGGCACCGTGTCATCGAAGACCATGGTGACGTCCGCCGGGTCGAGGGGAGTGGCCCGGACCCGTTCCGCGTTCCCCGGTTCGTCCGCCGGGCGGACCCACAGCCCGGCCTCGATCACCTCGACCACGGCGTCCGGGGCGTACCAGTACACCCGAGGCGCGATCTCCTCCGTCCACTGGAGCGGGCCGCGATGACTGAGCAGCAGCGGCCGGCGGGCCAGCGAATTGGGGTGCGGCCGGGGCGAGTAGCCCAGTTCCAGGGCGAACGGCGGCCAGCCCAGGACACCGTCCGCGCGTACCGTCCGGATCTCGAACTTGCCGGGCATGCCGACCGGAACGCCCGGGTAGCAGACGACCCTGGTGGACAGCAGGTCGGCCAGCGTCTGACCGAACAACTCACCCTCGGGTACGCGTAGCTCGCCGTACTGCACGAAGCGGGCACGCAGCCGGCTGTCCGGATCCAGGTCGCGCCAGAACCGGACCACGTCGTCGAGCGGGAGCGGCTCGGTGCCCGGGCAGCCGAGCAGGACGGTCATCGTCTCGGGATGGCACGGCACATCGGCGACGAGGCGGCCGCGGTGCTCGGCGATGACGTCCGGCGTCCGTACGCCGTGGATCCACACCCCGCCCGGCAGCGGCTCGATCTCGCCGGTGGAGCTGGACGCCCGACGTTCGGTCGCGGCACGGTCCCAGACCGGAGCCGGGTATCGCTTGGCGTCCCAGGCCGGTGGCTTGCCGGGCCGGAACCGCACCCAGCCGCTGCCCGGCTTGGAGTGCACGAACAGCGCCCCGGCAGCCCCCCGGACCAGGTCGCCGTCGGGCGCGATCACCGTCCGGTTGAGCCGCTCGGACAGCCACTGCCCGGCCATCGCCGCGGTGTCGGTGCGCTGACCGCAGGCGACCAGGCGGATGCCGCGCCGACGCCGTGGCAGCACACCGGCCATCGACTCCCAGGAGCCGATCGGGATGCCGCTGCCCAGATCCAGCAGGACCACGTCGTTGTCGGCGTCGGCCACCATGGCGAGCGCGAGGGACTGCGCCTCCCGGCTGATCTGGTAAGGATGGTGCAGGACCAGGGCGTTGCCGACGGTGTGTTGCACCATGTCGCCGGGCTCGCTCCGCCCGACGCGCAGCAGATCTCGGATGGATGCCATCGACGCTACCCCCTAGCAAGACCGTTGACGGCCGTACGACTGAGCACCGGGCCCGGCGGCACCGACGCCAGCAGGCCCTTCGGGAACGGGACGGCAGCCGCCGAGTTGAGCTTCAGCGCGGCGACGGTGTCCTGGTCGGCGAGGTGGTAGGCGACGCCCTGCTCCGAGATCAGCACCAGCTCGGCGGCGGTCCTGGCCCTGGGCACCGGCGTCACCGTCATCCCGGACCCCGGCTCGACCAGCACCGTGGTCGTGCCGTCGGCGGCGACCCCCGAGGCGGATCGGTCGACGAGCACCAGCTCGCTGCCGACCGTCTCCGCGTCGAACGGCTGCTGTCGCAGGCAGAGCACCCGACCGCCGGGGTCCTGCCACCGGTAACCGGTCAGGTCGGGCAGCCGGTCGGTCAGCGTACGGTCGCTGGAACGGGGCGCGGCGGCGACGTCGGCCGCGTCCAGGGACACCGGCGACTCGCCGTCGCGTACCGCGGCCAGGACGAACTCCATCCGGTTGACGGGTGCCAGGCCGTCCTCGCGGAGCACGAAGAGCTGCTCCGTGCCGGCGGACGGCTGCTGCCGGAACAGGGTGCCCACCGGGTGGACGCGACCACCGACCCGGGGGCCCTCGTCGCCCGCGCCCGGAATCCGGGCCGCAGCGAGCGTGACACCGGTCGGCAGCTCGGCCAACCAGGCGGCCGGGGCGACGGCCACCCGCACGTTGGCGGCGTCGAGGGCGACCAGCACCGACTCGTCTTCCATCGGGAACTTGCCCGTCCCGACGAGCAGGTATGTGACCCCGTCCGGCCCGCGGACCACCGCGAAGGTGTCGCCGGTCGACGGGGTGGCGGCGGCCCGGGGGGAGAGGTTCAGGCCGAGCCCGGCACCGGGTGCGTCCACCACCGAGCCCGGCAGGCAGACCAGCCACGGCCCGTGGGCCAACGCGCCCGCGGCGGGAACGGACTGCGGCGCGTCGGCGATGCCGATCTCCGGGCCGCGCGGCAGGTCCTTCAGCGAGTTGCGCGAGATGAGCTTCACCGTGGCCGACGGGCCCTGCAGGAGCATCGCGGAGGTCAGGTTCGGCGTCGGGTGGAGCACCCCGCCCCGGTAGACGTAGCGGACGCCGCTCTCCTTCTCGACCAGGATCACGTTGGCCTGGCGGTACGCCCGGCTGCCACCGGGGACGATCCAGCCGTAGACGGCGAACCCGCCACCGACCAGGAGCACCACGATCAGCCCGATCAGCAGGCCGGTCAGGGCCCGCTGCCCGGGAATCCGCGCGCTGGTGGGGTCACCCTCGACGAGCGCCGAACTGAGCCGACCCGTCATGAAGGTGTGGGCGTGCACGTGGTCGCGTTGGGTCTGCACGGCGGTTACCCGAAGAGCCCGCGGGCCCAGGCGTAGGTGCCGAGCACCTGCGCCAGGATCGGTAGGACGGCCACCCCGGTGGTGACGTCGAAGAACGTCGCCGTGTACTCCCAGAACGGCAGCATCCGTCGCGGCCAGGGCCGCAGCGCCGCCAGCACGAGCGGCACGAGCAGCCCGACGAGCGCGCTGATCAGCACCCACCGCCAGGTGGGCGACAACAGATCGGAGAGCTTCGTGATGACCATGAGGAGGCCGACGGTACCGGCGACCACGAGCGCGCAGCGCTGCCAGAGGCAGAGGAAGGTACGTGAGCGCAACAGGATTGCACTGGCGACCACCAGCACCAGGCTCCACCCGGCCCAACCGGGTGCCCCGACGGTGAAGTGGAACAACACCGGCAGCACCAGCGCCGCCGTCACCATCGCGACGGTCAGGTAGGTGTCCGCGTCGTCGGTGCGCTGCCGGACCTGTTCCGACGTGGTGGGCTCGATGTCGTACGACATGTCCTCGCTGGTCTTCGGTAGTTGCGGACCGCGCAGCCGGGACAGCTTCACCGCCATCCGGGGAGCCAGCACGATCACCACGAAGATCAGCAGGATCGCCACCGCAGCGGCCCGTCGCATGGTCATCCCGCTGCCGTTGCGGATCAGCAGCACCGCCGTGGTGACGAGTCCGGTCAGGCCGACGACCAGCAGGGGCGCGGCCGGCAGGTGGGGGGCGAAGGTCCGGTGGGCGAGCAGCAGGACCGCGGCGACGGCGAGGATCGTGACGGCTGCGGCGAGGACCGCCGTGCCGGTCACCGCGATGCGGGCCGGGTCGCCGTCGACCGCGCTCGACGCGGCGACCGCCGCGAAGCCGGCCGCACCACCGCCGAAGAGCAGCGAGAACGCGCCGTCGTCCAGTTGGCGACCGCAGCACAACGCCGCGACCAGGGACGCGACGCCGAGCGTCCCGGCGGCCACGACCTGCGGCAGCGCCGGCGGGTGCGCGGTGAGCACTGTGGCGACGGCACCCATGACGACGACCGACAGCAGGATGAACAGCGTCCGGCGGTACTCGGGCTGCCACCGGTCGGGGCGACGGTTGACGATGGTGGCGATGCCGTCGGCGAGGTCGTCGAAGTCCAGCTCGGGCAGGGGGTCCTCGGCGGGGCGCAGGTGCAGTTCCTCGCCTTCGAGCCAGTCCAGGCTCTCCGGCGTGCCGGCCAGCTCGAACGGGGGCTGGCCGAGGCGCTGCAACACCCAGGCGCCGTCGCCCGCCCCCGTTTCCCCGCGCGGGTCACCCTCCGTGGTGCGCTGCGCCAGCAGCGGTAGCAGGGCGGCCACCGTGGTGGTCGCCGGGACCGCCAGGTCGACCCTGCGGGCCGGACCGACAACGGTGATCCGGCAGAGTTCGGCGCTGAGCGTGACACCCACCGCTGCTCCCCTCATGTGACGTGTCCGGTCTGGATCAGCTTGACGCTGCGGCGGGTGGCCAGTTGGGCACGTCCGGGTGGCAGTCGGCGTGGTGCCGCCTCACCGAGGAACTTGCCTTCTTCCTTCGGGTACGACAGCAGCGCGGCCGGGGTGCCGAGTTCCCACATGCGGCGCAGGACCGGGTCCATCATGGCTCGCATCGCCCCCGAGGTGCTGCGGGCGACGATCACGTGCAGTCCGATGTAGACCCCCTGCGCCAGCATCGGCAGCAGCGGATCGAGCGCGGAACCCGGAGCGGACGAGCGGGTCATCAGGTCGTAGTCGTCGACGATGACGAACAGCTCCGGCCCCTCCCACCAGTCGCGTCGGCGCATCCGCTCGGAGGAGATCTCCGGGCCCGGCACCCGACGGTTCATCGAGACGGCGGTCTGCCCGGCCAACTCGTGGAGCCGGTCGCCGGTGAAGCCGAACCCGACCTGGTAGTCGGGGGTGATGGCGGTGTCGAGGTCGCGTCGTGAGTCACCGAGGACGACCTTGGCCTGGGCCGGCGTGTAGTGCTGCTGGATGGCCCGCAGCACCAGCCGGAGCAGGTTCGACTTGCCGGTCTCGTTGTCGCCGAGGACCAGCAGGTGCGGGGTGACCATGAAGTCGTGCCACACCGGGGCCAGCCGTTGTTCGTCGCGCCCGATGCAGACCTTGAAGGCCGGTTCCGGCACCGGCAGGCTCTCCACCGGCAGCTGGGTGGGAAGCATCCGGACGCCGGGCGCGGCCGGTCCGGTCCAGAACGTGCTGATCTCCTCGACCGTCGACTTGGTCGCCTCGGCGAGGTCCGCCACCGACGAACTACCGTCCATCCGGGGGAGCGCCCCGAGGAAGTGCAGGCCCTCGTTGGTCAGGCCCCGCCCCGGCTGGGACGGCACGGTGGCCGCCCGGCGGGAGCCCACCTCGGACTCCATCGAGTCCGCGAGCCGTAGCTCCAGCCGGGTGCCGAGCAGATCCCGCAGCCAGGTCCGCATCTCCGACCAGCGGGTGGTGGAGACGATCTCGTGGATGCCGAACGACAGCCCCCGGGAGGCCAGCTCCTGGAACCGGGTCTCCAGGTCGCTGAAGTCCTGCTTCATCGTGTACCAGCCGTCGACGACCAGGAACACGTGCCCGTACGGGTCGTTGATCTCGCCCCGGGCGCGGGCCGCCAGATAGCTGCCGATCGAGTCGAGGCCACGGTTGGCGAACTCGTACTCGCGCCGCTCCATGACCTGCCAGACCTCCTCGATCGTGCGGACCACCCGGTCGCGTTCCATCCGGGTCGCGATGGAGCCGATGTGGGGCAGCCCGGCGAGCGAGGCGAGACCGCCGCCGCCGAAATCGAGCCCGTAGAACTGCACCTCGCGCGGGGTGTTGGTGAGCGCCAGCGCGAGGATCACGCTGCGCAGCAGCGCGGACTTGCCGCTCTGTGGCGCTCCGGCGATGCCGACGTGCCCGTCCGCCCCACCCAGGTCGATGGTGAGCAGTTCCCGCAGCTGGTCGGCGGGACGGTCGACGATGCCGACCGGCACCCGCAGCCGTCCCTGCGCGCCCGGGTCGTCCACGGTCATGCCCCGCACCGGGTCCGGTACGACGCTCGGCAGCAGCGTGTCCAGGCTGGGCGCGGTCGACAGCGGGGGGAGCCACACCTGGCGGGCCGGCGGGCCGGAGCCGGCGATCCGGTCGAGCAGCACCTCCACCAGACTCGGCCCGGTGGCGTTCTCGGCCTGCGACGGCGCGGGTTCGTCGACCGGATCGGCAGCCCGGGTGCGGCCCGGATCGTGCCGGACCGCGACCTGCCGGGTGGTGAACGCAACGACCTCGGCCTCGATCCGTTCGCCCTGGTCGTCCCCACCGTCGGCCAGCCCGTTGCCCTGGTAGGGCCCGGAGACGTAGGCGGACTTGAACCGGACCAGATTGCTGGTGTCGATCTTCAGGTAGCCGTTGCCGGGCTCGGGCGGCAACTCGTAGGCCTTACCGACGCCGATCACCGACCGTGACTCCATCGACGAGAAGGTGCGTAGGGCGAGGCGGTACGACAGGTGACCCTCGACCCGGTTGATCCGCCCCTCGTCCAACCGTTGCGAGGCGAGCAGCAGGTGCACCCCGAGCGACCGGCCGAGCCGACCGATCGAGACGAAGAGATCCATGAACTCGCTCTTGCTGGAGAGCAGCTCGCTGAACTCGTCGACGATGATCAGCAGGACCGGGAACGGCACCAGCTGGACGCCGGCGGCGCGGGCCTTCTCGTAGTCGAACAGCGAGGAGTACCCGCTGGCCCGCAACATCTCCTGGCGGCGGGTCATCTCCCCGTTGAGCGCGTCCTGCATCCGGTCGACGAGCGGCAGCTCGTCGGCGAGGTTGGTGATCACGGCCGAGGTGTGTGGCAGCTTCTCCATCCCGAGGAAGGTCGCCCCGCCCTTGAAGTCCACCAGCACCAGGTTGAGGATCTCCGACGAGTGGGTGGCGGCCAGCGCACAGACCAGGGTCCGCAGCAACTCGCTCTTGCCGGAACCGGTCGCCCCGATGAGCAACCCGTGCGGTCCCATCCCGCCCTGTGCGGACTCCTTGAGATCCAGCTCGATGACCTCGCCGCCCTCGGTGACACCGATCGGCACGGTGAGCCGGTTGCGCTGGGGGGCGCGGGTCCGCCACAGTGCCGCGACGTCGAAGGTGTGCGCGTCCCGGATGCCGAGCAGGGTGGTCAGTTCGAAGTCGCTCTCCAGCGGCTCCTCGACCACGTCGAGGGTGCCGCTGGTGCGTTTGGGGGCGATGATCCGGGCCAGTGCCTCGCACCCGGCGCCGCCGAGGCGGTCCCGCGCCGCCGATCCGGTGGTGTCGCCGGCGGGGAACACGACCTGGTCCCCGTCCAGCGTCAACCGCAGCACCCTGGGCCCGCCGGGCATCTGGCCGGTCAGATCCAGCAGGACCACGTTGCGGATGCCCGCGCCGAGCAGCCGCGAGCTGTCCGGTACGTCGGTCAGGTGCGCGATGATCACCACGAACGGTTCGGTGGCCGACGGTCGCGCCTCCCGATCGTGATCGCCCCGGTCGGTGATCTCCGGGCCGAGCAGGTCGGTCAGCTCCTCGTGGGTGCCGGCGAACATCCGCACCGGGCCCGCGGCGTCGAAGGCGGTCGGGTGGGCGTTGTGTGGCAGCCACTTGATCCAGTCCCACGTGCCCCGGTGGACCTCCGGTGCGAGGACCGCCACCCGCAGGTCGTCCGGTGCGTGCAGGGTCACCATCGCGGCCACCATGGCGCGGACCAGGTCGACGGCCGCCGCCACGTCACCGGAGAACTCGACGCTGGTGAAGCTGCGCAGGCCCACCGAGGTCGGGACGCCGGAGACCGTCCGGTACGCCTCGGAGAAGCGGCGCAACGAGATCGAGGCGAGTGGTTCGAGGTCCTCGATCGGCTTCGTCTGCGGGGGCGTGAACCGCAGCATCGCGTCCTGTCGGCCGAGCCCGATCCGGACCCGGCCGAAGTCCTCGTGGCTGGGCCGTCGCTCCCAGAGTCGGCTGCTCATCGCCACCGACCAGAGCCACTCCGGCTGCGGGTTGTTCCAGATCACCGCCTGGCGCTGCTGCTCGGCGGCCTTGCGTGCCTGCCGGCGGAGTTGGGCGACGTACCGTAGGAAGTCGCGGCGCTCGCCGCGCATCTGCCGCTTGCGCTCGGCTGCCGCCCGGCCGACCTGCATCAAGCCCATGATCAGCATCCCACCGGCCATCGCCCCGCCCATCACGTACATCACCGGGGCCCGGCTGTAGAGGCCGAACATGGCTATCATTCCCCCCATACCGAGACCCATCGGCATGATCATGGCGAACGACCGGAAGTCGAGCGGCGCCTCCTCCGCCATCAACGGCGGCTCCTGCAGTTCGACCTGCCCGCCCGGGGCCTCCGGGCCGCTCGCGCGGGGCGGACGCTTGACCGTGACCGTGCTCATGCCGGCGTACCGTCGTCACTCATCCGAGCACCCCCGGGCCCGCCCCGCCGCCGCCCCAGGCCGAATCGTCCTGCCGGAGCAGGGTGACCGCGTACCGGTCGGGGCGGGGGTGTTCCGCGGTGAGGTACCCGTCCTCCTCGTCGGTCGGCTTCGCGGGGCGGCGCCTGGCGGCCTCCCGCGTCTCGGCCTCCACCCGCTCGTGGCGGGCCGCCTCGTCCATCACCCGCTGCTTCTCGCGCATCAACTCAAGGCGTTCGGCGGCGGTGTACTGCGGGCCGCCGCACATCGTCGGTCGCCCCCCGCCGGGCGGGACCGTCGGACGCTCCCGCCGCCACGCCCTCAGGGGCGGCGGACCGCTCTCGTCAGCCATCGGTCGTCCCTCCTGAACCTTCGGGGTCGCCGGACAACCACCAGATGTCCGCGGTGTCGTCCCACCCCGACGTGTCGACGGTGTGCTCGGCGGGCCGCACGACCGGCACCCGGGCGTCGTCCGCAGCCGGCTCGACACCGGTCCAGGTGGACTCCGCCGCCCGCAGCAGCTCGGCGGCGTCCGGCCGGTCGACCGGCGGCTGTTCCTCAGCGGCCCCGGGCACCGGCAGCGGTACGCCGAGGACCACGATCGGCGCCGCCGGGGCGGCGCTCGTCCGGCCGGACCCGCCCTCCGGCGCACCGGCATCGACGGGGGGAGCATCGCCGGGGTGCCGCGCGGCATCCCGGTCCCGCCCGCCGGTGGCCAGCGGTGGCCCGGGCGGGACCGCTGCCATCGGCGTACCGGTGTCGGAGTCGCTGGCGGGCGTCGGCGCGGTGGCCCGCTCGACCGGCGTGGCGTGGCGGCCCGGCCGTCCGGCCGGCGTACCGGTGGGCGCCTGCGGCCCGACGGGTGGGTGCGAGCCGGGCGTCTCCCAGTCCGCGGTGTCGCCCTCGACCAGGCCGGCGGCGTCGGGGCGCTCCGGCGTCGAACCGTCACCGGTGCCCGACCCGGGCGAACCCGGAACACCCGGCAGGGGCGGCAGTCCGGTCGCCGGCACCAGCCCGGCACCCGGCGGCGGTACGGCACCCGGCGGCGGATCGCCGAGGCCGGGTCGTTGCGCCAAACCCGCGCCACCGGCAGCGGCACCCCCGGGAGCGGACGGAGGACCCACCCCGCCCGTGGCGGGTTGCCAGTCCGACTCGTCACCGTCGACCAGGCCGGCGGCGTCCGGGCGCTCCGGCGTCGAACCGTCACCGGCACCCGATCCGGGCGAACCCGGAGCACCCGGCATCGGCGGCACCAGCGGCACACCACCTCCCGGTACCTGCCCGGACTGGGGATCCCTGCCCCCGGCACCGCCGGGGGTGGCGCCGCCGGGGGCGGACGGATCGCCGGGTTGGAGGGTGTCGGGGATCCAGTCGTCCGGGTCGCCGTCGACCAGTCCGGAGGAGTCCGGGCGTTCCACCCCCGATCCACCGCCAGCTCCGGCACCTGGTGATCCCGGCGTCCCCGGCATCGGTGCAGCGGGCGGCAGCGGACCGCCGCCGGGCGTCTGCCCGCTCCCCGGCGGGCTACCCCCGCCGGGTGGCTCTACCCCGCCGGGTGGCTCGATTCCGCCGGGTGGCTCGATTCCGCCGGGCGGCTCGATTCCGCCGGGTGGGCTGCCCCCGCCCGGCGGCTCGATTCCGCCGGGTGGCTCGACCCCGCTGGGTGGGTTGGCTCCGCCGGGTGGCTCGATTCCGCCGGGTGGGTTGGCTCCGCCGGGTGGCACCGGGCCACCGCCGACCCCGTCGGGGGGCTCGCCGATGGGCGGGACGGGCGGCGGGGTGTTGCCACCGCCCGGTTTTCCGGTGCCCGGCGGGACCGGGATCACCGGCGGGACGATCCCGCCCGGTACGCCATCGCCCCCATCGGGGCCGGAGCCAGGTGGAGCGCCGACGACCGGGGGATCGAAACCGGGCAGACCGTCGCCGCCGGACGGATCGGTGCCGGGCGGCCGGCCGGGAAGCGGCGGGCCGTCGGCGCCCGGCGGATCGCCGCGCAGATTGCTGCGGGGCGGCTGCCCGACAGGCGGACCACCAGCGGGTGGGTCGGCAGGGCCGGCGCCGGGTGGCGGTGCCGGGTCCGGCGGCGGCCCGGCCGGCCGCGGGGTCGGCAGCGATCCGTCCGGGGGCGGCGCCGTCGGGGGATCGGCTGGCCGCCTCGCCGGCGGATCGGTCGGCGGCTCCGTCGGCGAAGGCCGTTCGGTCGGCGGGTCGGTCGGCAGCGGTCGGTCGGTCGGCGGATCGGTCGGCGGGGGCGGCGTCGTCGGCGGGTCGGCCGTCGGGGGCGGCGGGGTTGTCGGACCCTCGGGGCCGAGGCTGCCGTCACCTTCGGGTGCGCTGACCGGGCCGAAGTTCAACTGTGCGTACTGCTTGGCCAGCACCTGTGCGACCTGGAGCATCTGATCCGTCATGGGCCGGGCGAACCGGGTGGAGCTGATCGCCACGTTGCCGCCAGCCGTGTGGTTGGCATGGTTGGCAGCGGCGATCTTCGCCCATTCCACGTCGAGGTAGTCGAGTTGTTCCTGCGCCCACTTCAGATAGCTGCCGCTCATCATCAGCTGGTGTGGCACGCTCGTGGTCCCGGGCATGCCGTCGCCGCCGAGCAGCCGGTCCGCCTGCTCGCCCAGGTACCTGCTGAGGTAGTCCATCTTCGCCAGGAACGCCTCGGCCGCCTTGCCCTGCCAGGGCTTGCCCTCGCCGGCGATCGCGGCCGTGTGCAGGCTGATGAACGTCTCCAGCCAGTGCAGCAGGTTGTACGTCCGCTGGAACGCGTTGGCAGCCTCGATCAGGGTCTGGTGGTTGACCAGGGTCGCGGCGTAGTCGTGTCCGGCTTCGCTCTCGATGGCCGACCCGCCGTTGATCGCCGCCTTGATCCGACGCCAACCGGGGGGATCCATCCGCGCCCAGTTCTCCAGATCGCTGAGATCGTCGATCTGCACGTTGGTCGGAGGAAAGGTCGCCTTCGGGTCCGCGGAGTGGGTCCAGTCCTGTTCCGTGCCCGAGTCTGAATCGCCCATGCCCTACCTACACCGAGACCCTAGATGGATGTGCGGACGCCGACGGGCACCACCGTGCGGCCCGGCCGGCCGCGACGGTCACTTCTCCTTGTCACCCGACTCCTTCCCGCCGCCGTCACCTGATCCGCCAGTGCCGCCCGTACCCGAGGAACTGGTGTTGCCGTAGTCACCGATGTCCTTGATGTGCCCCCACGGATCGGCCATGGCGTTGCCGAACTCCTCCGCGGTCATGGTGTTGAACTCCTTGGTCCGCTTCTCGAAGTCCTTGCCGGTCCGCGCGTTGCCCTCCTCGGTGAGCTCGTACGAGTCGGCCATCTCGAGCAGGCTCAGGCGGAGGGTGTAGAGCGTCTCGTGGATCTTCGTCAGCAGGCCCTGGGTGTCGCCGACCAGACCCGTGCTCTCGCCACTGCCGTGGATCTTGCGCCGCATGACCTCGGCCACGGCGAACAGACCGGGCAGCACCTGCAGCTCAGCGAGTTCGTCACCCGACTTGAGCATGGTGCTGCCGCCCTTGCCGTCCGGGTGGTCGAAGAGCTCCCCGATGGAGTTGGCGAAGTACCGGATGGCCTCGGTGCTGACCTTCAGGTCCCCGTCCTTGTTGTCGCCACCACCGGAGTGGACCCGGACGTCGGGTGGGGAGAACCGACCGTCGATGTCGAGGTGGTCGGACTCGTCGAACCTGTCCCAGTGGATCGAGTCCTCGGCGGGAACATCGTTCTTCTTGTAGTCCTCGACCAGCTCTTTCCAGCTGTCGGTGTCGGTCACCTCCGCCGTGTACCAGTCCCAGGCCGCCCGCTCCTCCGTCGTGTAGTCCGACCAGTCGACCTTGTCGTACTGACGGTTGCTCGACGCGATGTCGGCCTGGACGCGGTCGATGACCGCCTGTATCCAGCCATCCGGATGCTTCTGCGAATATCCGTCGACCTCGCCGCGGTTGAACTCGTCCAGGATCCCTATCTGGTCGATGGCCCTGTCGTTGGGATAGCTGAAATCGATGGAAGCCATCCGTCCACCACCTCTCCTGCGCGGCCGGCTCTAGGAACTGGTGCCGGGGGCACCGGCTGCCGGGGGGACACCAGCCCCGGCAGCCGGCCTGCACTCAACCGCCGCGGACCTGGTTCCAGATCTTGGTGTGCCGCTGCTCGGTGGTCCCGTAGTTGTCCGAGATCGCCAGCAGCGTCCGGCGGGCCTGTTCGAGCTGCACCGTCATCTCGTCCGCGGCACTGCGCCACTCGGCCTTCGCCACGTGGTAGGCGCTGCGGGCATCACCGGACCAGTCCTCGATGCTCCGCTCGACGTTGCGTTCCATTTCGTCCAGCGCGCCAGAGATCCGGCCGTTGACGCGATTCATGTCGTACAGGGTGGCGTCGGCCTGGTTGAAGTCGAACCGGTAGTTGGACACCTGCGGGTCCTTTCGCAGAGGTGGGGGTCAGACTCCGGGAAGTGCCGTCAGGAAGGAGCTGGCGGTCTGCGAGGCCTCCTCCTCGGCCGCCCGGTAACCGGCGGTCGTGGCGCCCATCACGTCCATCATGTTCAGCAGCTTGTCGATGATGACCTGGAAGGCCCGCTCCCAGTTGTCCATCGCCTGGTTGAAGGTGGTGGAAGCGGTGCCGTGCCAGCTCCCCTGGAGGATGGCCATCTGCCCGTTGACGTAACGCAGGTGGCCGACGAACTCCTGGGCCTTGTTGGCGAACTCGGTGGCCGCCGCCTGCATGCCCGGGTCGGTGGTCTGCACCGTTGGCATGGTCACCATGAACTCCCTTCGTCGTACGTTGCGAAGACGACGTCGAACTCCCTGCTCGGCGTCCGCCGTGCCGAAGATTGCTGGCGACCGGCCGTCCGCGGCAAGCTCCGCACCGGGTCGATGTCCGAATGACAGCTCAACCTTGCCTACTTCCCCCCTCGACGTCCGGCGGCCGACGGCACGCCGGCGACCGTACGGTCGGGAAGAGACCCTGCACGTTCCTGCCCGGAAAGCGGCCCGCCCCTTCCACCCCCGGCGGGGCCGGTCCTGTACTGGGGGCCGCGGCGGAAGGGGGTCGACGATGAGCTTCGACGAACGGGTCGAGAAGCTGTTCGCGGAGTACGAACGCCAGCGCAGCGGCCTGACCGACCTTCAGGAACGGATGGGGAAGGTGCGGGGCTCCGCCACCTCCCCCCGCCGCGAAGTGACGGTCACCGTCGGGCAGAACGGCGTGCTGACCGAGATCGGCTTCCCGACCGGTGCGTACCGGCGGATGACCCCGACCGAGTTGCAGGCCACCATCATGCAGACCTTCGCCGAGGCGAAGGAGCAGGTCATGGAGCAGGCGGCGGAGGTCATCGGGCCGCTGCTGCCGGACGGCATGGACGTGGCCAGGATGGTCCGTGGCGAGGCCGGCCCCGACATGTACCTACCGCCGGAGGGTCCCCGGCTGACCAGTGGGGTCCGCAGGCTGCTCGGCCTCAGCCCGGAGCAGCCGTGAGCCAGCCGAGGGGAGCCGTCTGGGTCGACCCCGAGGGCGTCATCTCGGTCGGCGACTCGTACGCCCAGCACACCGCCCACTACGACGAGTGTCTCCGTCAGCTGGGTCTGATCCGGGCGCGGTACACACCCGCGTGGGGCGACGACGAGATCGGCAACCAGTTCCAGAAGCAGTTCGACCAGACGATGGACGTCGTCGAGGGCGCGGTGCGTGGCGTCAACGGTCTGCTGGAGTACGCGGCGGTCGGACTGCGCGTCAGCGGCGAGGGCTACCGGCAGGCGGACGAGGACGCGACCGGGGCCGGGCGTGTGATCGCCAACGAGTTCGTGAAGTTGCCACCGGAGGCCGGTGCCGGACAGGTCGTGCCCGGCGAGCCCGCCCAGCCCGCCGGACAGCCGCTGCGTCACGGGCAGCTGCTGCACCACGGGCGGGCGCTGTCCGAGGGGCGGCTGACGTACCGGGGGCAGACGGTCTCGCAGCTGGCTCCCCGGCAGGGCGACGACTCGATGACGCGGGGCATGGCCGTCCCCGGCGCGATCGGCGAACCCGCGGAGTCGCTCGACAAGCTTCCGGCATCGAGCATGCCGGCCGGGTTCGCGGCGGCACTGCCCGCGATCTCCGCCTACCGACCGTACGACACCACAGGCGTGCTCGTCGACGGTGAGCCGATTCCCCCGGGATACCAGTTGCAGGCGCTGGCGACCTTCCCGGACGGCACCTCGCGGCTCGACGCCAACTACTACGACTCGATCATCCCGCTGGGCGGCCGGCGGCCGACCAGCGGCGACGGAACACCCATCGACGGCAACGGTGACCAGTTGTTCCTGGTCAAGCCCAAGTCGGACGCCGGTGTCGATGCCAGCGTGCCCGGTTACCGTCCACTGCTGGTCAGCTTCGACGCCAGCGGCGCGGCGACGCCGTTGATCGTGAATCCCGCCTGACGTCGTCGCGATGGCCGACTTCCACATTCCCGACGACCCCAACTGGCAGTGGGCGTACGACGCCATCCTCTACACCGTCGGGGAGCGGTTTCCCAAGGGTGACCCGTCGCAGCTGCAGGCGCTCGACGTCGAGCTGGAACAGTTCGGCGCGAACCTGGGTAGTGGGATCGCCGCGACCCAGGCGCTCGCCGCCGGGCTGCGGGGCAGTCTCGACGGCCCTGCCGCCGACGCGTTCGCCCAGTTCCAACAGACGATCACCAGGCCGATCCCGCCGGCCATCCGCAAGGCCCTGGTCGCCGGCCAGATCGCCGACCAGGCCAACAAGCTGATCGACTACGTCCAGACCGAGATCACCGTGGCGGCGTTCACGATCGTCCTGGACATCGCGGCGGCGCTGGCCACCGGCTTCGGTGCCTCGCTCGTTCCCGCCTATCTCAAGATCGGCCAGGAGGTCACCGGGGCGCTGCTGGACTGGTTGGACAGCCACCTGCACCAACTGGTGGTCCGGCTGGCCCTGGAGGCTGCCGGGGAGGGCGTGCAGGAGGGCGCCGAGAACGTCGCCGCCCAGACCATCGTGATCGCCAAGGGCAACAGCGACGGGTTCAACTGGTCGGGTCTGGCGGAGTCGATCGGCGCCGGTGCCACCATCGGCGCGGTGGCCGGCGGGGTCCACCTGATCGGCGGCAGGTACTTTCCCCGACTCGCCGGCAACACCCACGGGGGTGCCGGGCTGGGTGCCGGGGGAGAGCTGCTCGGTGAGTTCGTCTACCTGTCCATGACCGGCGCCCTCGACGGTTTCGACCCGCTGGCCACCGCCACCTCGTCCCTGATCGGGTCGTACGCCAGCCGTTACGCCCACGACGCCGGCAATGCGCTCGGTGGCGGCCCCGCCGGGCCCGACCCGTCCGGTGTCGGCCCGTCCAGGGACCTCGCGGGTCCGGGCCTCGGATCCGGCTCCACGGGGACCGGTGGAGCCGGCACCGACGGGAAGGGTGGCAACCGACCCCGACCCGATGGTTCGACGAACCTCAGGGGCGGCCCGCTGGGCCCGGACGGCAGGTCGGTCCCGGGTACCGGCACCGACGGTGCTCCGGCGGGCGGCGGCGAACCGACGCCGGCCACCCCACCCGCCCAGCAGCCGCCCGCCCAGCAGCCACCCGCCGATGCCGGCGGCTCCACCCCGCCGGCCGGCACCGTCGACGGCGACCAGCGGACATCCCGGCAGCCCGGCGATCCGTCGGGGGCGGGATCCCGCGTCCCGCCGCCGGCGGGGCGCACCGACCTGGTGCGCGGTCCCTCCGCCGGCGCGGACCCGGGCCGAGGTCTGCCCGGCTTCGACGCCCCGCTTGCCGGTCTCCCGGTGGACCGGGCCGTCACCGGGTCGCCGGACGGCGCGGTCCGGGCCCCCGAGGGTGGTCCGTCGATCGTCGAACGCCCGGCAACCGGGCTCGCCCCGGACCCGGTGCGCGACCCCGCCGGTCAGCATGCCGACCCGGTGAGCGGCCCGCCCCGCCAGCTACCCGACCCGGTGGGCGGCCCATCCGGTGCCGACGGGCAGGTGCCGCCGTCGCCCCAGCCCCTGTCGCCTCCGCCGGCCGCCTCCGCGCCGCCCACCGCCCCGCCGCCGGTCCCGGCGGCGGTGGACCCCGCAGCGCAGCAGCCGGGTACCCCGCCGCCGGTGGGGTCCGGCCCACCCGGTCAGGCCGGGCCACCCCCCGTCACCACCGGGCCGGGCGAGCCGGCGGACCCGAACGCGGACAGCTCCGGTACGCCGGCACCGCTGGCCCCACCGGCCACCGTGCCCTCCGCGCCGCCGCTCGTGGTGCCCCCCGGCCCGGTGGCCACGGAGGTGCCCGGCCCGGCCGGCGGTCCGCCGGTGTCATCGGGTCCGGGGAGCACTCCGGCTACCGGGAGCCAGCCGACCGTTCCGGGCGGGACACCGGCTCCGGCCCTCGGCGGTGCCGCGGAGCCGCGCGACCGGCTGGTCGAGTTCGACCGGTCCGGGTCGTCGACCACCTCGGGCACCGCGGATCAGGTGCCGCTCCCGCGGGACGCGACGGGCGGTGGTCCCGTGCCGACCCCGACCGGGCTGCCCGCCGGCCCCACGGTGGCCGGCCCGACGACCGTCGCTCCCCCCGCCGCACCGGTCACCGGACCGTCCGGCATCCCGACGGCGGGGCCGTCCCCGACCGCCGGTGCTGCCGCCGGCTCACCGCCGGGCACGGCCGAGCCGAGGGCCGGTTCGGCGGCGGGCGCGAACGACCGGTCGGTTGCGGTGCCGATCGACCCGCCGTCCTACCTGGAGTCTTCCGCACCGGTGCCGGCCCCTGCGGCGGACCGGGAACCGGATCCGCCGCCTCCGCCGTACGAGGTCGCGCAGAGCACACCGCTGTCGACGCCGCCCGTCGAGGGGGACCGGAGGGACGGTGCTGCGAAGCCGCCCCCGCAGGGGCACTCCCGGACCACGATCCGCCCGGTGGCCCCCGATCCCGCGCCGCCGTCGCCGCCGGCAGGAAAGGTCGAGCCCCCGCCGGTGCCTCGACCGGCGACCACGGTCGAGGGCCCCGGGACACCGTCGTGGCCCGACCCCGACCACGAACCCGACCCCGACCGCGACCGCGACCACGAACCCGACGTCAGGCGCGAAGCCGACCCCGACCGCGTACCCGACTCCGCAGGCCGGCCCGGCGGCGACCCGGACGGACGTACGACGGTGGTGCCGCCGGGCGACGGGAAGGCCGGCCCGCGGGGGGTCGCCGTGGAACTCCCGCCGTCCGGAACGGGGCCGTCGCTACGGGACGTGCCGCCCGCCGTGGTGGCCAAGGCGACAGTCGAGACGACCTGCGTCGGTGACCCGGTCGACGTGACGACCGGCCGCGTCATCTATGCCGAGACCGACCTGGCGCTGCCCGGCCTGGCCCTGGAGCGTACCCACCGCTCGGACTACCGCTGGGGCCGCTCCTTCGGCCCGAGCTGGGCATCCACCCTGGACCAGCGCGTCGTCGCCGACGGGTCGCGGGCCTGGTTCCTGGCCGCCGACGGGTCGATCCTCAGCTACCCGCTGCCCGCCGAGGGCCGGGCGGCGTTGCCCGTCCTCGGCCGCCCCGTCCCGCTGCGGCGGTTGGTCGGCGGCGGCTGGTCGCTCACCGACGGGGAGACCCTGCTGCTGTTCGCCCCCGCCGTGGACGGTCAGGCGGCGATGCTGTCCGACGTCGCGACGGTGCGCACCCGGTGGCACGTCGCCCGCGACGGCGAGGGCACCCCCACGCGCCTGGAGTCGTCGTCCGGCGACCGGGTGGAGTTGCAGACCCGCGACGGCCTGGTGACCGGCGCGTGGTTCGTGCCCGTCGACGCCGACTCCGACGGGGTCGCGCTGCCGGCCTTCGGGTACGACGAGCGACGTCGCCTCGTGGAGGTGCGGAACTCCTCCGGGGACCCGGTGCGGCTCGGCTACGACGCGGACGGCCGGATCGTGCGGTGGGAGGACCGCAACGGCGAGTGGTACACGTACGCCTACGACGGGGCGGGCCGGTGCGTGCGCACCGACGGCAGCGGCGGCCACCTGCGCTACACGTTCGGGTACGGCGACGGCGTCACGATCGTGACGGACTCGCTCGGCGGCGTGCACCGCTACGAGCTCGACGACAACCTCCAGGTCACCGCGGTCACCGATCCACTCGGCGTCACCACCCGTACCGCGTGGGACCCGACGGGCCGGTCGTGGTCCCGGACCGACCCGCTCGGGCGGGTCACCCGGTTCGCCTACGACGAGGCGGGTCGCCAGGTCGCGACGGTCCGCCCGGACGGCAGCCCGTACCCGGTCGCCGAGGACGGCGGGTGGGCGGACGGCGTACCCGGACGTGAATTTGATCTTGATGGTCTGGGTCGGCTCAGGTCGGTGCGGCTGCCGGACGGCGTCGTCACGGAGTTCGGCTGGACCGCCGAGGGCGACCTGGCCTGGCGCACCGGCCCGGACGGCTCCACCCAGCAATGGCATTACGACGGCGAAGGGAATCTGGTGGAAACCATCGACGCTCAGGGGCGTTCGGCACATATCGAATACGGTGCGTTCGATCTGCCCACCGCGCGGATCGACGAGGCGGGCAACCGCACCGAGTTCACCTACGACACGGAGCTGCGGCTGGTCGCGGTCACCAATCCGGCGGGCCGGGTCTGGCGCTACAGCTACGATCCGGCCGGGCGGCTCACCACGGAGACCGACTTCGACGGACGCACCCAGCGCTACGGCTACGACGCGGCCGGGCAACTGACCAGCCGCACGAACGCCACGGGCGACACCGTCCACTACGTCCACGACCTGCTCGGACGGGTGGTCGAGCGGCGGGCCGGCGGCGCCGTCACCCGGCTGGAGTACGACGACGCCGGCCACCTCGCCAGGGTGCGCAGCCCGGACGCGGTGGTGCGGTTCGAGCGGGACGCCGAGGGCCGGATCGTCGCCGAGACGATCAACGGCCGCACCGTGCGCACCTCCTACCAGGGGGAGCAGGCGCTGACCCGGACCACACCGTCGGGCCGGTCAAGCCGGTGGACCCTCGACGCACAGGGCCGGCCGGTCATGCTCGCCACCGGCGCACACGTCGTGCGGTTCGACCACGACGCGGCCGGGCGGGAGATCAGCCGGACCGTCGACGACGTGGTGGCGTTGCGGCAGACGTTCGACGAGGCGGGCCGCCTGACCGCGCAGCACGTCGCCGAAGCCGCCGTGCGTGGCTTCGGCTACGACGCCACCGACCGGGTCGTCGCGATCACCGACACGCTCGACGGCGACCGTTCGTTCCACGCCGACGAGACCGGACGGATCCACACCGTCACCGCCGGCGGCACGGAGCGGGAACGGTACGAGTACGACGCGGCCGGCAACCTCGTCGGCACCGGTGCCGGGCGCTGGGAGTTCGCCGGCGGCACGCTCCTGCGCTCGGACGACGCGCGGTTCACCTACGACGGGAAGGGCCGCCTGACCACCCGGATCGACGCCGCCGGCAGCTGGCGGTTCAGCTGGGACGCCGAAGACCGGCTGACCCACGCCGTCACGCCCGGCGGCGACCGGTGGCGCTACCGCTACGACGGCTTCGGTCGCCGCATCGCCAAGCAACGCCTGGCTGCTGACGACACGGTTCTGGACGAGGTGACCTTCTCCTGGGCCGGTGACCTGATGGTCGAGCAGACCGACGGCACCGGCACCGTCTCGTGGGACTACCGGCCCGACGGGTCCGCACCGGTCACCCAGACCAACGGCGACGACAGGCTGCACACCGTCGTCACCGACGCCGTCGGTACGCCCACCCACCTGGTGGAGTCCGGCGGTCAGCTGCGCTGGTGGTCGCGCGGCGACCTGTGGGGCCGCACCGGTGACCCGGCCGGCACCCCGCTGCGCTTCCCGGGGCAGTACCACGACACCGAGACCGGCCTGCACTACAACCGGTTCCGCTACTACGACCCGGCTACCGCCCGCTACCTCAGCCCCGACCCGCTCGGACTGGCCGGTGGACCCAACCCGACCGCGTACGTCGACGACCCACTGACCAGCATCGACCCACTCGGCCTGGCCCCGTGCAAGCCCGGCAAGAGAAAGAGCGGGAGCGGCCACCGGTCGTCGCGGCACAGTTCGCACCACAGGCACAGTTCGCACGGCGAACCGAGCAGCCTCCCGCCGGAGGCGGCCCCACCGGCGACGGACGAGCTGGTCGGCGGGCCGCAGCCCGAGCTGGAGGCCGCCTTCGGCCCCTACGCCCCCCTCGCCGACGACGACCAGCACGCGTTGCAGTACTCCGTCAGCCAACTCTCCTCGGAGGGATCCTCGTACAACACGCTCCAGGAGAACCTTCCGCCGCTGCCTCCACCGGGCTCGCGGATCGACTTCCAGCAGGCACAGCGTGACTGGGAGAAGATCGAATATCGCATGTCCCGCTATGACAAGCTGTGGAAGAACAGCGAGATCAGGAGTGCTTACGAGGACTTCAAGAAACAGCTTGAGCTGGAGCTTCAGCTAAAGGACCAGGGCCGGTCCGATGCCGAGATCGACGCCGAGGTGGTCCAGCGGCTCGGCTCCGACAAGGTCGAGCCTTTCGCGCAGCTCATGGCGGACAACCATGCTTTCTCCGTCCCGGCGAAGTGGTGGCAAAAAAACCAGAAGAAGAGCGACTTCGACACCCGGCTGACCCAGGCCGTCGAGGATTACCGGTCACATCTCGCCCTCTGGGGAAAGATCGGCCCCGCAGTCGCCGAACGGATTGCCGACCAGTCCGGCAGCCGGATGCTCGAGGCCTCGCCCGGTGGGCAGATCTTCGACAATGTGATGCTCGGGGCCTCCAATTACGACAACTACCCGCCCGGCTTCACCCGACTGTGGGAAAAATTCTCCTACCAGCTCGTGGCGGTCACCAAGGGCATGGTCGACGCACACGTGTACCGGGCGGTCATGGTCGGGAGCGTCCTGGACACCGTCGAAGCAAAGATCCTGTTCGACAAGGTGGAGAAGAAGGAGATCGACGGCCTTCGTATCGTCGCCTGGGAGTTCGTCGACGATAACAAGATCGCCAAGGCGGGCGAGTACATCGTCACCAGGCAGCAGTCCTACGACGAGCGGGTACCGAAGCTCTACAGGGGCAAGACCTCGCCGTCGTTCGACGCGCACCAGCAACAGCTCTACGAGCAGCGCTCGTACCGGCGCGAGGATTACAACCGGATCGGGCTGCAGAACTCGATGTCCGACGTTCCGCCGGTCGAACGGAGAGACAGCAACTACATCTTCGTGGTCTCCGACGCGAGTCAGCCCGAGATCTCCGAGAGCCCCGAGAGCATCACCAGAAAGCTCTCGGAGGCACAACGGAACGAAACGCCCCACAACCCGGTGGCCATGCTGGACCAGATGTTGGCCGTGCTCGAGTACGCCCAGGACAACCAGGGGCGGTCGGGCAGCGATGCCTCGGTCGTCGATCTCACGGACAACCTCTCGAACACGTTCCTGGACTCCGGCCGTGACCGGTACGGCTCAGGCGACAGCATTCCGGTGCCCCCGACCCGGAACAACAGCGCGCTGGACTCGAACGACGCCACCTTTGGCAACCTTCTGGAGAACCCGGGTCCGAGCCCGCGCGGATCTGACTACTCGCCCACGCTCGATGCCGTGCCGGAGAACGAACCCGCCACGGACTGGCGTCACTTCAATGACGACTGGCAAGCTTACGATCTGCCTGCGGCCGACACGACGCGCAGGGACTCCCACGAGGTGGCGCCGTCCGAGTACAGCTACCGGTCCCACGGCTCACGCAGGAGATCCAACCGGCACCCGAGCAGGACGGTCTCCGATCCCCGCAGCAGGTCCGGCAGCTCCCGCACGTCCAGCGGGTCAGGCAGCTCGCACCGCGACCAGGGCAGCCCGAATGCCGATCCCGGCAGGACCACCCGGGACCCCGGCACCGAGGAGACGTACCAACCGGAGCAGGCGTACCAGCCGGAGCTGCAGTACCAGTCGGAGCAGGCGTACAGCCAGGATCAGACGTACAGCCAGGAACAGACGTACTATCCGGAGTCGTCGGAGAGCTACTACCAGGAGTCTTCCTCCGGTGCCTACCAGGCGTCCTATTTCGACCAGCCGGCCGCCGACCAGGTGGTCTACGCCGACTACTCGGGTGTGCCGTTCAGCTACCCGCCGGCCTCGTCGGCGAAGAGCACCGATGAGACGTACTGCGAAGCAGACCCGATCGATGTGACCACCGGCCGGATGATCCTCACCGGGACCGACGCGACGCTGCCGGGCCTCCCGCTGGTGCGCACCTACCGCTCCGACTACCAGTGGGGCCGGTCCTTCGGCAGGTCCTGGGCCTCGACCCTGGACCAACGGGTCATCGTCGACGGCGAGCAGGTCCGTTACCTGGCCGCGGACGGGTCCATTCTGACCTATCCGCTGGTCGCCGAGGGTGCGACGGCGTTGCCGGTGCTCGGGCGGGCATTGCCTTTGCGCCGGTTGACGGGCGGCGGCTGGTTGCTCACCGACCCGGAGCCCGGTCGGGCGTGGGTGTTCGCCCCGGCACACCGTGGTGAGTCGCTGCTCAGCGACGTGACCGACGGCGGCGTCCGGTGGTCGATCCTGCGCGACGACGCCGGCACCGTCACGGAACTGCGCTCCTCGTCGGGCGCGACGATCGAGTTCAGCTCCGCCGCAGGGCTGATCACGGCGCTGCGCCTGCCGGACCAGGACGGGGTGCTGGTGGAGGCGTCCCGGTTCACCTACGACCAGGACCGCCAGCTGACCGAGGTGGTCAACTCCTCGGGCGACCCCGAACGCTTCGCGTACGCCGACGGGCGGATCGTGCGGTGGGAGGACCGCAACGACGAGTGGTACACCTACGCCTACGACGAGGCCGGCCGCTGCGTCGACACCGACGGCAAGGGCGGCTACCTGCGCTACCGGTTCGCGTACTCCGACGGTCTGACGGTCGTCACCGACTCGCTCGGTGCGACGCGCACCTACCAGCTCAACGACCGCTTCCAGGTGATCGCGGAGACCGACGCGCTCGGCGCGACGACCCGGCACGAGTGGGACGACGCCTACCGACTGCTGTCACGGACCGACCCGCTGGGCCGGACGACGACCTACGAGTACGGTGCCGACGGGCGTCCGACCGTGGTCACCAGGCCGGACGGCAGCCGGGCCCTGACCAGCTTCGACGAGCAGGGCCGGGCCACCTCGTGGACGGACTTCGACGGCTCGACCGTCCGCCGGGAGTTCGACACCGACGGGCGGGTGCTGGCCGAGATCGACGCGAGCGGCGAGGTCGTGCGCTTCGACCGGCCCGCCGAGAACGGCCGGGGCACGGCCATCCAGGTCGGTCCGGCGGTCGTCGTCCGCGACGCGGCACGTCGGGTCACGGCGATCAGCACCACCGATGGTGACACCAGGTACACCTACGACCGGCTCGGCCGGGTCGTCTCCATCACGACCGACCAGGGCACCACCGAGGTCGGCTGGACGTTGGAGGGTGACCTGTCCTGGCGGGAGAACCCGGACGGCAGTGTCGAGGAGTTCGGCTACGACGGCGAGGGCAACCTGGTCGAGACACTCGACGCCACCGGCCGCCGCACGTTCTTCGAGTACGGCGCGTTCGACCTGGTGACGGCCCGGATCGAGGAGGAGGGCGACCGGACCGAGTACGCGTACGACACCGAGCTGCGGCTGACCACCATCACCAACCCGGCGGGTGAGACCTGGCGGTACACCTACGACCCGAACGGGCGGGTGACCGAGGAGACCGACTTCCAGGGCCGCACCCAGCGGTACGCCTACGACGCCGCGGGCCAACTCGTCGCACACACCGACGCGGCGGGAGCGGTCACCCACTTCGGCTACGACCTGCTCGGCCGGGTGGTCGAGCGCCGTACCGGCGACGCCGTGACCCGGCTGACCTACGACGCGGCCGACCGGCTCGTCTCGGCCGTCGACGCCGACTCGGAGATCCGGTTGGAGCGGGACACGATCGGCCGGATCATCGCCGAGACGGTCAACGGACGTACCGTGACCAGCTCGTACGGTGGACAGGGGGACGCCGTCACCGCGCGGACCCGCCCGTCCGGCGCGGTGACCAGGTGGTCGTACGACGAGTCCGGCCGGCCGACCGTCCTGGTGGCGGGCGGACAGCAGCTCCGGTTCGCCTACGACGGTGGACGTGAGGTGAGCCGCAGCTGGGACGCGGGCCTGACGATCCGGCACGACACCAGCCGGGCGACGGCACCGGATCAGGGCACGGGTGAGTCGGGCGACGTCAGGTACACGCTGGATGCCGTGGGCCGGCCGGTCACCCGTTCGGACGCCGCGGGTGACTGGCACCTCACCTGGGACAACCGGGACCGGCTGACCACTGTCACCACGCCCGGTGGCGACAGCTGGCACTACCGGTACGACGCGTTCGGGCGGCGGATCACCAAGCAGCGCCGCAGCGCGAAGGGTTCGGTGCTCGAAGAGACCGGCTTCGTGTGGTCCGGCGACCTGCTGGTCGAGCAGCACCACCGGGTTGGTCGCGGTCCTGTCACCACCACGGCCTGGGAATACCACCCGACTGTGGCGCACCCGCTCGTCCAGATCGCGGACGGCACGGTGCACGCGGTGCTGACCGACGAGGCCGGCACCCCGACGCAGGTCATCGGCATCGACGGCAGCCAGCCGGGCGAGCCGGGCGACATCCCCCTGCGGTCCGCCGGCCGGTACCGGGACGCGGAGACCGGATTGCAGTACGACGGTTCCCGCTTCTTCGACCCGGCCACGGCCCGCTTCCTGCCGGAGCCACGGTTGGCCCCGGTGCCCGTGAGCTGAACCCCCGCGCCTGCCCCGACCACCTGCGGGTGGTCGGGGCAGGCACCACCGGCGCGACCAAGAAAGGAACGGAGTTTCCGTGGTGAGCATCTTCGTGTCCGTCGCGGCGTACCGCGACCCGGAACTGGTGCCGACGGTGCTGGACTGCCTCGCGAAGGCCGACCGACCGGACGACCTGCGCATCGTGGTCAACTGGCAGCATCTCGGCGACGAGGACGTGTCGGTGTTGCACGCCGATCCCCGGGTCACCGTGCTGGAGTTCGACGCCCGGAGCAGCCGCGGCGTGTGCTGGGCCCGGGCACAGATCCAGCGCCACTACGTCGACTCCGACTGGTACCTCCAGGTCGACAGCCACACCCGCTTCGCGCCCGGCTGGGACACCCGGCTGATCGCGATGGCCGCGCAGACCGGTGCGGACAAACCGATCCTGACCTGCTATCCCCCCACCTACGACCCGGCGGACGAGTTCACCGGTGGCGGCGAACCCACCCTGATCTTCCTCGATGGCTGGACCCACGACGACCTGCCCCGGTTCAAACACTTCCAGATCGCGGACTGGCAGCAGGCGACCGCACCGGTCCCGGCCCGTTTCGTGGCCGCAGGATTCCTCTTCGCCCCCGGCTCGTTCGTCCGCGAGGTGCCCTACGACGGGCGCATCTACTACCAGGGCGAGGAGATAAACCTGGCCACCCGCGCCTTCACCTGGGGCTACGACCTGTTCCACCCGGTCGAGGTGCTGGCCTGGCACTACTACATCCGGGAGAATCAGGTCCGGCACTGGATGGACCACCAGGCACCGGGCGAGGATCACTGGTACGACCTGGATCGGGCCGCCCGCCGCCGGGTACGGACCCTGCTGCGCTACCCCATGGTGGGCGGCTACGGCACCGGCCCGGTCCGCCCGATGACGGCCTACCAGGAGTACGCGGGCGTCGACTTCGAGCGGCGTACCGCGACGGCCGAGACGCTGGCCGGTCGGCTACCGGCCGCCTGGAAACCGATGCCGGAGCGGGAGATGCCGGCGGGTGCGGTGGGTGACCTCCCGCCGGGTGGCGGTCTGCCCGGTCGGTGACCGTGGTGGCGGCGGTCATGTCACCGTCGCGCCAGGCGTCCAGGTGCACGCCCCCGCCCCGCTGGCCTTCGCCCACCGTGGGGGTGCCGCCGGGCCTACCGACGTCAGTGCGGCACAGCGGGGATGACCCACACCAGCATGAGGAACAGCGGTGCAGCGGCGAGGGTTCCGCGGATGACGGGCCAGCCGATCCGGCCGCTTCTGCTCGGAAAGCTCGGAAAAAGCCAGAGCAGGATCAGACCGGTGATCAGAGGGACGAGCAGTAACGGCGCCCCGACGGTGAGCCCGAAGATCACCATCTCCACCCACGGTGATTCGTCATGGTCCACCCGTTCGTGAGATTGCTGGCTCAGCACGACGATGTAGGCGGCGACCACCAGCAGGTGCCAGCCGAGCAGGACCACGAACGGAGGGACCGGATCCGTTTGCCAGTGTCATGCGTGTAGATCTCTTGCACGTGGTTCCTCCCAGGAGGGCAGCCGAGCGTCACCGCTCTATCGCTAGCAGTGGAACCCGAGCTGATCCAGCCGGCGCCTACATGTGCGGTCGTCCCGACATGATCAGCTGATTGATACGCCGGACCTCGCCGGGCAGCGTGAAGAGGTCGATCAGCGGACCGATGCCCAGGCAACCGAGCGTCAGGAGGTAGACGACTGCGCGCCTGGTCACGCCGAGGTAGAAGTAGTGGCCGCCGAACAAACCGAGGAAGACCAACAGCAGGTACGCGACGGCGAGAGATTTCGGCTGTGCCGGCTGGGTCACTGTTTCCCCTGATCGATAGGGTTTCCGGGCCTGTCAACAGGTCCGCGGATGGTCCGGGCCGACTGAACCAGGACGGCGCCACGATACCTGTCGGACCTCCTTGCATTGATGCCCGTCGGCGTTCGACGGCGTTGTTGCCGATCTGCAGCGCGACGGTGCTGATCGATTCCGGCCGTGCCGCCCCGCTGGCACCTGCCGCAGGCGCGGCCGTCCCGATCGGTCGAGCACGACGGGCATCAACGGCCGACCACGCTCCAACAGATTGATTCGACTCAATTGATGGGCGAGAATGGCAGGATCAGGGGCCGTCATCGCCCGTCTCCCTCGTCCGGTCGGGAGGAGGTGTCGAGCATGGAACGCTACGAGGACCTCGAAGGAACCGCTGTGGGTCTGATCAACGCCGTCATCAACTGACGTCGCCGGTCACCAACCGGGCGGGCACGGGCTGTCACCTCACCGCGTGTCCGCCCCTCGGCACCGAACCAACCAACCGACCGGGCGGGAGGACAGGGGTGGCCCACCTCACCTGGCGGGACCCGGCGGCACTGCCGCTGCGCCCGCTCATCGACCTGACCGCCGATCCCACGGTTGTGCCGTCCCTGGTCGCCGAAACGGCACTGTTCTGCGCCGACCGGGACGACCCCTGCGGCTGGCTGCCCGTCCACGTGCCGCCCGCCGACCTGCGTCGCACGATGCGCCGCACCGGCCTGCTCGATGCCACGGACCCACTCGTCGTCCCACCCGGGGTGGCGGAGCGACTCACGATCGAGGACCACGCCGGCCTGCTGTGGGCGGCCCGACTGATGCGCGCACTGGGCCGCCGGGAGGACGCCGCGACCCTGCTGCGCCGCATCGGTTCCGACGCGCCGCCCCCGGTGTACGCCTGGCGGAATCTCCTGCTCGCCGAGGACGGCCGGCAACCACCGCCCCCGGTGCCACCCGAGGCGGCGGGCCTGCCGGTCCGCCTCACCACCGCACTCGCCCACGCCAGGTCCGCCGTGACCAACGGGCAACCGGCCACCGAGGCGCTCACCACGGCAGAATCCCTGGCTACTGCCCTGACCGGCGACCGGATCGGGGTGATCGTCCGGGCCCGGGTCCTCACCGCGCGACTGCGCTCCCCGGCCGAGCCGGTGCCGGACGCCGACACGGTCCGCGCTGTCGCCCACGACCTGGGAACGGACCGGACCGACCTCCTCGCCCGCGACGCCGCACTGGCGCTGCTGCGGGCCGCCACCCGAGCCGCCCGGAACGGGACCGGTGCCGGGCCGGCGTACGAGTTCGCCAGCGCCGCCCTGGACCTCGATCCCACCGGCGCGGCGACCCGGCTCCTCGCGGCGGACGCGGCCCGGGCGGCGGGCGACCGGGAGACGGCCCGTACCCACTACCGGGTGGCCGTCCGCACCGGCCTGGCCGAGCGGACCACCGCGCTGGCCGGACTGCTCGACCTGGCGACCCCCACCGCGCCCGGCGCGGACAACGAGCCCACCGGCGGGTTGGCTCCAGCAGCGGACACCGGCGAGCTGGTCGGGGCGCTGGCCGACCTGCTCGCCACGGACCGCCGTGCCGAACGGGACCGGTTGGCGGTGCTCGTGGCGCGACGTCCGGCGTTGGACGGCACAGCCTGCGCCGACGCGGTACGGTGGGCGGTCGCGGCGCAGGCTGGTCCCACCGCCGTGGCGCGTCCGCTTCCGCTGGAGCGCTACCGGCCGTTCCTCGATCTGCATCCGAGCGCGATCCTCGACCCGGTCGACACACCGCCGGTCGCGATCCACACGCCACTCATGTCGTACGCCGCCGTGCTGGAGCGTCGCGAGCCCTGGTTCCGGGAGATCCACCCGCAGCGGGCCACGGCCGCCATGTTGCGCGACGAACTACAGGCGACAGCAGCGGTGTACGGGTACGCCTCCGATGCCGCCTCGGCCGACTACGCGACGTGGCTGGCGGCACCGGACGGCTGCCCGCCCGGGGTGCGGGACCGGCTGGCCAACGTGTCGGACCTGCCGCTGCTGGACCGGGCGTTGCTGGGCCGGCTGCTGTCCGCGCTGGGTTTCCACGCCGAGGCCAAGCGGATTGTCCCCGGGCCGGACGTGCCGGTACGCGACCCCGAGAGCGCGTACGCGCTGGCCAGCTGGATCTTCGCCGAGCAGATGCTCACCACGGGACACGCGGCCGAGCTGGAGCCGCACTTCCGCACCCTGTACGACCAGCTCGGCGACGACGTCCGGTACGCCCGCACGCGGGTGGTCACCACCATCAACGCCACCGTCAACGCGGCCCGACGCCGGGAGCCCGACACCATCGCCCGGTGGCGCAAACTCGGCGAGGAGGACCTGGCCCGGTACACCGCGCTGCCCGAGGTGTCCGAGTTCGACGCTGCGATCATGACCAGCAGATGGTTCCGGGCCATGGGGTTCCTGCCGTTCCTCACCGGCGACGGTGACCTCCTGCGGGCCGACATGGACCGGTGGCTCGGCATCGCCCGGGAGGTGACGGGGCACGACGGGCACACCCGGGTCATCGCCGCCGACAACTACTTCCCGGCCGTGGAGACCGCCGTGCGCACCCACACCCACCTCGGCGAACGCGACACCGCACTGGCCCTGGTGGACGAGTTGGCGCAGCGGATCGACCCGATCGACCCGAAGACCTGGCTCACCGCGGGCGAGCTGCGGTACCAGGCCGGCGACCACCGTGGCGCGCTTGAGGCGTACCTGCGGGCCGCGCACCTGCAGTTCCCGTACGGCCGGATCTCCTGGTTCAACGCCGGCCAGGTGCACGAGCAGCTGGGCCGGGCGGACCTGGCCGCCGAGTGCTACCGCCTGTCGCTCGGGCACTGGCCGACCGGGGTGACGCCGCTGCGCCGGCTGCGTGACCTGCACCTGCGCGGTCTGCTGCCCGACGACGGAGGAGTGCTGGCGGCCTGGATCGCGGGCCAACCGGCGTGGCCGCAGCTGCCCGCGTTCACGGGGTGAGCCGGGTGGGGGTGCCGCCCTACGGGGCGCAGCGCGAACTGCTGCTGCTCAGCGACACCGACGAGGCCGGCCTGCCCCGGCACAACCCGATGCCCCGGGCCTGGACGCTGTGGCACGTCCGGGGCGAGGTGGACGTGCCGCGCCTGGCCGCCGCCATGCGGGCCGTCGCCGCCGGCAACGACGTGTGGCGGGCCCGGTTCGCCGGAGGCCCGGAGCTGGTGTACGGACCCGAGCAGCCCTTCCCGGTGACCACGGTGGACTGTGCCGACGTGCCGGCGGACCAGCTGCCGGAGGTGGCCGGGGCGGCGCTCGGCGAGGCGGTGTACGCGCCGATCGACCTGCGCCACGACCCGCTGGCCGGCGCCTGCCTGGTGCGGCTGGCCCCGGACGAGCACGCCCTCGCCCTCGTGGTGGACCACGGCTTCGCCGACCACGCGACACACACCCGGTTCGTGCGCCGGACGGCTGCGGCGTACCAGCATCCGGAGCGCACGCCGTCGCCGCTGCCGTCGTTCTTCGCGCACGCGGCCGAGGTCGCCGCCGATCCGCGCCGGGCGGCGTCCCGGGAATTCTGGGCGCAGGCGATGAGCCGGGACGTTCCCGCCGTCGCCTTCCCCGGCGGGCGCTGGAAACCGTGGCGGGACACCACCGCCACCGCCGCCTGGCCGCTGCGGCTCGACGGCGCAACCACCCGGGCCATCCGGTACGGCCGGGACCTCACCGGCGCGACCGGCTCCGGTCTGCTCCTGTCGGCCCTGTCGTTCCTGCTGGAACTCTGGGCCGACGCGCACGTCCCGGTGCTGTACGCGCGGGGCGGCCGGTGGACCCGGGAGAGCGTCGAGGTGCCCGGCGCGCTGCACGAGGCCGTGGTGAGCGTCCCGCCGGACCACCTGCCCTCCGCCTCGCTCGCCGACCGGGTCCGTGCTCTCACCGCCGTCAACGCCGCCGCGCCGCCGCTGCTCGGCCAGTGGCTCACCGACTTCGGTGGGGTGGAAGCCCTGCGGGAACGGCGTCGGCTCGTGCTCAACGTGGTGGCGGCGGAACCCACCGTCACGCTGGGCAACGCCACGATCGGCCCGGCGGGCCGGCTGCTGCGCGGCAGCGTACGCCCGCCCGCAGGTCGGCACGGTTTCCCCGCCCACAACGCGCTGCACCTGGCGGTGACGTGGTCGGCCGAGCAGCCCGAGGTGACCGTCCACCACGACCCCGAGGTGCTGCCGGCCGCCGCTCCGGTCGGTGCCGCCCTGGTCCGGTTCTTCGCGCTACTGGCCGAGCAACCCGACATCGCCGCCGACCGGGCCGCCGACCTGCTACGGGCAATATGGCTACGGGCGGCCGACACCCCGACCACGGCCGCGTCGACCTGACGTGACTCACCACCGTGGCGGGCTGCTCCGGCAGCACGACTTCCGGTCCCTGTGGCTCGGGGCGGTCGCGAGCCACTTCGGTGCGCGGATGGCCCTGGTGGCGCTGCCGTTGGTGGCGGCCGGTCCGATGCACGCCTCCGCCTGGCAGGTGGGCCTGGTCGGCACCCTGGGCACGGTGGCGTTCCTGGTCGTCGGCCTGCCCGCCGGCGCGGTCGTCGACCGGGTGCGGCAACGGCGGCTGCTCATCGGCACCGACCTGGGGCGGGCCGCGCTCATCGCCTTGCTGGCCGTGCCGGCGGCACCGGGCGGGGTGGCGCTCGGCCAGCTGTACGTCGTCGTCCTCGGCGTCGGGGTGCTCACCGTGTTCTTCGACGTCGCGCACCAGAGCTACCTGCCCCGGGTGGTACGGACCGACGAGCTGGTCGAGGGCAACGCCCGGCTGAGCACCACCCTCGCCGTGGCGCAGATCGCCGGGCCCGCACTGGCCGGGCTGGCCGTAGAGCTGGCCGGCACCGGCCCCGCCGTCCTGCTGATCGCGGCGGGCTTCGCCGGGTCCGCCGCGTACCTGACCCGGATCCGGGCAGCCGATCCGCGGCCCGCCACCACCGGCCGGTCCCGGCTCGCCGGGCAGATCCGCGACGGCGTGACCTACGTGCTGCGCCACCCGGTGCTGCGGGTGCTGGCGCTGGCCGGCGGCGCGTACAACATGTTCGCCCTGGTGGTGCAGACCATGGTGCCGGTGCGGCTGGTCAGCGAGCTGGGCGCGTCCCCGGCGACGGCCAGCGCCTACTTCAGCGCGGGCGGCGCCGGCGGCATCCTCGGCGCGGTCGTGGCCCGGCGGCTGACCCGCCGGCTCGGGCAGCACCGCTCGGTCTGGCTCTGCCTCCTCGCCACCGCGCCGTTCGCCCTGCTCACCCCCCTGATCGACAGCGCCGGCGGGATCTGGTTGGCCGCCGGCGGCTACCTGCTGCTGTGGGCGGGAGCGACAGCCTCCAACGTGGCCCAGGTCAGTCTGCGCCAACAGTTGTGCCCGCCCGGACTGCTCGGCCGGATGAACGCCACCATGCGGTTCCTGCTTGGCGGGGCGATGCCGGTGGGCGCGCTGCTGGGCACCGTGCTGGGGGCCGCCGCCGGTGCCCGGGCAGCCCTGTGGGTGGGTGCGGCCGGTCTGCTCCTGTCCTGCCTGCCGCTGCTGCGCCTGCGTGTCCCCGTCGACCGGCAGCCCGCTTGAGCCTCAGCGTCGAGGATCCGATCTCGGTGGGTCGCTCGATGGTGCGGCAGGGCGCTGTCGATCTCAGGGGCCCTCTACGGCTGATGGTGTTGCTTTCAGCGCGGCAGCGAGGGCGTCGGTGAGTTCGTCATCACCGGCACCGAGGAGGCGACCGGCGATGACGAACTCACGGGCCCGCAGGGTCAGGGCTTCGAGACGGGCGTCCGGCTGCAGGACGGCTGCGGAAGCCACCCGGGTGCCGGCCGCCCGTCTGGTGACGACCAGGCCGGCCGCCTCCAGCTCCTGGTATGCGCGAGCCACGGTTCCGTTGGCCAGCCCCAGGTCGGCGGCGAGTTGCCTGACCGTCGGGAGTCGCTGCCCTGCCGCGAGCACTCCCCACCGGATGAGCTCGGCGATCTGCTGACGGACCTGCTCGAACGGGGGAACAGCCGAGGACGGGTTGATCCGGATGGCGGGGCCGCTTGTCATCCGGGTACCCCGTCGGCACCGATGTGGCTGGCAGCACCGGTCACGGCGTCGGGGAGCCGGTGCGGGGCCATCACCAGGGCACCCGCATAGCCGCCGAAGATGATCAGGCCGAGCCCGGCAAGGAGGCTGAGGGCGAGGCCCCAGGCAGGTGAGCCACCAGCGCGCCAATCCCACTGGCGATCGGCGTACCAGAAGGCGAGGGTGGTGAACACGATGGCGAACACCGCCGTGCAGGTGTAGACCGTGCGGCGGATGGCGGCGTGACGCCAGGCGTTGTCCGCTGTCGCGTCCGCCTCGTCGGCTCCCGCCTGGGGAGCACGAACGATCAGCCATACGGTGACGATGGTCAGGGCGGCGGTGACACCAAGAGTGATCAGTGTGCTCGTGAGGCTGACCGGTGCCGCGGTGCCGAAGTACTTGACTTCGTGGTCAGGGCGTTCGGGGGTGGGGAAGCCGGCAAAGAGCACGATGCCGACCCCGAGCAGCGCGACCACGACGACCTCCCGTCTCGGCGCGTAATCGCGGACGCGTCGGGGAACCAGGCTGGCGGTGCCGCGGCCGCGGCCCGGTCGTGGTGTGACGGCTTCGCTGGCGAGGGAGCCGAGGAGAGTCGCCAGGACCAGGGCGATCGGAGCCAGATCAAACAGGTAGGTGCGGGTCAGCGCGAAGGCGGTCCCCACACCGACGGCCATCCCGACCATTCGATACCGGCCACCAGTGGTCATGACCCCTCCTTGTATCGAAATACTGATACAAGAGTAACCATCTCCATGCCCCGTGTCACCCCCTGTGCACGTGACGGTGCCGGAAAAGCAACCGGATGCGCAGGCGTCGCCAGCGAACCGGGCCCTGATGTCGTCTTCGGTGGGCGAAGCAGGGGCGTTCAGGTCACCAGCCCGGTCCGGTACGCGTACACCACCGCCTGCACCCGGTCGCGTAGGTCGAGTTTGGTGAGGATGCGCGACACGTACGTCTTGACGGTCTCCTGACTGATCACCAGCCGGGCCGCTATCTCGCTGTTGGACAGGCCGTCGGCGATCAGGCGCAGCACCTCCAACTCGCGCCGGGTCAGGCCCGTGTCGTCCGGGGTGCCCTCGGCGGGTCGGATGCGTGCGGCGTACCGGCCGACGAGTTGCCGGGTCACCTCGGGTGCCAGCAGCGCGGCCCCGCTGGCGACGGTGCGGATGCCGTGCAGCAGCTGCGCTGGCGGCGCGTCCTTGAGCAGGAAGCCGCTCGCTCCGGCGCGCAGCGCCTCATAGACGTACTCGTCGAGGTTGAACGTCGTCACCACGAGCACCTTGACCGGGTCGGCTGTCCCGCTGCCGGCCAGTAGGCGGGTCGCCGCGATGCCGTCGAGGACCGGCATCCGCACGTCCATCACCACCACGTCCGGGTGCAGCCGGCCGGCGAGGTCGACCGCCGCACGCCCGTTGCCGCACTCGCCCACCACCGCCAGGTCGGGTTGAGCGCCGATGATCGTCGCGAAGCCGGTACGGATCAGCGCCTGGTCGTCGCAGACCAGCACCCGGATCGGCGCGGTCACGACGCGTCACCGGTGGGGATGCGGGCCCGGACGACGAAGCCGTCATCGTCCCGGCGTTGCGCGCTGAACTCGCCGCCGAGCACGGTGACGCGTTCGCGCAGCCCGGTCAGGCCGCGTCCACTCCCACCCGGGCCTGCGGGGTGCGTACCCGGGCCGTCGGTGTCGATCTCCACCGTGATCTCCCTCTTCCCGTGGCGGACGTGCACGGCGGTGCGGCTGCCGTGGGCGTACTTCAGGGCGTTCGTCAGCGCCTCCCGCACGACCCGGTAGGCGGCGGCCTCCGCGCCGCCGACGGTCCCGGCGGGGCTGCCCTCCTGGGTGAACTCCACCGGCTGCCCGGCCTGCCGGGTCTGCTCGACCAGAGCGTGCAACGCGCCGACGGACGGCACCCGCGGGTCGCCGTGGTGGTCGGGGTTGAGCAGGTCGAGCAGGATCCGCAGGTCGGTGATGGCTCGCCGGCCGGTGTCGCTGATGGCGGTGAGGGTGGTGTCGAGACGGTCCGGGGCAGCCGTCAGGTAGCGCGCCGCCTCGGCCTGCACGACCATCGCCGTCACGTGGTGGGTCACGATGTCGTGCAGTTCACCGGCGATGCGGGCACGTTCCGTGGCGCGGGCGGCCGCAGCGGCCACCCGGCGGCGCTCGACCTCGGCGGCCCGGCTCTGCCGCAGCCAGGCCCCGACCCCCCAGGCGAGGGTCGACGCCAGGTAGAACGTGAGGAAACCACCCACGCCCTCCGTCGACCCCTGCCGGTGCAGGGCGACGGCCAGGGCGACGTACGCGGCGGAGCCCACGACCACGGTGGTACGCCGACGACGTTGCAGGTGGACGCCGGCGCTGAGCAACGCGACGGCAAGCGCGGTGCCCGCGACCGTGTGGTAGGCGCGTACCTGGTCGATGGCGAAGCCGACGGACACCAGGGCGAGGCAGATCCCGGGCCATCGCCGCCGGACGGCCAGCGGGAGGCACTCCAGGGCGATCGCCACCACGGCCAGCGCGTCGAACGGGCGGCCGGGCAGGTCGCCGAGTTGCGTGCTGCGGTCCTGCAATACCGGCAGCGGCGCGCAGGCGAGGGCGATCAGCAGCGCCAGCGGGAGGTCCCGGACCGTGACGGGCCAGCGCCGCCACCGGTCCGCAAGCGTCCGCAGGTCGATCATCAGGAGACGGTAACGTCTGCCGCCGGCGCGTCGACCGGGCGGCGGCGCGGCACGATACGACCCCTGCGGTGGGCCAGCCCCAGGAACACCACGGTCAGCACCAGCCCCGCCAGCACCGTGCAGAGGCTGGCCTCCGGGCCGAAGTCGCCGCCGCTGAGCAGCGTCGGGCCCGACATGCTGGCGTCCAGCAGCCCCGTCGACTCACCGTTTCCGGAGACCACGACGCTGAAGATTCCCGCGGCGGCGAAGTTCCACCCGAAGTGCAGCCCGATCGGCACCCACAGGGTGCGGGTGGCGGCGTAGCAGGCGGCGAGCAGGAAACCCGCCTCGATGGTGACGGCGGTCGCGCCCCACAGGTTGGCGTCGGGGTTGGCCAGGTGGATCAGGCCGAACAGCACCCCGGTCACCAGCAGCGACAGCCAGGTCCCGAGGCGTTCCTCGACGAGGCGGAAGAGCAGGCCCCGGAAGAGCACCTCCTCGGTCACGGCCGCGGCCGCCATGAACCCGAACAACCCCACCACGCCGGTCACCGGGCCCACGCCGTGCACGTGGTAGCCGCCCAGCAGGGCGATGATGACGATGACGACGGTGAACATGGCGCACCCGGTCAACGTCCCCCGGGCGATCCGGGCGCCGGCGCCGGCCCGGGCCAGTTCCGTGGCGTCCCGTCGTTCGGTACGGCGCACCACCCACCCGTACACGAGGAGCGTGGTCACGGCGGTCGCCGTACCGAGGAGCAGGGTGAGCCAGGGGTCGTCCTGCACCGCCGCGACGGCCCGGCTGCCGACGGCACCGGTAGCGACGACAGCCAGGACCTGCTTCAACACACGCATGATGGGGTTCCTCTGCAGGGTGCGCGGCCGGAGTGCCACGGTCACCTGGAACGCTAGGGATTCGCGGGCCGGGAATCGTCACCATGCGGTGGACACCTGCGGGTAGCTCGCACGGGGGACGAGGGTGGTGCCGTACGGGCCCGGGCCGCCGGCGCGCGACGGTCATCTCCCCGATCATGTCCGGTGTCGGGTCCGCGCGCCGGGCGACGCCGCGGGTGTCACCTGCGGCGGTGTGGGCCAGGCCATGTTTCGCCCCGGGGGAGAGGGGCATCTTGCGGCGGCGACCTACACAGGCCGCACGTCGCCCGAACGGGGAGGTACACGATGACGCTCGGCCGTCCGGAGCCGTCGCCCGTGGTCGACCGCGCATCAGGCCGGGGTGGGCTGCGGTCCGGCCGACCGCCCCGGGCAGTGGGGACCGGATGCTGACCGCCGGCGGTGAGGACCCGGGGACGGCGTTCCGGTCGGCCGTTCACGCCGGGCTTCTCGACCTGCCGTCACCCGGCGGTGGACGCACGCGTGAACGCTTCCTGCGCTTCGTCGAACTCGGCCGCGCCGACCTGACGTTGGCCCGGCTGGGGGAGGGGCACGCCGACGCCCTGGCGATCCTCGCCGAGCTAGACGCGTCGGTCGATCCCGGGTGGCGTCGCGAGCCGTGGGGCGTCTGGGCGGCAGCACCGGCTTCGGTCACCGCGACCCGGGACGGCGACCGGTGGCGGTTGACCGGTCACCGGCCGTGGTGCTCCGGGGCGGGTCTGCTGTCCCGGGCTCTGGTCACCGCGACCGCCGACGACGGCGTCCGGCTGTTCGTGATCGAGGTCGACGCGGCCGGGGTCACCCCGGTGGCCGACACGTGGCCCGCCGTCGGCATGGCCGCCAGCGACAGCCGTACCGTCAGCTTCGACGGCGTGACCGCCCTGCCCGTCGGCGGGCCCGGCAGCTACACCGCGCGGCCGGGTTTCTGGCACGGCGGGCTGGGGGTCGCGGCGTGCTGGTACGGCGGTGCGGTCGGGGTCGCCGACACCCTGCACGACGCGGCGCGGCACCGCCGCCTCAGCCCGCACGCCATGGCGCACCTCGGGGCGGTCGACGCGGCCCTGACCGCCGCCCGAGCGGTCCTGCTCGCCGCCGCCGACGAGGTCGACGCGAAGCCCACCGGGGACGCGGACCGGTTGGCGCACCAGGTGCGCGCCACCGTCGAGGTGACCGCCACCACCGTCGTCGACCGGGTCGGCAGGGCGCTGGGGGCGGGCCCGTTGTGTCAGGACGCCCACCACGCCCGACGGGTCGCCGACCTGACGGTGTACCTGCGGCAGAGCCACGCGGAGGCGGACCTGGCCCACCTCGGTGAACTGGTGGCGGCGGTCGGGGACCCCGGATGGTGAGGCCGATCGTCGACGCGGGCACCGACGAGGGCACCTGGCGTGCCTGGCCGGCACCTGCCGGATGGCCCGCACTGGCGTTGGCCGACCTGACGCCGACGGTGCCGCCGCTGGTCCTCGCCCCCCATCCCGACGACGAGGTGCTCGGTGTGGGTGGCCTGGTCGCGATGCTCGCCGGCGGTGTCGAGATCGCGGTCGTCACCGACGGCGAGGCCTCACATCCGGAATCCACGGTGCACTCGCGGGCGGCGCTGGCCGCGATCCGGCGGGCCGAGACGGTCACGGCCTGCGGGCTGCTCGGGGTCGCCCCCGCCGTCATCGAGCATCTCGGGCATCCCGACGGCGGTGTCGACGAAGCGGCGCTCACCGACGCGTTGACCACCCGGCTGGTGCCGGGCCGGTGGTGTGTCACGACGTGGCGCGGCGACGGACACCCCGACCACGAGGCGGTCGGACGGGCGGCTGCGGCCGCCTGCCGGCGTACGGGTGCGACGCTGCTGGAGTTCCCGGTGTGGATGTGGCACTGGGCCGGGCCGGACCATCCCGACGTGCCGTGGCACCGGGCACGCCGGCTCGACCTGACCGACGCGGCCAGATCAGCCAAGCGGGAAGCGGTCGACGCCTTCCGGAGCCAGGTGCTGCCGCTCGGGCCGGCACCCGCCGATGCCGCGATCCTGCCCCCGCACGTTCTCGCCCGCTTCGCGCGGCCCTACGAAACGGTGTTCGTGCCATGACCCCACCCGGCACCCCGGCCGAATACTTCGACGGCATGTACGCCGGGGCGGAGGACCCGTGGGGTTTCGCCACCCGCTGGTACGACCAGCGTAAGCACGACGTGACGGTGGCCTGTCTGCCGCGTCGGCGTTACCGGTCGGCATTCGAACCGGGGTGTTCGACAGGCATGCTCACCCGCCGCCTCGCCCAGCGGTGCGACCGGCTGCTGGCGGTCGACATCGCCGCCGCGCCGGTGGCGAGCGCCCGGGAGCGGCTGGCGGACCAGCCGCACGTACGGGTGGAGCGGATGCGCGTTCCCGACGAGTGGCCGGCCGTGCCGGACGACCGTTTCGACCTGGTCGTGCTCTCCGAGTTGGGTTACTACTTCGACGACGCCGGGTTGGATCGGCTGGTGGCCCGGACGGTGGACTCGCTCGCCCCCGGCGGCACGCTCGTGGCGGTGCACTGGCGGCCGGCGGTGGCCGAGCACGCCCGTGGTGGCGACGACGTGCACCGGCTGCTCGGCGGCGTGGCCGGTCTGGCGCGGACGGCCCGGCACGAGGAGGCCGACTTCCTCCTCGACGTGTTCCTCCGGGTGCCGCCGCCGGCCCGGTCCGTCGCACAGACCGACGGTCTGTGGTGAACCGGATGGCGGTCGTGGTGCCCGCCCACGACGAGCAGGTGTCGTTGCCCGGCTGTCTGACCTCCGTCCTCGACTCGCTGCGTCACCTGCCGGTGCGCTCGGAGGTGATCGTGGTGGCCGACGACTGCCGGGACGCCACGGCCGCCGTCGCCGAACGTCTCGGCGTCGTCGTGCTGACGGTGCGGGTCCGCAACGTCGGCCGGGCCCGCGCCGCCGGCATGGCGTACGCGCTGCGCAACGGTCCGCAGGGGTTGTGGCTCGCCACCACCGACGCGGACAGCCGGGTTCCCCGGCGGTGGGGCGGCTGGCAGTTGGGTCACGCCCGCGCCGGCACCGACCTGCTCGTCGGGACCGTGCGGGTCAGCGACTGGGCGCCGCGCTGCACGCAGGTCCGCGAACGCTTCGAGGACCGGTACCGGCAGGGGTTGACCGGCACCGGTCACCGGCATGTCCACGGTGCGAACCTGGGCTGCGCGGCCACCGCGTACGAGCGGCTGGGTGGATTCGCCGACCTGCGCCACGGCGAGGACCACGACCTGGTCGAGCGTGGTCGTCGCCAGGCCATGCGGGTCGTCACCGACGTCGCCTGTGCGGTACGGACCAGCGCCCGCCGCCACGGTCGGGCCCCGCACGGCTTCGCCGGCTACCTCGACGCCCTCGAAACCGACCTGCGGCCGCCGACGGTGGAGCCTGAGCGGACGCCGTGCGGCGGGTGAACCGGGGAGGTGGCGAAATGCCTTTGCCCCGGCGGCGCGCGGCGGGCGATAGTCGTCGCATGATCTCGTACCGGAAGGGCGGCGACGCCCTGGCGCGGTGAGCGCCCCCGCGCGGCGCGACGCCGCCGCGAAGACCCCGCAGGCCGCTGTCCACAGCGACCCGCACGACCTGTGGCAGCAGGCGACCCGGATCCGCCAGGAATGGCTCGATCACGCCCTGTCCACGCAGCCGGCTGACCGGGCGACCGCCGAGCGGTCCCTGACCGCCCTCTACGCCCGGGCAGCACGGCCGCGACCTCGGTTCGTCTGGGTCGAATCGCCGGCCGCGGCACGTCCCCTGGTCACCGGCTGGCCCACCCTCGACCAGCTCTACGAACAGGTCCGGGACCCCCGGCCCCGCCGGACACCACCGCTGGTCAGCGACCTCGCCATGATCGCCTCCCGGCTGCGCGGCGCACTGGGCGCGGGCGTCACCCACCCCGATCCGGAAGTGTCCCCCGGGCGTACGGGCAGGACCAGGCAGCCCTGGCCCGAACTGGCACCGTCACGTGCGCTCGACAGCGGTGTCCCCCTGGCGGTCGTGTTGCACCAGGGCATCCGTACGGCGTTGCACCGCAGCCTCGCGCACGGGTTCTACCTGCCCGTGCGCGCGGCGCTCGCCGGCGGCGCTGCGGTTCCGGTGTGCTGGTACGGGCAGCAGGATGCGTCCTGGATCGCCTACTACGACGTGCTGCGTCGTCTCGGCCTGGCCGGCTACGGTCCGGACGAGACCGAACACGTCGACGCCTGGGCCGACCTCGCCCGCTCCTGCGGCTGGTGGTGGCCCGGCGAGGACGTCTGCGTCGTGGTGGACCGCCCCCGGGAGGTACGCACCGAGCCGGTCGTCGCCACGGTGCACGACCAGATCCGGTTGCTGCCTCGCGGGGTGTGCTACCGCGACGGCTGGCAACCACTCCTGAGCAGGTGAGCCGACCGCCGGCCGGGACAGGCAGTCCACGGTCCCGGCCGGCCGGTCCGGCCCCCTGCTGCTCATGATCTCCGCGGCCGGTCGGAAGCGGACCGGCCGGCGGGTTCGACGGATGAGACCCACGGCGGTCCGTGTGGCGGGAACACCGGGACGGGGCAGCTGCCGACCGGCCTCCCCGGCAGGCAGGCAGGCGGGGCGAAGGGCTTGACCTGGAGCGCGCTCCAGGTGGCAGGGTCGACGCCATGGCAGGGGACAGGGCAGTGGCCCGGCTGGTGCTGGGGACGATGAACTACGGCACGACCGTGGACCAGGATCGTGCGTTCGCGCTGCTGGACAGGTTCGTGGACGCGGGCGGGGAGTGGATCGACACCGCCAACTGCTACGCGTTCTGGTCCGACCCGGCCGGCGTCGGCGGGGCTAGTGAGCGGGTGATCGGGGCGTGGCTCCAGGCGCGTCCGGGCGGGCGGGCGCGGGTGAGGATCGCGACGAAGGTCCGGTACGACCCGTTGGTGGCGCACCGCTGGCCCGAGTCCGCCGAGGGACTGTCGGCCGGGGCGGTCGCGGCGGGTGTCGCCGGTAGCCTGTCGCGGCTGGGGGTCGACGCGGTCGATCTGTTGTGGGCGCACGGCGAGGACCGCAGCGTGCCGCTCGCTGAGACCGTTGCCGCCTTCGGTGCGCTCGTCAGCAGGGGGGACGTACACCGGGTCGGGGCGGCGAACCACGCGTCGTGGCGTGTCGAGCAGGCGCGGGCCCTGGCCCGGGGCCAGGGGGTGGCGCAGTGGTCGGCGGTGCAACTGCGGTATTCGTTGGCGCAGCCACGGCCCGGTGCCGTGTTGCCCGATCAGGGCCACAAGCTTCTCGCCGCCGACGATCTCGACTACGCGCGCACCGAGGGCCTGGACGTGTGGGCCTACACCCCGTTGATCAACGGTGGCTACGTCCGTCCTGACAAGCCCCTACCCGAGGCCTACGATCATCCGGGAACGCGTCGGGTCCTCGGTGTGCTCGACGAGGTCGGCGTCGAGACGGGGGCTACGCGTAACCAGGTGGTGCTCGCCTGGCTGCTGCGGCAGGGTGTCCGGCCCATCGTCGGCGTGAGTGACCTCGCGCAGCTCGACGAGGCCGTCGACGCGGTTCACGTGCCGTTGAAGGACGAGCAGATGGCCCGGCTGGCCGGCGCTCGCTGAACAGGAACGGAAGGCTCGCGATGAAGGCATCGATGCCTCCGGCGCAGGTGGCCGAACGTACCGGTCTCTCGCTGGACACCCTGCGGTACTACGAACGCGAAGGACTCATCGGCCCGGTCGACCGGGATTCCGGTGGGAAGCGCCGGTACTCCGACGACGACGTGTTCTGGATCGGACTGATCAGCTGCCTGCGTGACGCCGGCCTGGGAATCGCCGACCTGAGGCAGTTCACGTCGATGCTGCGTGAGGGGGATCCGGCGGGTGACCGGGTCGGCTTCCTCGTGCGGCACCGCAGCGAACTGCAACGACGCGTGAGGCAGATCGAAACCGCGATCTCGGTCCTGGACGACAAGATCGTCTACTACAGCGCCGCGGACTGAGGTCGAGCCGCCGCGGACTGAGGTCGAGCCGGCCTGGGCGACCGCGGACGCGGCGGATCAGCGGCGGCGGCGGGCCATCCACTGCCAGATGTGGGTGCCGCCGATGCTCGGGTCGTTGCGGGCCAGGTAGATCCAGGAAAAGTGACCGGGGAACTGGTAGCCGTTCCAGACGACGTGGTCGTACAGGGTGACCAGTGATCCCGGGATGAGGTGGTGGGCGTGGACCGTGTTGGTCTCGGGTGGCACCGTGTCGTCGTCGCGCGAGGTGACCAGCCAGGTCGGGGTCTGGATCGTCGCCAGTTCCGCGTCGGTGATCAGCGGCGGGCCCGCCGCGCCGAGTGGCTCGACGACGCCGCAGACCGGCACCGACGCGGCGAACAGGTCGGGGTAGGCGACCGTCATCTTCAGGGCCATGTAACCGCCGTTGCTGCAACCCGCCACGTAGATCCGGTCGGGGTCGACGCGCCTGCGGCGGACGAGGTCATCGACGATCTCGCGGATCAGCGGGGCGAACCGGGGGCCGTCCTCCATCCAGTAGGAGGTGCTCTGCGGAGCGACCACGTACGCGTCGGAGAAGATCCGTTGCGCCTGCGGGGTGGCGAAGCCCAACGCGCCGCGGTTGGCGCGCAGGGTGGTCTCGTTGTCGTAGTAGTCGTCGGGCAGGGAGGCGCCCTCGCCGGCCCCGTGCAGCCAGAGGATCAGCGGCAGCCGGCCATGGCGGGGTGGACGCTGCGGGGAGTACAGCCGGTACTTCATGCCCGAGCCTGAGACGTGGTGGCTGAAGGCGTCCACCTCGGGGTTCGACAGTCGCCCCTGCACGAAGCTGGTGATGGTGAGCGGTGGGCCGTGACGCCGGACGAGCGGGGTGTCCTGCGTGATGGTGTAGACGAGGTCCAGCCGGACGTTACGGGCCCTGCTCAGGATGTAGCCGAGGGTGCCGCCGCCGAGTTGGCCTTCGGCGTGGCTCAGTTCCAGCACGATGTTCCCGTGCCGGTCGAGCCGGGCTGCGGTCACCGTGCGGTCCAGGTCGTACTCGCTGAAGATCAGGTCGCCGGGAGCGATCGGGACGGGGCTGGTGGCCTTGGCGTGCACGGTGAACGTGCCGGGGTGGAGCCCGGCGGGATCGATCGGCCCGAGCCGGGCGGTGTCGAGGGTGACCGAGGTGACCTGTTCGCCGCCGTCGAGCGTCGTCGCGTCGAGGGTGAAGCTCACGCTCGTGGGGCGGTGGCCGTGGGCGTGGGCGGCCCCGGGCAGCGCGAGGCCGATGGCCGTGCCGGCGCCCCCGGCCAGGACGGTGCGGCGAGTGACCGACGTGGACATGCGACCCCCGACAACTACGTAGACATCTGTCGATAGAGGGTCAACGTAGCGCCGGGAAGATCGGCTGGCAACCGGTGTGCGGTGGCCCCACCACTCACTCCGCCCGCAACGGCACGTCCGCGAGCACCTGCCAGCCGGCACCGGGCACCCGGCCCGCCTCGAACCGGCCGCCGAGCAGCTGTACCCGTTCCCGCATGCCGACCAGGCCGTAGCCGCCGCCCCCGGACCTTCGCGGTCGGTCGGTGTGTCGTCCATCGTCGCGTACCTGCACGCGGACGGCCCCGTCGCCGGCCCGTACCGTCGCGCTGATCTCGCGGGCGCCCACGGCGTACCGCCGCGCGTTGGTCACCGACTCCTGGACCAGCCGCAGCACCGTGGTCGCGACCGCCGCCGGTACGGGCTCGGCGAGGTCCACCGCCAACCGGACCGGAGTGGCGTCTCCCTGGGTGACCGTCGCCGCGCGCAGGTCGGCGAGCAGGTCCGTGGTCGGCGCCGCCTGTTCGCCGCCGACCTCCTGCAACATGGCGACCATCCGCTGCATCGCCGACAGGGCGTCCGCGCCGGCACGTTCGATCACCGGCAGCACCCGCGCCGGCGCACCGGGATCGGGTACGGCCACCGCCTGCGCCGCCTGGGCCTGCACCACCATGCCGCCGATGTGGTGTGCCACCACGTCGTGCAGCTCCCGCGCCAGGGCCACCCGCTCACGCAACTGCGCCGCGACCACGACAGCCTGCCTCTCCCGCGCCCGCCGGGCGTCGCGAACCCGCAGGTACCAGCCGGCGACAACGGCCACCACCGGCAGGATCACCGACCAACCCAGGTCCTGGGGAGCACCGGGGTGCTCCGGTCGGATCACCCCGACCGCAAGACAGCCGGACAGGAGCAGCCCCACCAGGCCGGCGGCGGTGGAGCGGGACGACCGGCGGACCACCGCGACGACGGCGGCCAGGACCGCGGTGACCTCGGCAGCCCCCAACCCGCCTGCGGCGGAGGGGACCGCGACGCCGGCCAGCCGCAGCACCACCGACGACACCAGCAGGACCACCACGACGCTGACGCCCGCGACGACCGGCCACCGGGACGCCAGCAGAGCGAGGGCACACACCGTGAGGAAACCCGGCAGCTCCCACCGCTGGTCGTAGTGTCCCACCTCGCTCGCCGCCGCCCCGTCCAGGAGCAGCGCCAGCATGAGCAGCCCGGCCAGCGGCCAGTCCCAGGTGATCAGACCTCGCCAGTCGAGCTGCACGCCGCCAGTTCCTCGCGTCGGTCGAATCCGGAGTAGCCGCCGGTGACAATAGTGCAGTAGCCGTTCCGCTGCGATGACGACGAACCGTACTGTCTGCGGTGTCCTCCCGGTCGGTGTGGAGGCGCTGCACGGGATGGTGACGACGGTGGTACCGGCGCTGGTGCTGAGGCAGTGGCCCTGGGCAGCCCTGCTGGTGGTCGGTGCCCTGCTCGACGTCCAGACCGCGGTGGAACTCGACCCCGCGGGCGGGGGATGGATGGTGCCGGGCGTCGCCCTGATGGCGGCCATGGCGCTGCTGGCACAGGTACGGCCGGTTGCTGGGGCGCTCGGGGTCGCGGCGACCCTCGTCGTCTCGACCGTGGGGCTGCGGGTGGCCGGTACCGAGATGGTGGCGGGTCTGGCGGTGACCGAGTTGGCCGCGGTGGCGATCGTCATCGTGGCGGTGGTCCGGCGGGTTTCCGGGCTCGCCGCCGCCGGGCTCGTCGGACTGGTCCTGGCCACCGCAGTGGCGGCAGCGCAGCTACGACCGGAGTACTGGTCTCTGCCGGCGGGGTCGACGCCGGAGCCGTGGTGGAGTGTGGCGATGTCCGGCGTGGCGATGGTGGCGCTGCCGGCGACGTACGGGTGGTACCTGCGGGGTCGTGACCGGCACCGCGCCCGGGCGGAGCGGGCTGCCGTGATCGCGGTGCAGCAGCGGGAACGGCTCGGCCTGGCGCGGGAACTCCGCGACGTGGTGACACACCAGGTCCGGACGATGATGGACCAGGCACAGGCCGCGCAGCAGCTGTCCGCGTCGGACCCCGAGGCAGCAGTCAGGGCGCTGCCGGTGATCGAACGTCACGGCATCGAGGCACTGTCCTCGATGCGGCACCTCGTCGCCGCGCTGCGTGAGGGCGAACCGGGCGACGGCAGGACGCCGGCACCGCTGACCCGGACCACCGACCTGTCGGCCGACCTGCGGGCACTGGCGTCGGCCGGCAGCCCGCCGGTACGGATGACGGTCGAACTGGCCGAACCGGTGGCCGAGGAGGTCGCGACATCGGTGCTGCGCCTCGTGCGGGAGGCGGTGTCCAACGCCCGTCGGCACGGCGTCGGAACACGACAGATAGCGGCCTCGGTACGGAGCGGGCAGGGAAACCTCCGGGTCGAGGTCCGCGACGACGGGAGAGCGAACCGGATGATCGGCGGACGGCGCGGTGGCCTCGGACTCGTCGGCATGCGGGAGCGGGTGCGCCTGCTCGGTGGCCGGTTCACCGCAGGCCGTACCAGGGACGGCTGGCAGGTGACCGCCGACCTGCCGCTGTACCGGGCCGAACCGTAGCCGGCCGTCGCCGGACGAACTCCGGCGGGCGGGGAGCGCCGCTCGATCGTCCATCGTCGCAGCACCGAACGGCGGCATACCGGGCACCGGTGGCTGCGGGACAGCGCCGCGCGCACCCGTATCATCCGTGCTCGATGAGCGGTGGCCTCCGACGATCTCCGGGATGCACCAGGACACTGCCGCGTCGGACACGGACCGGAGCGGATCGACCGGGAAGCGGTCACGAGGACGGGGGACGGTAGCCGGTGCGGGTCTTGATCGCCGATGACCAGGAGTTGATGCGGGTCGGGTTCCGGATGATCCTGGAGGCCCAGCCGGACATCACCGTGGTCGCCGACGTCGCCGACGGACGCGCGGCACTCGATGCGGCGCGTCGGTTGCGCCCGGACGTGTGCCTGTTGGACATCCGGATGCCGGGCCTGGACGGGCTCCAGGTCACCCGGCTGCTCGCGGGCCCGGACGTGACCGAGCCGATCGCCGTGGTCGTCATCACCATGTTCGACGACGACGAGTACGTGGACGTCGCCCTGCAGTCCGGGGCGAGCGGGTTCCTGCTCAAGGACTGCGGGCCGGCCCTGCTGGTCGAGGCGGTCCGCGCGGCCGTACGCGGGGACGTCCTGGTCGCGCCACAGGTCACCGTCCGGCTGCTGCGGCATTTCCGGCACCGGCCGCAGATCCGCACGACCGCGTTGGTGGAGGCACTGACGGATCGGGAGAGCGACGTCGTACGGGCGGTGGCCCGGGGACTGACCAACCAGGAGATCGCGGACGATCTGTTCGTGGCGGTGTCCACCGTGAAGACCCACCTGGCTGCCGCCCAGTCGAAGCTCGGGGTACGTAACCGGGTCGAGGTCGCCTCCTGGGCGTGGCGTGCCGGTCTGGTCGACGCCTGACCGCAGCCCTGTCCGGGTGCGAAGGCATCCGGTCCGCCGTGACGCGCCCCGGACCCGTCCTGCCCGGACAGGACCCCGGTCACCGCAGTGACGTCGCCTCCACCTTTCGGATGAGGCGCGGCGTCTGATCTCCGCTCAGCGTCGAGCCGACGCCGGCTCGTGGACGGATCAGCCCGCAGCGTCCGTTCGGCAGGCTCTAGGCCATGAACCCCGCAGCGCGGTACGAGACGAGCCCGCCAGGTCACCGGCCTGAACGGCTGGTGTCGTCGGCGCCGTCGCGGTTGCTCCGGTAACGCCCGACACGCGATCCGCCTGCCGGCCCGCCCGATCGGCGTCCGCCGGAGGTCCACCCGGTCTCCGTCACACCTCTCCTGAAGGAAAGCACATGCGTCACACCCGTTCGTTCGTCATCGGGGCTGTCCTCGCCACCGCCGGCCTGCTGACCGCCTGCGCCAGCAACGAGGGCACATCCGACGCCCCGGCCGGCACGTCCGCACCCTCGACATCCACCCCGGCCGGGTCGCCCTCCGTCTCGACGGCCCCCGCCGGGCCCTCGACCACGCCGGCCGCTGCCGCGCCGACCCGCAGCACCGCCGCTGCACCGGCGAAGCCGACGACCCGGGCGAAGGCCACCTCGGACCTGTCCGGACTCCGGATCACCGGCATCAAGGCCGGCAAGAGCGTCCTGATCGACGTCGCCGGCGACGGGGTGGACCGCTTCCTGCAGGCGGGCCAGGGTGGGGTCGACTTCACCGGGACCGACCGGACGGACTCCACCGCGATGGCCCTCTACCCGGCGGCGGTGGCGGCGAAGAACCGGGTGGTCATCAAGCCGCCGTTCTGGAACGAGGAGGTCGGCGGCGGGTACTGCATCGCGGACACCGCCGGTGCCGCGTTGAAGCTGGAGAACTGCCGCGACGGGAAGACGTCGCAGGTCTGGCAGGTCGTCCTGGCAGGTGACTCCGGCCTGTTCGAACTGCACGGGGCCTACGGCGTCATCGGCGTCAGGAACGGCCGCATCACGGCCTCCGGAGACGGCGACATCGGACTGCAGGTCCTGCCGTACGCCTCCTGACAGCGCCCGACCGGTCGGCCTCCTCGTCGACACCGACCACCCGGACGGCCGCGCCCCACCATCGCGTGTCCGTACCGTCTCCGCCCGCACCACATCGGATCATTCCCGGCACCGGACGACCTCACTGTCCGCGACAACAGTCCGGTGCCGCGCAACGCCTAGCAGAGAGAAGCAGAACATGGGATTTACGGCATACCTCGCGCTGTTCGCCGTGGCCGCGTCCGTAGTCGTCTTCGTCGTGACCCGCAGGCGCCGGAGTCTCGCTGCCGCTTTGGGACTGTCGGCGCTCACCTTCCTGGGCATCGCCGTCGCCTCGATCCTGTGGGTGCAGCTGGCTGTCAGTGGCATGGACGGTTGACCGCGCACCACTGTTGCGGGCAGACACGAGCGGAGCGGCAGGGGATTCCCGTCCGCTCCGCGTGCCTGATCGCCCCACCGAGGCCGTGACGAGTCAGGTCGGGCTACCAGTCCGAACGGGTGCTGCTCCTACCGGACACCGCGCGAACGGTGCTGGTACCTGCCCTGGTCGTCCGGCCGGCCGTTGTCCTGAGGAAGGTCTTCGCCCGACCAGGAGATGACCATGGCCGACCCGGTCGGACCCGGTGGAGGGCCTACTCTCCGTCCTCCGGGTAGGGCACCGACCGCTCCCACGCCGCTTCGAACTCGTCACGGCTGATCTCCATCCGCACGTACCGGGGGTCCCGGAGGTCCCGGGGCGGGTTGAGCAGGTCGTCAGCCAGCCGGAACACGCCCTCCGTCGACACCTCCACCTCCCGCAGGCGACGCCCGTCCGGGCCGACCTCCACGAGGAAGACGGCGCCCTCCTCGTCGTCGCGCAGGTACACCCGCTCCCGCCCGGCAAGCACCCCGTACCCGGGCAGCGATCGGTGCGCGGCGCGCTGGTCCCACAGGTCCGCCAGGGAAGTCCCCGACAGCGCGTCCAGGTGCAGCTCCTCCTCCACGGAGGGGCCCAGCTCGCGAATGCTCGCCTCGTCGGTGATCACTTCGACCTCGGCGACGTTCTCCACGATGTCCTCGGCAGAAGCGGCCCACACCCACCACCACATGCCACCCATGCCGTAGTCATGGCACACCAGATACCGCTTCTTCCCCGCGTCCACCGGACGATGGTGCCACGGCGCGACGGAGCGTCAGCCGCAGCCAGGTTTCGGGTACTCGGACTCTCCGGGTGTGGCCGGGTGAACCGGCATTCGGTGTGCTGGCCGGGCCGGCGGACAACTGTCCGGCCGAACGGGCCTGAGGACGTCGAACTCGTGGCCTCCCGGGTCGGTCATCGTCACATGGTCAGGCGTCCCAGGTCGGCGGGGTGATCTTCCACAGCGACCGGTTGAACCGTAGGCGGTGTGGCAGTAGCGACTTCGTCGACGCCCGCCAACGGCACGGCGCATCGGCTCGTCGTACGGACAATGCCCTGGTCGAGGCATTCAGCGCCGACTGCGAGCGTGAGCCCGACGTGTCAGGGGTGTTCGGCTGTTTTGGCTCGACGCAACACGAGAGTCCGGTTCCCGACTCGAATCGTGATCCCCTACCGAGCCTTAGTAAGATCGGAAATCCAAATTGGGCAGTTGCCCGGTATTCAGGTTCCCGGTCGCGGTCGACTCTCCCACATTCATGGGAGCAGCATCTAAGGAGCATTCTCTGCTGCTGGTGGTCGCGGGCTGGCGGGCCAAAGAAGAGCTGCTCCCTGTTTCGGTTGACTGTGACCCGGCGTGGCCTTCAATCCCACGCGATGTTTGAAGGGGCTCCTCCTTATGGTCATCTCGACAGATCAGATGTCCTATGAGCAGTCGCCGTTGTGGCGCCGGACGCTCGGTGAAGTTCCCGGGGATTGCTGGGCGGCGCAGCGGGCGGCTTTGCGAGCCGCGTATCAGCAGTTCCGGTCGACGGTCGCGCCGCTCGCCAACGAGATCGTGATTTCTATGCCGATGTTCACCGACCACTCCATTTCTCATATCGACGCGCTTTGGGACACCGCGTCCATCGTCTGCGGCGTCGACTTTCCGATCAATCCAGCCGAAGCTTTTGTGCTCGGCGGTGCCTTTCTCATGCACGATCTTGGGATGGGGCTTTGCGCCTATCCCGGTGGTGCGGACCAGGTCATCGCCGATCCTGCCTATGCGGGGCTCCTGGCTATCGCGACAGAGCGACTGCAGAATCTGGAACCGGCTGCGGACCAGTCGACGATCAATGTGGTCGCACAAAAGCAGGCACTCGTCGAGCTGCTGCGGCGGCGTCATGCCGAACGGGCCCAGCAGTTGCTACGAACCCCCTTCGTCGGACCAGATGGGAGTGACAACTATCTCCTGGCCGATCTCAGCCTCCGACTTGACTACGGAAGCATGATCGGCGAAATTGCCGAGAGTCACTGGTGGGATGTTGGTCGACTACGCGAGCTGGACCGGGTGCAGGGTTCCCGCCCGGACCATCCGCCAGCCTGGACCGTGGATCCGCTGAAGATCGCTTGCATTCTGCGCCTGGCCGATGCGGCGCACATAGACAGCCGGCGCGCGCCGAGCTATGTGCACGCGTTCCGGCGTCCGAGTGGCGTCGCCGAAGACCACTGGGTGTTCCAGGAGCGACTGACCCGTCCACAGCTGGACGATGATCGTCTCGTGTATACATCGACGCGACGTTTCGCAGGGGCGGAGGCGCCCGCCTGGTGGTTGGCCCACGAGACAATCCAGATGATTGACGGCGAGCTGCGTCGTGTCGATGCGCTCTGCGCTGACCTCAAGCGCCCCCGTTTCCGGGCCCGGTCGGTCGCTGGTGCGGATGCTCCCGACCGGCTCGCGGCCTACCTGCAGACTGACCGGTGGCGCCCCATTGATGCGCGGATCAGGGTCACCGATGTCGATAAGGTGGTGGGCAATCTCGGTGGAGAAAAGCTGTACGGGAAGCGGCCGGATGTGGCCTTGAGGGAGTTGATCGCCAACGCCTCGGATGCCACACTGGCTCGCGCGGCACGGGAAGGCGCGCCGCCCGGCACGGTCACTATCGGACTGACCCTGGAGGGCGGCTCTTGGTGGCTGACGGTGGCCGACCAAGGGATCGGTATGCAGCCAGACACGATGGTGTCGGCCCTGACCGACTTTGGTTTCTCCCGATGGCGGTCTGCCGACATGTTGACGGAATATCCGGAACTGAGTGGATTCCAGCCGACCGGGCGCTTCGGTATCGGCTTCTTCTCTATCTTCATGATCGCCGATAAGGTGATCGTCCGCAGCCTGGCGCTGGATGAAGCGGCGCGAGATACTCATGTGCTGGAATTTGCGAATGGCGTGTCGGTTCGACCATTGCTTCGTGCAGCCGAGCGCGCCGAATGGCTCCGTCAGCCAGGAACTGTTATACGCGCCTGCCTGAGGGTGGAGCCGCGGTCCGGCAACGGGCTGTTCCGCAATGCGAGTCGACGACTCACGCATACCGAGTACCTGCACGCGATGGTGCTGCCCATGTGCGCTCTGGCGCGGGTGCATGTCGATGTGCAGGGGCCAGACGATCCCCTGCCCGTGCGCCTGGTAAACGCAAATGACTGGTTAGCGATCTCAGACTCGGAATTGTTCGAGCGCGTTTACCTTAGACCCGACGATACCTACGGGCGCCGGCTTGGCCTCGAGGAGTATCACCAACGTTTTCTCGAACGGGCCGAGGAACTACGTGACGAGCATGGTCAAGTGATCGGCAGGGCCATGATGACGTCGATGTGGGAGGGAACCTGCGGCGCAGGGGGTTGGGTGAACTGTCATTCGAAGATATACGTGGGTGGTTTGGAATCCGACACCCTTCGCGAGACCATGGGCGTCTTTGTCGGCAGTCCCCTGACCGCAGACCGACTGCGGTCATTTCCGGACGCCAACCCCGAGCAGCTCACCAGATGGGCGGAGTCGCAGGCCGATCGGGTGGGCCGCAACCCGCGAATCGGGTCGGAGCAACGCCAGATCATCGGTAACCTGAGCCGGGCATTGGGCGCTGAGGCGCCACAACTACCGTGTGCGTTGTCGAGTGGCCGAGCGCTCGATGTGGCGGATCTGCATGGTTGGCTGGAGGCTCGGAATACAATTCTACTGGTAGACAGTAGTTTCTACGTGCACTACCGGTCGGACGGTACTCCGTGGTTCATTTCTTTCGGTGGTGGCGAGCTGCAATTTCCCGAAGACTGTCTCGTCGTCAATTTCTACTCTGAGTGGCTGTATCCGGAAGAAGTGTTGCCGAGGCCCAAGGATGAGCGTTTTGCCGACACGGAACTTCAGGGAGTGAAATGGAATGCTCGGAGTTGGTGGTATGATACAGGCAATTTTGGGTCGGTCGGATTGGTGATACGTGTCATCGCGGCGATGTGGGAGCTTGCGCTGCCCGATCTGCTCGACCTGATGGAGCCGATGCACTTGGATGAGGATGGTGACGAGCGGTGTCCGGTGTCGCTTGTCGGCGGCGGCATCGAACGTGTCGAAATGGTACGGCTGCAGCGCCCGTTGGGTGTGGCAGGTCAGGCCAGGGCGGCCGATAAATGAAGCGGTCACCTCGGCTGGTCGGTTCCGGACGGTTGCCGGTGGGGCGTGGTGGCGACCCGCGACGACGGGCTGGTCAGCGCGATGAGCGCTGGTCCCCCGATCCGGACCGTGTGGGGATCCACAAAGACGCTGCAGCTCAGACTGAGTTCCAACTCGAACGGTACCGCTACATCCTGCAGCAGATCCACGCCGCCAACGAGAATGTTCACCGCTTCCTCGGCATCTACCAAACGTTGGCCACGACGCTGATCGGCGCGGCATTGGCTCTGTTTGTCGGTTACCGCGACTGGAATATTCCAACGGGCACTGTTCGGGCGGGAATTCTTGCCCTCCTGTGGTTGGTGACCGTCGTTGCAGCCTTTACGGTCCTCGTGGTGGTCGTTGGCGTCCTGACCTGGCTCGACTACCGCCACGAAGAGTGTCAACTGTTGTCCGACGTCCTGCAGCCGGACTTCCGGGCACCACCGACGTTACGCAATTTCTACCGATGGTACGAGACATACATTATCGTCTTCATTGCGGGAACGGTCGCTGCGATGTGGTGGTCCGCGCTGGAGTTGATCATTCCTGCTGTCCATCCATAGGGTGTCGTGATCGTGCGATGCCTTATGCGAAGTCAGGGCCGACCACTACGACCACTGCGCCGATATCACCAGGCGTGCCGCCGAACGCGGTTAGGCCTCAGTGGCCACGGACACTTCAGCTCTTCATCGCCGCAACCGCCCCGCCGTACCACGAACTCCTCCTGCGGTCGGCGGCGGTCACGCCGACCTTCCCGAACGCGTCGCCTGCAGCGTCACCACCGCCGCCTACGCCCAGCGGTGGAACAACCACCCGTGGACGCCTGACCGTGCGGCGCAAGAGTGCTGCCGGAAAAGGCACGTTGCGGTGTGGAGGCGTGCGTCCTAGCGGGTGCGATACAGATGAATAGGCGTCGATGGTTGGAGGCGTGGATGCGGGCGGTGGTCGCTGTCGTTGTCGCCAGCCTCACCATGGCCGTCGCCCCGACCGGGACGGCCAGCGGAGCGGCCCTGGCCGGGACGGCCGGCGGGGCGACCCTCGCGTGGCGGGCGTGCCCCGGTGTCGATGACACGCGCCTGCGCTGTGCCACCGTCGACGTGCCGCTCGACCATGCGCGGCCGGCCGGCCCCAGGATCGACATCATGATCTCCCGGCTGGCCGCGACCGACCCGGCGCTGCGCCGCGGTGTGCTGGTCACCACGGGTGGCGGACCGGGTGGTGCCGGTGTGCCCGAGCCGCTGAACCTCGCCGCCGTCGTCGATCCGGCGGTGCTCGCCCGGTACGACATCGTCGGGTTCGACATGCGCTTCGTCGAACGCAGCACCCCGATCACCTGCGGCCAGCCTGAGGAGGAACCAGGCGGCTACTGGGTGCGCACCGCGACGTACCAGTCCCTGGAGGACACCGCCGTCGAGGCCCGTGAGTACGCCCGTGCCTGCGCCCGGCACGCCGGTTGGGCGTTGCCGTTCGCCACGACCGCGCAGGCCGCCCGCGACATGGACGCCATCCGGGCAGTCCTCGGCGAGCGGAAGCTGTCCTTCCTCGGGGGGTCGTACGCGGCGATGCTCGGCGTCGCGTACGGCACGCTCTTCCCGCACCGGGCGGACCGGTTCGTGCTGGACAGCCCGGTCGACCTCGACCTCGCCTGGCGGCCCTACGAGCTGGAACGGCTCCCGGCCTTCGAGGACAACTACGCCGCCTTCACCGGGTACCTCGCCGACAACGACGCGACGTTCGGGCTCGGTGGCACGCCGACCGAGGTCGCGGAAACCCTGAGCGGGGCTTTCGCCGAGGCGGCGCTCGACCCGATCGTGGCCGGGGACCACGCGTGGACCGCCGGCGAACTCGGCTCCCTGACGGTCATCGCGACGTACTTCGAGCAGTTCTGGCCGGTGGTCGCGACCGACCTGGCCGCCATCCTCGCCCACGCCCCGCCGCCGATCCCCCTCGACCCGCGGCCGGCACCCCTGCCCGGGACCCCGGGCGTGCCGGCGGACAACCACACCGCGGTCAACATGGCGTTCCGCTGCGGCGACGACGCGTGGCCCCGTGACCTGGCGACCTACCGCCGCGACCTGAACCGACTCGGCACCCGCCACCCGGTCTTCGGTCCGTCGATCGCCAACGTCAACCCCTGCGCCTTCTGGCCGGTCAGCCGGGACAACACACCGCCGCTGGCCGGCAACCGGGCACCGGCGGCACTCGTCGTCGCCGCACTGCGCGACGCCTCGGTGCCGCCGGCCAACTCGATCGCGACCGCCCGGGCCATCACCGGCTCCCGGCTGGTCACGGTGGACAAGCAGACCCATGTGCCGCTGCTCAGCGGCCAGGCCAACGCCTGCCTGACCGGCACCGTCACCGCCTACCTGGTGCACGGGCAGCTGCCGAGGCGCGACACGGCCTGCTGACGGCGCCTTGCCGGGTCGTCGCGGCGGTGTTCGCCTGCGGTACGTGGCGGAGCGAGCGGGTGCTCCGCCAGGCGACCGCCGTTGGCCGTGGCTACGAGGGGAACCGCCGCCACTGCCCCTCGGAGACGACCTCGACGACGCCGTCGGTCACCGTGATGGCCGTCTGATCGTCGATGGCGTACGCCGGACCCGCGATCTCGGCCGCCCATCTCTCGGCATCAGCCATGGTGTTGTCGGGCTCAAGACCCAGGTGCGGGAAGATCGAGAAGTCGACGACTCCCAGTGTGCGGTCGTCGGGCGCGGACTGCCACGCGACGAATTCCGCGCCGATCCGGGGGGTCAGCACCATGCTCCCCGCACTCAGCCCCACCCAGACGGTGTCCGGCAGTGTCGGCAGGAGGTCCGCCAGCCCGGAGTGCCGCATCCAGTGGCACAGGTATGCCGCATCGCCGCCGGCCACGAGGATGACGTCGGCGTCCCGCACCCAGGGAACCCACCGCTGCCCGCCGATGCTGGGCAACGCCGTCAGCTCCAGGACACCCAGCGACTCCCAGCCCAGGCCGCACATGGGCAGCGGCGTGTGACCGGTGATGAAACGCCAGGCCGAGGCTGGCCCGGACATGGGGTTGCCGTACAGCGCCGTGGGGATGCAGAGGGCACTGGAGGCGGCGATCGGTTTGCCCAGTAGGTCGACCAGCGCCTCGTGGATACTCCCGTTCGTGATCCCTGCGGACGTGAGGAGGAGCCGCACGCGTGCCTCCTGTCCGTAGCGCTCACGACTGCCCGCCTTGATAGTTGCGCACCATTGGTCGGTGCCCGCAGACGGGTCCGTCCGGAGCAATTTGCCGACGCCATTGTCAGTCCTGGGATTTGTAGCGCCCTTGCGGCGACCCCACGCGTCGCTGACCCGGCCCGACGGCCTCGGTGCCGCACCGGTTCTTTCACGACAAACTGGACGAGTTGGGTGTGACCCTTGCCTCATCATCGACCGATCCCTATCTTTGATGGAAAGCGCTTTCCCAACCCAGATACTCCCGCTCGAAAGGTGAGATCAGATGAGACGCAAAGTCGCCTCGCGGTGGCTGACCGGCAGCGCCACCGTGGTCGCAGGCGCCGTCGTCGCGCTGGCGCTACAGATTCCCAGCGCCTCGGCCGCCACGAACCTGAGCCTCGGCGCCGGCGCCGACGGCTCCAGTAAGGCCAGCGGTACCAGCTACGGCAACGTCATCGACGGCAACACCGGCACCTACTGGTCGCCGAGCGGATCGACCGGCACGATCTCGGTCAAGTGGGGCAGCGCCACCACGGTGTCCTCGGCCGTCATCGTGCAGGCCTCGGGCGGCGGCTCGATCAGCGGCTGGCAGCTCAAGAACAACGACACGGGCGCCGTCCTGGCCAGCGGCAGCAGCGCCCCGAGCACCGTCAACTTCTCCTCGACGTCGCTGAAGAAGATCTCCTTCGTCATCACCGGCGCGTCCGGCACCCCGCGGATCGCCGAGTTCGAGACGTACTCCAGCGGCGGGTCGACCCCGACCTCCGGTCCCACCAGCAGTCCGACGTCCGGCCCGACCAGCAATCCGGGCACGCCGACCGGAGCGTGGCCGTCGTCGGCCGGCTCGGTCAGCATCTCCGGCACGGTCAACGTCTCCGGCACGTTCGACGGCGGGATGAAGACCTACTGCTGCATCGGTGACGGTGGGCAGGGCGAGTCGCAGGACCCGATGTTCAAGATCGCCAACGGTGGCACGCTGCAGAACGTCATCCTCGGTTCGCCGGCCGGCGACGGCGTGCACTGTGAAGGCACCTGCACCCTGCGCAACGTGTGGTGGAACGACATCGGTGAGGACGCCGCCACCTTCAAGCAGACCAACGGCGGCACCTCGTACGTCATCGGTGGCGGTGCGCGCAGCGGCAGCGACAAGACCTTCCAGCACAACGGCAACGGCACGGTCAACATCTCCGGCTTCTACCTGAAGGGGTCCGGCAAGCTGTACCGCGGCTGCGGCAACTGCACCACCTCGTACACCCGCCACGTGCGTATCGACAACGTCCTGGTCGACGACATCGACATGCTCGCCGGCATCAACAGCAACTGGAACGACACCGCCACGATCACCCGCGTGGTCGTGATCGGCTCGGCCACCATCTGCGGCAAGTACAAGGGTGTGCCCAAGGGCAGCGAACCCAGCTACCTCGGCGAGGGCTGGAACGACGCCAACTGCAAGGTCAACAGGAGTGACGTCACCTTCCGGTAGTCATCCCGGACGAGGTCCTGCGCAGCGGGGCATCCGCACCAGGCGGGTGCCCCGCTGCGCTGCGGCCGGCCGGGCGGACGAATGCTGGACACCGGGTCCGGCTGGCGCGTCGCCCGCGTCGCGGGCGTACCGGAGAACGCATACGCCACCGACGGTCGTCGGCGGTGACCGCCCGGAACGGACCCGGGCGCATCGCCGTCAGCGCCCGACCCGCTCCGCGCCGCCGGGGTCACGTCAGCAGCGGTAGCGCCCTTTGGCGGACGTCGACGTAGCGCTCGTACACCTCGGGGGTGCCGTCGGCGGTGACCTCCTCGGCCTCCACCGGCCACGGCGGCGGCTCGACGTCGCCGGACAGCGCCCAGGCGGCCTGCCGCGCCGCGCCGAGCGCCACGTACTCGGCGGGGCGCGGCACGCTCACCGGCGCACCGAACAATGCCGGTGCGACCGCCCGCACCGCGCGGGACCGCGCCGCACCGCCGATCAGCAGCACCCGGTCGACCGGGACGTCCTGGGCGCGCAGCGCGTGGAGGGCGTCGGCGATGCCGCCGAGCATGCCCTCCACCGCGGCCCGCGCCAGGTTCGCCGCCGACGCGTTCGCCCGGGTCAGGCCGGCGAGCAGGCCGCGCGCGTCGGGCAGATCGGGGGTGCGTTCCCCGTCCAGGTACGGCAGCAGGGTCAACCCGCCCGCGCCGGGTTGCGCCGCGAGCGCCAGGTCGTCCAACTCGGCCAGTGACCGGCCCAGCAGGTCGGCGACCGTGACCAGCACCCGGGCCGCGTTGAGCGTGCAGACCAGCGGCAGGAACCGGCCGGTCGCGTCGGCGTACCCGGCGACCAGCCCGCTGGCGTCGGCGGTCGGTACGTCGCTGAGCCCGTACACGCACCCCGAGGTGCCCAGCGAGACCACCACGTCACCCGGCCGCAGGTCGACGCCGAGCGCCCCGCCCATGGTGTCGCCGGTGCCGGCCGAGAGCAGCGCCCCGGCGGCGGTCTCCCCGACCACCTCGGCCGGCCCGGCGACCCGGGGGAGTGCCACGTCCCGACCGAAGGCGAGCCGCACCAGGTCCTGCCGGTACGCGCCAACGGCCGGTGACCAGTAGCCGGTGCCGGACGCCTCGCCCCGGTCGGTCGTCGGCTCCCCGCCGTCCGCGCGCAGTCGGTGGGTGAGCCAGTCGTGGGGTAGCAGCACCATGCTGGTGCGGTCCGCCAGCTCGGGCTCGGCGTGGGAGAACCAGCGCAGCTTGGTGACCGTGAAGCTGGCCACCGGCACCAGCCCGACGGCGTCGGCCCATGCCTTCGGGCCGCCGAACTCGGTGGTCAGGTCGACGGCGGCACGCGCCGAGCGGGTGTCGTTCCACAGGATGGCGGGGCGCAGCACCTCGCCGGCGTCGTCGAGACAGACCATGCCCTGCTGTTGTCCGGCGACGCCGATCGCGGCGACTCCGTCCAGCAGGCCGGCACTGGCCTGCTCGTACGCGGCCCACCACGACCGTGGGTCGATCTCGGTGCCGTCGGGGTGTGGGGCGCGGCCCGCGCGGAGCACCTCGCCGGTCTCGGCGTCGCAGACCACGACCTTGGTCGACTGGGTCGACGAATCGACCCCGGCGACGAGGGTCCTCGCGTCACCCATGGCGATGCCTCCGTAGCTCGGGACCCGACCCTACGTCCAGCACCCGGATTAGTTCAATGGCTATGCAAAATTCGGCGTCGCCTTGACCGTGGAGCACCGTCGACGACGTTGATCATCGCCGTGGCGTCCGAGGCGCGTGCCGCTGCGAGCCGTACCGCTCGACGAGCACGGTGCCGATCGCGGCCAGCTGGTCCCGCACCCCCGGCGGGCCGGTCACCTCGAGGTAGTCGACCAGCCCGGCGAGCTCGCCGGCGAGGATCCTCTCGTCGTTGCCGCGGATCACGACCTCGATACGGCCGTCGGTGGTGGAACCTCCCACGTCGAGTCGAGCGCCGAACCCCATCCGGAGCACGCCTACCGCGTGGGGCGTGCACGTCGCGTGGGCCTCGACCGGTGTCCGCCGGCGCTCGACCTCGTCGGCGATCTCGCGCCAGCTCTCGGCGAGGTCGAAGTCCTCGGGTCGGTGCACGGGATCGGTGGTCGGGGCGACGGAGGACACGCGGTCGATCCGGAAGGTCCGCCGGCCGGTCCCGGCGGTGGCGACGAGGTACCACGACGGACCCTTGGCGACGATGCCCAGCGGGTGGACGGTCCGCTCGGTGCCGGTGCGTTCCCGGTCGACGTACCCGAGCCGGACCTGGACGCCACGGATCACCGCGTCCTGGAGCTCGTCGAGGAAACGCGGTGGTCGGGCCTCGACCGGGCTCGACCCCCACCGCTGCGGGTCCATGACGAGTGACGACGACGCCGCTTCGGCCTGCGCCCGGAACGGCTCCGGCAGGGCGTGGGCGAGTTTGCGCAGCGCCGCCTTCACCGTCGGCGTGACCGCCGAGGCCGGGCCGGCGACCAGGAACAGGGCGCGGGCCTCACCCGCGGTCAACCCGGACAGGTCGGTGCGGGCGCCGCCCACCAGGCGCCAGCCGCCGCCCCGGCCCTGCACGGAATACACCGGCACGCCGGCCATGCCCAGGGCGTCGAGGTCGCGGCGGGCGGTGCGCTCGGAGATCTCCAGCTCCCGGGCGACCTCCGCCGCGGTCACCTGTTCGCGCTGTTGCAGCAGGAGGAGGATGGCCACCAACCGGTCGGCTCGCACCCGGACGACACTGCCACGGAAACCGGTCTGGAGGTGACCGGTTTCGGTCGGCATGATGCCGGCATGACAACCGATTTTCCCGAGCCCACCCGCATCGCGGTCAACGGTGTGGAACTCGAAGTCTTCGAAGCCGGCCGGCACAACGCAGGCAATCCCGTCGTGCTCTGTCACGGCTGGCCGGAGCACGCCTTCTCCTGGCGTCATCAGGTGCCGGCCCTGGCGGCGGCGGGCTACCACGTGATCGTCCCCAACCAACGGGGCTACGGCAACTCGTCCCGTCCCGCCGACGTGACGGACTACGACATCGCCCAGCTGTCCGGTGACCTCGTCGCCCTCCTCGATCACTACGGCTACCAGGACGCCACCTTCGTCGGCCACGACTGGGGCGCATTCGTCGTCTGGGGCCTGACCCTGCTGCAGCCGCACCGGGTCAACGGCGTGGTGGCGCTGAGCGTGCCCTACCAGGAGCGCGGAGAGGTGCCGTGGATCGAGGCTATGGAGGCCGTGCTCGGCCCCGACTTCTACTTCGTGCACTTCAACCGGCAGCCGGGCGTCGCGGACGCCGTGTTCGAGGAGAACCCGTTCCGGTTCCTGCGGAACCTGTACCGGAAGAACGTGCCCCCCGCAGAGCCCCAGCCGGGCAACGCCCTGATCAACCTCGCCAGGGCGGAAACCCCGCCCGGTGAGCCCGTCATGAGCGACGACGAGCTGGCGGTCTTCGTCTCCGCCTTCGAGTCGGCAGGGTTCACGGGCGGAATCAACTGGTACCGGAACCTGGACCGCAACTGGCGGCTGCTGGCAGCTGCGGACCCGATCATCCGACAGCCCACCCTCATGATCTACGGCGACCGTGACCCGGTCGCCAGGGCAGAGAGGTTGACGGCATTCGTGCCGAACGTGGACGTGGTCGGTCTGGACTGCGGTCACTGGATCCAACAGGAGAAACCGCAGGAGACGACCGGGACGATCCTGGCGTGGCTGGACCAGCGGGCTGCCGCACCGGCGTACGCCCCGTAGGTCGGCATGGCGGTCCTGCCGCCGATCGAGCTGATGTTGATCACGCGACCCCCGCCGTGCAGGGGCGCGGGCAGGAGTGCCTGGGTGACGGCGACGTGGTCGAACAGGTTGACCTCGAACACCCGCCGCCACTGCGCCATCGGCAGTGCTTCGACCGGCGCGTTCACCGGGATTCCCGTGTTGTTGACCAGCGCGTGCACCGTGCGCGGGTCGTCGCCGACCCGGGCGGCGAGGGCCGCCACCTGCTCGGCGTCGGTGATGGCGAGGATGACCGGTTCGACGCCGGTCGTACGGATGGCGTCGGCGTCGGTGCCGCGTCGCACCCCGGCCAGGACATGAATCCCGCCGGGCAAGTTCGCGGGTGGGTGACGTTCGCCGCGATACCGATCGGCCGTTGGTGATTGGTGGAACCGGGCGGATAGCTTCGAGCTCTCAAGGTGGGCGACGGGCGGAGGATGGATGACGCGTGGCAACGCTGAGTATCGCTACACGAACACGGCGATAATGTCGGTGGCGGCTGTGGAAGCTCCGGTCGTCGTCACCTCTGACCAGTTCGACGAGCAGCTGAGCGAGACCTTCCGGCGGCTGAGGCTGCGCCCACGGATGCTTCAGCGGATCGCCGGCGTCCAGGAGCGGCGCTGGTGGCCGGAGGGTTTCGGGTTTGCCGACGCGGCGGCGACTGCCGGGGCGAAGGCGCTGTCGGAGGCGGGCGTCGACGCGCATGACGTCGGCCTGCTGATCAACACGTCCGTGTCCCGAGCGCATCTGGAGCCATCGACGGCGGTGGCGATCCACCACGCCCTGGACCTGCCGCCGTCCGCCTTGAACTTCGACATCGCCAATGCCTGCCTCGGGTTCGTCAACGGGATCCAGGTCGCCGCCAACATGATCGACGCCGGACAGATCCGGTACGCGCTGATCGTGGCGGGCGAGAGTGCCCGCGAGGCGCAACAGGCGACGATCGAGCGGTTACGCCGGTCCGACTCCACCCGCGACGACGTCCGGGAGCAGTTCGCCACGTTGACCCTCGGATCAGGCGCCGCCGCGATGGTGCTGGCCGCAGCCGACGCCCACCAGGAGGGGCACCGCCTCGTCGGCGGGGTGAGTCGGGCGGCCACGCAACACCACACGCTGTGTGTCGGGGACAGCACGCGGATGCGTACCGACGCGAAGGGTCTGCTCGACGCGGGGGTGGACCTCGCGGCGGCGGCCTGGGCGCGCGCCGGGGCGTGGGACTGGCAGAACATGGACCTCTACGTCATGCACCAGGTCTCGGCGGCGCACACGCACGGCGTCGTCAGCCGGCTCGGCCTCGACCCTCGCAAGGTGCCCGAGACGTTCCCCTCGTGGGGGAACGTCGGCCCGGCGTCGCTGCCGCTGACCCTGGCTCACCACGCCGGATCGCTCAACTCAGGTGACCGGGTGCTGTGTATGGGGGTCGGCTCCGGCCTGAACACGTGTGCCCTGGAGATCGTGTGGTGAGCAATCGAGACACCGTGTCGCCGCTCGGGCTGTCGGGACTGGACAGTGCCTGGTCCCGGTGGGTCACCGCGGCAGACAGTCAGGGCGTGCAGCGCACCTGGCATGTGCTGGACACCGCTGCCGAGGAGGCGGCCGGTCCGGTCCGACCCGTGGGGACCATCCTGTGCGTGCACGGCAATCCGACCTGGTCGTACCTGTGGCGACACCTGTTGGCCCGGTTCGGGCGGGATGACGCACCGCCATGGCGGGTGGTCGCCGTGGACCACCTGGACATGGGGTTCTCGGAGCGCACCGGCACCGTACGTGGGCTGGCGCAGCGGATCGACGACCTCACCACGGTCACCGACGCGCTGGGACTGACCGGGCCGGTGGTCACGGTCGGGCACGACTGGGGCGGGTCCATCTCGTTGGGTTGGGCACTGCGGCACCGTGATCAACTACGCGGTGTCGTGTTGACCAACACCGCGGTGCACCAGCCGAGTGGGTCGCCGGCACCCACGCTGATCCGCCTGGCCCGGCTGCCCGGCGTGCTGCCGGCGGTGACCGTGCGGACCCCGACGTTCCTGCAGGCCACCCTCGCCCTGGCGAACCCGTGGCTGCCGGAGCCGGTGCGAGAGGGCTATCTCGCTCCGTACCGTGGGGCGGACCGGCGGGCGGCGATCGGCGGCTTCGTCGCGGACATCCCACTCGGATCCGACCATTCGAGCTGGCAGGCGCTGCAAGACGTCGCACAGGGTCTGCACACGCTGGCGGAGATCCCGACACTGCTGTTGTGGGGGCCGCGTGACCCGGTCTTCGGCGACGTGCATCTCCGGGACCTGCGCAACCGGCTGCCGCATGCGCGGTTGCACCGGTTCGAAGGTGCCGGTCACCTGCTCCCCGAGGATGCTGATGTCGCCGGTGCGGTGGCTCGGTGGCTGGTTGAACTGGACCGTCGCCCCGCCGACCCGACTCCGGCATCCGCACCGGCACCGGCGGTGCCATGGCGTCCGCTGTGGGCGGCGTTGGCCGAGCGCGCCGAGGACCGGTCGGTCGCCCTGGTGGAGCTGGCGAACAACGGCCGGCAGGTCAGCTGGTCCCTGTTGTGGCAGCGGATCCGGGAGATCGGGGCCGGGTTGTCGGCCTCCGGAGTACGCCGCGGTGATCGGGTGGCACTACTCGTACCGCCCGGGGCCGACCTGACCGCCGCCGTCTACGCGTGTCTTCGCATCGGTGCGGTGATCGTGGTGGTCGATCCGGGTCTGGGACTGGCCGGCATGAGTCGGGCCCTGCGCAGCGCGGACCCCGCGCACCTGGTCGCCGTCGGCCGGGGCCTCGCCGTCGCCCGGGCCATGGGCTGGCCCGGACGGCGTATCGGAGCCGGGCCGGGCGCCGCCGCGTTGGGGGCGTTGACCCTGGGTGGGCTTGCCCGCCTCGGCGCCGACGTCCGGGAACTTCCGGCCCCCCCACAACCGGACGACGACGCGGCCGTGCTGTTCACCTCCGGTTCCACCGGCCCGGCGAAGGGTGTGGTCTACACCCATCGCCAACTCGCCGCGATGCGTGACGCGCTGTTCGAGCTCGGGGTGAACACCGACGCCGGGATCGTGGCGGCTTTCGCGCCGTTCGCACTGTTCGGGCCGGCTCTCGGTGCCCCTTCGGCGATCCCGGACATGAGGGTCACCGCACCAGGGACGTTGACCGCCACCGCTCTCGCCGAGGCGGCAGCCGCGGTCGACGGCTCGGCGGTATTCGCGTCACCGGCCGCGCTACGCAACGTGGTCGACACCGGCGACGTGTTGGACGATCACCACCGCGCCGCGTTGCAGGGGGTGACATTGCTGCTCAGCGCGGGCGCGCCGGTGCCCGCCGCGTTGCTCACCCGGACGCGGGTGCTGATGCCCAAGGCGCAGCCGCACACCCCCTACGGAATGACCGAGGTTCTCCCGGTCACCGACGTCACCCTCGACGAGATCGTCGACGCCGGGCCGGGCGACGGTGTCTGCGTCGGCCGGCCGTTGCCCGGTGTCCAGGTGGCGATCGCGGCCCTGGACACGACCGGCACGCCTTCCGAGCAACCCGGTTGCCCTCCTGGGCGCACCGGCGAGATCCTGGTCAGGGCCGCCCATGTCAAGGACCGGTACGACGGGCTCTGGCTGACCGAGCGGGACAGCTCCCGCAATCCCGGATGGCACCGCACGGGCGACGTGGGCTACCTGGATTCCGACGGCCGACTGTGGGTGCAGGGTCGGCTTGCCCACGTCCTGGTCACGTCCGACGGCGTGCTCACTCCGGTCGGGACCGAACAGCGAATCGAGTCGTTGCCGCAGATCGCGCGGGCCGCAGTGGTCGGTGTGGGACCGCCCGGGGTGGCAAAGGTCGTGGTCATCGCCGAAACCCTGCCCGGGAGCCGTCGTGCCCGAATGGCCAGCCGTGACCTGGCCGCCGCGGTACGCACCGCAGCCGCGACACCGGTCGCGGCCGTGTTGGTGGTCCCGGCCCTGCCCACGGACATCCGCCACAACTCGAAGATCGACCGTACCCGGCTGCGGCACTGGGCGGAACGAGTGCTCGCCGGCGGGGGGTTGCGCCGCCCGTGAAGATCCTCGTCACCGGTGCCAGCGGCATGCTCGGCGGCGCCACCGCCGCGGCTGCGCGGATGCGCGGCGACCACGTCCGCGTCCTGCAGCGTCGGCCCAGCGGCCTGGTCGGGGTCGACGAGCACCGCGGCGACATCACCGATCCGGAAGCGGTACGCGCGGCCACCGAAGGAGTCGACGCCGTGGTCCATCTGGCCGCGAAGGTGTCGATGACCGGGCCGTGGCAACACTTCGCGCACACCAACATCGGTGGTACGGCCACCCTGCTCGCCGCCGCCCGGGCAGCCGGCGTGCCGCGATTCGTGCACGTGTCCTCGCCGTCGGTGGCCCACCACGGCACCGGCCTGGCCGGCGTCGGCGCCGGCACCGCCGACCCGGACCGTGCCCGGGGCCACTACGCCCGGAGCAAGGCCTCGGCGGAGTTGCTCGCGCTGGCCGCCGACTCGCCCGACTTCGCCGTGGTGGCGATCCGCCCCCACCTGGTCTGGGGGCCGGGCGACACCCAGTTGGTGGGTCGGATCGTCGAGCGGGCCCGGGGCAACCGGCTGGCACTGGTAGGCCGGGGAACCGCCCTGATCGACACGACGTACGTCAGTAACGCCGCCGACGCCCTCGTCGCCGCGATCGACCGGGCCCCCGAGGCCGGCGTACACGGACAGGCCTTTGTCGTGACGAACGGTGAGCCGCGGACGGTGCACGAGCTCGTCGACCGGATCTGCGTCGCCGCCGGTACGGCGTCACCGAGGCTCCGGGTGCCGGTGGCCGTGGCAAAGGCCGGCGGCGCCGTGGTGGAGCGGCTCTGGTCGGCGCTTCGGCGCACCGAGGAACCGCCCATGACCCGGTTCCTGGCCGAGCAGTTGTCCACCGCCCACTGGTTCGACCAACGCCGAACCCGAGAGGCACTGGGCTGGTCACCGCAGGTGACGCTTGAGGAAGGCTTCGTTCGGCTGGCCATGGCGTACCGGAGCACGGTCCCCGTCCCCGCAGCCACTGGCGGGGACTGAGCGCGGCACCGCCGACCACGCCGGTGGCGACACCGCGCATGCCGGGACCGCGCCGCTCGTGGTGCCGTCACTTTTCGTAGTCACAGTCATGCTTGTTGTGCACCGGTGCCGGCCTGCTCCCTCGTGGTGGGTCGCTGGCGTCTGACGGGTGGCCTACGTGCGGTGCCCGGGCAGGGACTCCGACGCGAGAAGGGCGAGCAGCTTCTCGATTCGTTCGGTGCCCGGCTGGTGGCCGGTCAGGGTGTGCGACTGGGCCGCCAGCCCGGCGCTGCGCCGGGCGGCGACCACGTCACCGGCCGAGTACTCGGCTGCGGCGCGGGCGGCGAGCGCCCGGCCTTCGAGCAGCCGATAGCCGCACTGCCGCGTGATGGACAGCGCCGCATGGCACCAGGAGGGTGCCGCAGGCTCGTCGATTTCGGCGAGGCTGACGGTGATGTCGGCCTCGATACCGATCCGCGGTGGTGCGCGCGGTTCGCAGGGCATCCAACAGGGTGCCGGGTTTCCGCTCGACGACGCCCAGGATGTGGAGAGCGAGCGCTTCGACCCGGGGCTCGACCGGTGCGCGCGCCATGTCGAGTGCCTGCCGGGCGAGGCTGGCCGCGTGCGGATGGTCGCCACGGTCGCAGTGGACCCGGGCCAGCGCACACAGGGTGGTGGCACGGCCCCGGCTGCCCGTCTGCTCATGGAGTTCCAGCGCCTCGGTCAGTGTCCGTAGTGCATCGTCGGACCGGCCGAGAAGGTGGTAGACGACGCCCAGGTTGCTCAGGATGAGGGCCCGGCTGGAGGTTGCCCCACCCTGGTGTGCCAGGGTGAGCGCCGCGTGGTGATGGTCTGCGGCCTCGCGGAGCCGTCCGAGGTCGGCGCAGACCAGTCCGAGGTTGTTGTGGTTGACGGCGACGCCTGCGGTCCGGCCGTTGCGCCGGTTGAACTCCAGCGCCCGCTCCATGACCCGTAGGGCTTCACCCGGCTGGCCGGTCATCCGGAAGACCGGGCCCAGGTTGCCCAGCGCGGCCGCCTCGCCGTCGCGCCACCCTGAACGGTTCGCGGCGAGTAGCGCCAGCTGGTAGTCGTCGATCGCCTCGGGGAACCGTTCCAGCCGCCAGTGCAGGGCGGCGAGACTCAGCCGGGCCGCCGCCTCGGCCTGCTCGTGCCGGTCGGCCCGGGCCGCGGAAAGACCGATCCTCGCGACCTCGGACCACTGCGTGGTGTGCATCCCCAGCCACAGGTAGCCGCGTAGCGCGTCCGCCAGCGACCAGGCGAAGGTGTGCAGTTCCTGGTGCGCGGCATGGCGTGTCACGGCGACGAGGTTGTGCCGGTGTGCGTCGAGCCAGGCGAGAGCGTCGACATGGGCGGCGAATCGCATCGGTGGACCGGCGGGCGCAGGTAGCTGCGTGGGTACGCGCAACACCTGTGGATACAGCCGGTCGGCTGCGGCGTACACGCTGAAGAGGTACCAGGACAGCAGGTCGACGAGTCTGTCCCGGTTGTCCTCGACCGCCGCCAGTTCGGTCACGTACCGGCCGAGCAGGTCGTGGGTGCCGAAGTGGCCCGGCGTGCGCTCCTGCGCCAGGTGCGCGTCGGCGATCCGGGCGAGCATGTCCGCCGCCTCGCCGGTTTCGCACCGCAGCATCGCGGCGGCCGACTCCGCTGTCACGTCGCAGCCGGGCACCAGGCCGAACAGCCGGAAGAGCCGCTGGAGTCGCGGTGGCAGAGTCCGGTAGGAGACGGCGAACGCCGAACGCACCGCGACCTGCTCGTCGTCACGGACGGTCAGCACGGTCAGCGGGTCGCCCGCGCGAAGCCGCGCCAGGTACCCGCTGACCATCTCGTGCGGGCGGGCGTGCAGGTCTGCTGCGGCGATACGCAGGGCCAGCGGCAGGTGTGCGCAGTCACGGGCCAGTTCCGCGAGAGCGTCCCGCTGCTCGACGACCCGTTCCGCGCCGATGACGCGGGTCAACAGTTCGGTGGCCTCCTGCGGCGCGAGCACGTCCAACGACAGCCGCTGCGCGTCGTGCCGGGCGGCCAGCCCACCGAGGCGATCACGGCTGGTCACGATCACCAGGCAGCCGGCGCCGCCGGGCAACAGCGGCCGTACGTGCGCGGTGTCGCGGGCGTTGTCCAGCAGGATCAGCATCCGCCGGTCGGCGAGCACGCTGCGGTAGAGATCCGTCGCCTCGTCGACGTCGTCCGGCACCCGGGCGGGCGGCACACCGAGCGCGCGAAGGCAGCGCGACACCGCCTCCAGCGGTGCTGTCGCCGCTCCGGGCGAGTAACCGCGCAGGTCCAGGAAGAGTTGCCCGTCGCCGAAGAGTGGCCGTACCTGGTGCGCCCACCGGACCGCCAGCGCCGTCTTGCCCACCCCGGCCGTCCCGATGATCGCGACGACCGCCAGGGCGCCGCTTTCCCGGGCCTGGTCCAGCATCGTGTCCATCGCGGCGAGTGCGTCGCCGCGACCGGTGAAGGTGGACAGGCCGGCGGGCAGTTGGGCGGGACGCGGAGCGGATCCGGGTTCCCGGACCGGTGGCGCGGGTCTGTTCGGCGGAAACTGCTGCCGCAGCACCCGTACGTGGGCCTCCGCGAGCAGTGCTCCCGGCTCGATGCCCAGCTCGTCGGCGAGGAGGCGGCGGATCCGCTCGAACACCCGCAGCGCCTCGGCCCGGTGTCCCGATCCGGCCAGGGCCGTCATCAGCCGCACGGCGAGGCCCTCGTGCCACGGGTTCCCGGTGACCAGCTCGCGCAGCGGCGCCACCACGGCGGCGTGTCGACCGAGTGCGAACTCGGCGTCGAACAGGTCCTCGGACGCGGCAAGCCGCTTGTCGTGCAGGGCGGCGGCGGCCGCCGGTACGAACGCGCCGGACGCACCGGCGAGTGCCGGGCCACGCCACAGCGCCAACGCCTGCCGTAACAGAATGGTGGCCCGTTCGTGCTCGCCGGAGTCGGCATACCGACGGGCAGCTTCGGTCAGCCCGGAGAAGACCACCACGTCCAGGTCGTCGCCGGCCAACTCAAGGCGGTATCCGCCGGAATCGGAATAGATCGTCTCGGGTATCCCGGCCGCACGGGTCAGTTGTCGCAACCGGGAGACACAGACCTGGACCTGCGCTCGTGCGCGGGTGGGGAGAGCTCCGCCCCACAGCGCCTCGGTCAACTGCTCCGCCGACACCACCACGTTGGCATTGAGCAACAGGAACGCCAGCACAGCGCGTTGTTGGGGTCGTCCCAGCGGCACTCGCCCGCCCCGCACCACGGCCTCGACCGGGCCGAGCAAGCGCCATGTCATCCAGCCCCCACATTGATGTATCGAACTCGATTCTATGTGTCGCCTCCAGGGCGGCTATCGGATGGCTAGCCGATGGCAAGCCGGGCCGCGCAGCCTGATGGAGCCGGGCGGACGGTCCGGAACCTGGGGTAAAGGAGCTTCAATGAGACGAAGAATCCGCGCGGCTCTCCTCGCGGTGACGACACTCAGCATGGTCGTCGCGTCGGTCGGGGTCGCGCAGGCCGACGAGTCGTCGCAGCCAGCGCAGTCGTCACTGCGCGACGCACGGGCCGCCGCAGCCGCGTCGGGCGGGCTGAGCCACGCCGCGAAGGGCGGGATCGGCATCGCCGCGACGTGGTTCACCGGCACCCTCGCCGCCGGCGGCACACAGGGCTGGACCTGGACCAACGCCCCGGCCGACGCCGCGTACGTGGTCGGCTACAACCCGGTCGGCGCGACCACCTCGGCCACGTGCCAGTTCGAGACGATCAACAGCCGGTACGTCCAACTGCCCAGTGGGGAGCGGCAGTACCAGTTCACCCTCAAGAACGTCGGCTCGATCGCCTGTGGTGCGACGGTGCAACTCACGGCGGTGACCAGTACGTTCCTCGGCTCGACCGGCGGCGTCAGCCCGGGTGGCACCCAGACGAGCCTGTGGAACGTCCCCTGGAACACCATCTGGGTGCCCGCTCTGAACCCGAGCGGCGCCACGAGTTCGGCGGCCTGCCAGTTCCAGGTGTCGCGCATCTGGACCGTGCAGCCGGGCAGCTCGCTCCGGCAGATCTGGGTGGAGGCCAAGAACGTAGGGAGCATCACCTGCCAGGCCGACATCCGGCTCGGCTCCACCACCGTCGGCTCGCAGTTCTCCATGGCGACCGTGGGCCCCGGCAGCACCTGGTCCACGACCTGGAACAACGCCAATCCCGTCACCTCGGCCTACGTGGTCGGTCCGTCGCCCCAGGGCAGCTTCCCCACCTACTGCCAGTTCGAGGTCACGCGCCTGGTCTACATCCAGCGCATCAACGGTGACGGATCCTCTCAGCGTCAGCTCGCGATGTGGTTCAAGAACCTCAGCACACTGTCCTGCGGAGGGACCGCCTACCTGCAGACCATCGCTGCCTGATTCCGCACCCGTCCCCGCGGTCACCGCGCGACAACCACCGTTGTCGCGCGGTGGCCGCGCCCTTCACGCCGCCACCCCTGGCCGGGACCCGCAGCTCCCTGGCCGGGTTGCCGGCTCCGGGCCCGGACATCAGATCATCACCGGGTGGACGAGCGGCGGTTCGGCGGCCGTCGACGTCAGACACAGATCGGTTCTGCGGCGGCGGAGCGGTCGTCACGAGTGACGACGGCTCCGATCGCGCAGAGCCGGTCGGTGGGGTCGGCGCGGACGATCAGGGTGGTGAAGGCCGACTTCACATCGGGTTCCACGGCTTCCTGGCGGGTATCCCCGTGCGGGTCGGACCTGCGGTAGATGGCGACCTCGACGTGGTTGCCCAGCGGGCTGTCGTCTGCTCGGGTGATTCGGGCCCACGCGGCCCGACACCTGACCGAGAACACGATCTCCAGCAGGAACTGCGGGTTCTTGTTCGTGCTCGTCGCGACCTTCGCGTCGTCCAGGCACGGCGTGTCCAGCGGGTTGTCACCGGTCGCTGCCGGTGCGGAGGTCGGCTTCGTTGCCGTGGCGGTGGCCGGCTCAGCCGTCGAGACACGGTGTACGACGAACCCGGTCACGACATTGGTGCTCAGCAGTGTGACCGCGACCGCTGCCCACCACCGCCATCGAGGTTGTCCAGGTGGTCGACTGGTGAACTCCGCAGCGTTCTGCTCGCCGGCTGGCGTGACCAGCGCCGTACGACGAGCAACCCACCGTTCGATTTCCGCGTGGTCGACGCCGAGGGCGGTCAGGTAGCCGCGTACCGCCAACTCGGAGGGCAGCGCTTCGAGTTTCGCGACCTTGTGCAGGGTGCTCTTACTGACCCGTACACCGTTCATTCTGGCGCGGTGGACCATCGCGTCCCATGTGGGCGGCACCTCACGGTCGTCGCGCAGCCTGCGTAGGTCACCCACGAAACGGTCAACCGAGTCGCCCCGGTCCTGCCGATCCGACTCCTGCTTCACCACACCCCCCGCCCGCGACGGATTCGCCTCCGCCGGACCAGTGTGGCGTAATCGCGATCCATTCCTCCATCTCCCTGGTGGATGGACGACTGAACGGGTGCAGTTCGGGGTGTCCGGGACGTACCGCCGTCGGCAGTTCGCTCGCATGGTGGCGTCGCCTCGGACATCCCACGATCCGCCGCTGCGGCGCGGATCATAATTGGTGAGGAGAAACCCGATGAGTACAACGTCCACGGTCGAACGACCCCGTCGATTCGGCAGAGCCCTGCTTGCGGCTGTCACCGCGATCCTGGCCGCCGGCACGATCATTCTCACGGGCGCGGCTCCGGCGCAGGCGACGGACTCCGGTGGTGACGGCAGCCCCACCGGTTGCTCGCAGACCAGCACTGTCGCCACCGTGCCCATCCACGGTTCGCGGGGCGCCCTCGCGGGCAAGGCGATCGGGGAACTTCAGCTGCGTTGGTCGTGGTCCTGCCACGGAAACTGGTCGCGGGTCGTCCTGTACGGCGGAATGTACTCGAACCCGGTGACCGTGGAACAGGTCGTCGAATCGGAGGGCCGCAGGGCGAGCGCGTACGACCCCAATCTGCTGACGGGCGCCGGTGGAACAAGTGCCTGGTCACCTTATATTCGGCTGGCGAACTCGCAGAGCACGGCGTGCGTGCAGGCGTGGCTGTCATCGGACTTCGGCACGCTCAATTACCACACCAACGGTGCGCGCTTGTGCGTCTGACGTCGTGAGCCTCCGACCCGGCGTCCGTCACCGCGTATGCGGGTGGCACGCCGGGTCGGCGGCTGTCGGATGGGCCCGTCGATCTGATCCACCTCCGACGTGCCGTCCGGTCCGCGCCGGATGCGCGCGCCGGGCCGGTCGACCCGCGATGATGGTTGCGTGAAGGCGATCTACTCCGACGACGGCGATCCGGCGGTGGACCCCGGGGCGGTGCCCGGTCTGCGCCCCGTGACCGACGGGGCGACCGACGCCACGTCCCGCACGCTCGAGGTCGACGGGGAGACCTTCGTTCTCCGCCCGAACGGGCTCGGCGGCACCGACTACGCCTGGCTCAGCGGGCCGAACCCTGGCTACGGCTTCGGTGTGGGCCCGACGGCGGACCTGTCGGCTGACGAGCACACCAAGAACATCCGTGACTTCCTGGACACCGTCGACCCGAGCACCGGATACCTGGCAGACGACTGAGCAGCGGGACGGTCGACGGTCCAGCTCGTGACGCGGGGCCGGCGATGTCCTAGGATGCTTTACGGGGGGTGACGAGCCTCGTTGCGCTCAGGGTGTCGCCACCCCGCCCGTCACCACCCCGCCCGTCACGTGGGGCCGCTGCCGGCCGGTGCCGGGTGCGGTGGCAGACCCAGGTTCCGCACCCGGAAGACTGTGGCATTGAGCCACATCAGTGGCTGGATCAGCAGGTCGACGCCGATCAGAAAGCAGAGCGTCCCCACCCCGGCCGGCCCGCCCATCAGCCACCCGGTTGCGAGCAGGGTCAGTTCTAGCGCGCCCTTGGCCAGCCAGAACGGCCACCGCCAGTGCTGGACCATGGCGATCGCGAGAAGGTCCATCGCCCGGATGCCGAACCCGCTCATGATGATCAGCGCCGAACCGTACGCACAGCATGCGGTGCCGGCGGCGAGCAACGTCGCCGCGGGTGCCGGGGCGAGGCGAACCGGGTCGAGGATCAGCAGCCCGTCGATGGCGCTGCCGCAGAGGAAGAACGTCAGCATGGGGGAGAGCACCGGTCGGCGACGGGTCCACACGGCGACGATGGACACGCAGGTGACCGCGACGGCGGCCTGGGCGATACCGATCGTCCCGGGTACGTGGCGCAGCAGGCCGAGCGCGAACGTGTCGAGCGGATCCGTGCCGAGGTGCGAGACGATGAAGAAATACGCGCCCAGCGAAAAGAAGAAGCAGCCGATGAGATAGGGAAAGGCTTTGTCGACGGCAGGGCGAACAGGGGCGGCAGGCATCCAGGTCTCCGATTGTCGGGGGCCGTCTGCCTGATGGGGCGGTTCGTGACGTCGGGAGCAGGCGTCCGGCACGTCGGGAGTGCGCGCATCCAGGTGGCGGTGGCCCCTGCCGGAGCCGGCACGCAGCTGTCGCGCGCTGATCGGTCGAGCATGGTCGCGATGGGCGATAACGTCGGAGCGTGTTCGCGTGGTCCGAATTCTGCCGCACAGCTTTGCTTGATCGCCATCAATGTCTTAGTCGTATTCGACCGCGCGGGACGCCGGATGGGCCCGTGTTCGGCCGACCCTGGCGCCCACCCCTGGTGACCAGCGGTGGTCACCAGGGGTGAGAGATGCATCACACAGGGTTCGTGGCCACCGTGACCTCGGCACCGTCGCACGGTGAACGGCCGGCGCGGCGACCCCCTGACGCCGCGCCGGCCGGGTGCGGGCCCGACGGTGCCCGACCGCCCGTTGGTCGGCCCGCCCGCGACCTACCCGTCCAGGTGTCCGGTGGTGGCCAGCCGGTGGTACCAGTGGGCGCTGTCCTTCCAGAGGCGTTCCTGGGTGTCGTAGTCGACGCGGATGATGCCGAAGCGGCGGTCGTAGCCGTAGCCCCACTCGAAGTTGTCCAGCAGCGACCAGACGAAGTAACCCCGCACGTCCACGCCCTGCGCGCGGGCGTCGGCCACCGCGCCGATGTGCCGGCGCAGGTAATCGATGCGCCGGTCGTCGTGGACCCGCCCGTCCGCCGCGACCACGTCGTCGAACGCCGCGCCGTTCTCGGTGATCATCAACGGTTGACCCGGGTAGTCGTGCCGCAGCCGTAGCAGCAGCTCGGTGAAGGCCGGTGGGTCGATGTTCCACCCCATCGCCGTGTACGGGCCGGGTTGCGGCAGGAAGTCGACGTCCTCGGCACCCACCCACGGCGAGTGGGTCGACGCGCCGTGCCCGTCGGCATCGGAGCGGGCCGAGTGTCCGTCCCAGGCGCGGACCAGGGTGCTGGAGTAGTAGTTGACCCCGAGCACGTCCAACGGCACCGCGATCAGCTTCTCGTCACCGGAGCGCACGAACGACCAGTCGGTGACGGCGGCGGTGTCGGCCAGCAGGTCGGCCGGGTACGCCCCGTCCAACATCGGGCCGAGGAACGCCCGGTTCGCCAACGCGTCGATCCGCCGGACCGCGTCGCGGTCGGCATCCGACCCGGACGCGCCCCGCACGACGTGCAGGTTGAGCGTCACCGACAGCTCGGCGCTCGGCACCAGCTCCCGCACCACCCGCCCGGCCAGGCCGTGCGCGAGGTTGAGGTGGTGCACCGCCGCCAGCGCCGCCGCAGGTTCGGTGCGACCGGGCGCGTGCACGCCGGAGCCGTACCCCAGGTAGGCCGAGCACCACGGTTCGTTGAGCGTGGTCCAGGTGTGCACCCGGTCGCCGAGCGCGCCGACGATCCCCGAGGCGTACTCCTCGAAGCGCAGCGCCGTGTCCCGCGCCGGCCACCCGCCGGCGTCCTCCAACTCCTGCGGCAGGTCCCAGTGGTACATGGTGGCGACCGGCCGGATGCCGCGCTCCACCAGGCCGTCGACCAGCCGCGCGTAGAAGTCCAGGCCGGCCGGGTTGAACCGGCCGGAACCGCCCGGCTGCACCCGGGGCCAGGAGATCGAAAAACGGTACGCGGACAACCCCAGCCCGGCGATGTGGTCGAGATCCTGCGGCCACCGGTGGTAGTGGTCGGCGGCCACGTCGCCGGTGTCGCCGTTCAACGTACGCCCGGGGGTGTGGCTGTAGGTGTCCCAGATGGACCGCCCCCGGCCGTCCTCGGTGGCCGCGCCCTCGATCTGGTACGCCGCCGTGGCCGACCCCCAGACGAAGCTCTCCGGGAAGTTGCGTGCCGTCATCGTCCCGCCCTCTCCGCGCCGACCACCACGCAGTGGTAGGCCGACGATTCGCCCGCCACCAGCTCGGCGGTGGCCACCCCGTCACGGAAACCCACCTCGAACTGCGCACCCGGGCCCCCGTCGGGCGACGGGATGCGCACCCGGTGCCGTTGCCCCTCGGCCGGTGCGTAGAGCCGCAGCTGCACCCCGTCGGCCCAGTCGTAGTCGGGCCGGTCGCAGCGCGCCCCGAACCCGATGACCGCGCCGGGGCGGGCGAGCACCGGCAGACTGTCGTACTCGTGTTTCTCGGTCACCCACGCCGGGCCGGTGAGCTGCGCGCCGGTGACCAGGTGGGTCCACGTGCCGGCGGGTACGTAGAAGGTGACCTGCCCGTCGGCGCTGAGCACCGGTGCGACCAGCACGTCGGGGCCGAGCATGTACTGCCGGTCGAGGTGCGCCACGGCCGGGTCGTCGGGGAACTCCACGATCATCGGTCGCATCATCGGGATGCCGTCGCGGTGCGCCTCCTCGGCCGTCGCCGCCAGGTACGGCATGAGGCCGAGCTTGAGCCGGGTGAAGTGGCGCAGCACCTCCACGGCCTCCTCGTCGTACGCCCACGGCACCCGGTACGAGCCGGAGCCGTGCAACCGCGAGTGCGACGACAGCAGGCCGAACGCGATCCACCGCTTGAACACCGCCGGGTCGGGGGTGCCCTCGAAGCCGCCGATGTCGTGACTCCAGTAGCCGAAGCCGGACGACGCCAGGGACAGCCCGCCGCGCAGCGACTCGGCCATCGCGACGAACGTCGACTCGCAGTCGCCGCCCCAGTGCACCGGGAACTGCTGGCCGCCGGTGGTGGCGGAGCGGGCGAACACCACCGCCTCACCCTCGCCGCGTTCGGTCTCCAACAGCTCGAAGACCGCCCGGTTGTAGAGGTAGGAGTAGTAGTTGTGCATGCGCTGCGGGTCCGACCCGTCGTGCCACACCACGTCGGTCGGGATGCGCTCGCCGAAGTCGGTCTTGAAGCAGTCGACGCCCATGTCCAGCAACGACTTGAGCTTGCCGGTGAACCAGGCCACCGCGTCGGGGTTGGTGAAGTCGACGAGCGCCATGCCGGCCTGCCACTTGTCCCACTGCCACACCGACCCGTCCGGGTTGCGTACCAGGTAACCGGCCTCGCGGCCCTCCTCGAACAGGTACGACCGCTGCGCGATGTACGGATTGATCCACACGCAGACCTTCAGGCCCCGCTCGTGCAGCCGGCGCAGCATCCCCTCCGGGTCGGGGAAGGTCGCCGGGTCCCACACGAAGTCGACCCAGTGGAACTGGCGCATCCAGAAGCAGTCGAAGTGGAACACCGACAGCGGCAGGTCCCGTTCGGCCATCCCGTCGACGAACTCGGTCACCGTCTTCTCGTCGTACGACGTGGTGAACGACGTGGACAGCCACAGCCCGTACGACCAGGCGGGCACCCGGGCCGGTCGGCCGGTCAGCGCCGTGTAGCGGCGCAGCACGTCCTTCGGGGTGGGCCCGTCGATGACGTGGTAGGTGAGCGACTGGCCCTCGACGCTGAACTGGGTCTGCGCGACGACCTCCGAACCGACCTCGAACGACACGTGCTCCGGGTGGTCCACGAACACCCCGTAGCCGGCGCTGCTGAGATAGAACGGCACGTTCTTGTACGCCTGCTCGCTGGCGGTGCCGCCGTCGGCGTTCCAGATGTCGACCGTCTGACCGTTCTTCACGAACGGGCCGAACCGTTCGCCCAACCCGTACACCGTCTCGCCGACGCCGAGCGCGAGCCGTTCGTGCACGTACCGGCGGCCCTCGCCGTCGGTGGCGATGCCGACGCTGCGTGCGGTGGACGCGGTGACCAGCCGGTCGCCGTGCCGGAACTCGACCCGCCAGCCGTCGACCAGCGCGACCCGGACGGTCAGCTCGCCGGTGGTCAGCGACGCGCTGAGTCCGGTGATGTCGACGGTGACCGGGTGGGTGTGGTCGGTGCTGACCCCGAAGTGGGGTTCGCGGGGCAGCCCGCCGCTGTGGTGGCCGATGGTGACCCCGATGACGCCGGGCGCGGGGGAGAAGAATCGGGCGGTGACGACGGGCCGGTTCAGCGTGTCGCCCCGGCCGTTGATCTGCCCGGACGGGGCGAAGACGGTGAAGCCGCGCTCGTCCGGCTCGACCGATTCGACCGTGCCGGGGCGCAGCACGCTGACCCCCGGACGCAGTTGCCAGTACCCGTCGGTGAACTTCACTTCTCGGCTCCTGCCGTGATGCCGCGCGCGAGGGTGCGCTGGAAGATGAGGAAGAACAGGATGGCCGGCACCAGGCTGATCAGCGCACCGGCGTTGGTCGTCGGGGCGTCCATCAGCCGGTCGCCCTGCAACGATGCGAGGGCGACCGGGATGGTCTGGGTCTGGTTGTCGATCAACATGACCAGCGGGATGAGGAACTCGTTCCAGGTCCAGATGAAGAAGAAGATGAGCAGGACGGCGAGGGTGGGCCGCAGGTTGGGAAAGACCACCCGCCACAGCACCGTCCACTTCCCGGCGCCGTCGAGCGCCGCGGCCTCCAGCAGCGCGCGGGGGAACGTGCCCAGCACCGAGGCGAGCAGGTACGTGCCGAACGCGCTCTGGATGACGGTGAAGATGATGATCACCGACAGTCGGGTGTTGTAGAGGCCGATCTCCTTGGCGACGTAGTACAGCGGGTAGATCAACGCCTCCTGCGGCAGCATGTTGGCCAGCAGGAACAGCCCGACGATCCACAGCCGGCCACGGACCCGGCCGATGCCCAGGGCGTACGCGTTGAGCAGCGACACGACGACGCCGAACACCGCCACCGACCCGGCGATGAGCGTCGAGTTCCACAGCTTGAGCGGGAAGTTCACCGCGGACCAGTACGTCCGCAGGCCCTGGGTGTAGAACTGCGTCGGCCAGCTCAACGGGCCGCCCGACGAGTAGTCACCGGGCGACTTGAACGCGTTGAGCAGCATGAACGCGAACGGCACCAGCATGACCAGCGCGCCGACGGTGACGCCGGCGAGCACCACCCAGCGGCTGAGGCCCCGGTGGTGCCGGTCGCGCACCTTCGGGCGGAGGGGGACCTTGGTGATCGTCACGGTCATCTCAGATCCCCCGGTCCCGGCGTTCGCTGCGGGCCTGCACCCCGATGAAGACCACGGCCACCACCACGATTATCACGGTGAGCACGGTGGAGATCGCCGAGCCGTATCCGACCTGGAGCTTCTTGAAGAACGTGTAGTAGGCGAAGTACGACGGCACGTTGGTGGCGTTCTCCGGGCCGCCCCGGGTCAGCGCGTAGATCGGCCCGAACACCTTCAGCGCGGCGATGGTGCAGGTCAGGGCGACCACGAAGGTCTCCGGCCGGATCTGCGCCAGGGTGATCGCCCGGAACCGGTGCAGCCAGTTCGCCCCGTCGACCTCGGCCGCCTCGTACAGCTCCGGGTCGACCCGCTGCAACGCCGCCATGAACACGACCACCGGGTAGCCGATCTGCACCCAGATCATCACCGCCATCACCGCCGGCAGCGCGGTGTCCGGGTCGCCCAACCAGTCGTGGCGCAGCGCCCCGAGACCGATCGCGTCGAGCGTGCTGTTGAACGCGCCGTCGGGGCGCAGGATCCAGCCCCAGACGATGCCGGCGACCACCACGGGCAGCACCTGCGGCAGATAGAACGCGGCCCGCAACGCCGCCGCCGTCCGGGGCCGGAACCGCCGCCCGACGACGTCGAAGAGCACCGAGGCGAGCAGCAGCCCGACCAGGGTCGGCACCACCACCATCGCGACGATCATCGCCACGGTGTTGCGGAACGATGCCCAGAACACCTCGTCGTGCAGCAACCGCTGGTAGTTGTCCAGCCCGACGAAGGTGGGGTCGCCGACGCCTGACCACCGGGTCAGCGACAGGTAGCCGGTGCCGACCAGTGGCACGCCGATGACCAGGATGAACAGCACCGCTCCGGGGAGCAGGTAGAGCCAGTACGCCGCGTCGCGGCCACGCGGTCGGCGGCGGGACGCAGGCGCAGGCGTGGGGGTGGGGGTCGCCGCCGGTGGTGTGCCGGCGACGGTGTCGGGGACTGCCATGCAGGATCCTTCCCGGCGGGGCGGGCGGGCGTGCCGGTCGTACCGGGCACGCCCGCCGCTCGCCGTGTCACTTGCCGGTGATCTCCTTGACGCCGTCGGCGTACGGCTTGGCGATCGTGTCGAGCACCTGGTCGGGGGACTTGGATCCGTTGATCAGCGCCTGGAACCCGCCGACCAGCACGTCGTAGTAGCCGGGCACCGGCCAGTCCGGGTAGAAGGCCAGGCCGTCCTGCTTGCTGACCGTGTTGAAGTCCTCGATGAGCTTGCGGTCCTTCGGGTCGGCGATCCTGGCGGGGTCGCCGGCCACCGGGATGCCACCGTTGTTGCCGATCAGGTCCTGGACCTCAGGGCGCAGGGTGATGTCGATGAAGTCGTACGCCAGGCTCTTGGCCTTGCTGTTGGTCGGGACGACCCAGATGTTGCCGGACGAGCCGGCGTTGAGGGTGTTGCCCGGGAACAGGAAGGTGTCCCAGTTGGCCTTCATCTCGGCCTTGAACCGGCCGTACCACCAGCTGCCCGAGACGATCATCGGGGTCTTGCCCGCGATGAAGGCGGTGCCCATGTCCTCGGCCTTGAGGCTCGACGAGTCCTTGGCGACGTAGCCCTTGCGCACCCAGTCGGCGAAGGTGTCCGCGCCGTACTTCAGCGGGTCGGCGCGGAAGTCGACCGGGTTCTTGTAGAGCTGGTAGTTGTCGACGAACTGCCGGTCGGCCTTTGCCAGGGCCAACTGGTAGAACAGCTGCCCGGCCGGGTATTCCGCGCCGGCCATGCCCAGCGGGGTGATGCCCTTGCCGACGAAGGTGTCCATCGCGGCGGTCAGCTCCGCCATGGTGGTGGGCACCGTGACGCCGTTACGGTCGAACAGGTCCTTGTTGTAGTAGACCGTGACGTACTCCCCGTAGTTCGGCACGCCGAACCAGTTGCCCGAGCCCATCACGCCCTTGTCGCTGTACCGCGCGGTGGTCTGGAGGCTGGGGCTGAGCTTGCCGGCCCAACCGCGCTTCTCGGCCTCGCCGCTGAGGTCGGTGAGCAGTCCCTGCGACGACAGCAGGCCGGCCGTCGCGTTGCCCTTGTTGTACTCCATGATGTCCGGACCCTCGGACGAGTTGATGATCATGCCGGCGTTCTGCTGGATCTGCTCGAACGCCTTGCGCTCGAAGCGCACCTCGACGCCCGGGTGTTCGGTCTTGAAGATCTCGATGGCCTTGTCCCAGCCGACCCCCATCGCGCTGTTCTCGCCCTCGTAGTGCCAGAGCTTGAGGGTCTTGGCCCCGCTGTCGTCACCGCTGTCGTCGCCCCCGCAGGCGGCCACGGTGGTCGTCGCGGTCGCCGCCAGGGCGATCGCGGCGACGATCCGGCGGAATCGCTGCATTGCTATCCTCCTCGTTGAGTATCGAGCCCGGTACTTCACTGGGTCCGTCGTCGCGTTGCCGCGCGGCGACGGGCCGTTTTACCTGGTCAACCCCCATCGGGGTGACGGCTTCGTGGTGCTGCGGTCGATCCCCGGATCTCCAGCGCGCACGGCAGCAACTGCTGGTGGCGCTCGTCACCGGCCCCGTCCAGGTGGCGCACCAGGGCCTCGACCGCGATCCGGCCCAGCGCCGAACCGGGGGACGTCATCGCGGTCAGCGCCGGGGTGGCCAGCTCGGCGACCTGCGGCGAGGTGACCATCGAGACGACCGACACGTCGTCGGGCACGGCCAGCCCCCGCCCGGTCAGCTCGCCGAGGATGCCGAAGACCGCCGTCTCGTTCATCGCCAGCACGGCCGTCAGGCCCGGCGTCCGTGTGATGGCGGCGGCCAACGCGGCCCGGCCACCGGCGGCGCTGTCCTGCGCCGGGATCATGACCGGTGCCAGGCCGTGGCCGGTCATCGCCGTGACGAAGGCGTCCCGGGTCCGCAGCGCCGGCCCGTAACCGCTGGCCAGGGTCTCGGCCGAGTGGTTGACGTAGACGATCTGCCGGTGTCCCAGGCCGACCAGGTACGCCACCGCCTCCCGTACGGTCTGCTCGAAGTCGATGTCGACGTAGGAGAGCCCGGCGGTGTCCCCGGTGCGTCCGATCAGCACCAGCGGCACCCCGGCCTGCTGGAGCGCGCCGACCCGCTCGTCGGCGAGCTGCACCTCCATCAGCACGACGCCGTCGAACATCCGCTGGCTGGCCAGCCGACGCAGCCCGTCGAGGTCGCCGCCCCCGCCGACGGGTGACAGCACCAGGTGGTAGCCGACGGCGCTGGCCGCCGCGGCGGCCCCGGTGACGAACGCCGTCTCGGTCGCCCCGAGGCCGCGCTCGTCCATCGGCAGCAGCAGGCCCAGGATCCGGCTGCGGCGACTGGCCAGACCCCGGGCCATGGCGTTGGGCTGGTAGTCGAGCTGGGCCATGGCGGCGAGCACCTTGGCCCGGGTGCCCTGGGAGATCGGCCGGGCTCCGGTGAGCACGTAGGAGACGGTGCTGACCGAGACCTGCGCCAGGCGGGCGACGTCCTGCATGGTGGCCACCGCGCACCTCCTCCGGCAGGCAGGGAACCGTGTTCGCCGGCTCGTCGAAGCGGTTCGACGAAGCGGTTCGACAGACGCTAGACCCGGTGTTACGGCGACGTCAATAGCCGATGTCGGAAGCGGTCAGCTCGGCACTTCCCGCCTGTGCCGCCCGCCCGGTGGTCGGCCGCGTCCTCCCGCGTCGACGCCGGGTGGCCTGGGACGGCGCCCTGGCCACCCGGCGCCGGCGGTGACCGGACGCCGGCGCAACGGCGGCACACCCGGGGAGTTCCGCTACCCGAGAACCAGCTGTCCCAGTTCCTGGGTGCATCGGGTGAGCGCGACGTAGAGGCCGTTCCAGCCGCGCGGCCCGGCGGCGATGCCCTGGGGATCGATGAGGAGCGCCGCATCCCACTCCAGGCCCTTGGACTGCACCGCGGTGAGCACCGGGACGTCAGCCAGTGCGGCGTGGAGTTCGGCGATGCGGTCGGCGGGGGCGATGACGCCCACCGTGCCGCCGTGCCACCGCTGCTGCAACTGTCGCACCGCCCGGGCGGCGGTGTCGGCAAGCTCCGCAGGGGCGACCGTGAGGACCCAGGGGTCGATGCCGCAGGAACGCACCGCCCGGGGCGGGGAGTTGTGGCTACCGGCCCGCCTCAGGACGGGCCCGGTGAGGTCCATGACCTCGCGCGGGGTGCGGTAGCAGATGGTCAGCTCCGCAGCGGTCCACCGCTGTCCGAAAGCCGCCTGCACCGCCTGTGCCCAGGTGGTGTGCCGGTGCGCCGCCTCCGTCTGATCGATGTCGCCGACCGCCGTGACGGAACGGCTGGGACAACGCCGCAGCACCATCTGCCACTGCATCTCGGACAGCTCCTGCGCCTCGTCGATGACGACGTGGCCGTACACCCAGCCGCGCTGCCGGCGAGCGTGGTCGGCGACGAACTCGCCCTGCGGCGGCGGGGCTTCGACCTCGCCCAGCAGGTCGGCGACCGCGTCGAGCAGGGGGATGTCGCTCGAAGCCCACGGCGCGGGCTCCGTCGCGACGGCGGTGATCTCCGCCGCGGACAACTGGGGGGCGAAGCGGGCGAGCAGGGCGCGGTCGGTCACCAGACCCCGCAACAGGTCTTCGGCGTCGAGGGTGGGCCACCATGCCTCGACGAACCGGGCGATGCTCGCGTTCTCCGCGATTCGACCACGGAGGGCGTCGATCTCTTCCTCGGAGAGCAGCCCGTCGACGTCACTGCCGGTGGGCCCACCGGCGGACCGGTGGTCGTGCTGCATGCTCCGGTCGACGCGGGCGAGGATGTCCTCGAAGCCCTCGTCCATCGCGTTCACCAGCGCCTCGCGTTGATCGACGACGGCTTCGGTCAGGAGGTGGTGCAGCTGCTCGGCGCACGCCTGACGGGCCCGGTGATAGGGGCGTCCCCGCACCGAGGCGAGTACCTGGGCGACCGTCCCGGCGGGGATGGCGTAGAACTCGCCCTCCCAGCGCAGCGTCAACTCGCGGGGCTGCGGGAACAGCGAGCCGACGTAGTTCTCGAGCGCGGCCTGCCAGAGGGCCCGGCCCTTGATCTCGGCGAGGGTCCGGCTCTCGTCGCGGCCCACGCGGATGTCGGGCAGCAGGGTGTCGCAGGTCGCCGAGACGACGGCGGTCTCACCGAGGGCGGGCAGCACCTGGGCGATGTACTGGAGGAACCGCGGGGAGGGGCCGAGGACCAGGACCGCCTGGTCTGCCATTGCCGAGTGGGCGAACAGCAGGTAGGCGACGCGGTGCAGGGCCACCACGGTCTTGCCGGTGCCGGGACCGCCCTGCACGATCAGCGGGCCGGTCGCCTCCGCCCGGATGATGTCGTCCTGTTCGCGTTGCAGCGTGGAGATCGCCGCCGACATGTGACCGGTGCGCCGCTGGTCCAGGGCGGCCAGCAGCGCCCCCTCACCGACGAGTTCCGCTGTCATGGTCCCGTCCAGCGGCTCGTCGTCCACCCCGACGACCACCGGTCCCGTCGTGCGGATGTGCCGCCGTCGTGCCTGCCCCTGCGGGTCGACAGCGGTCGCGGTGTAGAACGGCCGGGCCGCGGGAGCGCGCCAGTCCAGCAGCAGCGGCTCACCGTCCTCGTCGTCGTTGCGCAGGCCGACCCGGCCGACGTGCCGCACGGTGCCGTCAAGACCGTCGAGGCGGCCGAAGACCAACCGTTCCTGCGCTCGCCGCAACTGCTCGTACTGCTGGCGGAGCATGCGCAGCCGCGCCCGTTCCAACACGTCCAGGGCAGCTGAGGAAAGCTCGGCCTGTAGATGGTCGACAAGACTGTCGCGCCGCGCCACGGCCGAGTCGAGGAACTCCTGTTCCTCGGCGACCGCGGCTCGGCGCGCGGCCTCCGCTGCGGGGGAGGTTGGTGCTCCACTGCGGGTAATTGCCGTGGTGACGTCAGCGATGCCATTGTCCAGAGCAGATTTCCGACGCATTCGCAGATCCTCGGACTGGTTCTTTTCCTGCTACCCGACCGGCCGCAGGTATTTCGGCGACAAGCATAGGGTCGCGGTCTCGTCGGCGTGCCGTGAAATCGGCGGCGGAGACAAGCGTCTCAATACCTCACAGTTTCTTGCCGATTGTGGCCTCATCCCATCTGGACGGGTCGTGCCGGCCCCTTCGCGGGCGGGTGCCGGTGGCGGGGATCCCTGCGTGGGTGGTCGTCGACGACGTGGTGCGGGGCCGCTGGGCCGGCCCGGCGCGACCCCCGCCGGCGTCGGCTGTCGAGGAGGGGCGGCCGACGGGGGCCGGCGGCCACAGGCGTTGACAGACTTCGATGCCTGCGTTAACTTCTGGGAAAACATGAATGCAATGATCTCGACATTTTTGTCGACGTCTCGCCGCGTCGGCATCACGCTGCCCGACGCCCGACCCAGGGAACTGTCGTGACCACTTCGTTCGCCTCCGTACAGAATCCGTCCACCCTCCGCCGACTGGCGTTGATCTCCCTGTCGGTCGTGCTGGTGGTCGCCGGCATCGTTCAGGGACCGCCGTCGGCGTCGACGGCCGCACCGAGGGTCGCGGCGACGCCCACCACCCCGCCCGGGTCCTACCCCGGCCCGGGTCGGGTGACCGGGGACGTCGGGGTGCACGACCCGACGGTCGTACTCCGTCCCGGTGGGGGTTACCTGCTGGCCCACACCGGCGACAACATCGCGCTCAAGACCTCCACTGACCGGATCGCGTTCCGCAACGCGGGCACGGTGTTCCCCGGCGGCGCACCGTGGACGACGACGTACACCGGGGGCAGTCGTAACCTCTGGGCGCCGGATCTGTCCTACCGTGACGGCCGGTACTGGTTGTACTACTCGGCCTCGACGTTCGGCTCCAACCGGTCGGCGATCTTCCTGGCCACGAGCACCACCGGGGCCTCGGGGAGTTGGACCAACCAGGGTCTGGTGATCGAGTCCCGGACGTCGGACGACTTCAACGCCATCGACCCCAATCTGGTGGTCGACGCTTCCGGCAGGTGGTGGTTGAGCTTCGGGTCGTTCTGGTCCGGTATCAAGATGGTGTCGTTGAATCCGGCGACCGGGAAACGCGCCGACACGACCGTGCGGAGCATCGCGGGCCGCAACGGGGGTGCCATCGAGGCGCCGGTGATCGTGCGGCACGGCGCCTACTACTACCTGTGGGTGTCGTTCGACAGGTGCTGTCAGGGGGCGGCGAGCACCTACCGGGTCATGGTGGGCAGGTCGACCTCGGTCACCGGCCCGTACGTCGACCGTAACGGGGTGGCGATGACCGCCGGTGGCGGCACCCAGGTCCTCGCCGGACACGGCAGCATCCACGGCCCCGGTCACCAGGCGGTGTTCACCGACACCGACGCCGAAGTCCTCGTCTACCACTACTACGCCGACAACGGCACCTCACTGCTGGGCGTCAACCTGCTCGGCTACGACAACGCCGGCTGGCCGTTCGTCTACTGACGGCGACCACGATCCGACGGTGCGCCCCCGGTCAGGATGGCGACGGTCGGGGGCCGCCGTCCAGCGCGGCGGTGAGGCGGGCGGCGACCGCGGCCACGGCGGCCCGCAGCTCGGGACCCTCCTCGACGGTGAAGTCGAACGGGACGGCGGCCAGCCACTCCTGGGCGTACATCCGGGCGTTGGTCGTGCTGCCGGTCAGGACGCACCGGTCGCCGGCAGGCTCCAGGCGGCCCATCGTCGGCCGGACCCACGGTGCCACCCGCTCGTAGGGCTCGTGGAACACCACCCGGGTCGGGTACTTCCACCCGGAACCCAGGTGCGCCTCCAGGGTGGCCACGGGGTCGAGGTCGTCGGGCGGGATGAACCGTTGCGGCAGGTGCCGCACGGCCCGGATCCGGTCGATGCGGTACGTGCGGATCGCGCCCGCCCGGTGCGAGTGGCACAGCAGGTACCAGCGGCCGAAGCGCACCACCACCGCCCACGGGTCGACCACGGCCTCCCAGGACTCGCCGCCTTCGGTCGTGTAGGTGAAGGCCACCTGGTGGTGGTCGGCCACGGCCGCCACCAGCGTGCTCGTCGTGGTGGGATCGGCGTGCGCCGACCGTCGGTCGGAGGCGGCTGCCGCGTACGCCCGCAGTGCCGCCGCCTGCCGTCCGACGCTGTCGGGCAGCGCCCGGATGAGTTTGCTGAGCGCGGACCCGACCAGGCCGTCGGCGTCGATCGCGGCCGGTTGCCCGTCGAGAACGGCCATGACCAGGCCGATGACCTGCTCCTGGGTGAAGACGACGGCCGGCAGCCGGGCGCCCCGGCCGAGGCGGTAGCCGCCGTAGGGCCCGCGCACGGACTCGACCGGGATGCCCGCCTCGCGGAGGATCCCGACATAGCGGCGCGCGGCGCGTTCGGTCACGCCGAGACCGGCGGCCAGCTCCTCGGCGGTCGTACCCGGGCGGTCCCGCAGGATGTCGAGCGTCCGCAGGGCACGGGCGGTGGGGCTGTCGGCATTCTCCACGCACCGGACGGTACCGGAAGTGGAACGTCCGGAATCGACGCTACGTTGTCGTCATGACTGATGAACAGATCGTGCTCGTCGGCGGCCTGTGGCTCGACGCCTCGGCGTGGGACGGCGTCGTCGCCGAGTTGACCCGGGTGGGGCGACACGCGGTGGCGGTGGACCTGCCGGGCCAGGGCGACGGGAACACGGCGGCGACGCTCGACGACCAGGTTGCCGCGGTGCTGGCCGTCGTGGACGCGGCACCGGCGGGGTCGGTGGTGGTGGGGCACTCGGCCTCCTGCGCCCTGGCCTGGTTGATCGCCGACGCGCGGCCCTCGACGGTCGCCCGGGTCGTGCTGATCGGCGGTTTCCCGCAGGCCGACGGGGACCTGTACGCCGACTTCTTCCCGATCGAGGACGGGGCGATACCGTTCCCCGGCTGGGCGCCCTTCGAGGGCGCGGACGCGGCCGACCTCGACGAACGGGCGCGGGCGGAATTCCTGGCCACCGCCATCCCGGTGCCTGAGGGCGTGGCCCGGGGGATCGTCCGGCTGACCGATGCGCGGCGCTTCGACGTGCCTGTCGTCCTGGTGTGCCCCGAGTTCACCCCGGAGCAGGCCCAGGCGATGCTCGACGGGGGTGACCTGCCCGAACTCGCCAAGGCCCGGAAGGTCGACCTGGTCGACATCGACTCCGGGCACTGGCCGATGCTGAGCAGGCCGGTCGAGTTGGCCCGCATCCTGGCCGACCTCTGACGGACCCGGCAACAGTTCGACGACCCCGATCTCGGCGACGACGACACGGCGGTACCGGGCGACGGTGAACGGGGGCGCACCGGCACGGTCGGGGACGTGCCTCGGGGCAGCGGCGGCTACCTCGCCCGTGGTGGGTGAGGTAGCCGTGCCGTGCCTCCCGGGCCCGGCGTGACCGGGCGGAGTGCGGTGGCCGGGGGGGCGGATCACGGTTTTCCGGCCGGGCCCGGCTAGAGGGTCGCGTCGGCGGCCTCCCGGATGAGGTCGGCCAGCATGGCGGCCTCCGGGATGGCCACCGTGTGCGAACCCCCGGGAATCTCCACCGTCCGCCGGGAGCCCGCCCGTTCGGCCATGAACCGGTGGGCCGCGACCGGGATGTTGAGATCCTCGCTGCCGAAGAGGAACCAGGACGGCAGCGACTGCCAGGCGGGCTCGCCGGAGGGCTCACCCAGGGCCGCCTCGGTGATCGGCCGCTGGGTCACCGCCATCACGGCGGCCTGCGCCGTCGTCGAGTCGGCGGCGAACTGCTGGTGGTAGCGGTCCTGCCGGATGTAGAGGTCGGTCGCCCCGCCCGGGAGCGTGACGGGGGCCAGCGTCTCACCCAGGGAGCTGCCGGGGAACCGACCGGCCAGGTCGGCGGCGCTCTCGCCGGCGAGGGGGGCGAAGGCCCCGACGTAGACCAGCGCGGTCACGCCGGCACCCGCCGCCGGCACGTTCGAGATCACCATTCCGCCGTACGAGTGGCCGACGAGGACGACCGGCCCGTCGATCCCGGTGAGCACCGCGCGCAGGTGGTCGGCGTCGTGCCGGACGCCGCGCAGCGGGTTGGCCACGGCCACCGCGGGGTAGCCGTCGTCGCGCAGTGCGGTGATCACCCCGGCCCAACTCGCCGATTCGGCGAAGGCGCCGTGGACGAGGACGACCGTCGGTCGGCCGGGCTGTGCGGTGGTGAGGGACATCGTCGGGTTCCTCCGGATAGTGGGCCGGGTGCCGGCTTCATTCTCGGACCACGGGCGTACCCCGGCGTGCGTCGACCGACCGGCTCACCCGGCCGGGTAACCGGGGTGGGGCGTCGACGGATGAGTCCGGGTACCGTAGCGGCGAGTCGAGAGGAACACGCCGTGGCCGATCAGCCCAAGCTCCTCGCCGCGACCGCGGTGGGTGTCACTACGACGGTGCCGCCGAGCGGCCCGGGTTGCGTCGAGTGTGAGTCCTCCGGTGGGTGGTGGTTCCACCTGCGCCGCTGCGCGTCCTGCGGCCAGGTCGGCTGCTGCGACTCCTCGCCGGGCCAGCACGCGACGGCGCACGCGGCCGCGACGGGGCATCCGGTGGTACGCAGTTTCGAACCCGGCGAGTCGTGGTTCTGGGACTACTCCGACGATCAGTTCTATGCCGCGGGTCCGGAGCTGGCCGGGCCGCAGTCGCGTCCGCCCGACCAGCCCGCCCCCGGCCCCGAGGGGCGGGTGCCGGAGGACTGGAAGCGCCGGCTGCACTGACTGTACGCATGCCGGGGGCGGCGGGTTTGGCGCTCAGGCCCGCCGGGCAGTACGCCGCAGTGGCCACCGCCGATGAGCCGACCGTCATCGAGTTCCGCCGTTCCCGGGGTCGTGAGGTCGGTTTCCTGGCCACCGCGCTCCCTGTGCTGGCGGTGGCGCTGGCGGTCGTCAACCTGGCCTCCGGCGACCCGTGGTGGGACGGGCTGTGGCTGCCGCTGACGTGGTTCCTGCTCTGGGGGTTCTTCCGGGGGGTGGCCCGTCCGCCGTCCACCGGCCAGAGGCCGGGGCTGCCCCTGCGGCTCACCGTGGACCACCTCCAGGTGGCGGGTCCGGGTGAGCGCACCCTGGCCATCGAGTGGTCGAATGTCGCGCGTGCCGAGATCAGCGGATGGTGGTACCCGGTCCTGGTGATCGAGCCGGCCGACCCGGACCGGACCCGCCCCCCGATCGCCCGGTGGGAGTGGGCGACGTACGGGCAGAGCCGGCCGTACGAGATCCGGGTCCCGCTGGTCTACCTGAGCCCCGGCCGTGACCAGCTGCGGCGCGAACTGGCCCGCCGCCTTCCCGCCTGACGTTCCGGCGTCACCGGCCGGCCATCGCGCGGCTCACCAGCGTCAATGGCTCGGGCCTGAGACCCGGAGTGTGTTCTCGGTTAGCAATATTGGTGAGAATGAATTGCGCGGGCGGTCTACCGAATTGTGTTCAAGGCTAGGCGCGACTTTCCGAAATGTGTAGAGTGGGCGCAGCGCCGCCCCGGTCGCCGTTCCGCCGCCCGGGGCACGAACAGCTCGGGGCAGGCCGGGGAGGGCCCGCCGGTGGCGGGGCGACTTTCCCGATGACTGCGCGGGCAGGAGCGGGCTGAGGCCATCCGATCAGGCAACCGTCCCCGGGCGCGTGCTGTACTGGCGTCCACACAGGACGGTTCTGCCCCTGGCCTCTCCCGGTGGGTCCCGGTGAGGCGAGACGGAGGAGACGGATGTCCATCGAGGACAGTGCGTTACGGTCCCGGCGCGGCTTTCTGGGAATGGGGGTGGGGCTGCTCGGTGCGGCCGGCCTGGCCGCCTGCGGAGGCACCGCACCGTCGACGCCCAGGGCGCAGGCCGAGGTCCCGAAGGAACTCGTCGACGCCGCGGTGGCGCTGAAGGGCTCCTCGCTGGGGATGCTGTCGCAGAAGCTGTACTCGGAGGCGGCGAACGCGGCGCTCGACGCCTCGATCAGGAAGTTCGCCGACACCACCGGCACCAAGATCGGCAACAGCCTGGTCCAGGCGGACGCCGGCGACGTGGTTGCCAAGATCCACGCCGAGGTCCAGGGTGGTGTGGCGCGTGACCTCGCGTTCATGACCGACTCGCGGTTCGTCGCCCAGTTCCAGGCGCTCGGCGACCTGGAGGACGTGACGGACGTCGTCCAGGCGCTGACGGCGACGTACGGCGAACCCACCGCCGAATCCAAGAACTTCTGCGTCTTCGACGGCAGGTGGTTCGCCATTCCCTACCACTTCATCGGGATCGGGTCGTTCCTGCGCAAGGACTGGATGCGCGACGAGGGCATCACCCCCAGGGACGTCTACACCTGGGAGGAGCTGCGGGACCTGTGCCTGGCGATCTCCGACCCCGGCAAGCGGCGGTTCGGCTGGGGCATGACCGTGAACCGCTCCGGTGACGCCAACGGCATGATCGAGGCGCTGATCAACTCCTACGGCGGGGCGATCGCCTCCAACGACGGCCGGAAGGTCACCTTCGACTCTCCCGAGACGGTGCAGGCGGTGACCTTCCTCGCCGACATCTACACCAACCCCCGCTACAAGCCGATGCTGCCGCCGGGAGTGGCCGCCTGGACCGACTCCAGCAACAACGAGAACTGGCTCGCCGGCATCCTCGGCTACACCCGCAACCAGTTCAGCGTCTACGCGGACTCCAAGACCAAGAAGAACCCCGTCTACGACAACACCCACGTCTTCGCCGACTGCACCGGCCCGGCCACCGACAAGTCCCTGCTGCTCGGCCAGTCCCAGGGCTTCGTCATCTTCAAGGGCGCCAAGAACGCCGCCCTGGCCAAGCTCCTGACGCAGTACCTGGTCACCGCGCCCGCCCTCGTGGGGGTGGCGAAGGAGGCGCCCGGTCTGGCGCTGCCGGCCTGGGAGAAGGTCTGGGACGCCGACCCGTTCTTCACCAGCGGCGACCCGGCCTTCCCCATCATGCGCAGGATCACCCAACAGCAGCTGCCGCTGTCGACCAAGAACGGCCTCAACTTCCCGCAGAAGGCCAGCGCGGGGCAGCAGGCCGCCGTCGGCGCCTACGTCCTCACCGACATGATGCAGCAGGTCATCCAGGGCACGCCGCCCGCGCAGGCCGTGCGGGCCGCGCACGCCAAGATGGTGCAGATCTTCACCCAGCAGGGGCTGCCGCAGTGACGTCGGTCCGCCCGGCGTCCGCCCCGGCGTCGCGGAGATCCTCGCCGCCGGAATCCCGATTCCGCATCGCGACCCGACGCCGGCTGGGCCGCGACTGGCGACTGGCGGCGCTGTTCCTGGCACCCACCGCCGTGCTGGTCGGCGGCCTCGTGCTCGTGCCGATCGCCTGGTCGGTCGTGACCAGCACGACGGAACGGCACGGGCAGCAGAGCGTGTTCGTCGGCCTGGCCAACTACCTCGCCCTCGCCGACGACGACCAGTTCCACACGGGCGTGGTGAACTCGTTCGTCTTCACCGCGTACGCCGAGGTGTTCAAGGCGGTGCTGGGGCTGGCCGCGGCCCTGCTGCTGCACCACCGACGGCGGGGACGGGCCGTGCTGGCCGGGCTGCTCCTGCTGCCGTGGGTGGTGCCGACGGTGGTCACCGCGTTCAGTTGGCGCTCGCTGCTCGACCCGATCTTCGGCAGCGTCAACCTGCTGCTCACCGAGTCGGGGATCGGGCCGCTGCTGGTCAGCGCGCACCTGGTCGACAGTTGGCCGGCGGGCTGGCTGTCCGAGCCGTCGCTGGCCATGCCGTCGGTGATCGGCGTCAACGTGTGGAAGGGGGTGCCGTTCTTCACCGTCGCCTTCCTCGCCGGACTGAAGGCCATCCCCACCGACCTGTACGAGGCGGCGACCGTCGACGGTGCCTCGCCGTGGCGGCGGTTCGTCCACGTGACGCTGCCCGGACTGCGCCACGTGATCACCGTGACGGTCACCCTGTCGTCGATCTGGACGTTCAACAACTTCGACCTCATCTGGCTGCTGACCCAGGGCGGCCCCGGCGACGCGACGGCACCGTACGTGCTGGTCGCGTACTCGAAGGCGATCCTGCAACTGCAGTACGGCGCGGGAGCGGCGGTCACCCTCGTCATGCTGCCGGTCATCGGCTCGCTGGTGTTCGTGCTGGTCCGCCTGTTACGCCGGGACTCGGGCGTGGCGCCGCCCCGACGTTCCCGCAAGCCCCGGCCGGACCGCTCGGCCCACGCCACCCGTACGGTCCGCACCGCACTGCCGTGGGTCGTCGCGGTGATCGCCGCCGCCCTGCTGGCCTGGGCGTCACCGCACATCTTCTGGAAGGCGGCCGTCGTCCTCGGGGTCTTCCTCCTGGTCGCGGCGGTGGTCGGCCGGGTGGTCTCGGCCCTCGGGGCCCGGGGGCGTCGCCGGGCGTCGTCGCTGGTGTCGGGGCTGGCGTCCTGGGTCGCCCTGGCCGGGCTGCTCCTGTTCGTCCTGGCCCCGCTGTACTGGATCGTCGTCACGGCCTTCAAGTCCGACGGTCAGATCGTCATGCACGACCGCGACCTGTGGCCGACGCCGTGGAGCCTGCAACAGTTCACCGACCTCTTCGCCACCAAGCCGTTCGGCCGCTGGTACCTCAACACGGTGCTGGTGTCCGTGGCGTCCACCGTGGTCGCGCTGGTCTGCGCCGCCCTCGCCGGCTACGCCCTGGCCCGGCTGCGGTTCCGGGGGGCGCAGGGCTTCACCGTCACGGTGCTGGTGACCTACGTGATGCCGGGCGCGCTGCTGTTCATCCCGCTCTACCAACTGCTCATCGGGGTGCGGCTCACCGACTCGCTGTGGTCGCTGGTCGTGACCTACCCGACCTTCACCCTGCCGTTCGCCACCTGGCTGCTGGCCGGGTACTTCGCGTCGATCCCCGTCGAGTTGGAGGAGGCCGCGCTGGTCGACGGCTGCACCCGGTTCCAGGCGTTCCTGCGGGTGATGCTGCCCCTGGCCAAGCCGGGACTGCTGGCGGTCGCGTTGTTCACCCTGACCAACGCCTGGAACGAGTTCCTCTTCGCCTTCGTGTTCATCACCAAGGACGAGTACAAGACCCTCCCGGTGGGGATGCAGTCGATGATCACCGGGGACGTCGTGCCGCAGGGGCAGCTCGCCGCCGCGTCGCTGCTGGTCAGCATCCCCGTAGTGATCATGTACGCCTTCGGGCAGCGCTTCCTGACCGAGGGGCTCACCGCCGGGGCGGTGAAGGGCTGACCGGGGCGGTCGGCCCGTCCGGCCCGTCCGGGGCCGGTCGCCGGGAGCGCCGCCGGTCGGCCGCCCAGCAGGTCAGCAGTGTCGCGACGGCGATCAGCAGCAGGACGACCGCGAGGTTACGGCCGTAGGGCAGCGGCAGCACCGACGGGTCGTCCGGCGGCCGGCCGACACCGAGGACGAGCGGAAACGCCACGACGGTGACCGTGGCGGCACTGATCACGCCGGCCCGCACCACCGGCCGGTGACGTTGCGGGACCCACCGGGCGAGCAGCGCGCCGACGCCCAGCAGCCCGGCCATCCAGACGAGGTCGTGCCCGGCCAACACCCCGGCCAGGAAGAGCAGCACCCCGGCCGGCCGCAGGTCGGGGTCGGCGAGCGCGCCCACCACGGCGTACCCGATCAGCAGGGTGCCGACCGCGACGAGCGCCACCCGGGTCCTCACGACGCCTCCCGGACGGTGAGCCGACCGACCCACTTGGTCTGCAACACACCGGGCCGGTTCGGGGCGATCAACCGGGCCGGGTAGCCGTGGTCGGGGTGCAGGGGTGCCCCACCCAACCGCAGCGCGATCAGCGTCAACGGGTCACGCACGTGCGCCGCCCCGACGGTCGACGTGCGGTAGCGGCCGGCCGTCTCCAACGACTCGACCAGCACCGTCGCCCGGTCCGGGTCGACGCCCACCAACGCGACCAGGTCCCGCAGTCGTACGCCGGTCCACCGCCCGGTGGCGCTCCACCCCTCCACACAGGCGATCGGCAGCTCGGCGGTGTGCTGCGGCAGGGCGCGCAGCGCGGCGAGATCCAGTTCGGTACGCCGGTGGGGACCCTCGACCACCAGCCGGTACGCCGGGTCGAGCGCCTGGGCGCGGACCCCGGCGCGGTGGGCGGTCTTGTTGACCGGCAGCCCCTGCGGCCCGACGTCCGGTCGGCGGGGCGCGAGCACCGCCAGGGCGGACAGCGGGCGGACGGTCTGCCCGACGGTGGTCAGGGTGACCAGCCCGGCCGCGGCGGCGATCCCACCGAGCAACCCGCGTCGGCTGAGCCGCTCCCGCGCAGATTCGGCGGTGGTCGGGCCGAGCGCAGCGCGTACCGCAGGCAACTGCACGCCGACGTGCACCAGCAGCGCACCGACCGACAACCACGCCACCCGGTAGTGCCCGGCGGTGAAGAAGAACGGCATCGGCGCGTACCAGCGGGCGACGTTGAGGACGCCGCCGATCACCTGGAACAGCGCCGCCGCGACCAGCACGGCGACGCTGGCGCGTTCGAGCGCGTGGGCGAGCGACCGGACCGGCGGCCAGCGGAACAGGTGGTGGTAGACCGACCACAGCTTGGCCCCGAGCAGCGGCACCGTGGCCAGCCCGGTCGCCACGTGCAGGCCCTGGGTGAACCGGTAGAGGCCCACCGGGCGGGACGGCCACGGCAACCAGCCGGGCGGGTGCTGGATCAGGTGACTGAGCAGCCCGGTCAGGAAGCAGACGGCGAACGCCACCCCGAGCGCGACGCCGAGCTGGCTGGTCAACCGGGTCGACCGTAACGGGGACGGGAAACCGTCAGGCCGCAGCGGCCCGCGCCGCAGCGCCCCGGGCGGGGCCGGCAGGGGTGCCGACCACCGTCGGGCGAACCGCCGCAGCGCGGCCGGCCGGCCGGTCACCGGGGGGTGAGGGTGGCGAACCACCGGCCCGCCTCCGTCCAGGTGTCGTGCACCCGCAGCGCGGTGCCCCCGGCCAGCACGGAAAGGTCGTCGAGGGGTACGCAGGCCCACGGCAGCGGGCTGCCGACACCACCCGGGGTCTGCACCATGGCCGTGCCGGACCAGGCCGGCGTGCCCGGCGGCGCGAACTCGGCGTGCAGGTGGCCGTCGGCGGCCAGCAGCCGACGACACCGCCGCAGCAGCCGGTACGGGTCACCGCCGATGCCGACGTTGCCGTCGGCCAGCAGCAGGTGCGGCCAACGCCCGGCACCCGGCACCGGGCCGAAGACGTCGCGTTGCAGCGCGACGGCACCGCGTTCCCGGGCCAGCCGGACGGCGGTGGCGCTGACGTCGATGCCGAGCGCCGGCTGCCCGGCGTCGATCAGCGCGCCGGTGAGCCGCCCGGGGCCGCAACCGACGTCGAGGGTGGGTCCGGTGCAGCGCCGCAGCAGGGTCGCGTCCCCGGCGATGGCGTCCCGGCACCAGCCGGCCGGGTCGAACCGGTGCACGCCACCGCTCGGGTGCCGGGCGGTGAACGCGGCGGGGACACCCGACGCGGCCCGGTCGAATACGGCATCGAAGAGGGTCACCGCGTTCACCGGGCGACCGCCGTGGGGGACGGCACGTCGCGGGCGACGGCCACGGTGAACCGGCTGCCCGGCGGGCACACCGCGGCCACCGCGTGGGCGTCGGCGGCGGTGTCCACGTCCCGCAGTCGGGGCAGCAGGTGGACCCGCAGACCGAGGCGGCGCAACGCGGCCAGGGTGAGCTGCCCGGTGCTCGGCAGAGAGGTGGGGATCGCGCGCAGGACCGAGGCGTGGCCGGGCTCGCGTAGTCCCAGCGTCCACCAGCCGCCGTCGTCGGCCGGACCGAACACCGCGTCCGGCCCGTCCGGCCGGCGCAGCAGGTCCAGTGCGGCGTCGAGGTGGGCGGCGGTGAGCTGCGGGGTGTCCATGCCGATCAGCAGGGTGGCCGTGCCCGCCGTGCGGGTGTCGGCGAACGCGTGGGCGAGGCGGTCGCCGAGCGGGCCGCCCCGTTGGGCGAGCCTCGTGAAGCCCTGGGGGGCCGGGTGGTCGCCGTCGACGACCAGGACCCGGGTGCCGGCCGTGGCCGTGGCGACGGTGTCGAGGGTGTCGGCCAACGCCGCCGCGGCCACCCGGGCGGCCTGGACCGGAGTGCAGGGCGGGCAGAGCCGGGTCTTGACCCGGCCGGGCTCCGGGGTCTTGGCCAGCACCAGCACCTGCGGTGCGCGGGACCCGGGAACGTGCGACTGTCGGGGGACGTTCACCGGGCCAGCACCGCGCTCATGTCGCGGACGGCGCGGGCGGTGCCGAGCACCGTGCCGGTCACCTTCGACCGAGTCCCGGCCGCCCTCGGGTGGTAGTCGACGTCGATCTCGACCACCCGCCAGCCGGCCCGACCGGCCGAGATCAGCAGCTCCAACGGGTAACCGAAACGGCGGTCACGCAGCCCCAACGCCAGCAGGTCGGCCCGGCGGACGGCCCGGATCGGCCCGATGTCGTGGACGTCGAGGCCGGTGGTCCGGCGCAGCCGGTGCGCCAGCAGGGCGTTGGCGACCCGGGCGTGCAGGGGCCACACGCCGCGTGCGGTGGGGCGTCGCCGGCCGGTGCCCAACTCCGCCTCGCCGGCCCGGACGGGATCGGCCAGCCGGGGCAGCTGCGCCGGATCGAACGACCCGTCGGCGTCCAGCACACACACCACCCCGTCGACCGGGTCGGCCGCCAGGACCCCGGCGTGCACGGCGGCACCGTACCCGGGTTCGGTCACGCTGATCACCTCGACGCCGCAGGCGCGGGCCACCGCCGCCGAGCCGTCGGTCGAGCCGTTGTCCACCACGATCGGCCGGTAGCCGGCCGGCATCCGGGCCAGCAGGTCGGGCAGGGCCGGGGCCTCGTTGCGGCAGGGAAGAACCACGTCGGTCATGCTGCGGACGCTAGGACACGATCCGGCCGGAAGTTCTTACCTGCTGATGACGGAATCCGGGGCACCGGCGACCCGCGCACGGAGTTCTTACGAACCGCTGACGGGCCGTCGCGGCCGGGGCACGGCGACGCGTCCCGGCCCTACCGTCGGCGGGTGACTCACGTACTCGTGACCGGCGGCGCCGGTTTCATCGGCACCCACGTGGTGACCGCCCTGCACGATGCCGGCCACCGGGTGACGATCGTGGACTGCGGTCATCCCGGTGCGCACCGCCGGCCGTTGCCGGACACGGTGGCGGGCGCCCCGGTCGTCCGGCTCGACGTGCGCGACGGGCCGGGCGTCGCCGGGGTCCTGGCCGGTGTCGACGCGGTGGTGCACCAGGCGGCCATGGTGGGACTCGGCGTCGACCTGGACGACCTGCCCGAGTACGTCGGCTGCAACGACCTCGGCACCGCCGTCCTGCTCGCCGCGATGGCCCGGGCGGGCGTGCACCGGTTGGTGCTCGCCAGCTCCATGGTGGTCTACGGCGAGGGCGCCTACGTCTGCGCCGGACACGGCCCGGTGCGCCCCGGGCCGCGTACCGTCGCCGACCTGGCCGCCGGCCGCTTCGAGGCGACCTGTCCGAGCTGCGGCGTCGCCGTCACGCCGGGCCTGGTCGACGAGGACGCCCCGCTGGACCCCCGCAGCGGGTACGCCGCCACCAAGGTCGCCCAGGAGCACCTCACCGCCGCGTGGGCCCGGCAGACCGGCGGCGCGGTGGTGGCGTTGCGCTACCACAACGTCTACGGGCCGGGGATGCCCCGGGACACCCCGTACAGCGGGGTCGCGGCGATGTTCCGTTCGGCGCTAGAGGCGGGGCAGGCACCGCGGGTGTTCGAGGACGGCGGCCAGCGCCGCGACTTCGTGCACGTCCGCGACGTGGCGGCGGCCAACCTCGCCGCCCTGGACGCGACCGGTACGGGCACCGGTTGGCGGGCGTACAACGTGGCCTCCGGCCGGCCGGCCACCATCGGCCAGTTGGCCACGGAGCTGGCCCGAGCTGCCGGCGGGCCGTCGCCGGTGGTCACCGGCGAGTTCCGGCTGGCCGACGTGCGGCACGTGGTCGCCTCGCCCACCCGGGCCGAGACCGAACTCGGCTTCCGGGCCGTGGTGGGACTCGCCGACGGGATCGCGGAGTTCGCCCACGCGCCGCTGCGCGGGTGAGCGGCATCCCGCGTCGCCCCGAGCGGGCGGGCCCCCTGTCGCCCGCGAGCGGCCCCCCGTCGCCCGCGAGCGGCACCCTGTGCGGTGGGCCGGTGGGTGCGGGTGGTCCGCCGGGTGGCCGTGCGGCGGAGCCGGGTGACCCCCCGGGCCACCGCGCCCCGGGCGACCGTCCGCGCCCGTCGGGTGACACCCCGCGCCACCGGCCGCCGCGCGCCGACCTGATCGCCGTCGCTGCCGCGTTCGGCCTGTTCGCGGTGGCCTCCGTCACCGGCGGCCTGCTCTACCTGTGGGGACGCCCGGTGCATGCCACCTCGGCGCCGCTGTTCGCGCAGTGGCTGCCGCACGTCGGCCCCGGCACCCCGCTGGCCCTGCTGGTGGCCGCGCTGGTCTGGTGGCGCGGGCCCGCCCTGGCCGCCCGGCTGGCCTGGCGAGGGCTGCTCGCGGTCTCCTACGCCGCCGCCGTGGCCTGGACGCTGTCGCTGGCCCTGGTCGACGGCTGGCGGCGCGGCGTCGCCGGTCGGCTGACCACCACCTACGAGTACCTGCACGAGGTCCCGGGCGTCACCGACATCCCCGCCATGCTGGCCGGGTTCAGCGGTCGGATCCTCGGCCTCCAACCGGACTCCTGGACCACCCACGTGTCCGGTCACCCACCGGGGGCCCTGCTCGTCTTCGTCGTCCTCGACCGGATCGGGTTGTCCGGCGGCGGCTGGGCCGGGGTGCTGTGCATCCTGGTGGCGGCCCTCGTCGCCGTCGCCGTGCCGCACACCGTACGGCTGCTCGGCACCGACGAGGCGGCCCGTGCGGTGGTGCCGTTCGTGGTGCTGTTCCCCGGGGCGGTCTGGTCCGGGGTGTCCGCCGACGGGTTGTTCGCCGGGGTGACCGCCACTGCGGTGGCCCTGCTGGCGTACGGCGTCATCCGGGGGCGTGCGCTGGGCGCGGTCGGCGGTGGCGCCCTGTTGGCGTTCGGCTGCTACCTCTCCTACGGGCTGGTCCTGATGGCGCCGGTCGCGTTGGCCGTCGTCGTGCTGGCCGGCCGACGCTGGCGCACCGTGGGCTGGGCGTTCGTCGGGGCGGTGCCGGTCGCCGCCGCGTTCACCGTCGCCGGCTTCTGGTGGCCCACCGGTTACGACCTCGTCATCGAGCGCTACTACCAGGGTCTCGCCTCCGACCGGGCGTACGCCTACTGGGTCTGGGCCGACCTCGCGGTGGTCGTCGTGGCCGCCGGTCCCGTGGTGGCCGTGATCCTGCGGCGCGCGGTGCCGGCCGGGTGGCGGGCCGTTTCTCGGCGGCACCGGGACGGCGTGCGGACTGCCGACCGGCGGCCGGGGGTGGTGCACGCCAGCTGGCTGCTGCCGCTGGCCGCCACGGCGGTGATCCTCGCCGCCGACCTGTCCGGCTACAGCAAGGCCGAGGTCGAACGCATCTGGCTGCCCTTCATGGTCTGGCTGATGGCGGGGGCGGCCCTGATCCCGCCCGCCGACCGCCGTGGCTGGTTGGCCGCGCAGGCGGCGGTGGCGCTCACGATCAACCACCTGCTGCTGACGGTCTGGTAGACCACCCGGCGGCGACCCCCCACACCGCTGACGCAGCGGCCGACGACCGTGTCGTCGGCCGCTGTTGCCGGCTGCCCGAGGGCGCAACGGCTCAGCGGCGTGCCGGTCACCGCCGTCACCGAGGGAGCCGGGGGGACTTCTTACCGAACCATGACGGGGCCGGCGACCGTTGACCGTCGACCGGGTGCCGGCCCGTACCGGGTGGAGACAGCAACATCACCGGAGCCGTTCGCGGCTTTGAGGAGATTCCGATGAACCGCAGAAAGAACGGGACCGCGCTGGTCCAGACCCGGCCGGCCAGGATCGCCCTGGCCGCGGTCGTGCTGGCGGCCACCGGTGCGCTCACCGTCACCTTCGTCTCCAGCGGCGGAAAGGGCACCGCCGACGCCGCCACCAGCCTCGACCAGTTCGTGCAGATCGAGAACGTGTCGCCGAACGTGCGGAATCCGCCGCCGGCTGCCGGCGGGTCGACCGGCCGGTTCACCGTGGACTGCGGCACGAACGGCAACGGCAAGTTCAGCCCGGACAACCCGGTGGCCCAGCCCGGCATCCGCAACGGCGCCGAACACGTCCACGACTTCGTTGGCAACCTGGCCATCACCGCGAACTCCTCCAACGCCGACCTGGACGCCTCCGGCACCACCTGCCGCAACGGTGACAAGTCGTCCTACTTCTGGCCGGTGGTGCGCATCGACAAGAGCGTGCGCAGCGACAACCAGGTCCAGCAGGCCCTCGCCCAGACCCAGCCGGTGGTCGTCTGCCCCTCGGTCGGCAAGCGGCTGCGTGCCGTCCCCACCGGGGCCCGCGGCACCGTGGACCGGCTGCTCGCCGAGCTGGACCGCCAGCAGGCCGCCGCGAACCAGCGGATGACGGCCAGCCGGGGCCGCATCGACGCCGCGTTCAACCGGGAGGTCATCGACTCGCTGCGGGAACGCCGCGCCGCGATGATCAAACAGATCAGCACCACGGTCACCGCCGCCGGCGGCAACCAGCCCGGCCTGGTCTCACTGGTCGAGTGCGACATCAGCTACGACGACATGCACGCCCGGATGCCCGGCAGCGCCCACCGCGCCAGCATCAAGGCGGCCCAGGCCGCGAACCCGCGCATCCAGTGCCCCACGGTCCGCGACAAGCTGCCCGGCGTGCCCGCCGGGGCGCTCGCCGAGGTGAACCGCAACCTCGACGAACTCGACCGGCAGATCTCCGAGGCCAACGAGCGCCTCGTCACCAGCCGGGGCCAGGGCGGCCCGGCCTTCGTCGACAACGCCATCCTCGGGCCGCTGCGGGCCAAGCGGATCGCCGTGCTCGACCGGATCGCCATCGCGATCAGCCGGCAGGCCGCCCGTCCGCAGGGTCTCGAAGCGTTCGCCACCTGCACCCTGGACCAGGCCCCGGGTGCCTCGGCGGCACCGAGTAACGCGCCGACCGCCGCCGCGCCCACCACCCCCGCCGCGCTGCCCGACCCGCAGGGCCCCGACTTCGAGCTGCCCGGCAACACCGGCGGCATCGTCCGCCCGGCGCAGGTGCTGATCGAATACCGGGGCAACCCCGTCAGCAAGGTGGTGCCGATGCCGAAGTTCCTCCGTGCCCTCACCGGTGACGCCAAGCCCACCAGCCGGGGCCCGGCCAACGCCCGCGCCACCTGGAGCTGCTCGGGCTTCGCCGACCGGCTCTCCGACAAGTACCCGATCTGCCCCGCCGGCAGCCAGGTCCAGCGCGTGCAGGACTTCCCCGGCTGCTGGGACGGCAAGAACATCGACAGCGACAACCACCGCAACCACGTCGCTTTCGCCGACAAGGCCACCGGTGCCTGCCCGCAGGGCTTCCAGGCGATCCCGCAGCTGCGGATCACCATCGGCTACGACATCCCCCGCGACGTGCAGGTCAAGGGTCAGTACGCGCTCGACTCGTTCCCCGAGGAGAACCACAACCCGTTCTCCGACCACAACGACTTCGTCAACGTCAACTCCGCGCAGACCATGCAGCGCATCGCGACCTGCATCAACAAGGGCAAGAACTGCTCCTGACGTGCCGGGGTGGGAGCCTGCACACGAGGCTTCCATCCGGGGCGGCAGTGCGGACAGGGGGTGGGTGCGGCGAACGGTCGCCGCACCCACCCCCACCGTTACTCCGTCGGTCGCGTCACCGACCACCGACGCCGGGTTGCTGCCGGCGGGGGAGGGCCGGGGTCGGTTACGGCGTGACGGAGAGCAGGTGGGCGCGGTAGCCCTCGCCGTAGCTCTTGGTCGGGGTGCCGCTGTAGTCCTCGATGAGCACGTTGCCACCGCTGCAACCCCACGGGTTCCAGGTCCACGCGGTGTAGCCGAGCCGCTTGCTGTCCAGCCAGGTCATCAACCGGTCGATGTAGTCGTGGGCGCAGGTGTCCTGGCCGATCTCCCCGGCGTGCACCGGCACCTGCGCGGCCACCGGCGCGATCTGGGTGTCCCAGCAGGTCTCGGTGACGCAGGCGTTGAAGTTGTACGAGTGCCAGGAGGCCACGATGTTGTTGCGCGGGTCGGTCGGCTTGTAGGCCAGCCACTGGGTCAGGTCGTTGGTCCAGGTCAGGCCGGGGACCAGCAGGACGTTGGTGGCGCCGGTGGCGCGGACGGCGTCGACCAGGCTCTGCATGCCCGCCACCGGGTACTCGATGCCGGTGCAGGTGCCGCCGTCACGCAGGCAGCGCCACGCGGCCGTCATGTCCGACCAGTTGTTGGCGGCGTCCGGGTACGGCTCGTTGAACAGGTCGAACAGCACCGCGTCGTTGCCCTTGAACGCGTTGGCGACCCCGGTCCAGAACTGGGGTGTGTACTGCCGGCTCGGCATCGGCTTCTGGCAGGTGGCGTTCACGTCGGGGCAGGCCGAGATGTTGCCGGTGTACTGGCCGTGGGTCCAGTGCAGGTCGAGGATCGGGTTGATGCCGTTGGCGACGAGCAGGTTCGCGTACGCCTTGACCGCCTGCTGGTAGGCGGTCCCGCTGGGCGAGCCGGACAGGCCCAGCCAGCAGTCCTCGTTGAGCGGGATCCGGACGGCGCGGATGTTCCAGGCCTTCATCGCGTCGACGGAGGCCTGGTCGACCGGGCCGCTGTCCCACATGCCCTTGCCCTGCACGCAGGCGAACTCGCCGCTGGCCCGGTTGACGCCGAGCAGGCGGTAGGTCGCGCCGGCCGCCGTCACCAGCCGGTTGCCGGAGACCCGCAGGTTCGGCGCGGCACCGCCGGGCGGCGGGGTGGTCGTCGGCGGCGGGGTTGTCGGCGGGGGAGTGGTGGGTGGCGGCGTGGTGGTGGGCGGCGGTGGGGTGGTCGTGGGCGGTGGGGTGGGCGTCGTGGGGTCGACCACGCCGGTGCAGGTCGTCCCGTTGAGCGCGAACGACTTGGGTACGGGGTTGGTCCCGCTCCACGCGCCGTTGAAGCCGATCGTGGTGGACGCGCCGGTGTTCAGCGCGCCGTTCCAGCTCAGGCTGGCCGCCGACACCCGGGCGCCGGATTGCGACCAGGTGGCGCTCCAGCCCTGGGTGACCCGCTGGTCGGTGTCCGGGAAGTCGAACGTCAGCGTCCAGCCGGCCACGGCCGAGCCGAGGTTGGTGATGGCGATGTTGCCGCTGAACCCGCCGTTCCACTGGCTCTGCACGGTGTAGGTGACCGCGCAGCCCGAGGCCGCGGCCGAGGCGGGCAGGGTGGCCGCGGTCAGGCTGGCCGCCACCAGTGTGCCGGCGGCTGCCGACGCCAGCAGGGCATGTCGACGTGTCATGAAGCTCTCCTAGATTTAGCGGGGAGCGTCGATGGGAGCGCGTCTGCGAGCTTTCTTTATGCGCCTCACTAAGTCAAGCGTATCGATGCCGTTTCGACGGACTGCCAGGTGAACCACACCACTGACCTATCGGGGCGTGCTGGTCGTCTCCCGGGCCACCACGGTTTCGGTCGCACACCACCGCTCCGGCACCGACCCACCGTCGATCAGCCGCAGCACCGACTCGCCCACCGACTCCCCGAACGAGTGCACGTCGAGGCTCATCGTGGTCAGGGCCGGCGAGGCCAGCCGGCACAGGCTGGAGTCGTCCCAGGCGATCAGGCTGACGTCACGGGGGACCCGGTGGCCCAGCTCCTTGGCCGCGTGCAGGCCCGCCACCGCCATCAGGTCGTTGTCGTAGATGATCGCCGTGGGTGGCTCGGCCCCGGTCATCAACCGGGCGGTCAACCGGGCCCCGGACTCCGCCGAGTAGTCGCCCTCCACGACGACGGCATCGACGTCGGCGGCCAACATGGCGGTGGTGCGGGTCCGGGTGTGCAGCAGGGTCCCGGGGCCGGTGATCCGGGCTATCCGCTGATGCCCGAGACCGACCAGGTGCGCCAGGGCCGCCCGCATCGAACCGACGTCGTCGCGCCGTACCGCCGGGGTGTCGTGGCTCGGCTCCCCCGCTACCACGACGGGCAGCCGCAACTCCCGCAGCACCGCCGGTCGGGGGTCGTCCACCGACGGGTTCACCAGCACGATCGCGTCGACCAGCCGCTGCTGCGCCCACCTGCGGTACGCGGCGATCTCGGCGGCGTGATGGGCGACCACGTGCAGCAGCACCGACCGACCGTGTCCGGCGAGCCGCTCCTCGATACCCGCGATGAACTCCATGAAGAACGGTTCGGTGCCGAGCAGCCGGGGAGGGCGGGCGAGCACCAGGCCCACCGCGCTCGTCCGCCACGCGTCGTCCACTGCGTACCCCCGGTCAGTCAGCTTGCCGATTCGGTGAGCCTGGTCCGCTCCTCGGCCAGGTGTTCCGCCGGGCGCGGCCCGTGGCCCAGGGGCACGAGCTCGGATTCGAGGATCAATGCGGCGGCGCCGATGGCCGAGGCCGTGGCGGCGGACCGGGAGAGCCGCACGTCGACGGTGTGTGTGCCCCGGGAGAAGGCGGTACGCAGTTCGTGCCGGACGATGGGCAGGTACACCGACCCGGCGGCGGCCAGACTGGGACCGGTCAGCACGAGCACCTCGAGGTCCATGAGGTTCGCCAGGGTCCGGGCGGCCGTCCCGACGTACCGGGCCGACCGCTCCAGCAGGGCCAGCGCGCGCGGCTCGCCCCGGCGGGCGGCGCGGCTGATCGCGGCGAAGTCGGCGACCACCGAGGAGCGCCGGCCACCGGCCGCCAACCCCGCCGCCCGGGTCGCCGCCGGATCCGACCGGACGGCGGCGACCACCGCCGCCGGCCCGGCCAACGCCTCCACGCACCCCCGGGCGCCGCACCAGCACCGGGGGCCGTCGGCCGACACACTGACATGGCCCAGTTCACCGACGTTGCCGCTCGGCCCCCGGTAGGTGACGCCGTTGATGACCAGGCCGGCACCGATGCCGGTGCCCATGTAGAGGGCGGCGGCCGAGGTCGCGGTGCCGAAACCGCCCGTCCAGTGCTCGCCCAGCGCCGCCGCGGTCGAGTCGTTGTCCAACACCACCGGCAGGCCCGCCACCTGTTCCAATGCCCGGCCCAGCGGGAACCCGTTCCACTGCCGCATCGCGGGGGCGAGCCCCACGTCCGGCGGGCCACCGATGCCCCGGGGGGCGTCGACCGGGCCGGGGAACACCACGCCGACACCGAGGATCCGCAGGCGTTCCACCCCGACCCCGTCGATCAACGCGGCGATCTCGGTGGCGATCCGGGCGACCACCACCTGCGGCTCCTCGGCGCCGGCACCCGGTCGGGAGATCCGGGCCACCACCGTCCCGCCCAGGTTGGTCAGGGCGTACGTGATGACACCGTGGTCCAGGTGCACGCCGACGGCGTAGCGGGAGGTGTGGTTGAGCTGGAGCAGCACCCGCCGCTTGCCCCCGGTCGACTTCGCGTGCCCGGTCTCGACGACCAGATCCTCGTTGATCAGCTTGCGGACCAGGGTGGAGATGGTCGGGGCGGTGAAGCCGGTGGCCCGGATCAGGCCGACCCGGCTGATCGTGCCGGCCGCCCGGATCGCGTCGAGAACAACCGACTTGCTGCTCGCCTGGGGTTTGCTCGCTGCTGGTCCGCTCACTGCTTCTCTGCCAGGGGCTGTTAGGTCGGCCGAGCCGAGTATACAAGGATCCCGATGTCACAGGGCTCGGCTGCGGCAGATGACCGTCGCGTCGTCGGTCGCGACGCCGTGCCGGTCCTCGGCCTGCCGGACCTGTCGGATGACCTCGGCCGGACCGTGGTTCAGCAGGCGCAGCAGTCCCGCCCAGTCGGTGAGCCCGAAGGTGTCCACGAGTCGGCTCGCACCATTGCTCAGCAGCGCCGCCAGCGTCACCTCGCCCGCCGGGTGGTTGCCGGTGACCGCCTCGGCCACCACCTGCGGGTCGTCCTTGGCCACCCAGAAACCGCCCGGCTTGTTGCGGTGCCCCCGCAGCTCGCGGAGCAGCCGCCGGTACTCCTCGCTGCCGGCGGCGACGCCCACCAGCCGGCGCTCGAAGGACCGGGCGATCACCACCTCGCGGGGGTCATGGGCGACGACCGGCGCACCGGACGCCCGCCCGACGACCACCACCGCGTCCCCGAGGACCAGGTGCTCGACCAGGTCGTCGGAGAACCGGAGCATCGACACGGCGGCGTGCGGGCTGCTCGGGTGGGTGACGTCGCAGGTGTCCCGGTGGACGTCGGTGACCTGGACGATCCCTTCGGCCAGGACCTCCCGCAGGCTCCGCTGCGCGGACAACCCGCCCAGCAGGGCGCCACCGAGCCGGTTGGCGTACCAGGCCACGCCGTGGCGGCAGACCTGATCGGCACCGGGAACGCCACCCGCGCCGTCGACCAGCACCAGCCCGGCCGCCACCGCACCGGCGAAGTCCTCGTTGGGGCGACCGGGATGTCCCGCGTCGGTCGCCAGCACCACCCGCACGCTCTGATCATCACACGGTCGGCCCGGCGGGCGTGGCCCCGACCGGCGGCGGCCGTGCCACGTCCGCCGGGACCGCCGGCTCACGCGGGGCGCGGCGCGTCCCGTCGGCGTCGGTAGTCGGCGGCCGTCGGGACGGTGGGGAGTACGAGCAGCAGGACCAGGTACGGGATGCCGAGTAGTCCACCGGTGACCAGGGTGAGCAGCAGTACGACGGTGCGGACCCAGTCGACGCGGAAGTCGCCGTACGCCGCGATGCCGAGGCAGACGCCGCCGAACCACTTCCCCTCGTCGATCCGGCACCAGAACCGGCCCCGCGGGTGTTGTCCGGCGGCGGGTGGTGGGGGACCTGCCGGGCGGACCGGGCCGAACCCGTCCAGGATCGCTGCCATCTGCGCACCGGTCACCGGGGCGCGGCCCGGCCCGGTGAGGGCGTCCAGGCGGTCGCCGATCGCGGCTTCGAGGTCTCGGACGACGTCGTCGGCGTCCTCGTCGGTGTCCTGGTCGCCGCGCAGCGCGCGGTGCGCCTCGTCGAGGTACCGCCGCAGGGCGGCACGGGCGTCGCCGGTGGCGGGAAAGGCCGTGTGGTGGCCGGTGAGCCGGATGGTGGTCGGGTCGTCCACGGAGTCATCGTCCGATCGTGTTGATCATGTGGGTGAGTTCGTTCCAGTGCTCGCGGAACGTGGCGAGCTGAGCCGTGCCGGCCCCGGTGAGGGAGAAGTACTTCCGGGGCGGGCCGGACGGCGACTCACGCCATTCGTGCTGCACGAGCCCGTCGCGGCGCAGCTTGCTCAGCAGCGGATACAGCGTGCCCTCCTGGGTGGGGAAGTGGGCTTCCTGGAGTGCGGAGAGGATCTCCGCCGCGTACCGCTGCCGGGACTCGACGGTGGCCAGGACGAGGGGTTCGAGCAGGCCGCGTCGCAGCGCGACGAGCTTGGGGTCGGTCTGCATGCGGCTACCTTGCCACAACAAGGTACCTGTGGCAACGCCGGACCGGGCGGCAGCCCCCCGGCCCGGTCGAACTCGCCGTACCCCCGGGGGGTAGGGCAGCTACCCGACGTGCGGGTTCAGCCCACGCCCCCGCAGTCCACCAGGATCTTCACCTCGCCGCCGGTGGCCAGGGCCCCGAACGCCTCGGCCACCTCGGCCAACGGCACGATCCGGGTGATCAGCCGGGTGGCCGGCACCTGTCCGGTGTGCACCAACCGGACGGCCTCGGTGTAGTCCCCGCGTTCGTAGACCCGGACGCCGATCATCTCCAGTTCACGCCAGAAGACCCGGTGCAGGTCCACCTCCCGGGGGGTGGGATGGATCGCCACGATCACCAGCCGACCGCGCGCGGCGAGCAGGTCGGTCGCGGTGCGGACCCCGGCGGCCGACCCCGACACCTCGAAGACCACGGCGGCCCCGGCACCACCGGTCGTCTCGTGGACGTGCCGGGCGACGTCGACCGTCGCCGGGTCGACCGTGCGCAGCCCGAGTTCGGTGGCGAGCGCGCGGCGACGCGGGTCGAGTTCGAGCACGGTCACCTCGGCGCCGGTGGCCCGGGCGACCGTGCCGATGAGCAGGCCGACCGGGCCGGCCCCGATGACCACCGCGTGTTCACCGGCGGTGAGCCGGGAGCGTCGCACGTCGTGCACGGCCACCGCGGTCGGCTCGATCAGGGCGGCGTGGGTCAGCGGCAGGTCCCCGGGCAGTGGCACGAGAATCCGCGCGGGCACCGTCCAGGACCGTTGCATCGAGCCGGGGGAGTCGATGCCGACGAAGGTGAGCCGGTGACAGATGTGGCTGTGGCCGGCCCGGCAGGCGGCGCACTCGCCGCACCAGTCCAGCGGCATCACGGTCACCGGATCGCCCACCCGGTGGTCCTCGACCCCCGGGCCGGTCTCGGCGATCCGACCGGACATCTCGTGGCCGATCACCGCCGGCACCCGCACCCGCTGGTCCATCGCACCGTGCGCGATGTGCAGGTCGGTGCCGCAGATCCCGGTGTACGCGACGTCGATGCGTACCTGGCCGGGGCCGGGCGGCACGATCGCGGTCGGCTCGACGACGAAGGTGTTGTCGCCGACGTAGTGTGCGCTGTGGTTCATGACGCCTCCTCGGTCAGGTGCCAGACCTCGCGCATCGGGGCCCACCAGTGCCCCGAGCCGGGTTCGGCGAGCGATTCCTGGCATGGATCGGTCAACGTCCACCACTGCCGGGTACGGGGGTCGTCGGCGATGCGGCGCTGGTCGGCGTCGTGGTCGGCACCGACGTACTCGTAGTAGCCGAACAGCAGGTCGTGGTGCAGGAAGATGCTGTAGTTGCGGATGTTCGCCGCGCGCAGCGTCTGCTCGACGTCGGGCCACACGGCGGCGTGCAGCCGAAGGTAGGTCTCGCGTTGCTCCGGTCGGAGCCGGATCAGCCAGCCGTAGCGTTGCACGTCGTACCCTTCCGGTTGCGGTGGCGTTCTCCGGCCGGCCGGGTGTGCGGTACCCGGGGGTGACCGGAGCCGGGGAAAACATCCGATGTCTCTATATTGGGGTGGGCTGTCGTCGCCCGCCGCGCACGGACCGTCGTGACGACGCCCGACGGACCGGCCAGAAGGGGACGCGGATGGCACTGACCGACGACGCGATCGCGAAGATCCGGAGCATGGTCCAGAGTGGTGAGCTGCCGCCGGGGGCCCGGCTGCCCCCCGAGCCGCAGCTGGCCGAACAGATGGGCCTGTCGCGCAGCGGGGTCCGGGAGGCGGTCAAGGTCCTCGAATCGGCCCGGGTGCTCGACGTACGACGCGGCGACGGGACGTACGTCACCAGCCTCGCCCCCCGGCTGTTGCTGGAGGGGCTGGGGGTCGCGGTGGAGCTGCTGCGCGACGACACGCTGTTGGAGGTCATGGAGGTGCGGCGGCTGCTGGAACCGATGGCGACCGGCCTGGCGGCGCTGCGGATGACCGACGCCCAACTCGACGACCTCAGCGCCATCCTGGAGCAGATGCGGGCGGCGGCCGACGACGCGGAGCAGCTGATCCGGTTCGACACGGCCTTTCACCACACCGTCGTCGCGACCACCGGCAACGAGACCCTCACCTCGCTGCTGGACGGGTTGTCCAGCCGTACGCTGCGGGCCCGGGTGTGGCGGGGGCTGATCGAGAGCAACTCCGCGCACACGACGATCGACGAGCACCACGCGATCTACCTCGCGCTGCGCTCGCGCGACCAACTGCTCGCGCAGGCGAGTGCGTTGCTGCACGTCAACACCTCCGAGGCATGGCTGCGGACGGTGCTGGCCGCCAAGGTGGCGAACGGGTGAGCCCACCGGCCGGGATCACGCGGGCCGCGCCGGGAGCAGCGCCGCGACCCGGTCGGCCAACCGGTAGGTGCGTACGGCGGTGCCGGCGAGGATCTCGTGCCGTTCCCGGTCCGACAGCGGGGGCAGCGCCGCGGTCAACGCCCGCCCCACCCCGGCGTAGTCCGACCTGAGCAGGCATACCGGCCAGTCCGACCCGAACATCAGACGCTCGGCACCGAACTCGGCGACCGCCACCTCGACGAAGGGGCGCAGCTCGTCCGGTGACCAGTCCGGGCCGGCCTCGGTGACCAGGCCGGACAGCTTGGCGGTGACATTGGGTCGGGCGGCCAACGCGGCCAGCGGGCCGCGCCAGCGCCGCAGCCCGGCCGTACCCTCGTCGATCCGGGGTTTGCCGAGGTGGTCCAGGACGAACCGGAGCTGCGGCACCGCCCGGGCCGCCCGTGCCGCCGCCGGGAGCTGGTCGGCGCGGATCACCAGGTCGAACGCCAGCCCGGCGGCGGCGAGCGCCGCGAGCCCGCGACGCACGTCGGGCCGGTCGAGGTAGTCCGGGTCCGCCTCGCCCTGCACCTGTGAACGCACCCCGGCCAGGTATTCGCCGCCGCGCAGCCGGCGGTACCGCCCGACGGTGGCGGGCACGTCGTCGGCGGCGACGTCCAGCCAGGCCACCACCGCCAGGATCGGTGCGGTGTCGGCGGCGTAGCCGAGGAATTCGGCCGCCTCGTCGGGATGGCAGCGACCGCCCTCGACCAGCACGGTGCCGGCCACCCCGGCGGCGGCCAGCTCGGTGGTCAGCTCCGCCGGGGTGAACGGCCGCCGGATGGTGGCGAGTTCCGGCGCGTCGAGCCAGGTGTACCCGCGTTCCGGTCGCCACAGGTGGTGGTGCGCGTCGATGATCATGGGATGGGCGCTTCCGCCGGCACCGATGCGTCGACCCACTGCGGGCCGTCCGGGAACCGGAACGCGGCCAGCGAGGCCGGCAGGATCTCCGCGCTCATCCCCGGGGTGGTGGGTGCCAGGTACCGCCCGCCGGTGACCCGGACCGGGTCGACGAAGTGTTCGTGCAGGTGGTCGACGTACTCGATGGCCCGGTCGTCGGTGCTGCCGCTGACCGCCACGAAGTCGAACATCGCCAGGTGCTGCACCAGCTCACACAGCCCGACCCCACCGGCGTGCGGGCAGACCGGCACCCCGAAGTGCGCGGCGAGCAGCAGGACCGCCAGGTTCTCGTTGACCCCGGCGACCCGGCAGGCGTCGATCTGCACCACGTCGACGGCGTCGGCCTGGAGCAGCTGCTTGAACATCACCGCGTTGTGCACGTGCTCACCGGTGGCCACCCGGACCGGACTGAGCGCCTTGCGTACGGCGGCGTGCCCGAGGATGTCGTCCGGCGACGTCGGCTCCTCGATCCAGTACGGGTCGTACGCGGCCAGCTGCCGCATCCACCCGATCGCCTCGGGCACCCCCCAGATCTGGTTGGCGTCGACGGCGAGGCGGATCTGCGGCCCGACTGCCTGCCGGGCGATGCCCATCCGGCGTACGTCGTCGGCCAGGTCCCCGCCGACCTTGAGCTTGATCAGCTGGTAGCCGTCGCGGACCGCCTCCGCGCAGAGCCGGGCCAGTTTCTCGTCGTCGTAGCCCAACCACCCCGGGGTGGTGGTGTACGCCGGATACCCCTCGGCCAGTAGCCGCTGTTCCCGCTCGGCCCGACCGTCGCCCGCCCGCCGCAGCAACGCGAGCGCCTCGTCCTCGGTGAGGGCGTCGCGCAGGTAACGGAAGTCGACCTGGGCGACGAGCTGTTCGGGGGTGAGGTCGGCCAGCAGCTTCCACAGTGGCTTGCCCGCCCGCCGGGCGGCGAGGTCCCAGACCGCGTTGACCAGGCCACCGGCGGCCATGTGCACGACCCCCTTGGCCGGGCCGAGCCAACGGATCTGACTGTCGCCGACGAGCCGGCGGGCGAGGGCCCCCGGGTCGGCGACCAGCTCGTCGACCGGCTGGCCGATCACCATCGCGGCCAGCGACCGGACGGCGGCGACCTGGATCTCGGTGCCGCGTCCCACCGTGAAGACCAGCCCGTGCCCCTCGGCGTCCGCCGAGGTCCGCAGGACGACGTAGGCGGCGGAGTAGTCGGGGAACGGGTTCATCGCGTCCGACCCGTCGCGGTGCACGGAGGTGGGGAAGCGGACGTCGATCGTGTCCACCGAGGTGATGCGTTCAGTCAACGGAACTCCTGGAGGGGGAACGGTGCTGGGCCTGCGGCCCGCTTCGTGGGCGTGGCGCGCGGGATCGGGGTGGGTCAGGTCTGTGCCTTGCCGCCGGTGATGCGGGAGACCACCAGGGCGACCAGGATGACCGCGCCGTTGAGGAAGTTCGTCCACTGTGCCGGTACCCCGGCCAGGGTCAGCACATTAATGATCATGAAGAGCAGCAGGACACCGGTGAACGCGCCGAAGACGCTGCCCTTGCTGCCGTTGAGGCTGACCCCGCCGATCACCGCCGCCGCGAAGACCTGGAAGATCGCGCCGTCACCCTGGGCCGCCGGCACCGCCGCCAGCCGGCCGCTGATCAGCAGCCCGGCGAGAGCGGCGAGCACGCTGGCCACGATGAGCGCGACCCACAGCACCCGGTCGGTGCGGATGCCGGCGGCCCGGGCCGCGTCGGCGTTGCCGCCGATGGCGTACAAGGCCCGCCCGGCACGGGTGTGACCGAGCACCACGATCCCCACGGCGAACAGCAGCAGCGACACCCAGATCGAGGCCGGCACCCCGAACCAGCTCGTCGAACCGAGGTACGTCATCGACCCGGGCAGCGCGAAGAAGGTCTGGCCACCGGAGATGCCGGTGAGCAGTCCCCGCAGGATGATGAGCATGCCCAGCGTCACGATGAAGCCGTTGAGCCCGAACCGGACGATGAGCAGCCCGTTGAACGCCCCGACCAGCGCCCCGACCAGCAGCACCACCGGCACCGCCCAGGCGTCCGGCAGCAGGCCGAGCCCCAGCCCCCGGGTGAGGGCCGGATCGACGACCAGCCAGGCGGCGATGCCCGGGGCGAGCCCGAAGGTGCTCTCCAGCGACAGGTCCATCTTGCCGGTGATCAGCACGATCGTCTGGGCCAGCACCAGGATGGCGATCTCCGACATGCTCTGCAGCACGTTGATGACGTTGTCGGAACTCAGGAAGACCGGGCTGATGATCCACCCGACGATCGCCACCGCGACGATCGCCGGCACCAGCGCCAGGTCCCGCAGCCGGGCGAGAGTCAGGTGCCGCGACGGCGGTCGGCTCGGTGGCGGCACCGGAGGCGACGCCTTGCCGGTGGACAGCGTTTCAGACATGGTGGATGTCCACCCCTTCCATGGCGGCTACCAGATCGTTGTCGCTCCAGCCGTGGGCCATCTCGCCGACGACCCGCCCCTGGAACATCACCAGCACCCGGTCGCAGATGCGCAGGTCGTCGAGTTCGTCGGAGACCACCAGTACGGCGGCGCCGCGCCGCCGTACGTCCTCGACGACCCCGAGGAGGGTCTGCTTGGACCGCACGTCGACCCCGGCGGTGGGTGTGATCAGCACCAGCAGCCGCGGGTCGTTGGCCAGCGCCCGGCCCATGACGACCTTCTGCTGGTTGCCGCCGGACAACTCGGCGACCGGCACCTGCGGCCCGGCCGCCTTGATCGTCAGGTCGGCGATCGTGTGCCGGGCCAGGGCGTCGCGACGGGCCGGCGAGATGATGCCGTACCGCCCGATCCGGTCCGGCACGGTCATCGTGACGTTCTCCGCGATCGACAACGACGGCACCAGACCCTCCCGGTGCCGGTCCTGCGGCACCAGCCCCACCCCGGCGGCGAGGGCGTCGGGCACACTGCCCGGTCGTAACACCCGGCCGGCCAGGCTGACCGTCCCGCCCACCGGGCGGGCGAGACCGACCATCGCCTCGGCGACCTCGACCTTGCCGCTGCCGCCGCCCCCGGCGAGGCCGACGACCTCGCCCGCCCGGGCCTGCATCGACAACTCGGCGCCGGACGAGGTGACCAGGTCCCGTACCGACAGCAGCACCGGCGCGTCGGACGTCAGGGGCCGACGGTCGGCCTCCGGCATCGTCACGTCCTCCCCGGTCATCGCGGCGACCAGCGCCTGCCGGCTCAACTCGGCGACCGGGGCGGTGACGACGTGCCGGGCGTCGCGGAAGACCGTGACCCGGTCGCACAACTCGTAGATCTCCTGCAGGTGGTGGCTGATGAACAGGAACGTCACGCCGTGCGCCCGCAGGTCCCTGATCCGGGTGAACAGGCGGCTGATGCCGGCGGCGTCGAGCTGGGCGGTCGGTTCGTCGAGGATGATGAACCGGGCACCGAAGGACAACGCGCGGGCGATCTCCACGAACTGCCGCTGCTCGACCGAGAGCGTCGCGGCCGGCTGGCGTACGTCGACCTCGACCGACCAGGCCGCCAGCAGCTGTTCGGCCTCCCGTCGCAGGCTCGACCAGCGGATCAGTCCGCTGCGGGAGCGCGCGTGCCGGTTGAGGAACAGGTTCTCCGCCACGGTGAGGGTCGGGATGATCGTCGACTTCTGGTAGACGCACGCCACCCGTTGCCGCCAGGCGTCCCGGTCGGCCAGTGGTGGGGCGGGACGCCCGTCGAAGGCGACCGCCCCGCCGTCGGCGGCCAGCAACCCGGTCAGGATGCCGACAAGCGTCGACTTGCCGGCGCCGTTGCGGCCCACCAGGGCGTGGGTCTCACCGGGCCGGACCATGATCCCAGCCCCGGACAGGGCGACCGTGGAACCGAACCGTTTGCTGACGTCGACCGCCTCGACGACGGGTCGGTCCTGGCCGACCGGCCCGTCGCCGGGGCGGTGCGGGGTGGTGGCACTCATGCGTTGCGGCCCCACAGCGAGGCGTCGTCGAACTTCACGGTCGGCTGCCCCCCGATCGGTGCGCCGTCCAGGGTCACCAGGGGCGCGGGCAGTTGGTCCTCCAGCAGGCCGTCGCGTACCTGGATGATGGTGCTGCCGTGGTCGGTGGGGCCGGGCTGGAACGTCTTGCCCTCGATCGCCGCCTTGGCGTACTCCAGCCCGTAGCGGGCGTAGAGGTCGGCGGGTTGGCTGACGGTGGCATCGATCAACCCCTCGCCGATGTCCTTCAGCTCCTCGGGGATGCCGTCGTTGGACACGACGAAGACGTGCTTCGGGTCGGTCGGCGGCACCTGGAGGCCCCGCTGCTTGAGGATCTGCAGGGTGCCCGACAGCGCGAACGAGGACTGCATGTAGACGCCCCTGATGTCCGGGTCGGACGCGAAGCGGGTCTGCAACTTCGACGCCGCCACGTCGGCCTTCCAGTCGGTCGCCTCGCCGAACACCTTGATGCCGGGGAAGTCCCGGCCCATGCACTCGTTGAACGCCTCGGTGCGGTCCCGCCCGTTGATCGAGTCCAGGCCGCCCTGGAGCATGACCACCTTGCCCTTGCCGCCCAGCTTGGCGCCCAGGAACTGGCACGCCTTGGTGCCGTACGCGCGGTTGTCGGCGCGGACCACCATGAACACCTTGCCGCTGTCGGGTCGGGTGTCGATGGTGACCACCGGGATCTTGCGACCTTCCAGCTGGGTCAGGGTGGGCGCGATGGCGGCGGTGTCCTGCGGGGCCATCACCACCGCCTTGACGCCCTGGCTCATGAAGGTCTGGGCGTTCGAGATGAGGTTCGCGATGTCGTTCTGCGAGTTGGTGGTCTTGAGTTCGATCCCCAACCCGTCGGCGGACTGCGGCACGTACCTGATGTAGGAGTTCCAGAAGTCGGTGTCCGAGCGGGGATAGTCGACCCCGATCAGCGGCTTGCCACTGCCCGTTGCGGTCCCGCCGCCCGACCGGTCACCGCAGCCGGCGGCGAGGGTGGCCGTCACCCCGAGCAGCACGGTCAGTCCCGCGCTCACCAGATGTCGGTGGTTCATCGTGTTCGCTCCGTTCCTCGGGGGAGTGGTCCGGCGCGGGTGTCGCCGCGACCGCGCCGGCTGGTGCGCCGCGCGGATCAGCCGGGAGCGACGGTCCACGGCAGGTTGGTGCTGCGGTCGAAGCGCCACTGCCTCAGCGGTGGGCCGGCGGCGGCGCAGTCGCCGCCGGAGGTCAGCTCCAGCAGGTACGCCGGGGCGTCGGCCGCCGGGCGTCGGCCGACCGACGCCCGGCTCTCGGTGCGGCTGCTGGGGCCGGGGATGGCGACGGACGCGGGACGGGACACGGAGATCCCTCCTGACGGCGGGTGGGTGCGGGGTGATTTCCTGCACGCTCGACCGAGACATCAGACGTTAGAGTTTCCAGTGTGTAACGTCAATGCCTCGACCGTCGAGCGCGGTGCTGAATATGCCAGCAATCCGGGTGTCCTCGGCGAGGTGCGGCGGGCAGGCGTCATACCAATCGCGCCGCCGCGCCCGTGACCGGGCCGAGCGGTCGGGCCGAGCGGTCGGCCCGACCGGTGAGCCTCGGTGGCGAGGCGGGGACACTCCCGTCCCGGTGCAGAAACGAACGCTAACATCGAAGGCTCTCTTTTTCTTGCTCCTGTCGAGGTGAGTCGGCCGCTCCGGCCCCCGCCGCCCGCCCCGCCACCCCGTGCGGCTCCCCGGTCTGCCCGGTTCCGGGTCGCCGGTGGACGTCCAGCAGGTGTGCCGTCCCGGGCCGGCTGTCGCGCGCCGGATCTAAGAGATTTCCCATTTGCATTGGCGAGCATCGATCTCGATCGCCGCGCAGGGCGGCTGGTCAGAACAGGAGCAGCCATGTCCGTACGACAGTCCCGTACGCTCGACGACCCGGCCACGCGCCCGGTCGGCACCCTGCCCACCGCACCGGACGGGTGGCGGGGCCCCCTGCTGGACCACCTGCCACCCCGCGAACGTCGGCTCTTCCACCGGTTCGGTCAGGGCCCCCGGGTGCCCGCCCCCGAACTGCGCGTCCACCAGGCGTTCGCCCGCTGGGCCGCCGCCGTCCCGGACGCCGTCGCCGCCGAGCACCTCGGGGTACGGATCGGCTACCGCGAACTGGACCGCCAGGCCAACCGGCTGGCCGCCCGGCTCACCGCCCTCGGCGTACGGACCGGGGACACCGTGGGCGTCTTCGCCAGCCGGTCCCTGCCGATGCTGGTGGGGATCCTGGCGACGCTGAAGGCGGGGGCGGCCTACGTCCCACAGGACGTCCGGGTCGCACCCACCACGCAGCTGCGGCAGGTCACCTCGGCGGCCCGGTGCCGGGTGGTGCTGACCACCGCGGCCACCCTGGACGCGGTGCCGCAACTGCCCGGGGTGCCCCGGCTCGCGGTCGACGAGCTGATGGCCGAACCACTGCCCCCGGGGCAGCACCTGACCGCCCCCGTCCCGGACCGGCCGGTCCGCGCCGACGACGGCTGCTACGTGCTGTTCACCTCCGGCACCACGGGCACCCCCAACGGGGTCACCGTCACCCACGGCAACGTGGCCAACATCCTGCTCACCGCCCCCGGCGACCTGGGGATCCGGCCCGGACGGACGGTCGCCCAACTGCTCAACGTCGCCTTCGACATGGCGGCCTGGGAGATCCTCGGCTGCCTCGCCAACGGCGGCACCCTGCTCGTACGCGACCGGGACCTCACCGCCACCGCCGCCCGCGCCGACGTGGTGATCGCCACCCCGTCGGTGCTCGGCCGCATCGACCTGGACCGGTGCGACGGGGTGCGGGTGGTCGCGGTGGCGGGGGAGCCCTGTCCGCGTCCGCTGGCGGACCGGTGGGCGGTCGGCCGGGTCTTCTACAACTGCTGTGGGCCGACCGAGACCACCATCGTCAACACCATGCACCGCCACCGGCCCGGCGGGGCGCTCACCATCGGCCGGCCGACCCCGAACAACACCGTCTACGTCCTCGACGCCGACGGCCGGCCCTGCCGCATCGGCGAGACCGGGGAGATGTGGGCCGGCGGTGACTGCGTCTCCGCCGGTTACCTGGACAACGACGTGCTCAACGCCGAGCGGTACGCCCCCGACCCGTTCCTGGGCGGTGGCCGGCGGATGTTCCGCACCCGGGACCGGGGGCGCTGGCGTGCCGACGGGGAACTGGAGCACCTGGGCCGCACCGACGACCAGGTCAAGGTCCGGGGGTTCCGGGTCGAACTGGACGCGGTCTCCACCGTGCTGGAGACGGTGCCCGGCTGCCGGCTGGCGGTCACGCTCCGGCTGACCGACCGTGACCTGGTCTCCTTCGTCGCCCCGGCGGAGGTGGACCCGCAACGGTGCCGGGACACGGTGGCCGCCGCGCTGCCCTACTACTGCGTGCCGGCGGCCGTGCACCCGCTGCCCGAACTGCCGATGACCGGGCGGGGCAAGGTCGACCGGGACGCGTTACGCCGGATCGCCCTCGACCTGCGGTGGCAGTGGGCGCACATCGAGGCGGCGGCGGCGTGAGCACCACCGGACTGCGACCCCCGCCGGTTCCTGCGGCGCGTCCGCGTACCGCGGCGGCGGTCACGACCGGCGACGCGCCGCCACCGCCGGGCTCGACGCTGCGCCGGCTGCTGGCCCATCCCCGGTTCATGCACCACCACCGCCTGGTCGCGGCGGTCGTCGCGACCAACCTCGCCCTGCTGGCGTACGGGCTGACCGCCGGCTGGTGGGGCGGCCCCGCCGCGCCCGGCGCGCTGGGTGCCGCCGCACTGGCCAACGTGGCGCTGGCGGTGCTGGTACGCCAGCAGTACGTGGTCAACCTGCTCTTCTGGCTGGCCACCCGGGCACCCACCCACTGGCCGCTGCGGATCCGCGCGACGTTGGGCAAGGTCTACCACTTCGGCGGGCTGCACGTCGGCGCGGCACTGGCCGGGACCGCCTGGTACCTGGCGCAACTCGGCGCGCTGACCGTCGGCGACGCGCCGGCCGGGGCGCTGGTCACCGGGTACGCCGCCGCCGTCGGGCTGCTGGCGGTCGTCGGTACCGCGCTGCCACCGGTACGGTCGCGCCGACACGACCTGTTCGAACGCACCCACCGGCTCGGCGGCTGGGCGGTCCTGCTGCTGCTCTGGGCGCAGGCCGGTTTCTTGGCCGGCGGGCCGGCCGCGCTGGCCACCTCCCCGCAGGGCGGGGTGCTCGCGGTGCTGACCGCCAGCATCGCCCTGCCCTGGCTGCGGCTGCGCCGGGTGCCGGTTGTGGTCGAACGCCCCTCGTCGCACGTGGCGCTGGTCCACTTCGACCACGGGGTGACCCCGTTCCCCGGCTCGTCCACCGCGGTCAGCCGCAGCCCGCTGTGGGAGTGGCACTCCTTCGCCAACGTGCCGGCGCCGGGCCGCAGCGGGTTCCGGCTGACCGTCTCCCGGGCCGGCGACTGGACCGGGCGGTTCATCGACGACGCGCCGCAGCGGGTCTGGGTGAAGGGGATCAGCACCGCCGGGGTGGCCAACATCGAGACCCTGTTCCGGCGGGTGGTGTACGTGGCGACCGGCAGCGGGATCGGCCCGGTGCTGCCGCACCTGCTGGCCGGGCAGGTGCCGGCCCGCCTGGTCTGGGTGGCCCGCCGGCACCGGGAGACCTTCGGCGACGGGCTGGTCGACGAGATCCTCGCCCACCAGCCCGACGCGCTGCTGTGGGACACCGCCCGCGACGGCAAGCCCGACATGCTGCGGCTGGCCTGGCAGGCGTACCGCGAATTCGACGCGGAGGCGGTCATCTGCATCTCGAACCGCCCGCTGACCTGGCAGGTGGTGCGGGGCATGGAGGAACGCGGGGTGCCCGCGTACGGCGCCATCTGGGATTCCTGACGACATGGAGGCGACGATGAGGATCACCGTGGAGAAGGACGACCGGGTGGTCACGGTGCGGCTGTGCCGGCCCGAGGTGCGCAACGCGCTGGACACGGCGCTGCTGACGGAGCTGGTCGAGACGTTGCGACCGCTGGACCGCGATCCGGGGGTGGGCTGCTTCGTGCTCACCGGCTCCGACGAGGTCTTCGCGGCCGGGGCGGACATCCGGGAGATGGCCGGCAAGTCCTTCCTGGACGTGGCGTTGGAGGACCACTTCGCCGGCTGGGACGCGTTCGCCGCGCTGCGTACCCCGAAGATCGCCGCGGTGGCCGGCTACGCCCTCGGCGGCGGTTGCGAGCTGGCGATGATGTGCGACCTGATCTTCGCGGCGGACAATGCCCGGTTCGGCCAGCCGGAGCTGCGGCTGGGGGTGATGCCCGGCATCGGCGGCACCCAGCGGCTGACCCGGCTGATCGGTCCGGCGCGGGCGATGGACCTGGTCCTCACCGGGCGGCAGCTCGACGCGGAGCAGGCGTACCGGTGGGGTCTGGTGTCCCGGGTGGTGCCGACGGACCGGCTGCTGGCCGAGGCGAAGGCCGCGGCGGCGGTGGTCGCCGGGCACCCCAAGCTGGCGACGATGCTGGCCCGGGAGGCGGTACGGCAGGCCGAGGAGGTCGGTGTGCAGGCCGGGGTGCTGTTCGAACGGCGGGCCTTCCACGCCCTGTTCGCCACCGAGGACCAGCGGGAGGGCATGGCCGCCTTCCTGGAGAAACGCCCGGCCCGGTTCGCGGGTCGCTGAGCCCTCCGGCCGTCCGGGACCCGACGGGTCCCGGACGGCCGGCTCACAGCGCGCCGATCTGGTAGCCGAGCCCGTGCACCGTGCGGACCACCCGGTCGCCGAGCTTGCGCCGCAGGTAGTGCACGTACGTGTCGACCACCGCCTCGGTCCGGTCCGCGCCGAACACCCGCCCGCGCAGCTGGCTGCGGCTGTGCACCATCCGGGGTTGGCTGGCGAGCAGCCGGATCAGTTCGAACTCCCGCCCGCTGAGCGTCACCTCCCGACCGTCGGGCAGCCGCACCCCGCGCTGGGCCAGGTCGAGCTGCCCGGCCCCGATCGGGATCAGCTCGGCCCCGTCGAAGCGGCGGCGGGTCAACGCCCGTACCCGGGCCATCAGCTCCGGCACCTCGAACGGTTTCGGTAGGTAGTCGTCGGCGCCCGCGTCGAGGCCCCGGATGCGTTCGTCGAGGTCGCCGAGCGCGCTGAGCATCAGCACCCGGGCGGCGACGGAGCGTCGCCGCAGCCGGATGAGCAGGTCGACCCCGTCGATGGCCGGCAGTCGCCGGTCCAACATGATCACCTGGTACGGGCCGCGTAGCGCCAGGTGCAGTCCCCGCTGGCCGTCGCGGGCCAGATCGATCCGGTACCCCGCCCGACGGAACAGCTCGACCAGCATGTCGGCGAGTTCCACGTCGTCCTCGACGAGGAGCAACGGGCCGTGCGCCGGGGGTGACGGGTCGGTCATCCGTTCATGGTCGCACCGAAACGGGAGAAGGTTGACCGGCGGAATATCTCGCCGATCAGAATCTGCTCAGCTCGTCGCGCTGACCCGACCGCTCGCGGTACGCCCCCCACCAGCAGAACGGCCACCGGGTCCCGGTGGGATCGACACCCGGCGGCGGGCCGTCCTGCTGCCCACCACCCGTCGGCAGCCGTACGGTGAAGGTGGCTCCCGTCCCCGGTCGGCCGGCCGCGCTGATCGTGCCGCCGTGCGCGGTGACCACCTCGCGGATCAGGGCCAGACCGAGCCCGACCCGGCGGTCCCCGGCCCCGGGGCCACGGTGGAACCGGTCGAAGATCCGGTCGGTGTGTCGGGGGTCGAGGCCCTGACCGGAGTCGCTGACCACCAGCTCGACGTGGTCCGCGGACGCCGGTCGCAACCGCACCTCGACGTGGCCGCCGGGCGGGGTGTGGTGCAGGGCGTTCGTCAGCAGTTCCGTCACCACCCGGCGCAGCGCCGACCCGACGCCGCAGACCGGGACCGGAGCGTCCACGCCGGCCACGGTGAACGTCACGCCGTCCGCGGCGGCGCGTGGCGCGTCGGCCTCGACCGCCTCGGCGACCAGTGCCGCCAGGTCGACCGGGGTCAGCGGCCGGGTCACCGCCGACGGGTCGGCCAGCCGGGCCGACAGGAGCAGCTCGTCGACGATCTCCCCGAGCAGTCGGGTGGTGCGCAGCAGCCGGTCCAGGTCCCGCCGGTCGGCTCCGCTGTCGGCGCAGGTCGACCGCTGCGCCAGCAACTGGGCGGCGGTGTGCACCCGGGTGATCGGGGCCCGCAGCTCGTGGCTGGCGTCGGCGACGAAGCGGCGTTGCCGGTCGAGCGCCTCGGTCAGCGGCTGCACCGACCGGCGGCGCAGCCGCAGGTCGGTCGCGGTCGCCGCGACCAGGACCGCCACCGCGGCGGCCGACACCCCCCAGAGCAGGTGTCGCCGCTCGGCGAGCTGGAAACGGGCGTCGAAGACCACCTGGACGACCTCGTCGCCGCGCAGTTGCGTGCGGACGTGGTAGACGGTGCCGTTGCGGGCCACCTGGTCGACCTGCGGCCGGCCGGTGCGGGCCACGGCGTGGATGGCCGCGTGCTGTGGGAAACCGGCCGGCGGCGCACCGGCGTGCCCGGTGTCGCTCGCGCCGCCGAAGATCCAGGTGCAGCCGGACGGGTCGGCCGGGCGGCCGTGCACCATCGCCCAGTCCAGCTCGTGGCGGATCTTCGCGCCCTGGACGTGCAGCAGGGCGGCGTACGCCAGACCCCCGACCAGGGTCAGCAGGGCGACGACCAGCAGGCCGACGGCGAGCCCGGTGCGGGGGCGGGTACGGGGGGCCGACCGCACCCCGCCGCTCAACGGCACCGTGCTTCCGCCCCGTGCCCGCGTGCCCGGACGCGCCCTCGTCCGCCCGCGCGGCCACCGACCCCCATCCATCGAAGATGACACATCACCCACCGGAGCGGAAGGGATCCGGATCTCCTCCAGGGTGGTGGACCCGTTCGTCCGGACGGGGGTCGTCATTGACGGCCGGCATTCTCGTTAGCGTTAACAATCAATTCCGTGGTGATCGCCGCTGCGCCGGTTGGCTGCGGTGGCGGCGGTGTGGTCACCTACTGTGAGCAGCTCTTGAGCCGCCCGAAACGCTCTGGTAACATCGCCGGATCTGAATGGGACCCCGGCCGGCCCGTTCGCCCCTTCCTGTCCGTCCACACAGTGTTCGCCGGTCGTCCGCCCATGTGAGCGTTCACATTGCCTGGCGGTCCGGCCCAGACCAAGGAACACCGGGCACGCGCGGGCCGACCACACCACCCGGTCTCGGTGACACCGTCACCGCAGGCCACCGCACCGGGATCCCCCGGAAAGGCACCACCCGTCCCCCATGAAGGAGCACCCCCATGCATCTCCAGGCTGACCGACCCGGCCCGGCTCCCCGCCGGCCCGGCCCCCGGCGGCGGCGATGGCTGCTGCCGGCGGCCACGGCGATCCTGACCGCCCTCAGCGGCGGTGTCCTCGTCGCCGCCAGCGCGACCGAGGCCGCTGCCGCCACGATCGACACCGGTGCCTCGTACGTGCTGGTCAACCGCAACAGCGGCAAGGCCCTCGACGTCTACAACCTGGCCACCACCGACGGGGCCCGGATCACCCAGTGGACCCGCAACGACGGCAGCCAGCAGCAGTGGCAGTTCGTGGACTCCGGCGGCGGCTACTACCGGCTGAAGTCGAAGCTGTCCGGCAAGGTGCTCGACGTCTCCGGCAAGTCGACCGCCGACGGCGGGGCGATCGTGCAGTGGACCGACAACAACGGCACCAACCAGCAGTTCAGCATCCAGGACGTCGAGGGCTACATTCAGCTGATCAACCGCAACAGCGGTAAGGCCGTCGAGGTGCAGGGCGCGTCCACCGCCGATGGCGGCAACATCGTCCAGTACGCCGACTGGAACGGCACCAACCAGCAGTGGCAGCTCGTCCGGGTCGGTGGCACCACCCCGCCCACGACGACCCCGCCGCCGAGCGGCAGTTGCACGCTGCCGTCGTCGTACCGGTGGTCGTCGACGGGATCGCTGGCCACCCCGAAGTCGGGCTGGGTGTCGCTGAAGGACTTCACCGTCGCCCCGTACAACGGCAAGCAGCTCGTCTACGCCACCACGCACGACTTCGGCAGCTCATGGGGGTCGATGAACTTCGGCCTGTTCACCAACTGGTCGGAGATGGCCTCGGCGTCGCAGAACGGCATGAACTCCGGGACCGTCGCGCCGTCGCTGTTCTACTTCGCGCCGAAGAACATCTGGGTGCTCGCCTACCAGTGGGGTGGCGCGGCGTTCTCCTACCGCACGTCGACCGACCCGACGAACCCGAACGGGTGGGGCCCGGCCCAGACGATGTTCACCGGCAGCATCTCCGGCTCCGGCACCGGCCCGATCGACCAGACGCTGATCGCCGACAGCCAGAACATGTACCTGTTCTTCGCCGGTGACAACGGCAAGATCTACCGGGCCAGCATGCCGATCGGGAACTTCCCCGGCAACTTCGGCTCCAGCTACACCACCATCATGAGCGACACCACGAACAACCTGTTCGAGGCGCCGCAGGTCTACAAGGTCGCGGGCCAGAACCAGTACCTGATGATCGTCGAGGCGATCGGTTCCCAGGGCCGTTACTTCCGGTCCTTCACCGCCACCAGCCTGAACGGCTCGTGGACGCCGAACGCGGCGACCGAGAGCAACCCGTTCGCGGGCAAGGCCAACAGCGGTGCCACCTGGACCAACGACATCAGCCACGGTGAGCTGCTGCGCACCAGCGCGGACCAGACCATGACCATCGACCCGTGCAACCTGCAACTGCTCTACCAGGGCCGGTCGCCCAGCTCCAACGGGGTCGACTACGGCCTGCTGCCCTACCGGCCGGGTCTGCTCACCCGGCAGCGCTGAAAATGCGCACCGGCTGACCTCGGGGCTTCCTGACGTCCGCCGGTGGCCCGGGATAGACCGGGCCGTCGGATCACCTGAACGACCTCCGCACCACCGATCGGCAGGGCCCGCACCTCGGGCCCTGCCGATCACCGTTTCGCCGCCGACACCCGGGGTGGGAGCAGTGCCGACCTGCCGGCCGGCACCGGCCGGCGGCGTCCACGACCGGCCGGAGCCCTCACCCCGGCCGATCCGCCGCCCGGGGTCCGGGGCATCGTCAGGCCAGCCGTACCCCGGGCGGTCCCGAGGGCCGGCTGCGGCGGTCCCGTCCCGTCGCAGCGATCCGGCATCCCGCCCACCATCACGCCGGCCCGGACCGGGATGGCCCGCCCACCACCCGGGGCGGGCGGGGCGCCGACGCAACCGGAGAGGGCCGGCTCCGACATCCGGAGCCGGCCCTCCCGGCCTACCGCCGCCGTGACGGCGGCGGGTCGTGCGTCACACCTGGGTGAACCGCCACTGCTGGTTGCTGGCGCTGTGGCAGGTCCACTGCAACAGGCGGGCGCCGTCGGCGGTGGAAGCACCGTTGACGTCCATGCAGAGCCCGCTCTGCACGTTGCGCACCGTGTAGACCCCGGCGGTCGTGGTCGCCGTCGCGGTGAACTTCTGCCGGTCACTGTTGTTGCAGGTGGCCTGCTGGAGGAACGCACCCGCGGTGGTGGAGCCGCCGATCACCTCGGCGCACTTGTTGCTGTGCACCGCCTTCAGGTAGACCGCGCCGCTACCGGCGTCCACGGCCTGCCACTTCTGGTTGTTGCCACCGGTGGCCGCCCACTGGGTGAGCTGGGCGCCGTCGGCGGTGGAGACGCCACTGACGTCCATCAGCTTCCCGCTGTGCAGGGCGGTGAGCGTCCAGGTCTTCCCCGCCACGCCGGTGCCGGTGCCGGTGCCGGGCGTGCCGACACCATTCCCGCCGAAGGTGTGCGAGTCGAGGTCGAACCAGTTGTTGGTGCTGCCCTTGAACACCATGTAGAGCGTCTGCGTACCGGACAGCGCGGACACGCTCACCGGTGCGGTCGACTGGTAGTTGTTCCAGCCGCCGGTGCTGGGCACCGGGGTGGTGGCCAGCAGGGTGCCGGTCGGCGAGCCGGCCCGCAACTCGATGGTGCCGCCACCGGAGGGCGACGACAGCCGGTAGCTGACCGTCGAGATACCCGCCAGGCTCATCGGGGTGAACGCGATCCAGTCGTTGTTGGAGATGTCCCCGACCCGCTTGGTGCTCTCCGCACTGGCCTCGTCGACGACCCGGATGCCGGACTGGCTGCTGAAGTACTCGGCCTGCTTGTGCTTCGGCTGGAGGATCGCCTGCGCGGTGCCGGTGAGCGGGGACGAGCCGCCCGGGCCACCGCTGTCGGTGTAGCGCGCGTTGAGCACGTAGAACAGGTTGGCGCCGTCCGGGTGCCCACCGAGCAGGTCGGTGGAGATGGTGCCCGAGCAACCCGGGTACTCGGTGGTCTCGTGCGCGTGGTCGTCGTGACCCAACGCCGGGTTCAGGAGCACCTTGGTGCAGTCGACCGTGCCGCCGTCCGGATCGGTGACGCTGATCTGGTACGACACCTTGTCACCGAAGGTGAGCATACCGCCGCTGGCCGGTGTGGTGATGGTGACCACCGGCGCGGAGTTGCCGACGGTGATCTGGACGTTGGCGAAGCCCGTCTTTCCGGTGTTGTCGGTGACCTTCAACTGCGCCGTGTAGTTGCCGTTGGTGGTGTAGACGTGCGACGGGTTGGCTGCCGTCGAGGTGGTGCCGTCGCCGAACGTCCACTGGTAGCTGAGCGTGTTGCCCGGGTCCGGGTCGGCCGTGCCGGCGCTGCTGAACTGGACGTTCAGCGGGGCGAGGCCGCTGGTGGGCGTCCCGACGGCCTTGGCGATCGGGGACCGGCCGCCCTGGATGTAGTCGATCCGGTAGAGCCCGGAGTCGCTGTTGCCGCCACCGAAGTTGGTGCCCCACTCCAGCACGTAGAGCGAGCCGTCCTTGCCGAACTCCAGGTCCATCGGCTTGTTGAACCGCCCGCCGGGCAGGAACGTGTTGGTGCGGGTCACCGCCGTCGCGGAGTCGAAGTGCACCTCCTTGATGTAGCTGCGCGACCACTCGTAGAAGAAGTGCACGCCGTCGTAGTAGGGCGGGAACTTGGTGGCCGACGGGTTCGCCGGGTCGTACCGGTAGACCGGCCCGCCCATCGGGCCGGAGCCGCCGGAACCCAGCTCCGGGAAGGTCGACGAGGTGCCGTAGCCGTACCACATGTTGGGGGCGACGATCGGCTTCAGGCTGGTCAGGCCGGTGTTGTTGGGCGAGTTGTTGACCGGGGCGTTGCAGTTGAACTTGGCACCGACCACGCCGGTGTCCGGGTTGTACGGCGCGTAGGGCTGGTTGTCGCCGTGGCAGAACGGCCACCCGTAGTTGCCGGGTTGCTTGATCACGTTGAGTTCGACCAGGCCCTCGGGGCCGCGGTTGGTGGTGGGCGGGTTACGGTCCGGCCCGTAGTCGGCCAGGTAGACCCAGCCGTTGGCCGGGTCGATCGAGAAGCGGAACGGGTTGCGGAAACCCATCGCGTAGATCTCCGGCCGGGTCTGCGCCGTGCCCTGGGGGTAGAGGTTGCCGGTCGGGACGGTGTAGCCGCCGCTGTCCGAGGGACGGATGCGCAGCAGCTTGCCCCGCAGGTCGTTGGTGTTGCCGGCGCTGCGGGCGGCGTCGAGGTTGGACTTGCCGGAGCGCCAGTCCAGCGGCGCGTAGCCCTGCCAGTTGGGGTCGAGGTTCGGCGGGGTGTCGTCACCGGTGCCGATGTAGAGGTTGCCGTCCGGGCCGAAGTCGATGTAGCCGCCGGTGTGGCCGGGCTCGGGGAAGGTGCGGTCCCGGTACGCCGGGATGTCTATGATCCGCGCCTCGGTGGACAGGTTGAGGGTGTCACCGGACAGCGTGTAGCGGGAGACGCGGTTGACGTCGGTGCTGCTGCTCGCCGGTGAGTGGTACAGGTACACGTAGCCGTTGGTGGCGAAGTTCGGGTCGATCGCCATGCCGGTGAGACCGTCCTCGCCGCCGGTGTAGACGCTCAGCGTGGCGGCGGTCACGGTGCTGTTGGTGGTCGGCTTGAAGATCTTGACCTGGCCGCCGCGCTGGACGTACATCACCCGGCCGTCGGGCAGCACGTTCAGCGCCATCGGGTCGACCGTGTTGTCGTCCAGGGTGCGCTTCTCGAAGTTGCCCCAGACGGTGCCGCCGCAGTCACCGGGCAGGTTGCCGGCGGCCCACTTCACGCCACCGAGGACGTGGTTGCGGAAGTTCGTCTCGCTGTAGGAGTCGATCGCGTGGCCCATCGCGGTGGCCCACACCCGCCCGCCGGCGGCGGTGCGGCACCAGGAGATCGGGTGGTCCGGGCCCATCGCCCGGGAGCCGGGGTTGTAGGTGCGCTCGTCGGCGGTCACCAGCACGTGTACGTTGCCGCGCGGGTTGGCGTCGAAGTTGTACCACTCCTCGCTGCGGTTCCACCGGTCCGGCAGGCCAGTGGTCGACGGGTGCTGCTTGTCGGCGACGATGGCGGTGCCGGGCAGCACGCCGGGGGAGTGCTCCGGCATGTGGGCGCCGCCGTTGAGGGTCTGGTCCCACCAGGGGTACTCGCCCTCGATGCCCATGTCCAGGGCGTTGTGGATGCCGACGATGCCCTTGCCACTGGCGAGGTAGCCCTCCACGGCCTGCCGTTGGGCGGCCGAGGTCCAGACCATGCCGGAGGTCTGGAACATGATGATGACGTCGAAGGTCGCGAGGTTGGCCGTGGTGAAGACGCTGGAGTCCTCGGTCTGCACCAGCTCGAAGTTGTTGGCCGCCGCCTGCTGCTGGAACATGCTGATCCCGGCGGGGATCGAGTCGTGCCGGTAGCCCACCGTCTTGGTGAACAACAGGGCGCGGAAGGCCGGGGCCGCCGACGCGGGTGGGGCGAGGCCGAGCGAGAGTAACAGGCCGGCGATCATGGCGATGAGCAGTGTGGTACGACGCATGCCGTCTCCTAGTTTTCGGCGGGCAACTCCGGTGGCGACCGTGGTCCGTCGGCACCCAGGTGTCAGCTGGGCGCACGAGGGCACGGGTGTGCTGCTCGGGTCGTCGTGCCGTCCGCCGCAACGGCCGTCCGCCCCGCAGAGGTCACAGAAAGTGACGTGGCTGGTGTTCTCGTCCCGTGGGCCGCGACGCCAGGATGGGCCAGTCATCGATACGTGTCAATGGATTCGAAGAGGTTCGATGTTTCGACGGGTCGACGGTGGTCGCCCGGGGGTGCTGCGACCCGGCTTCGGTGCCGAGTAGAAGGGATCGGCCTGGGAATTGCGTCGGGAGGAGGATTGTGGACACGCATCGAAACATCTATCTTCATACGTGTGATGTTTCGTCGATGTCAAGGAAAGTTTGCGTCGTCGAGACGTAAGCACCTGCGGCAGCAGGCAAAAGCCGGCCCAACCAGCCCTTCGCGCGGGCCGGCGGCGCGACGCGGACCACGTCGATGACTACTTTCTGTGAGGGTTCCCGGAATGCCAGATCCGCCACCCGCGTCGCTGCTCACCCTGCGGGGCATCAGGAAGTCCTTCCTCGGGGTACGCGTCCTCGACGGCGTCGACCTCGACGTCGCGCCCGGTGAGGTGCACGCCGTCGTCGGCGAGAACGGTGCCGGGAAGTCCACCCTCATGAAGATCGTCTCGGGCGGGTACGCCCCCGACGGGGGCACCGTCGAGGTGGACGGCGCACCGCAGGTCTTCCGTGGCCCGCGCGACGCCCAGCGGGCCGGGATCGGCATCATCCACCAGGAGTTCAACCTGCTCCCGGACCGTACCGTCGCGGAGAACGTCCACCTGGGACACGAGCCGGTACGCCGGGGACTGGTGGACCGTCGGGCGATGCGCGAGCGCACCGGCCAGCTGCTCGCCTCGATCGGCGAGACCACCCTCGCGCCCGACGCCACGGTCGGCGGGCTCGGTGTCGCCCAGCAGCAGGTCGTCGAGATCGCCAAGGCGCTCGCCCTGGACGCCCGGGTGCTCATCATGGACGAGCCCACCGCGGCGCTGGCCGACCACGAGGTGGAACTGCTCTACGGGTTGGTGCGCCGACTCCAGCAGCGGGGCATCGGCCTGCTCTACGTCTCGCACCGGCTCACCGAGGTCTTCGACCTGTCCGGGCGGATCACCGTACTCAAGGACGGCCGCCGGGTCACCACCGTGAACACCGCCGACACCGACACCGACGACCTGGTCCGGCACATGGTCGGCCGGGAGCTGTCCAGCTACTACCCCGACCGGGCCACCTCCGACGACCTCGGCCCGGTACGGCTGGCCGTCCGGGACGCGGGCAACCGGAAACTGCACGCCGTCGACCTTCAGCTGCGGGCCGGCGAGGTGCTCGGCGTCGGCGGCCTACAGGGCTCCGGACGGTCCGCGCTGGCCCGGGCGCTCTTCGGCGTCACCCCGTTCACCACCGGCGAGGTGACCCTGGACGGCCGGCCGGTCCGGCTGCGCTCACCCCGTAGCGCGATGCGGGCCGGCATCGCCTACGTCACCGAGGACCGCAAGGGCGAGGGGATCGTGCCCCGGCAGTCGGTGCTCGACAACGCGCTGCTCGCCACCCGGGCCGTCGGCGCGGCCCGTTCCGGTCGTGCCGCCCGCACCCGACGCGTGCGGGAACTGCTCGCCACCGTCGAGGTCCGTGCCGCCGGTGACGACCAGGAGATCCGTTTCCTGTCGGGGGGCAACCAGCAGAAGGTCGTGCTGGCCCGCTGGCTCGCGCTCGACCCGCAGGTCCTGCTCTTCGACGAGCCGACCCGGGGCATCGACGTGGGTGCCAAGTCGGCCATCCACGACCTCGTCCGCCGCCTCGCCCGCGACGGCGCGGCCGTCCTGATGATCTCCTCGGACCTGCCCGAGTTGCTGGGGATGAGCGACCGGATCGTCGTCATGCGCGACGGCCGGATCGCCGGCGAACTGCCCGCCGACGCCACCGAGGAGGACGTCATGGCCCTGGCCGTCGGCCACATCACGGAGACCGACCGGTGAGTGTCCTGACGCTGTTGCCGGTGCGGCGTCGGGTGCCGGGCGTGTTCGTGGCCCTGACCCTCACCCTCGCGATCGGCTGGCTGGTCGTCCAGGTCGACGGCGGTCAGCTGTTCAACCAGTCCACGACGGTCAGCCTGCTGCACGTGGCCGCCGGTCTCGGGTTCGTCGCCGTCGGTCAGACGCTCGTCATTCTCGGTGGGTCGCTCGACCTCTCCGTGGCGTACGTGATCAGTCTGAGCACCCTCGTCGCGGCCGAGACGATGAACGGCAGCGACGGGGCGCTGTTGCCGGCGGTGGGCCTGGCGCTCGCGGTCAGCGCCGGTGTCGGGTTGTTCAACGGGCTGCTGGTGACCAGGCTGCGGATCAACGCGTTCATCGCCACGCTCGGCGTCGGGTTGCTGCTCAAGGGGTATCTCGACAGCAACTATGACGGTCCGGCCGGCGCCACCTCGCCCGGCCTCGTGCAGTCCCTCGGCTATCAGCGGGTCGGCCCGGTGCCGCTGTCGTTCCTGTTGTTGCTCGCCGTGACCGGGGCCGCCTGGTTCGTGCTGTCCCGGACCCGGTTCGGTCACCACCTGGTCGCCGTCGGCGGCGATCCGGAGGTCGCCCGGCTCTCCGGCGTCCGCAACGACCGGGTCCTGGTCGCCGCCCACGTGCTGTGCTCGTTGTGTGCCGGGCTCGCCGGGGTCTACCTGGCCAGCCGGCTCGGCTCGGGTGCACCCCGGGTGGGCACCGAGGGCCTCTACGACCTGGAGTCGATCGCCGCGGTGGTGATCGGCGGGACCGCGCTGGCCGGTGGACGCGGCGGTGTGGTCGGCACGGTCGGGGGAGTGCTGCTGCTGGCCAGCATCGATGCGATCTTCAACCAGCTCGAGGTGGACGCCTTCTTCAAGCAGGTGATCAGGGGCGTCATCATCATCGCCGCGGTCGCCGTCTACGCCCGTCGGGCCCTGCGAAAGGCGGCGTCCTGACCATGCAGATCGTCCAGCGTCGTCCGCTGCCCCTGCGCCGCGTCCGGCTCCGCCCCGGCGGGGTGCTGCCGATCCTGGCGATCCTCGCGGTGCTGCTGGTGCTCGTCGGCATCCGGCAGCCCAGTTTCCTCGACCCGCCGTCGTTGATGTCCTTCCTCGGCCGTTCGGCGCCGGTCATCCTGCTCGCCGCCGGGCAGTACTTCGTGATCGTCTCCGGCGAGTTCGACCTGTCCGTCGGCTCGTTGGTCACCGCGCAGGTGGTGGTCGCGGCCCGGCTGATCGACAGCGACCCGGCCCGGACCTGGCCGGTGGTGCTGCTCCTGCTCGCCTTCGGCGCGCTGGTCGGGCTGGTCAACGGCCTGATCACGACCCGCCTGCGGGTGCCGTCGTTCATCACCACCCTGGGCATGTTCCTGATCCTGGTCGGCGCGGTCTACCTGTGGTCCGACGGGGCACCGAAGGGTGGCCTCTCCGAGGAGTTCCGGCGGTTCGGCCGGCGGGCGATCGAGGACGTGCCGCTGCTCGGCCGGGTGCCGTACGCGCTGCTGGTCCTGGTGGTCGTCGCGGTGCTCGCGGTGGCGTTGATGCGGTCGGACTTCGGTCGGACCCTGGTCGCCGTCGGGGACAATCCGCGCACCGCGCAGCTGAGCGGGGTACGGGTCTGGCGTACCCGGACCGTCGCCTTCATCCTCAGCGGGCTGGCGGCGGCCGTGGCGGCGATCCTGCTGGGTGGCTACAGCGGGGTGTCGTTCCAGGCCGGCGCGGGCCTGGAGTTCGGGGCGATCACCGCGGTCGTCCTCGGCGGCGTCGCGCTGGGCGGGGGGCGCGGTTCGGTCGTCGGCGCGATGCTCGGCGCGCTGACCCTCGAACTGCTGTTCGCCCTGATGAACTTCTACGGCGTCTCCGGCGCCCTCCGGTCCACCGTCCAGGGCGCGATCATCCTGCTCGCCGTGGCGGTTTCGGCAACCCGTTCTTCGTCACGATAAGGGGAATCCATAGTGCGACGTTGCATGGCGGCGCTGGCCGCCGTCACCCTGCTGTCCCTCACCGCCTGCGCCACCGACGAACCGGGCGCGGGCCCGTCGGGCGGTTCCTCCTCCTCGGCCGCCGGGTCGGGGACCGGGGAGCAGTCGAAGTTCTTCGTCCAGGCCGACTACGACGCCGAGTTGGCGTTGCTCGGCGCGACCCCGACCGGGCCGGCGGACAAGCCGTGGGAGCAGATGCTCAACCCGACCATGGTGGACACGGCGACGTTCAGGAAGGCCGGTCCGCACAAGATCTGCTTCTCGAACGCCGCGCTGAACAACCCGTGGCGGCAGGTCGGGTTCAAGACGATGCAGGCCGAGGTGGAGGCACAGAAGAGCCGCATCAAGGAGTTCGTGCACGTCGACGCCGAGGGCAAGGACCAGAAGCAGATCGCCGACATCAACGACCTGCTCGGCAAGGGCTGTGACGCGCTGATCGTCTCGCCGAACACCACCGCCACGCTCACCCCGGCGGTCGAGGCGGCCTGCAAGGCCGGGCTGCCGGTGATCGTCTTCGACCGTGGGGTCAACACGAAGTGCCCGGTGACGTTCATCAACCCCATCGGTGGGTACGGCTTCGGTCACGCCGGCGCCGAGTTCGTCAGCCAGAAGATGAAGCCCGGCGGCAAGGTCCTCGCCCTGCGCATCCTGCCCGGGGTCGACGTCCTGGAGACCCGCTGGTCGGCCGCGAAGGTGGCGTTCGACAAGGCGAAGGTCGACGTGGTGGGGGTGGAGTTCACCGACGGTGACCCGGCCAAGACCAAGAAGATCGTCGACGACTACCTCCAGCGGTACGGCACCATCGACGGTGTCTGGATGGACGCGGGTGCGGTCGCCGTCGCCGCGGTCGAGGCGTTCCAGGACGCGGGCAAGCCGGTGCCGCCGATCAACGGCGAGGACCAGCTCGACTTCCTGAAGGTGTGGAAGGACAAGAACCTCACCGCGATCGCGCCGACCTACCCGACCTACCAGTGGCGTACCCCGATCATCGCGGCGTTGCGGATCCTCGACGGCCAGCAGGTGCCCAGCCCGTGGAAGCTGCCCCAGCCGACCATCACCCAGGACAACCTGGACCGGTACCTCGACACGGACATGCCGCCGCTGCACTACGCGATGTGCGGCTGCACCGACCTGCCCGGTTACCCACAGCGCTGGAAGTAGGCCCGGTGTACGCCATCGGCGTCAACCCCTGGGTGTGGGCGTCGCCCGTCGACGACGACGCCCTCGCCGAGCTGATCCCCCGGATCGCCGGGTTCGGCTTCGACGCGGTCGAGTTGCCGATCGAGCAGCCCGGCGACTGGGACCCGGTGCGGACCCGGGACCTGTTGGCCGCGCACGGCCTCGTCGCGGCCGGCGTCTGTGCGGTCACCCCGCCGGGGCGGGACCTGGTGAACGCGTCCCCGGCGGTCGTGGCGTCGACCGTCGCGTACCTGCGGGGGTGCGTGGCGGCTGCGGCGGCCGTGGGCGCCCCCTGTGTCGGTGGTCCGGTGTACGCCTCGGTCGGGCGCACCTGGCGGATGTCACCGGCGGCCCGGGCGGACTGCTATGCGGAGTTCCGGCGGGCCCTGTCGCCGGTGGCCGAGCAGGCCGGTGCGTGTGGCGTGAGCATCGGGGTGGAGGCGTTGAACCGCTACGAGACCAGCGTGGTCAACACCGTGGCGCAGACGGTCGAGCTGATCGACGGACTGCCGTCGAGCGTCGGCATCATGATCGACACCTATCACATGAACATCGAGGAGTCCGATCCGTACGCGGCCCTCGCCGCCGCCGGACCGTACATCAAGCACGTCCAGGTCAGCGGCACCCACCGGGGCTCACCCGGGGCGGACCACTTCGACTGGCCGCGCTTCTTCGCGGTGCTGGGGCAGACCGGTTACCGGGGTGCGGTCTGCATCGAGTCGTTCACGGCGGAGAACGAGACCATCGCCACCGCCGCGGCGATCTGGCGTCCGTTGGCCCCGTCGCAGGACCGGCTCGCCACGGACGGTCTGCGCTACCTACGGGGGGTCGTCGCCGGCCCTCGCGTCGCTGCGGGCTGATGCGGTGAATGCGCTGATGTCCTGCCGGCGGCAGGACTGCCGGAGTGCCTTGACAGCAGGACCGAACGGCAGGACAGTCGTCATACTTATCGATGATTAACGATCTATAGGCGAGGGGTGCCATGCGTAAGTCGCTGACGGCTGTGGCCGCCGTCGTTGTTGCCATCGTCGCGATGATGGCCGCGGTCTCGCACGCCAGTGCGGCGAACGCGGCCGCCGGTTGCCGGGTGGACTACGTCGTCACCAGCCAGTGGACCGGCGGCTTCCACGCCGACGTCGCGGTCACCAACCTGGGCGAGCCGGTCGACGGCTGGACGCTGCGGTTCGCGTTCCCCGCTGTCGACCAGCAGTTCGCCCAGGGCTGGAGCGCCACCTGGGCCCAGTCCGGCCAGCAGGTCAGCGCGACCAACCTCAGCTGGAACGCGACCCTCGGCACCAACGGCGCCGCGAACATCGGTTTCGTCGGTGCCTGGTTCCTCAGCAACCCCGTGCCGGCGTCGTTCACGCTCAACGGCGTCGCCTGCACCGGCGGGGTCCTGCCCAGCAGGACGACGGCCGGGCCGACCACCTCGCCGCCGGTCGCCGACTACCCGGCGATCGTCAACTGGGTCAGTCCGACCGTCGGCGCGGTCTACACCGCACCGGGCCCCGTCCCGCTGGCCGCGACCGCGACCGTGGGCGGCGGCCACTACATCACCGGGGTGTCGTTCCGGGTCAACGGCGTCACGGTGGCCCAGGGTGTGCGGACGACCGGCGACCGGTTCGACGCACAGTGGACGCCCCCGACCGGCGCTCCCGGGACCAGCACGACCTACCTGCTCAACGTCTCGGCCGGCACCGACCAGTCGCTGTCCGGTGGTGCGCCGCCGCTGCTGGTCACGGTGGTCACGCCCCCGTCCTCCGGCACCAACCACCCGCCGGCGGTGGCGCTGAGCACCCCCGGTGGGCAGACGTACTTCCTTGAACCCACGACGGTCACCCTGGTCGCCGACGCCACCGACGCCGACGCCGGGGACACCATCAGTCGGGTGGAGTTGTATCTCGGCACGACCAAGCTGGCCGTGACGCCCACCAACAGCGGGCAGCGCTACCAGTTCCAGGTGCCCCTGTCCGCCGGCACGTCGTCGACCTTCACCGTGCGGGTCCACGACTCCCACGGTGGTGTCGGCATCTCGAACCCGCTGACCTTCACCGTCCGCTAGCCCGTCACCTCCGGTCCGTCGTACCCCCGCCACGGTGGGCGTACGACGGACCGGAGGTCGGGCGGGTGCAGGCCGGGTGGGCGGATCACGACGCGGTGCCCCGGGGCCTCCTGATGACCTCGATCATGCTGGCCAGCGCCTCGTCGCCGTGCCCGCTGCCGGCCCGCTCCCGGAGCATGTCCCGGATCGGGACCATCACGTCCGGCCGGATTCCCTGGCCCCTGCTGGCCTCCACCAACTTGGCCAGACCGGCGGCGTTCAGGCCCACCGTGGAGATGTCGGTGGCGTACCGGCCCGCGTCGACCTGCCGGGCGGCACCCGTGATGCTGGGCAGCACCACGTGGGTGATCCAGGACCCGACGAACGGCGTCAGCGCCGCCGCGGGGACGCCCTCGGCGGTGAGCATCGCGAAGCCGTGCAGCGCGCCGGCGAGCGACGACCAGAGGATGCCCAGCAGCGACAGGTCGTAGAGACTGGCGACCCCCGGGTCCGCGCCCAGGAGGACGCTGTTGCCGCCGAGGACCTTCAGGGTCGACTCGTACGTGTCGAAGACCTCCGCCGGGCCGCCGTAGAACAGCAGGGTCTGGGGGAGCCCGACGGCCGGCGGCACCGTCAGGAGGCAACCGTCGAGGTAGCTCGCCCCCAGGGACTGCGCCCACCGCGCGGCCCCCCGGGCGTCCTCCGGCACCCCGGAGGTGAGGTTGACGATGGTCTTGCCGTCGAGTGCCTCCCGCACCGGTTCGAAGATCTCGTACAGGGCCCGGTAGTCGACCACGCAGACCACCAGGAGGTCGCTCACGGCGACCGCGTCGGCGATCGTGTCCGCGCGGCGCGCGCCCTGCTCGACAAGCGGGTCCGCCCGGCTGGCGGAGCGGTTCCACACCGTCGTGGGGTGGCCGGCCCTGAGATATGCGCCCGCCAGGGCCGAACCCATCATTCCGAGGCCGACGACCGACACGCGTACGCCATTGTCACCGGACACCGGTGTCACACTCCTCTGTGTTCCGGAAAAGGCAGGAAAGGGATTAGGTGCCGGCACACAGAAAGCAGGTGCCGCCGCCGATCCGACAGTGGTGAGCCTAGACGCGGGCAGATGAGCCCTCAACCACTTACTGCAAGGTATGTGACCGGTCGCCGATCACCCCACCCGGCGGAGCCGGCCGCGGACGATGGCTGTTCCCCCAGCCCGGGGTGGCTGAAATGGGTTTCCGGACGCCGGGCCCGTCGGGTGGTGCCGACCTTTCCGTGATCGCGGAAAAGGGCAGCCGACCACGTGTCGCCGCCAGGCGCGGGACCGGAATCGGCCCGCATTCCGGGACGCCGGAGCAGACGCACACCGTGCCCCCGTCGGGCGAACTTTCGAGATCACCGGAAGTCAATTCCGACGGCGACCGGAACTGGGGTGGACCCGTGCCGTGCGTCGGCCCGACGGTTGGTGCCGTGGGCCCTGGTGCACCTGGCCCCGGCCACCACGGGTGCCCGCGCCGCAGTCGGGATCACCTGTGCCGGGCGCCCCACGAAACGGGGGACCGGGCGACTTCGCGCGCTAGACTCTGCGGCACACCGGGGCGCGCGGGGAACGCGTCCCGGCCGTTCGGGGAGTGGGCGAATTGAGTGTCAGGGTGCGGCCGACGCATTGCGGACTCGACGCCGCGATCGAGGTGATCAGTGGCAAGTGGAAGGTCGTGATCCTGTGGGCCCTCAGCGACCGGCACCGACGGTTCGGTGAGCTGAGAAGGCTCATCGGAGTGAGCGAAAAGGTGTTGTTCCAGCATCTGCGCGAGTTGGAAGCCGACGGCATCGTCCACCGGGAGACCTCCCCGGGCCTGCCGCTGCGGGTGCAATACTCACTCACCGATCGCGGTCAGGCGCTGAATCAGGCGCTCAAGCCCCTGGGGGCATGGGGCCGGGAACACCTGCCGGAGCGGGCCGTGCCCGTGCCCGGCGACAATTGATTCCGGGCCGGAATGCGTCGGGTGGCTCCGCCCACCGCCACCGCCCACCGTCATCCCGGATGACCGCGTCCCGTCGACCGCCCGCGCGGCGGCAGGCGGGCCGCACGCGGCGGCTCGGTGTGGACCGGGTCCCGGCGGCTCGGTGCCCCCCGGATCGGGCACCCGTCGCTTACCATGGGTGTCGCTTCGGGGGCGGTACCCTTGCGGTGGCATCCGATGCGGTGGTTTTTTCCTGTTCTGGTGGTTCCTGTTATTGGGGTGGTGGTCGCGGTGGCGGTCGGAACGATTCTCAGCTTCGACGACGTGAAGGGGTACGGCTTCATCAGCCCGGAGGGCGGTGGCGAGGATGTCTTCGTCCACGCGAACGACTTCGGCGATCAGCGGCCGAACGTGGCCCCGGGCATGCGGGTGGAGTTCGAGTCGGTGGAGGGGAACCGGGGGGTCAAGGCGCTCTACGCGCGGCTGCTCAACCCGGGCCCGGTGACACCGCGCGCGACCGTCGCGCGCAGCGTGCCGGCCGCGACGGGCGTGCCGGCCGACCGCGCCGACGACGACGAGTGCGACGTGCTGACCGCCGCCGCCTTCCGCGCCGACATCACCGATCTCCTGGTGGAGCAGGTCCCGACGCTCACCGGTGGCCAGATCAGCCAGATCCGGCAGCACCTCACCCAGTTCGCCCGCTCGCACGGGTGGCTGGAGGACTGACTCCGCCGGCGGCCGGTTCCCGTCGTCGCCACGGCTGCGACGGGGGTCGGCCCCCGCCGTAGCCTCGACCACGGATCGATCGCACGGACTCTGCACCCGTGCCGCCTCGACGGGCTCTCCGCCGTCGAGGCTGCCGGTGTCTCCGACGGCAACCTGTCCCCGTGGGTCCGGTGGGCGGCACCCTGCGCAGGCTGGTCCGGCTCGTGTTAACACTTGACGTCATCGATGTTAGCGATAACGTACGGGGGTCAGTGCCGCCCTGCCGCCCGCCACCCGAGGTGATCAGTTGAAGCGTCGCACCCTGCTGTCCGCCACCAGTGCCGCCCTGGCCGGGGCGACCCTGCTGCGCCCCGCGACCGCGTCCGCCGCCCCCGGGGACGGTTACGTCATGGCGTACTTCACCGAGTCGCCGAGCATGACCGCCGCCAACTACGGGCTGCACCTCGCCGTCAGCAGCGACGGCCTGAACTGGACCCCGCTCAACCAGAACCGCCCCGTCGCCACCCCGACGCTGGGCAGCCGGGGCCTGCGCGACCCGTTCGTCCTGCGTAAGCAGAACGGCGGCTTCGTGGTGCTCGCCACCGACCTCAACGGCACCGACTGGAACTACCAGAGCCAGTACCTGCACGTCTGGGACTCGGCCGACCTGCGCACCTTCACCGGCTACCGGCTGCTCAAGGTTCACTCGCTGGCCACCCACGCCTGGGCGCCCGAGGCGTACTGGGACGCCGGGCGCGGGCAGTACGCCGTGGTCTACTCCGCCGTCACCGGCGGCCGCAACGTGCTGATGGTGAACTACACCAGCGACTTCGTGACCGCTTCCGCCCCGCAGACGTTCTTCGACCCCGGCTACGACGCCATCGACGGCAGCTTCGTCAGCGTCAACGGGGTCAACTACATGTACTTCAAGAACAACACCAACAGCACCCTGCTCGGCACCCGCTCCACCACCCTCAACCCGGGCAGCTTCAGCATCCACACCGCCGCCATCGGCCCCGGTCGGGGCGTCGAGGCCCCGCAGATCGTCAAGTCCCACACCGCGAACACCTGGTACCTGTGGGGCGACACGTGGAGCCCCAACGGCCGGTTCTTCTGCTGGCAGACCAGCAACGTGGCCGGCGGCACGTGGAGCCTGCTCAACGACCGGGCGTACACCCAGCCGCTGAACTCCAAGCACCCCGGGATCGCCCCGGTGACCTCGGCCGAGCTGACCGCGCTCACCGCCGCCTGGGGGCCGCCCAGCTGGAACCGGATCAAGTCGTACAACTTCCCCGACCGCTACCTGCGGCACGGCAACAACGTCGCGCGCATCGACCCGTACCCGTTCGAGCCGTACCAGGACCAGCTGTGGACCCTGGTGCCGGGCCTTGCCGACCCGGCCGGGGTGTCGTTCCGCTCGGTGAACTACCCCGACCGGTACCTGCGCCACTACGACTACACGATCCGGTTGGCGGCCAACGACGGCACCAGTGCGTTCCGGGGCGACGCCACGTTCTACCGCACGGCCGGCCTCGCGGACTCGTCGTGGACGTCGTTCCGGTCGTACAACTTCCCCGACCGCTACCTGCGCCACTACGACTACCTGCTGCGCATCGACCCGCTCACCAGCAGTTCACCGGCCACCGACCGGCAGGACGCCACCTTCCGGATCGGCTACTGACCACACCCGGCACCCGGCGCCCGGCACACCGGCGGACGCCGAACCCGCCCGCCGGTGCCGGCGCGTCCGGCCCTATCCTGGCCCGATGTCGTACGCCGAGCTCCGTGTCGACCAGTGGAACGACCGGTCCGAGGAGGCCGCCGGCCGACTGGCCCGGGAGATCGCGGCACGGCACGACCTGACCGTGGTGGGCCTACGGGACACCACCTACGCGGGACGCCGGCACCGCACGGCGGTGTTCGACCGGGGCGGGCTGCGGTTCGCGCTGGTGCCCGGCGGCCGGCCGACGCTCGGCTACGACGCGGCCCGGTTCCACCCCAGCGCGGGTCAGCAGGCCAGCTACGCCGACAGCGCCGAGGAGTACGGCCTGCCGCCGCTGACCGAGCACCTCGACGCGATGACCTCGCCCGTGCGCGACGTCGACCTGCCGGCGATGCTGGTCGCGGTGGAGGCGTTCGAACCCGGCGAGATGCCGGTGCCGCCGGACGACCCCCGGGTCGGTGAACTCGTCGCGTCCCTCGGCCGCCGGAGCGACGGGGCGGGCACGGTGAGCTCCGCCGACGGGCTGACCGTCGAGCTGGACGCGACCGGCCGGGTGACCCGCGCGGTGCTGGTCGAGGAGTTCGACCACGACGAGGCGATGGCCGCCCTCACCGACCTCGGGCTGCGGACCACCAGCCCGGACGAGTGGGAGTGGGCCTGCGGCGCGGGCGCGACCACCCTGTTCCGCTGGGGCGACGACACCCCCGACGACGGCTACCCGGTCGAGCAGGTGACCGGGGTGCACCGCACGCCGAACCTGTGGGGGTTGGCGATCGGTCAGGACTCCTACCGGTACGAGGTGACGACCGAACCGACGGTGGTGTGCGGCGGTGACGGCGGTGTCGTCACCTGCGGCGGCAGCGGCTTCTTCCTGGGCTGGCTCACCCTCGCGACGGCCTACCGGGACGGGGACTTCGGCCGGTGGCTCGCCTCCGACGACGGGTACGCCGACGAGACCCTGACCCGACCGGTGATCAGTCTGGGCTGAGCGACGGCCCACCGGCCGCCACCCGGCTACTCGCTCACTGCCGACCGTACCGGGCCCGGGGCGTGTTCCACCCGGGCCGCGCCCCGGGTCCGACGGTCGACGACCACGAGCAGCGTCGCGACGGCGATCGCTACCGCCGCCAGCGCCAGCGCCACCGTGTGCAGCGCGTCGGTGAAGTGCCGTCCGCGCAGGCCGACGGGGCTCGCGGCGGCGATGAACGCCCCGGCCGCCGCGATGCTCACGTTCTCGGTGGAGAGTCGGATGGTGTTGAACAGCCCGGCCGCCGCCCCCCGTCGGCTCTCGTCCGCCTCGGAGACGGCCAGCCGGTCGATGTGACCGGAGGGCAGCCCGGCCCCCGCCCCGATGGCGAGCAGAGGCAGCGCCATGGTGGGCAACGTGCTGCCCGGCGACAGGGTCACCAGCCCCAGCGCGCCGAGCCCGCAGAGCACCACCGACGTGACCAGGACCGGGGTCATCCCGACGCTCCTGATCAGGATGCCGCCCACCGGTGGCAACGCGATCGTCGGGGCGGTGAGTACCAGCATCCAGGCGCCCGCCTCGGTGGGGGACAGGCCCACCACGTTGATCAGGTACGACGGCAGGTAGACCAGGATCGGCACCAGCACCACCATCAGGGTGCCCGCGGTGATCGCGATCGCCGTGTACCGGGGATTGCGCAGCAGCGTCAGGTCGGTCACCGGGTGCGCCACCCGACGCTCTACACCGACGAACGACAGCAGCAGCACGGCGGACAGGGCCGCCCCGCCCCACAGCAGCGGATGCGTCGCCCCGAGCCGGGGCGCCTCCACCAGGGTCGCGATGCCGATCAGCGAGGCCCCGGTGAACAGCAGCGCCCCGGCCCAGTCGAACGGCGGGTGGGCCGACGTCCGGCGTGCGGCGGCGGGCGGGCGGGCGGCCAGGGCGAGACCGATCACCAGCACGCCCACCGCGGCGGGTACCCCGAACACGGCCTGCCACCCCAGCGTCTCCAACGCCACGCCGCTGAGCTGCGGGCCGAACGCCAACCCCACGCCGAGCAGGGTGCCCAGCAGGCCGAAGGCGCGGGCCTGCGCCCGGCCGGTCAGCACGACCGACAGCAGCGCCACCCCGCCGGTCACGGTGGCCGCCGCGCCGACGCCCGTGACGGCGCGGGTCAGGTTCAGCACCAGCACCGTCGGTGCGAACGCCGAAGCGGCGGAGGCGACCGCGAAGACCGCCACCCCCGACAGGAACACCCGGTAGGGGCTCCACCGGTCGGTGACCGCGCCGCCCAGCACGAGGAACGCGGCGAACGTCGCGTTGTAGGCGTTGACCACCCACTGCGCGGCGACGGTGCTGGTCTGGAGGTCGTGTTGGATGCCGGGCAACGCGACCGACGCCCCGGTGATGGTCAGCGGGAGGACCGTGGTGGCCAGCAGCACGGCCACCGCGTGGACCTGTGCCCGGCGGGTCGGCCGGCCCCGGTGCTCCTGCGCCCCGGCGGAATCCGGTGCGGAGAGGTGACTAGACATGAGGTTCCGTTAGAGGTGTGGGCCCCGGCGTCCGGGGTCCGTGGTGAGGGCGATCAGGTCGGGAGGGCGTCGCCCCGGCGACGCGGTGGGTCAGCCCATGATCAGGCGGAGTTCCTTGCGGTTGCCGATGCCGAGCTTCTTGTACACATGGGTCAGGTGCTGCTCCACCGTGCTGATCGTGATGCTGAGATCCCGGGCGATCATCTTGTTCTGCTTGCCCCGGCCGGCCAGGGTGGCGACCTTCAACTCGCTGTCGGTGAGCGTCGACAGGAACGCCACCGGACGCCGCTCCAGCACCGTGACGGTAGCGTAGTCCCCGCGTCCGAAGTCGAGCGGTTCGGTCTGCAACCGGCGCAGGATCAGGAAGAAGTCGGGGCTCGACGAGAACCGCTCCAGCGTCGTGAGGATCGCCTCGCGGGCACCGCCGAAGACCACCCCGACGCTGTCCGTGGTCTGCATGGCCCGGGCCCGTATCTCGTCGCCGCGGGCCTGCAACGCCGCATCCACCAGGTGTACGGCGATGTCCTGCTCGCCGAGCATCTGGTAGCCGGCCGCCGCCGCCAGCCGCCACGGGAAGAGGTGCTCCAGCGCCATGCCCCACTCGGCCATGCTCCGCCCGCAGCTCATGAACCGGGTCACCGCGCCGCGTGGGTCACCGGTGCCCAGACAGAAGTGCCCGAAGCCGTGCCGGTACCAGAGGCTGTAGCTGGACTCGTCCATCAACGCCGACGGGGTGGTACGCAGGTGGTGCACCGCCGCGCCGATCCGGCCCAGGGCCAGGTTGCCCAGGACCACGGTGGCCAGCGGCTCACCGATCCGGTGCGCCCAGCGCCTCGGCTGCATCATCCGCAGCGCCTGCTCACCCCACTCGACGCCGCCCTGCACGTCGCCGTCGAGCAGCGCGCAGACGGCGTGCAGGCTGGTGAGCCGGGCCCGCCAACCGATCGGGTTCTGCCCGCCGAGACGCTGCCGGGCCGCCGCCGCGCAGGCGGCGGCGTTCGGATCCCCGGACAGCAGCAGGATGCGGATCGCGCAACTCACCAGCCACTCGACGCCGGTGGGGATCTGGGCGTCCTGGTTCTCCAGGTAGTCACGGGCCATGGTGACGTGGTCCAGGCCGGGCCAGGTGGCGGTCATCGCGTTGACCAACCCGAGGGTCATCAACTGCTCGCGGCTCATGTCCTCAAGGGACGCGCCGTGCCGGGCCTCGCCGCAGGGATAGAGGTCGGTGAGCCGGTCGAGGGCGCCGGGGAAATCGCAGGAGGCCAGCACCAGCGACTTCCACCGGTCGGATTCACGTGCCTCGGGGTGGCCGGCGAGCGGTTCGAGGCTCGCCTCGATTCTCCGGAACACCCGGTCGTAACCAACGACCTGCCTGATCGGCCGTCGCGCGGAATCGACATCGGGCCGCAACCACGTCCCCGGGAACTCTTCCGGGTAATCGCCGAATAAGGGTTCGGTTATCATTGGTCCCCCTGCCGTGCAAGTCGTTCCGAATTGCGTGACCGGCCCCTATGAAAGCACTCCTGTCTGTTCGACCGCTGATCTTTACCGGCACTGATCTTTACCGGGACGTGCCGGCGGTACGGCCGTCAGCGGGAGATCCGTTCCTCTCCCGCGATGACGACCTCCGTGAACGGATGCGGGGCGACGGGGTGCCCGGCGTTGACGATCCACGCCTCGCCGGTACGTCCCGTCGCGTGCGCCTGCTCGGCGGCGGCGGCCACCTCCTCCGGTGTCACCAACCCGACACCCGCGCGCACCAGCGCGTCCCGCCGGTCAGCGAGCATCGGGGTGTCCACCGCGCCCGGGCAGAGCGCGTTGATCCGGATGTTCACCTGCCCGAGCGGGCCCGCGAGGGACCGGGCCAGCCCGACCACCGCGTGCTTGCTCGCCGAGTACAGGGCGTCCGGTGACGGACGCACCCCGGTGGTGCTGGCCGTGACCAGCACCGCGCCACCGCCGTGCGCCCGCATCGGCGCGTACGCGGCCTGCACGCCGAACACGACGGAGTCGACGTTGGTCCGCATCATCGACTGGTACGCCTGCGGGTCGAACCCGTCGCCGACCGCCGTGCCGGCGAGCACGCCCACGTTGAGGTGCAGCAGGTCCAGTGTCCCGTGCCGGGCCAGGGTCGCCTCGACGTACTCCTGGCAGCCGGCCATGGTGGTCGCGTCGGTGTGCACGAACAGCCCGTCGCACCCGCCGGCCACCGCGCGCCCCCGCCCGGCGTCACGGTCCACGATCACCACATGCCAACCCCGGGACCGGAAGCGGTGGGCCACTGCGGAGCCGATCCCACCGGCACCCGCAGTGACCACCAGGACCTGTCCGGTCACGGAGCCGCCACGCCCAGGACGTGGCTGAACACGTTGAGCGGGTCGTAGGCCGCCTTGGCCAGTTGCAGGCGCGGGTAGTTGTCGCCGTAGAACAGCGTCGACCACGACACGCCGGAGGTGTTCTGGGTGCTGTCGAGGAAGTCGATGTCGGGCCAGTTGATGTAGGACCCCTCGTTGCGGGCGTCCGGCGCCGGCACCCCACCGGTCTCGGCGTACACGTCCCGGTAGAGCCCGCGCAGCCAGTCGATGTTCGTCGCGTCGGCGCTCGGGTCGTCCCAGTAGCTGGTGAACGACGCGGCCATCACCGACGAGCGGTGCGCCGTCGCCGTCGCGGTGGGAGCGGTGGCGTTGATCGCCCCGCCGTACGACAGCAGCGTCAGGCCGGACGCCGGGTTGGTGTAGCCGCTCGCCGTGAGCCGGTCGAACACCCGCCCCGCCTGGGCGTCGGTGTAGCGCTGCTTGAGCAGGCCACCCTTGCTCTTGGAGCGCAGTGGGCCGGTGATGCCGAACGCGGCGGCCGTGGTCGGCAGGTTCAGCGTGGTGGTCAGCCACGGCCGGGTGCCGGTGTCGAGGATCGTCGGCGTCGCGGTGACGCCCGCGGTGATCGCGCTGACGTAGGAGCTGCGCAGGGTGTTGTTGCCGCTGACCGTGGGGTCGACCTGGGCGACGACCGACAGCCGGCCGTACTCGCTGCGGTTGGCGGTCAGCGCGGAGAACAGCTTGGTGCCGGTGGCCCCGGGGGCGCTGTTCAGCTCGTGCCAGGTTCCGTAGTTGGCCATGATCCGGACGAAGTCCGCCCGGGACACGTCGGCCCAGTTCCAGGTGAGGATGGTGTTGGCGACCGCACCGGGCGGCGTCGGCAGCAGCGTGCTCGGGTTGGTGCCGGTGGCCGTGGCGCTGCGCAGCCAGAACCGGGTGACGATGCCGAAGTTGCCGCCCCCGCCGCCGGTGTGCGCCCACCACAGCTCGCGGTTCGGGTCCCCGGTGGCCCGGGTCGCCACGACGGACTTCGCCGTGCCGGTGGCGTCGACGATGACGACCTCGACCGCGTCGATGTAGTCGGCGACGATGCCGTGCTGCCGGGACAGCATGCCGAACCCGCCGCCGGTGGCGTGCCCGCCGATGCCGACGCTCTGGCAGGAGCCGCCGGGGACGGTGACGCCCCACCCCCAGTCCAGCCGCCGGTACAGGTCGCCGAGGGTGACCCCGCCCTGCACGCAGAAGGCGTTACGGGTGGTGTCGAAGGTGACCGAGCGCATCTCGACCAGGTCGATGACAACCTTCGCCGCCGGGTCGTCGACGAAGTTCTCCAGGCAGTGCCCGCCGCTGCGGACCACGACCTTCTTGCCGGCCGTCACGGCCGCCTGCACCGCGGCGACGACCTGCTTGGTGGTGCTGACGATCCGCACCGCCTCCGGGCTGCCCACGAAGCGGCGGTTGAACCCGCGCTGGAGGGCGTCGGCGTAACGGCGGTCGGTGGGGCCGATCGTCACCGGCCCTGGAGTCTTCTGCCCACCGGCCAGGCTGTCGACCTGGGCGGGCGCGGCGACCACGTGGTCGCCGATCAGCGTGCTCGCACCTGCGCCGGCGATGACGGTGCCGACACCGGACATCAACCGCCTACGGCTCAACCGGGACAAGCTTCCCCCTGGAATTGAGTGAATGTGGGGTGGACACCGCGCCCGATGCGTCGAGGCCCGGCGAAGAAACGTCAATGGGGGCGCGCGGCGATGCGCTCGCCACCTGTCGAACGGACCGTAACCTTACTATGGGAATTTCGCCGCAGCCAACGGTCGAAGCGCTCGCCAGAACCCCTAGATCTCCCCTAGGGAAATTGTGTCCTGGATCACCTGAGTCGACGGTAATGGATGCGCTGAGCTATCCGGCCGGCACCCCGAATCAATACAGAAATGCCTGATCAGCGCAGTTCCACCCGGCCCTGTCGGGCATGTTCGCGGTCGTATGCCTCCTGCGCGTCGAGCATCGCGCCGAGGTGGTCGTGCGCCCACTGGACGGCCAGCTCGATGGCGGGCAGCAGGGTCCGACCCAGCTCGGTGAGGCCATAGTGGACGCTGCGCGGCGGGCCGGGCTGCTCCATCCGGGCGACGAAGCCGTCCCGTTCCAGGCCGCGGAGCGCCGCCGTCAGCACCTTCGCCGTGACCGGGCCGATCTGCGCCCGGATGTCGGAGTACCGCATCGGTCCCTCGGCCAACAGGGAGATCACCATCGCCGTCCACTTGTCGCCGATGTGGATCGGCGCGATGCCGGACGGGCAGACCGGATCGAAGCGCGAGGTGGAGTCCGTCACCGATCCAGCCTAACGAGGTTTCCCGGAAGAAACCTCGGTGCTCGTTACCGTGGCACGCCGGCGCCGTTCGCAGCCGTACAGCCCGTACGCGTGGGCGGCAACCGGAACATCGGCATCGCGAGAGAGGGACGACCAGTGACCAAGATCGTAGTGTTCGGCGCAGGCGGCAAGGCGGGCAGGGCGATCGTGGCCGAGGCCGCCAGCCGTGGGCACGAGGTCGTCGCGGTCGTCCGGGACACCACCCGGTACGCCGACCTCTCCGGTTCCGGCGTCGAGGTGGTCGCCGGCGACGTCACCGACCAGTCGCAGGTCGCCGCCCTGGTCAAGGGCGCGGGCGCGGTGGTGAACGCGGTCGCCCCCGGTGCCGGGGACAACATGGCGACGTTCTTCACCGCCGCCGCCGGCGCGCTCGTCAACGCCGTCGCCGAGACCGGCGGGGGCCGCCTGGTCGCCATCGGCCTGTCGGCCTACCTCGACGCCGCGCCCGGCGTCCGGGTCATGGACACCCCCGGCTTCCCGGCGCAGTTCCAGGACTTCGCCAAGGCCCACGCCGCGGCGCTCGACGTGCTGCGGGAGGCGCCGGCGACGGTCGAGTGGTCGGTGGTGGTGCCGGCGATGGAGTTCGACCCGGAGGGCGAGCGGACCGGGGCGTACCGCGCGGGCGACACCGGCATGCTCGCCGACGCCGACGGTGCCAGCCGTATCTCCTACCGCGACTTCGCCATCGCCGTCCTCGACGAGGCCGAGCAGGGCGCACACCCGCGCACGCACTTCGCCGTCGCCTACTGAGCTCCGGCGCGGAGCACACCGCGTCCTGACCGTCGGCCCGGAACGCCGCGTCCGGGCCGGCACGAGTGGTAGCCGGCGCGGGGCGTCGCCCGTCCGGCCGCCTGGACGCGGGTCGGAACCCGCCCGGTCGGCTGCCCGGAATGGGCGCGGCAGCCGACCGGGCGGGTGGCCCGGAGGTCCCGTGACCGGGGTCGACCGTCCACGACGGACCCGACCCCTGTGCCGGCACAGGACTGAAGCCCGGGCCGGCTGCGGCCTCCGCCATCGGCCCCCGGTGCGAGGGGCAGCCGGTGGCGGCGGCCGCAGCACGACAGGGCAGCGGGTCGACCGGCGTGCCCGGCTACCGGGCCTGCGGCTGGGAAACCGCCGGCCGCGGCCAACGGCACCGCCGACATCCACCGCCTCGGCCGCCGCCGCGCCTGGTTCCTGGCCCCGGCTCTGGCGTTCGGCACGGCACAGCGGTCCGCCCATGGCTGGAAGGTAGGTTCGCTGGCCGCTGGCCGCTGGCCGCTGGCCGCTGGCCGCTGGCCGCTGGCCGCTGGCCGCTGGCCGCTGGCCGCTGGCCCGCCGTAGGTATCCCGCGCGTGGGGTACGTGACCCCCGGCCTCCCCGGATCGACCGTCCGCCGTGCCCCGACCCGGTCGCTCGTCGCCCGGAGTCGGCCCGTTCTGCTCGCCGGGGCGTGGCCCCACGCGGGGCAGCCCCCGTCCTGCTGCGCGGAGGGCCCGGCGCGCGTTGGATAGTCGTGCCGGTCGCGTGCCCTGTTTCCGCGCCGGTCGTCCGCTGCGTCCACGACCGGCGGCGTGCTTTTCCCTCTCTGATTGTTCGCGTTCTCCCGGGGCGTCGACGCCGGCGCGGTGAATTGTTTCCGCCGGGGAACGGTCTTGTTTCCACCGCCGCCCCCATTGTCGGTGGCCGCTGATCTACTTTCGAGCATTTTCCCCGCGTGGTAATTGCGCGCCGCAGGGTCCTGGTGTCGTACGCCACTGGCCAGTCGATGACGAAACAATACGAGTCCGGTTCTGATCAGCATGCGTATCGGTGCTCCGGTGCCCGTGGTCGATGTGGCGGCGGCCGCCCCGCCGGTGTGGCCGGGCGGCCGCCGGCCCCGTCGCCGCCCAGCGTCGCGCCGGCCGGAAATCGCACTACGGAGGCCCTTTCGGAGCGGCATCGCCGCCCGACGCGGCCGGGTTCGTCAGGTGGCGACCGGCCAGGTGCCGCCCGTCGTCGCGCGCTGCGACGGCGGCGCTGGGTCGGCCGGGTCCAGCGCGGGTGAGGTGACCGAAAAGGGAGCAGAATGCGTTGCCGATAAACATCGATTAAACGGAGAGTTGCCGATTCTAGGGGAAATCTAGGGGTTGAAGGGCATCGATCACTGATCGACTCTGGACGGGTCGTTGGCGGAGCGGATCGAAGCACCTCTCTCGATCACCTGCAATTCCCACGCGCTTCGCGTCACTGGGCCCACCGCGTCGAACCCGGGGGAAATACGTGGCTGTCCTGCACGGATACGAGTCGGCTGATTCCACGGCGGACATCGCGATCACCGGCATCGCGTGCCGTTTTCCCGAAGCGCCGGACCCTGCCCGATTCTGGGAATTGCTCGTGGCGGGCCGCAGCACCGTGCGGGACGTCCGGGACCGCTGGCCCGCCGCCACCGGGGCCGCCCGCTGGGGTGCCTTCCTGACCGAGGTCGACACCTTCGACGCGCCCTTCTTCGACATCGGTGCCCGCGAGGCCGCACTGCTCGACCCGAGGCAACGCCTCCTGCTCGAACTCGGCTGGGAGGCACTGGAAGACGGCCGGGTGCCCGCCGACACCGTGGCCGGCACCCCGTTGGGCGTGTTCGTCGGCACCACCTGGGACGACTACGCCCAGGTGGCACACCGCCACCGCACCGCGCTGCGCTCCGGCCACGCGATGACCGGCCTGCACCGCAGCATGATCGCCAACCGGCTGTCGTACTTCCTGCGCGCCAACGGGCCGAGCGTCACCGTCGACACCGGCCAGTCGTCCTCGCTGGTGGCCGTCCACCTGGCCTGCGCCAGCCTGCGCAGCGGCGAGTCGACGACCGCGCTCGCCGCCGGGGTGAGCCTGGCCCTGCTGCTGGAGAGCAGCCACATCTCCGACGACTGGGGCGGGTTGTCACCCGACGGTCGCTGCCACACCTTCGACGCCCGCGCCAACGGCTACGTCCGGGGCGAGGGCGGGGGAGCGGTCCTGCTCAAACCGCTCGACCGGGCGCTCGCCGACGGCGACCGGATCTACTGCGTGATCCGGGGCAGCGCGGTCTCCGCCGGTGCGGGCGGCACCCCCACCACCCCCGACCCGGCCGCCCAGGAGGCGACGCTGCGGGCCGCCCACCGCCGCGCGGGCACCACCGCCGCCGACGTCCAGTACGTCGAACTGCACGGCACGGGCACGAGGGTCGGCGACCCGATCGAAGCCGCCGCGCTGGGCCGGGCGCTCGGCGACCCGGCCGCGCCGCTGGCGGTCGGCTCGGTCAAGACCAACATCGGTCACCTGGAGGGTGCCGCCGGCATCGCCGGACTGATCAAGACCGCGCTGGCCGTACGGCACCGCCGACTCCCCCCGAGCCTGCACTTCACCACCCCGAACCCCGACATCGACCTGCCCCGGCTCGGCCTGACGGTGGTCACCGACCCGACGCCCTGGCCGCGCCCGGACCGGCCCCTGGTGGCGGGGGTCAGCTCGTTCGGCATGGGCGGGACGAACTGCCACGTGGTCCTCGGCGAGGCCCCCACCGACGCGCCGCCGGCCGCCCCGGTGACGCCGGACGTGCCGGTCGTTGCCTGGCCGGTGTCCGCGAAGTCCCACCAGGCCCGGGACGCCGCCGTGACGCGCCTGCGGGAGGGCGACGCCGACCCGGCGGCGGTGGCCTGGTCCCTGGCCACCACCCGGGCGGAGCTGACCCACCGGGCCGTCGTGGTCGGCGACCGGGTGCTCACCGGCCAGGCGGGCGACACCGCCCTGGGATTCGTGTTCGCCGGTCAGGGTGCCCAACGGGTCGGCATGGGACTGCGCCTGCACGCGGCCCACCCGGTCTTCGCCGCCGCGTTCGACGAGGTGTGCGCGCTGGCCCGGGTGGACCTCCGCACGGCGATCAGCACCGGCGACGGGCTCGACGCCACCGGCACCACCCAACCCGCCCTGTTCGCCGTCGAGGTGGCGCTGTTCCGGCTGCTGGAGTCGTGGGGCGTCCACCCCGACGTGCTCGTCGGCCACTCGATCGGCGAGATCGCCGCCGCGCACGTCGCCGGCGTGCTCGACCTGCCGGACGCGGTGCGGCTGGTGTCCGCACGCGGCGAACTGATGCAGGCGCTGCCCGCCGGTGGGGCCATGGCGAACGTCCGCGCCGCCGACTCCGTCGTACGCCCGTTCCTGCGCGACGGCGTGGTCGTCGCGGCCGTCAACGGCCCCGACGCGACGGTGCTCGCCGGACCCGCCGGGCCGCTGCGGGCGGTCACCGGGGAGATCGCGGCGGCGACCCGTGCCCGGGTACGGCACCTGCGGGTCAGCCACGCCTTCCACTCCCCCCTGATGGACCCGATGTGCGACCGGTTCCGTCGGGTTTTGTCGACGGTGACGTTCCGGCCGGCCACCCTGCCCGTCGTCTCCACCGTGACCGGTGCGCCCGCCGACCTGACCGACCCCGAACACTGGGTACGCCAGGTACGCGAACCGGTGCTCTTCCACGCCGCCGTCACCGGGGCCGGCACCGCGTACGACGTCGGCACCTGGCTGGAACTCGGACCGGACGGCTCACTGTCCACCCTGATCGACGGCGGCATCCCCACCCTGCGCGTCGACCACGACGAGGCCACCAGCATCGTCACCGCCGCCGCGACGGTGTGGACCCGTGGTCACCGGGTGGACTGGCGCAGCCTGCTCGGCGGGGCGGGCCGCGTCGTCGACCTGCCCACCTACCCGTTCCAACGCACCCGGCACTGGGTCGGTGCCCGGCCGGAACCCACCCGGACCGGCCGGCCGGCCGCCGACCGCGACCTCACCGCCGAGATCGACGTCCTCGTCCGCCGGGTGCTCGGCGGACGCGCACCCGCCGTCATCGCGCCCACCACCACGTTCCACGACCTGGGCTTCACCTCGCTGCTGGCGGTCGAGCTACGCGACGAACTCGCCGCCGCCACCGGTCTGGTCCTCCCCAGCGGGCTGCTGTTCGACCATCCCACCCCCGCCGCGCTCGCCGAACGGCTCACCGTGCTGCTGGCCGACAGCGACCCGGCCCCCGACGACGAAGCCGACGACGACACCGCGACCGTCGTGGACGAACCCGTCGCCATCGTCGGGATGGCCTGCCGCTTCCCGGGCGGGGTGGCGTCACCGGAAGACCTGTGGACACTGCTCGTCGGCGGCACCGACGTCATCGGAGAGTTCCCCGACGACCGGGGCTGGGACCTGACGGCGCTGCGCGACTCCGGCCGGCTCGGCACCGGCTCGGGCGGGTTCCTCGCCGACGCCGCCGGCTTCGACGCCGCGTTCTTCGGCATCTCACCCCGTGAGGCGCTGGGCATGGATCCACAGCAACGGCTGCTGCTGGAGGTCTCCTGGGAGGCGCTGGAACGCGCTGGAATCGCCCCCACCTCCCTGCGGAACAGCCGGGTCGGCGTCTTCGCCGGCGCGACCGGGGGCGACTACGGCCCCCGGATGCACGAGGCCCACCCCGACGCCGAGGGCTACCTGCTCACCGGCATCAGCCCCAGCGTCGCCTCCGGCCGCATCGCATACGCCCTCGGGCTCACCGGGCCGGCACTGACGGTCGACACGGCCTGCTCGTCGTCGCTGGTCGCCGTACACCTGGCGGCATCGGCGCTGCGCAACGGCGAGTGTTCGCTGGCGTTGGCCGGGGGCGTCACCGTGATGTCCACCCCGGGCATGTTCGTCGAGTTCAGCCGGCAGGGTGGGCTGTCGCCGGACGGCCGGTGCAAGGCGTTCTCGGCCGACGCGGACGGCACGGGATGGGCCGAGGGCGCCGGGATGCTGGTGCTGGAGCGCCTGTCGGACGCCCGCCGCCATGGTCACCGGGTGTTGGCGGTGGTGCGGGGTAGTGCGGTGAATTCGGATGGTGCGTCGAATGGTTTGACGGCGCCGAGTGGTCCGTCGCAGGAGCGGGTGATTCGTCGGGCGTTGGCGGTGGCGGGTGTGTCGGTGTCTGACGTGCAGGTGGTGGAGGGTCATGGGACGGGTACTCGGTTGGGTGATCCGATCGAGGCGGAGGCGTTGTTGGCGACGTATGGGCGGGGTCGGTCGGTGCCGTTGTGGTTGGGGTCGGTGAAGTCGAACCTTGGTCATACGCAGCATGCGGCGGGTGTTGCTGGGGTGTTGAAGGTGGTGTTGGGGATGCGGCATGCGGTGGTGCCGGGGTCGTTGCATGTGGGTGAGCCGTCGGGGTTGGTGGATTGGTCGTCGGGTGGGGTGGAGGTGGTGCGGGAGTCCCGGGAGTGGGTGGTGGCTGAGGGGGGTCGTCGGCGGGCGGGGGTGTCGTCGTTCGGGATCAGCGGCACCAACGCGCACGTGATCGTGGAGGAAGCACCGGACGAGCCGGAGATGCCGGCCGGCGGCGGTTCGCCCGTGTCGTCGGGACACACACCGGAGGTGGGTACGCCGGTCGGCGGCGTGAGGTCGTCCGCCGAGGTGATGGCCACGCCGGTGGGGGTGACGCCGTGGCCGGTGTCGGCGCGGTCGGTCGCCGGGGTGCGGGAGCTGGTGGAGCGGTTGCGGTCGACGGTGGTGGGGGTGTCGGCGGTGGATGTGGGGTGGTCGTTGGCGTCGACGCGGTCGGTGTTCGACGAGCGGGCGGTGTTGCTCGACGGTGTGGTGATCGCGGACGGGGCGTCGTTGGCTCCGGGGGTTCGGGCGTTGGCGTCCGGTGTGGTTGCTGCTTCCGCGGTGGACCCGGTCGCGGGGTCGTCGGGTGGTGCGGCGTTGTCAGGGGCGGTGTCGTCGGGCGGGGTGTCCTCCGGTGGTGTTCCTGCGGGGTTGGGTGTGGTGTTCGGGGGTCAGGGTGGTCAGCGGGTGGGGATGGGTGCGGGTTTGTGTGAGGCGTTTCCGGTGTTCGCGTCGGTGTTCGACGAGGTGTGCGCGCTGTTGGGTGGGGATGTGCGCGACGCGATCTCCTCCGGGGTGGGTCTTGATGGCACGGGGGTGGCGCAGCGGGCGTTGTTCGCGGTGGAGGTGGCGCTGTTCCGTCTGGTGGAGTCGTGGGGTGTGCGTCCGGCGGTTCTGGTGGGTCATTCGATCGGGGAGATCGCGGCGGCGCATGTGGCGGGGGTGTTGTCTCTTGCGGATGCGGTGACGTTGGTGTCGGCGCGTGCTCGTCTGATGGCGGCCCTACCGGCGGGCGGGGCGATGGTGTCCCTGCGGGCCTCCGTGCAGGAGGTGCAACCGTTCCTGTCTGACGACGTGGTGATCGCGGCGGTGAATGGTCCGTCGGCGGTGGTGATCGCCGGCCCGGAACAGCAGACCTTGCAAGCGGCGGATGCCGTGGCGACCGCGTTGGGCGTGCGGCAGCGGCGGCTGTCGGTCAGTCACGCGTTCCACTCGCCGTTGATGGAACCGATGCTCGACGAGTTCCGCACGGTGGTGGAGGGTTTGTCGTTTCATCCGGCGCGGATTGCGGTGGTGTCGTCGGTGACCGGGCAGGTGGGGGATCTTTCGGATCCGGGGTATTGGGTGCGGCAGGTGCGTGAGCCGGTGCGGTTCCACGACGCGATCGAAGCGGCCGGTCCCCGCTCGTGGTGGGAACTCAGCGCGGATGGTGGTTTGTCGTCCCTGTTGACCGACGGTGTCCCGATGCTGCGGCCGGGCGTGGATGAGGCCAGGTCGGCGGTGAGCGGGTTGGCGCAGGTGTGGGTGCGGGGGCACGAGGTCGACTGGCGGGGGTACTACGGCGGCGGCAAGGTCGTCGACCTGCCGACGTACCCGTTCCAACGGCAGCGGTACTGGCTCGACAACCAGCCGGCGGTCGGGACCACCGGCACCCGGCACGGTCTGCTGTCCACCTCGGTCGACCTCGCCGACGACGCGGGAGTGCTGCTGACCGGCCGCGTCTCCACCCGCAGCCACCGCTGGCTCGCCGACCACGTCGTCGACGGGCGGACGCTGCTGCCGGGCACCGCGTTCCTCGAGGCCGCGCTGCGCGCCGGCGTCGAATGCGGCTGCCCCCGCGTCCAGGACCTCACGCTGCTCACCCCCCTCCCGGTCGGCCCCACCGCCGTCACCCTCCAGGTGACCGTCGGGCCGCCGACGGACGACGGCCACCGCACCGTCACCGTGTACGCCCGCGCGGCCGACTCGACCGACTGGACCCGGCACGCCGTCGGCACCCTGGCACCCGACCGGCCGGCGTCGGCCGTCCCCCGGCTGCCGGCCGACGCACAGGAACTGGACCTGACCGGGGTCTACGAGTCCGTCGCCGCACACGGCTACCACTACGGCCCGGCGTTCCAGGGACTCCGCCGCCTATGGCGCACCCCCGACGGTCTGTTCGCCGAGGTGGCCCTCGACGCGGGCGAGCCGGTGGAGCCGTACCTGCTGCATCCCGCCCTGCTCGACGGCGCGCTGCACCCGGCGCTGCCCAGCGTGGCCGACGACGCCCGCCCGGCCGCGCTGCCGTTCGCCTGGTCCGGTGTCCAGGTGCACGCCACCGGCGTCCGCCGGCTCCGGGTGGCGTACACCTGGACGGGGCCGCAGACGCTGTCGATGACGGCCGTGGCCGACGACGGCACGCTGGTCGCCGAGGTCGCCTCCCTGGTCTGGCGGCCGGTGGGCGCGGTACGGCGCGGTGAGGTGCTGACCCGGGGCTGGGTGCCGGCAGCCGCCCCCACCGGCACGTCCCACCCGGTCACCGCCGTGGCGCTGGCCGCCCGGGGCACGGACCAGGCCGCCGCCGCACACGCCGTCGCCGAGGACGTCCTCGACGAGATCCACGCCGCGCTCGCCACCGACGACGGACCCACCGTGGTCTTCACCGTCGCCGACGACGCACCGGCCCTGGCCGTCGCCGCCGGGCTCGTCCGCTGCGCCCGCACCGAACACCCGGGCCGGTTCGTCCTCCTGCACCACGACACCGACGTCGACGCGGCGGACCTGGCGCGGGTGGCCGCCCTCGACGAACCGGAGGTACGCCTCGCCGGTGGCGCGCTGACCGTCCCCCGGCTGCGCCGCGACGACCACACCCCGAGCGCCCCGGTCGACCTCGGCGACGGCACCGTCCTGATCACCGGCGCCAGTGGCGCGCTCGGCACCGGACTCGCCCGCCACCTGGTACGCGACCTGGGCGTACGGGGGCTGCTGCTGCTCAGCCGCCGGGGCGCGGACGCCCCCGGCGCCGACGAACTCGCCGACGAACTGCGGGCGTACGGCGCGGTGGTGACCGTGGCCGCCGGCGACGCGGCCGACCCGGAGCAGTTGGCCGCCGCGTTCTCCCTGATTCCCGCCGACCTGCCGCTCACCGCCGTGGTACACGCGGCCGGTGTGCTCGACGACGGTCTCGTCGCCACCCTCACCCCGCAGGCGTTGCACGCCGTGCTGCGGCCCAAGGTGGACGCGGCGTGGCACCTGCACCGGCTCACCGCCGACCTCGACCTGGTCGCGTTCGTGCTGTACTCGTCGATCTCCCAGCAGATCGGCGCGGCGGGCCAGGCCAGCTACGCCGCCGGCAACGCCTTCCTCGACGCGCTCGCCGCCCACCGGCACGCCGCCGGCCTGCCCGCCACCTCGCTGGCCTGGGGGCTGTGGGCCGCCGAGGGTGGCATGGCCGAAACGCTCGGCACGGCCGACCTGGCCCGGATGGCCCGCAACGGGGTGGCCCCGCTGCGGCACGACGACGGCCTGGCCCTGTTCGACCGGGCCCTCGGGTTGCCCGGCCCGCTACTGGTCCCGATGCTGCTGGACACCGCCGCGCTGGCCACGGTGAACGACCCGGCCGCCCTGCCCGCCGTGTGGCGCGGCCTGGTCCGCCCCCGGGCCGCCCACCCCCGGCCGGTCGCCGACGGCCCGTCGCACCGGGACCTGGTGGAGGTGGTCCGCGCCGAGGTGGCAGCCGTCCTCGGCCACACCGACCGGACGAAGGTCGGGGTGCGGGCCGCGCTCACCGACCTCGGTGTCGACTCGCTCACCTCCGTCGAGCTGCGCAACCGGCTCGTCTCGGTCACCGGGTTGGCGTTGTCGGCGACGGTGGTGTTCGACCACCCCACGGTCGCCGCGCTCGCCGACCACCTGCGGGAGCTGACCGGCGAGACCGACCCGGACGGCCCGGCGACCGGCACCGTCACCGACGCCCACGACCCGATCGCCGTCATCGGCATGGCCTGCCGCTACCCCGGCGGGGTCGACTCCCCGCAGGACCTGTGGCGGCTGGTGGCCGAGGGGCGGGACGCGATCTCCGAGTTCCCGGTCAACCGCGACTGGCCGGAGGACCTCTACGACCCCGACCCGGGCCGCCCCGGGCACAGCTACGTCCGGGAGGGTGGCTTCCTGCACCGGGCGGACGAGTTCGACCCGGCGTTCTTCGGCATCTCGCCCCGCGAGGCGCTGGCGATGGACCCCCAGCAGCGGCTGCTGCTGGAGACGGCGTGGGAGGCGGTGGAACGCGCCCGCATCGACCCGTACTCGCTGCGCGGCAGCACCACCGGTGTGTTCGCCGGGCAGATGTACCACGACTACGCGCCGCCGGTCGACGCGATGCCCGGCGATCTGGAGGGCATCCTGCTCACCGGCAACACCGGCAGCGTGCTCAGCGGCCGGCTGGCGTACGTGCTCGGGCTCACCGGTCCCGCCGTCACCGTCGACACGGCGTGCTCGTCGTCGCTGGTCGCCACCCACCTGGCCGTCCGGGCGCTGCGCGCCGGTGAGTGCTCGCTGGCCCTCGCCGGTGGGGTCACCGTCATGTCGACGCCCGGCACGTTCGTCGAGTTCAGCAGGCAGCGGGGCCTGTCGCCGGACGGGCGGTGCAAGTCCTTCTCGGCGGACGCCGACGGCACCGGCTGGGGCGAGGGCGTGGGCGTGCTGCTGCTGGAACGGCTCTCCGACGCCCGCCGGTACGGGCACCCGGTGCTGGCCGTGCTGCGCGGGACCGCCGTCAACTCCGACGGCGCGTCCAACGGGCTGACCGCCCCCAACGGCGGCTCCCAGCGGGCGGTGATCCGGGCGGCGCTCGCCGACGCCGGACTGACCCCCGGCGACGTCGACGCGGTGGAGGCGCACGGCACCGGCACCCGCCTCGGCGACCCGATCGAGGCGGAGGCCGTCCTGGCCACCTACGGCCACGACCGGGTCGAACCGCTCTACCTCGGGTCGCTGAAATCCAACGTCGGGCACACCCAGGCCGCCGCCGGCGTCGGCGGCATCATCAAGATGATCGAGGCGATGCGCCACGGCACACTGCCGGCGACCCTGCACGTCTCCTCGCCGTCGCCGTTCGTGGACTGGTCCGCGGGCGCGGTACGGCTGCTCACCGAACCCCGGGACTGGCCCGACACCGGCCGGGTACGCCGCGCCGCCGTCTCCTCGTTCGGGATCAGCGGCACCAACGCGCACGTCGTCATCGAGGCCGCCCCACCGGTGCCGACGCCCACCGCGCCCGACCCCGGCACCGCACCGGCCATCGTGCCGCTGGTGCTCTCCGCCGTCACCCCCGCCGGGCTGCGGGCCCGCGCCGACCAGCTCGCCGACCTCCTCGACGGCGACGCCCCGAGCGCCGACCTGGGCTGGTCACTCGCGGCCACCCGCGCCGACCTGCCCGAACGTGCGGTCGTGCTGGCCGACCACGCCACCGCCCTGCGCGCCCTCGCCGGCCACGACCCGCAGCCCGGACCGGGCGGTGACACCGAATCCGCCCTGGTGGTCGGCACCGCCGCCGACCACGGCGGCGTCGTGTTCGTCTTCCCCGGGCAGGGCGGCCAGTGGACGGGGATGGCCGCACCGCTGATGGCACAGTCACCGGTCTTCGCCGCGTCGATGCGGGCCTGCGCCACCGCCCTGGCCCCGTACCTCGACGTCGACGTCACCGACCCGGACCTGGCCCTCGACCGGGTCGACGTGGTGCAACCCGCGCTGTGGGCGGTGATGGTGTCGCTGGCCGCGCTGTGGCGTTCGCTGGGGGTGGAACCCGACGCCGTCGTCGGACACTCGCAGGGCGAGATCGCCGCCGCCGTCGTCGCCGGGGCGCTCACCCTCGACGACGGGGCAAAGGTGGTGGCGCTGCGCAGCCGGGCCCTGCGGGACATCGCCGGCGGCGGGGGGATGCTCTCCGTCGCCCTGCCGGCCGAGGACGTCGCCGACCGGCTCGCCGGCCACGGTGGACGGCTGTCCATCGCCGCGCTCAACGGGCCACGCTCCACAGTGGTCTCCGGCGACGCCGACGCGCTCGCCGACCTGCACGCCCGCTTCGCCGCCGAGGACGTCCGCTCCCGCATGGTCAACGTGGACTACGCCTCCCACTCCGCGCACATCGAACCCCTCGCCGCGTCGCTCACCGCGCTCCTCGCCGACGTGACACCACAGCCGCCCCGGGTGCCGCTGTACTCCACCGTCACCGGCCGTCCGCTGACCGAACCGATGGACGCCGACTACTGGTACCGCAACCTGCGGCACACCGTGCTGTTCCACGACGCCGTCACCGAACTGACCGGCCACGGGCACGGCGTCTTCGTCGAGATCAGCCCGCACCCCGTGCTCGCCGTCGGGCTCACCGAGACGGCACCGGACGCCCGCGTCGCCGGCTCGCTGCGCCGCGACCGGGGCGGCCTCGACCAGTTCCTCACCGCCGCCGCCACCGCCTACACCTGGGGGGTACCGGTGGACCTCACCGCGCTGTTCCCCGGGGCCCGGAGCGTGGACCTGCCCACCTACCCGTTCCAACGCGCCAGGTACTGGCTGACCCGGCAACCCCGCGGCGAGGTCTCCGGAGCCGGCCTCGACCCGGCCGCGCACCCGCTGCTCGGCGCGGTGACCGCCCTGCCCGACGGCACGGTCCTGCTCACCGGCAGCGTGTCCCACCGCACCCAGCCCTGGCTGGCCGACCACGTCTTCTCCGGCACGGTCCTGGTGCCCGGCACCGCCCTGGTGGAGCTGGCGCTACGCGCCGGTGACGAGGTCGGCTGCGGCGAGGTGCGCGAACTGACCCTGGTGGCCCCGCTCGCGGTACCCGACCGGACGCCGGTGCGGGTGCAGGTCCGGGTCGGCACGCCGGAGGCCGACGGCGTCCGGCAGGTCACCGTGCACGGCCGGGCCGCCGAGGACGACCCGTGGACCCTGCACGCCACCGGCAGCGTCGCGCCCGCCACCCCGGACACCCCACCGTTCCCGCTGGTGTGGCCGCCGGCCGGCACGCAACCGGTCGACCTGGACGGCGTGTACGACCGGCTCGCCGCGCACGGCTACGACTACGGCCCGACCTTCCGTGGCCTGCGCGCCGCGTGGACCGGACCCGACGGTGACGTCTACGCCGAGGTGGCGCTCCCCACCGCCGACGACGACCGGTTCCTCGTCCACCCGGCGCTGCTCGACGCGGCGCTGCACCCGATGCTGCCGGGGGTGGTCGGCGACCGGCCGGCGGGTCTGCCGTTCAGCCTGTCGGGCGTGCGGGTGACCGCCACCGGGGCGACCGCGCTGCGCGTACACCTGTCGACGGGGGACCCGGCGGACGGCACCGCGCGGGTCGTCGCCGCCGACCCCGGCGGCACCGTCGTCGCCGTCCTCGACACGGTCGTGCTGCGGCCGGCCGTCGCCCCCGCACCGTCCCGCGACGCCCTGTACCGGGTGGAGTGGACACCCCTCGACCTGCCCGCCGCCGCACCCGTCCCGGCCGGCACCGAGGTGCTCGTGGTCCGCCCGGCCACCACCGGGGACGTCCCCGCCGACATCCGGGCCACCCTGAGCCGGGTCCGCGACGACGTCCGGACCTGGCTCGCCGCCGACCACCCGGACGACGCGCGCCTGGTCGTGGTCACCACCGGCGCCGGCCCCACCGGCACCGACCTGCCCGCCGCCGCCGTCTGGGGTCTGCTGCGCACCGCCCAGACCGAGAACCCCGACCAGGTCGTCCTGCTCGACGTCGACGCCACCGCGGTGCTCGACGACCTGCTCGGCCCGGTACTGGCCAGCGGGGAACCGCAGGTGGCGGTCCGGGCCGCGACGGCGTCCGTGCCCCGGCTCGCCGCCGCCCGGCCCGACCTGGTGCCACTGCCCACCGACGAGGCGCACCGGATGGTCGTCACCCGCCCCGGCACCCTGGACAGCCTGGCCTTCGAACCCTGCCCGCAGGTGTGGCAGCCACTCGGCCCCACCGAGGTCCGGCTCGCCGTGCGGGCCGGTGGCCTGAACTTCCGCGACGTGCTCATCGCCCTCGGGCTGGTCCCGCAGCAGCACGCGCTGATGGGTGCCGAGGGCGCGGGCGAGGTCCTCGCCGTCGGGTCCGCCGTCACCGACCTCACCCCCGGCGACCGGGTGTTCGGCTACTTCGACGGCGCGTTCGCCCCGGTCGCCGTCGCCGACCGGCGGCTGCTGGCCCGGATGCCCGACGACTGGCCGTACGCCCGCGCGGCCACCGTGCCGGTGGTGTTCCTGACCGCCTACTACGGCCTGGTGGACCTCGGCCGCGTCCGCCCCGGTGACCGGGTGCTCGTCCACGCCGCCGCCGGTGGGGTCGGCATCGCCGCCGTGCAGCTCGCCCGCCACCTCGGGGCCGAGGTGTTCGGCACCGCCAGCCCCGGCAAGTGGGACACGCTGCGCGCGCTCGGCCTCGACGACGACCACATCGCCAACTCGCGCACCCTCGACTTCGCGACGGCGTTCCGCGCCACCACCGGCGGACGAGGGATGGACGTGGTGCTCAACTCGCTTGCCGACGACTTCGTCGACGCCTCACTCGGCCTGCTCGCCGACGGGGGACGCTTCCTGGAGATGGGCAAGACCGACATCCGGGACCGCGCCGAGGTGCACGCCGCGTACCCCACCGTCGACTACCGACCGTACGACCTCACGGCCCTGGCGGTCACCGCACCCGACGCCGAAGGGGCCGAACCGGAGCGGCTGCGGACGATCCTCGCCGAGGTGCTGGACCTCTTCGCCGCCGGGGTGCTCGCCCCACTGCCCGTCACCACCTGGGACGTGCGCCGCGCCCGGGAGGCGTTCCGGGCCCTGCAACAGGCCCGCACCATCGGCAAGGTCGTACTCACCGTGCCGAGGCCGCTGGACCCGGCGGGCACCGTCCTGGTGACCGGGGCCACCGGCACCCTCGGCGGGCTCACCGCCCGGCACCTGGCCGCCACCCACGGCGTACGCGAACTGCTGCTGGTCAGCCGGCGCGGACCGGACGCCCCCGGCGCGGCCGACCTGGTCGCCGACCTGGCCGACCTCGGCGCGCGGGCCCGGGTGGTCGCCTGCGACGTCGCCGACCGCGACGCCCTCGCCGCGCTGCTCGCCGACATCCCCGCCGCGCACCCGCTGACCGCCGTGTTCCACACCGCCGGGGTCCTCGACGACGGGCTGTTCACCGCCCTGACCACCGCCCAGTTCGACACCGTCCTGGCGGCCAAGGTGGACGCCGCCTGGCACCTGCACGAGCTGACCGCACACCGGGACCTGTCCGCGTTCGTGCTGTTCTCCTCGTTCGCCGGGCTGCTGGGCACCCCGGGACAGGCCAACTACGCCGCCGCCAACGGTTTCCTCGACGGCCTCGCCGCGCTGCGCCGCGCCGCCGGGCTGCCCGCCGTCTCCCTGGCCTGGGGACTGTGGGCGCAGGCCAGCGGCATGACCGGGCACCTGTCGGAGACGGACCTGGCCCGGATGGCCCGCGAAGGGCTGCGCCCCCTGGAGGCCGGGGAGGGGATGAGCCTGCTCGACGACAGTCTGGCCGCCGGCCTGCCCGTGGTCGCGCCCACCAAACTCGGCCTACCCGCGCTGCGCGCCCAGGGTGACGCGCTGCCCGCCCTGCTCCGCGGCCTGGTCACCCGGACCTCCCGCCGGCAGACCGCCACCACCCAGGCGACGGCCGGCACCCTCGCCGACCGGCTCGCCCCGCTCACCGAGGCGGACCGGACGACCGCCCTGACCGACCTGGTCCGCGCCCAGGTGACCGCGGTACTCGGCCACGGCGGCGACGGCGTCGTCGACCCCGACCGGGCCTTCCGTGACCTCGGCTTCGACTCGCTCACCGCCCTCGAACTGCGCAACCGGCTCGGCACCGCCACCGGGCTGCGCCTGGCCGCCGGGGTGGTCTTCGACCATCCCACCCTGACCGAACTGGTCACCCACCTGCGCGGCCAGTTGCCCCTGGACGCCCCGCCCCGACCGGACGGCAGCCCCACCGGCGTCCTGGCCGAGCTGGACCGGCTGGAGCAGGCGATGCGTCAACTCACCGACCGACCCACCGGTGCCGTCGCCGACCGACTGCGGGACCTGCTGGCGATGTGTGGTCCGACCCCGGCGGCCGTTCCCGACGTGGATCTGGACACCGCGACCGACGACGAACTGTTCGCGCTCGTCGACGAACAGAACTGACACCCGACCCTGCCTGACTGGGAGTGGACTGACGTGGCGGACGAGGACAAACTGCGCGAGTACCTCCGACGGGCCATCGCCGACGCGCGCGAGGCGCGCGGCCGGCTGCGTGAATGGGAGGAACGCGCCACCGAGCCGATCGCCATCGTGGGCATGGCCTGCCGGTTCCCCGGCGGCGTACGCAGCCCGGAGGACCTGTGGCGGGTGGTCGCCGACGGGGTGGACGTGACGTCCCCGCTGCCCACCGACCGGGGCTGGGACGTCGACCGGCTCTACCACCCCGACCCGGACCACCCCGGCACCACGTACACCCGCACCGGTGGTTTCCTGCACGACGTGGGGGACTTCGACGCCGAGTTCTTCGGCATCTCACCCCGTGAGGCGCTCGGCATGGACCCGCAGCAGCGGCTGCTGCTCGAACTGTCCTGGGAGGCGGTGGAACGGGCCGGCATCGACCCGTCGACGCTGCGTGGCACCCCGACCGGCGTGTTCGTCGGGGCCACCGACCAGGACTACGGCCCCCGCCTGCACGAGGCCCCGCCCGAGGTGCAGGGTCACCTGCTCACCGGTAACACCGCGAGCGTCGCCTCCGGCCGCGTCGCCTACCAGCTCGGGCTCACCGGCCCGGCGGTCACCATCGACACCGCCTGCTCGTCGTCGCTGGTGGCCCTGCATCTGGCGGTCCGCTCGCTGCTCACCGGGGAGAGCGACCTCGCCCTCGCCGGTGGGGTGATGGTCATGTCCACCCCGGGCACGTTCGTCGAGTTCAGCCGGCAGCGGGGGATCGCCCCGGACGGCCGGTGCAAGGCGTTCTCGGCCGACGCCGACGGTGTCGGCTGGGGCGAGGGCGCCGGCCTGCTCCTGGTCGAGCGCCTGTCGGACGCGCGTCGGCAGGGGCACCGGGTGTTGGCGGTGGTGCGGGGTAGTGCGGTGAATTCGGATGGTGCGTCGAATGGTTTGACGGCGCCGAGTGGTCCGTCGCAGGAGCGGGTGATTCGTCGGGCGTTGGCGGTGGCGGGTGTGTCGGTGTCTGACGTGCAGGTGGTGGAGGGTCATGGGACGGGGACTCGGTTGGGTGATCCGATCGAGGCGGAGGCGTTGTTGGCGACGTATGGGCGGGGTCGGTCGGTGCCGTTGTGGTTGGGGTCGGTGAAGTCGAACCTTGGTCATACGCAGCATGCGGCGGGTGTTGCTGGGGTGTTGAAGGTGGTGTTGGCGATGCGGCACGCGGTGGTGCCGGGGTCGTTGCATGTGGGTGAGCCGTCGGGGTTGGTGGATTGGTCGTCGGGTGGGGTGGAGGTGGTGCGGGAGTCGCGGGAGTGGGTGGTGGCTGGCGGGGGTCGTCGGCGGGCGGGGGTGTCGTCGTTCGGGATCAGTGGCACGAACGCGCACGTGATCGTGGAGGAGCCGCCGCCGGTGGAGGCGGACACTCCGGAGCCGGATGCGGTGGTGACGGGGTCACCGGTGCCGGTGGGGGTGACGCCGTGGCCGGTGTCGGCGCGGTCGGTCGCGGGGGTGCGGGAGTTGGTCGGGCGGCTCGGCGGGTTGGCTGTGGGTTCGGGTGATGGGGTGGGGGTGGTCGGTGGTTCGTCGGCGGTGGATGTGGGGTGGTCGTTGGCGTCGACGCGGTCGGTGTTCGACGAGCGGGCGGTGCTGCTCGACGGTGTGGTGATCGCGGACGGGGCGTCGCTGGCTCCCGGGGTTCGGGCGCTGGCGTCGGATGGGTTGGGTGTGGTGTTCGGGGGTCAGGGTGGTCAGCGGGTGGGGATGGGTGTGGGGTTGTGTGGGGCGTTTCCGGTGTTCGCGTCGGTGTTCGACGAGGTGTGTGGCTTGTTGGGTGGGGATGTGCGCGACGCGATCGTCTCCGGTGTGGGTCTGGATGGGACGGGGGTGGCGCAGCGGGCGTTGTTCGCGGTGGAGGTGGCGTTGTTCCGGTTGGTGGAGTCGTGGGGTGTCCGTCCGGCGGTTCTGGTGGGTCATTCGATCGGGGAGATCGCGGCGGCGCATGTGTCGGGGGTGTTGTCCCTGTCGGATGCGGTGACGTTGGTGTCGGCGCGTGCTCGTCTGATGGCGGCGTTGCCGGCAGGTGGGGCGATGGTGTCCCTACGGGCCTCCGCTGATGCGGTGCAGCCGTTCCTGTCCGACGACGTGGTGATCGCGGCGGTGAATGGTCCGTCGGCGGTGGTGATCGCCGGTCCGGAACAGCAGACCCTGCGGGCGGCGGATGCGGTGGCGACCGTGTTGGGTGTGCGGCAGCGGCGGTTGTCGGTCAGTCACGCGTTTCATTCGCCGTTGATGGAGCCGATGCTCGACGAGTTCCGCGCGGTGGTGGAGGGTTTGTCGTTTCATCCGGCGCGGATTGCGGTGGTGTCGTCGGTGACCGGGCAGGTGGGGGATCTTTCGGATCCGGGGTATTGGGTGCGGCAGGTGCGTGAGCCGGTGCGGTTCCACGAGGCGATCGAGGCGGCTGGCCCCCGGTCGTGGTGGGAGTTGAGCGCGGATGGCGCTCTGTCGTCCCTGCTGGCTGACGGTATCCCGATGCTGCGGCCTGGTGTGGATGAGGCGGTCAGTGCGGTGTCGGGGTTGGCGCAGGTGTGGGTGCGGGGGCACGAGGTCGACTGGCGGGGGTACTACGGGGGCGGCAAGACCGTCGACCTGCCGACGTACCCGTTCCAACGGCAGCGGTACTGGCTGGAAGCCGTACGCCGTGGCGATGAGCCGTACCTGATCCAGGAAACCTGGCACAGCGTCGACCTGCCGGCGGCCCCGACCCTCGACGGTGACTGGCGCATCGTCACCGACGGCACCGTCGACCCGCGCCCGTTCGTCGACCTGCTCACCGGGCACGGTGCCCGGGTCGAGGTCGCCGACGGCCCCGGCAGCACCCCGGTCACCGGCGTCCTCGCCCTCACCGCCGACCCGGTCCCGCTGCTCACCGCCGGCACCGGCCCGGTGTGGCAGGTCACCGGGGACGCCGCGACCATCGGCCGGGGCCGGGCCCTGGGCTGGGCGTGGCCGGACACCTGGCGGGGCACCCTCGACCTGCCCGCCGACCCGGACCCGCGCACCGGTGCCCTGCTGGTGGCCGCCCTCGCCGCCACCGGCCCGGTCACCGAACACCTCGAACTGCGTCCCGGCGGGGCCCGCGCCCGCCGACTCACCCCGGTGCCCGTCGGCGGGCCCGAGTGGACGCCACACCGCACCGTGCTGGTCACCGGCGACGGCCCCGGCGTCGACCTGCTCACCGACCTGCTCACCGCCGAGCGGGCGACGGTCCGCCGGGTGCACCCGGACGACCTGCCCGCCGCGCTGGCCGGACCGGAGGTGACCGCCCTGGTGCACGCCGACCCGGGCGTCGACGCCGACGCCCTCGACCTCACCGGCGGGCCGGACACCGTCGTGCTGCTCACCCCGCTCGCGGGCGTCCTCGGTGCGCCCGACCTGCCGGCGGCGGGACAGCGGCACGCGGTCGCCGTCCACACCGCCCGTAAGCTGGCCGGGCAGGGCCGTACCGCGAGCGTCGTGGCTTGGGCCGACCCGGCCGACCGGCCGGTGGCGGGGGTGGACGCCGCACCGGCCGACGCCGCCGTCGCCGCGCTGCGGCGCGCGGTCGGCGGTCGGCTACCCGCCGTGGTGGTCGCCGCCCTCACCCCGGCCACCCTCGGCGTCGCCGACCTCCCCCCGGGCGTACGCGGCGTGCTCGGCGGGTACGTCGGCCCGCCGCCCGAGCCCACCGGCGGGCAGGTCGACCCGGCCGACCTGCTGCCCCTGGTACGCCGGGAGATCGCCGTCGCCCTGGGGCACCCGGACACCGACCGGGTCACCGCCGACCGGCCGCTGGGGGAGCTGGGCATCGACTCGATGACGGCGGTCACCATCCGCAACCGCCTCGCCGCCGTCACCGGGACGGACCTGCACACCACCGTCGTGTTCGACCATCCCACCGCCCGTTCCCTGGCCGGGCACCTCGCCGCCGGAACCCGCCCCGCCGGCGGCGACGCCCCCGGCTCCATCGTCGCGGCCCCCGACGAGCCGTTGGCGATCATCGGGATGGCCTGCCGGATGCCCGGTGGGGTGCGTACTCCCGAACAGCTCTGGCGGCTCGTGCTCGACGGCGTCGACGCCATCTCGTCGTTCCCCACCGACCGGGGCTGGGACCTCGCCAACCTGGTTCACCCGGACCCCGACCATCCCGGCACCAGCTACACCGACCAGGGCGGGTTCCTGACCGGGGTGGCCGAGTTCGACCCGGGGTTCTTCGGCATCTCCCGCCGGGAGGCGCTGGGCATGGACCCGCAGCAGCGGTTGCTGCTGGAGACGGCGTGGGAGGCCGTCGAACACGCCCGGATCACCCCGGAGTCGCTGCGCGGGACCAGGGTCGGGGTGTTCGCCGGGGGCAACGGCAACGACTACGCCACCACGATGACCCGCGTCCCGGAGGGCGTCGACGGCTACCTGATGACGGGCAACGCGGCGAGTGTCGTCGCCGGCCGGATCGCCTACCTGTTCGGGCTGGTCGGCCCGGCGCTGACCGTCGACACCGCCTGCTCGTCGTCGCTGGTGGCGCTGCACCTGGCCGGGCACGCGCTGCGCGCCGGGGAGTGCACGATGGCGCTGGTCGGCGGGGTCACCGTGATGTCGACCCCGGGCACGTTCGTCGAGTTCAGCAGGCAGCGGGGCCTGGCCCCGGACGGGCGGTGCAAGGCGTTCGGCGCGGACGCCGACGGCACCGGCTGGGCGGAGGGCGCGGGCATGCTGCTCGTCGAGCGACTCTCCGACGCGCACCGCCACGGCCACCGGATCCTCGCCGTGGTCCGGGGGTCCGCGGTCAACTCCGACGGGGCGTCGAACGGCCTCACCGCGCCGAACGGCCGCTCCCAGCAGGCCGCGATCACCGAGGCGCTGCGGACGGCCGGTGTCGCCGCCACCGACGTCGACCTGGTGGAGGCGCACGGCACCGGCACCCGGCTCGGCGACCCGATCGAGGCAGAGGCGCTGCTGGCCACCTACGGTCAGGGGCGACCGGCCGACCGGCCACTGTGGCTGGGTTCGCTGAAGTCGAACATCGGTCACACCCAGGCCGCCGCCGGGGTGGCCGGGATCATCAAACTCGTCCACGCCCTGCGTGACGGCGTACTGCCCCGCACGCTGCACGCCGACGAACCCACCCCGTTCGTCGACTGGCGGCGGGGCGCGGTGGAACTGCTCCGCGAGCAGCGCCCCTGGCCGGCCGGTCCGGGGCCGCGCCGGGCGGCGATCTCCTCCTTCGGGGCCAGCGGCACCAACGCCCACGTGATCGTCGAGGCCGCCCCGCCGACCGTCGACCCGGCACCCCCGACCCCGCCGCCGGTCACCCCGTGGGTGGTGACCGGGCGGGACGAGCGCGGCCTGCGCGCCGTCGCCGCCGACCTGCTCACCGTCGCCGACCGGGTCGACCCGGCCGACCTCGGGTTCTCCCTGGCGGCCACCCGCCAGCCGCTGCACCGGCGGGCGGTGGTCACCGACACCGTCGGCCTGCGGGCGCTGGCCGACGGGGGCCTTCCGCTGGTCACCCCCGGCCCCGGCGACCTGGGGTTCCTGTTCACCGGGCAGGGCGCGCAGCGGGTCGGCATGGGCCGGGGACTACGGGCCGCCTTCCCCGTCTTCGCTGCCGCGTTCGCCGAGGTCTGCGCCGCCTGCGACGGGCACCTGGACCGCTCGTTGGCCGACGTCGTCGACACCGGCGACGGCCTCGACGACACCACCGTCACCCAACCCGCGATCTTCGCCGTCGAGGTCGCCCTGTTCCGGCTACTGGAATCCTGGTCGCTGCGGCCGGACGTGCTGGCCGGGCACTCCATCGGGGAGATCGCCGCCGCGCACGTCGCGGGCGTGCTGTCACTGGCCGACGCGGCCACCCTGGTCACCGCGCGGGGGCGGCTGATGGGCGCGCTGCCGTCCGGCGGTGTGATGGCCGCCGTCCGGGCCGCCGAGGCCGACGTGGTGCCGCTGCTCACCGACGAGGTGGGCATCGCCGCCGTCAACGGCCCCCGTTCCCTGGTGCTCTCCGGCACCGCGTCCGGCGTGGCCGCGGTGACCGACGCCCTCGGTGTGCCGGGCCGGCGGCTGACGGTCAGCCACGCGTTCCACTCGCCGCTGATGGCGCCGATGCTCGACGACTTCCGCGCCGTGGTGGGCGGGCTCGCCTTCCACCCGCCCCGGATTCCGGTGGTGTCCACGGTGACCGGGCGACCCGCCGACCTGACCGACCCCGACCACTGGGTGGCCCACGTGTCCCGACCGGTGCGGTTCGCCGACGCGGTCGCCGCGCTGCGCGACACCGGCGTCGACACCCTGCTGGAGGTCGGCCCGGACGCCGCCCTCACCCCGCTGACCGTCGACCTGCTGACCGGGGACGCCACGGTCACCGCGACGATGCGCCGGGACCGGGACGAGGCGGCCACCCTGGTCGCCGCCGTCGGCGAGGTGTTCGCCCGGGGGCACCGGGTGGACTGGGCGGCCTGCTACCGGGGCAGCGGTGCCCGCGTGGTCGACCTGCCCACCTACCCGTTCGCCCGGGAACGGTACTGGCTCACCGCCCGCCCCACCGGCGGCGTCGACGCCGCCGGCCTCACCGGCACCGACCACGGCCTGGTCGGCGCGCTCGTCGAACACGTCGACGACGACGGGCTGACCCTCGCCGGCCGGATCTCCACCACCACCCACCCGTGGCTCGCCGACCACGCCGTGCTCGACACGGTGCTGCTGCCCGGCACGGCGTTCGTCGACCTGGCGGTCACCGCCGCCCGTCGCGTCGACTGCGCCGGCGTCGACGACGTCACCCTGGCCGCGCCGCTGGTGCTGCCGGCGGGCAGGGCCGTCGACCTGCGGGTCACCGTCGCCCCACCCACCGACGACGGCCGCCGGGCGGTCACCGTCCGGTCCCGGCCGGCCGGCGGCACCGGGTGGACCACCCACGCCAACGGCACGCTCACCCCCGACGGCGGCCCGGTGGAGGCGCTGCGCCAGTGGCCGCCGCGCGACGCCACCGAGATCGACGTGTCGGCCGCGTACCCGGCGCTCGCCGCCGCCGGCTACCGGTACGGCCCCACCTTCCAGGGGCTGCGCCGGGCCTGGCGACGGGGCACCGAGGTGTACGCCGAGATCACCCTCCCCGAACCGGCCCGCCCCGACGCCGCCGGGTACGCCCTGCACCCCGCCCTGCTGGACGCGACCCTGCACGCGGTCATGCTCGACTCCCTCACCGCCGCCGAACCGAGCCTGCCGTTCGCGTGGAGCGGGGTGCGGGTGGTCCGTCCCGGTGGCACCGCGCTGCGCGCCCGGTTCGTCCCGGTCGGCGAGTCCGCGGTGGCGGTGACCCTCGCCGACGGTACGGGCGAACCGGTGGCCGTCGCCGAACGGTTGGACTGGCGGCCGGTGTCCGCCGGAGCGCTGCGTCCCACCCACCACGAGTCGCTGTACCGGCTCGACTGGACCGAGGTCGCCGTCGGCGCGGCCGGGGACGACCCGCCGTCCTGGCAGCGCCCCGACGGCCCGGTCCGGCTGGTGACCCTGACCGGCCCGGACGGCACCGACACCGTCGCCCGCACGCACGCGGCCACCACCGGGGCACTGCGACTGGTCCAGGAATGGCTGGCCGCCGCCGACGACCGTACCCTCGTCGTGCTGACCACGAACGCCGTGCCGACCGCCGGCGGTGAACCCCACGACCTGCCGCTGGCCGCGGCGCTCGGCCTGCTGCGCACCGCCGCCACCGAGAACCCGGGCCGGGTCGTGCTGGTCGACCTCGACGGGTCCGCCGCCGCCCGCCGGTTGCTGCCCGCCGTGGTCGCCGCCGCCGAACCCCAGGCCGTGGTACGCGGCGAGCGGGTGCTGGTGCCCCGCCTGGTCCGGTTGGAGACCGTCGACGGGCCGGGCACCACACTCGACCCGTCCGGCACCGTGCTGCTCACCGGCGGTACCGGCGGCATCGGCGCGGCCCTGGCCCGGCACCTGGTCCGCCGGTACGGCGTGACCCGGCTGCTGCTGACCAGCCGCCGGGGACCCGACACCGACGGCGTCGGGAAACTCGTCGCCGAACTGGCCGAACTCGGCGCGGAGGCCACCGTCGTCGGCTGCGACACCGCCGACCGGGACGCCGTCGCCGCGCTGCTCGCCGGCATCCCCGACGAGCACCCGCTGACCGCCGTGGTGCACCTGGCCGGAGTCTCCGACGACGGCGTGCTCGGCTCGCTCACCCCGGACCGGGTCGACGCCGTGCTACGGCCCAAGGTCGACGCGGTGTGGCACCTGCACGAGCTGACCGCCGGGCGGAACCTGTCGGCGTTCGTGCTGTTCTCCTCGGCCGCGTCGGTCTTCGGCGCGCCCGGGCAGGGCAACTACGCCGCCGCGAACGCATTCCTCGACGCGATGGTCCACCACCGTCGCGCCCGGGGGCTGACCGCGACCACCCTGTCCTGGGGGCTGTGGGAGGGCGTCGGCGGCATCACCGGGCACCTCACCGAGGCCGACTTCCGCCGGATGGCCCGCTCCGGTGTGGCCGCCATCCCCGTCACCGACGGCCTCGACCTGCTGGACGTCGCCCTGGCCCAGCCCCGGGCCTGGGTGTTTCCGCTGCGCCTCGACCCGGCGGCGTTGCGGGGGCAGGGCGACGCGCTGCCCGCCGTGCTGCGCGGCCTCGTCCCCGCCGCCCGGTCCACCGGCGTGCCCGTCACCCCGACCGTCGACCTCGCCGCCCTCCCGCCGCAGGACCGGGACCCGGTCCTGCTGGACCTGGTACGCGGCCAGGTGGCGGCCGTCGTCGGGCTCACCGCCGGTGACGTCGACCCGGGACGGCAGTTCCGGGACCTCGGCTACGACTCGCTGACCGCCGTGGACCTGCGCAACAGGCTCGGCACGGCGACCGGGCTGCGGCTGCCCGCCACCCTCGTCTTCGACCACCCCACCCCGGCCGAACTGGCCGCCTACCTGGCGGAACGGTTCGCCGACGGAGCCGGGGACACCGGCCCGGCGGTGCTCGGCGGGCTGGACCGGTTGCACGCCGAGGTGCTCGCCGCGGATCTCGCCGCAGCGGCACGGGCGGCGGCGCGGGCCCGGCTCAAGGACATCCTCGCCCTGCTCGACGAGCCCGCCGCAGCGGGGGAGAACGTCGACGCGGAACTCGCCGACGCCTCGGCGGAGGAGGTCTACGCCTTCGTCGACCGCGAACTCGGCATCTCCCTGGAATGACCCGACGGGCACACCGACCGACCCCATCTGACGACCAAGGGCGGAAGAGACCGACATGGCCGACGAGAAGCTGCTCGGATACTTCAAGAAGGTCAGCGCCGACCTGTACAAGGCCCGGCAGCGGCTGACCGAGCTGACCGAACGGGACCGGGAACCCATCGCCATCGTCGGGATGGCCTGCCGCTACCCGGGTGGGGTCGGCTCCCCGGAGGACCTGTGGGACCTGGTCGCCGAGGGCCGGGACGCCATCTCCGACTTCCCCACCGACCGGGGCTGGCCGGCGGACCTCTACGATCCCGACCCGGAACGGGCCGGCCACAGCTACGCCCACGAGGGTGGCTTCCTGCACGACGCCGCCGCCTTCGACCCCGCCTTCTTCGGGATGAGCCCCCGGGAGGCGCTCGGCGTCGACCCGCAGCAGCGGCTCCTGCTGGAGATCACCTGGGAGGCGTTCGAACGGGCCGGTATCCTCCCCGCCTCGGTGCGGCGTACCCCGGTCGGGGTGTTCACCGGCATCATGTACGGCGACTACGGCCTGCGGGTCCGCGACGTCCCCGAGGAGTTCGAGGGCTACCTGCTGACCGGCAGCGCCGGCAGTGTCGCCTCCGGCCGGATCGCCTACACCTTCGGCCTGACCGGTCCCGCCGTCACCGTCGACACCGCCTGCTCGTCGTCCCTGGTCGCCCTGCACCTCGCCGCCCGGTCGCTGCGTGCCGGGGAGTGCACGCTGGCCCTCGCCGGTGGCGTCACCGTGATGGCGAGCCCCGGCACGTTCGTCGAGTTCAGCCGGCAGCGGGGGTTGGCCCCGGACGGCCGGGCCAAGTCGTACTCGGCCGCCGCCGACGGGGTCGGCTGGGCCGAGGGCGCCGGCATGCTGCTGCTGGAGAAGCTCTCCGACGCCCGCCGTCACGGCCACCCGGTGCTCGCCGTCGTCCGGGGTTCCGCGATCAACCAGGACGGTCCGTCGAACGGGCTCACCGCACCCAACGGCCCCGCCCAACGCGCCGTCATCCGGCAGGCCCTCGAATCCGCCGGCCTGACCCCGACGGACGTGCAGGTGGTGGAGGGTCACGGCACCGGCACCCGGTTGGGTGACCCGATCGAGGCGCAGGCGTTGTTGGCGACGTACGGGCAGGGTCGGTCGGTGCCGTTGTGGTTGGGGTCGGTGAAGTCGAACATCGGTCATGCGCAGGCGGCGGCAGGTGTGGCCGGGGTGATCAAGATGGTGTCGGCGATGCGGGCCGGGGTGGTGCCGGGGTCGTTGCACGTGGCGGAGCCGTCGGGGTTCGTGGACTGGTCGTCGGGTGCGGTGCAGGTGGTGACCGGGTCGAGGCCGTGGACGGCGGAGGGCCGTCGGCGGGCGGGGGTGTCGTCGTTCGGGATCAGCGGCACCAACGCGCACGTCATCCTGGAGGAACCGCCCGCCGTGACGGACCCGCCGCCCGACGGGTCACCCGCCGGAGCGGACCCGTCGGCCGGGGCCACAGGCGGGTCCGACGCCGTACCGGTGACGCCGTGGCCGGTGTCGGCGCGGACGACCGCCGGGGTACGGGACCTGGTCGAGCGGCTCCGCCCGTGGAGCGCCGCCGCCGACCCGACGGTACCGGCGGCCGACGTGGGCTGGTCCCTGGTGTCGACCCGGACGGTGTTCGACGACCGCGCCGTGCTGCTCGACGGCGACGTCGTCGCGGACTCGGCCTCGGTGCCCCCGGAACTCCGTTGGTCGGCGGCGGTCCCACCGGCAGGCGACGCCGAACCGTCGTCCCCGGCCGGGACGGACGTCGACTCCCGGGTGGTGGCCTCCGGCCTGGGTGTGGTGTTCGGGGGGCAGGGTGGTCAGCGGGTGGGGATGGGTGTGGGTTTGTGTGGGGTGTTTCCGGTGTTCGCGTCGGTGTTCGACGAGGTGTGTGGCCTCTTGGGTGGGGATGTGCGCGAGGCGATCTCCTCCGGTGTGGGTCTGGATGGCACGGGGGTGGCGCAGCGGGCGTTGTTCGCGGTGGAGGTGGCGTTGTTCCGTCTGGTGGAGTCGTGGGGTGTCCGTCCGGCGGTTCTGGTGGGTCATTCGATCGGGGAGATCGCGGCGGCGCATGTGTCCGGGGTGTTGTCCCTGTCGGATGCGGTGACGTTGGTGTCGGCGCGTGCTCGTCTGATGGCGGCGTTGCCAGCAGGTGGGGCGATGGTGTCGTTGCGGGCCTCCGCTGATGCGGTGGAGCCGTTTCTGTCCGGTGGTGTGGTTGTCGCGGCGGTGAATGGTCCGTCGGCGGTGGTGATCGCCGGCCCTGAGCGGGAGACCCTGCGGGCGGCGGAGTCTGCAGCGACCGCGTTGGGTGTGCGGCAGCGGCGGTTGTCGGTCAGTCACGCGTTCCATTCGCCGTTGATGGAGCCGATGCTCGACGAGTTCCGCGCGGTGGTGGAGGGTTTGTCGTTTCATCCGGCGCGGATTCCGGTGGTGTCGACCGTGACCGGCGAGGTCGGGGATCTGGGGGAGCCGGGGTATTGGGTGCGGCAGGTGCGTGAGCCGGTGCGGTTCCACGACGCGATCGAAGCGGCCGGTCCCCGCTCGTGGTGTGAGTTGAGCGCGGATGGTGGTTTGTCGTCCCTGTTGACCGACGGTATCCCGATGCTGCGGCCGGGAGCCGACGAGGCGGTCAGTGCGGTGACGGGGTTGGCGCAGGTGTGGGTGCGGGGGCACGAGGTCGACTGGCGGGGGTACTACGGCGGCGGTAGGACCGTCGACCTGCCGACGTACCCGTTCCAACGGCAGCGGTACTGGCTCGACGCCGGGGCCGGGCGGGGCGACGTGACCAGCGCCGGCCTACGCTCCGCCGGGCACCCGCTGCTCGGCGCGACCGTCGAACTGGCCGCCGGTGACGGCGTGCTGCTCACCGGACGGGTGTCGCTGCGTACCCATCCGTGGTTGGCCGACCATGCGCTGCTCGACACCGTGCTCCTGCCCGGGACGGCCTTCGTGGACCTCGTCCTGCGCGCGGGCGACCACCTCGGCGTCAGCGTCGTCGACGAGCTGACCATCGCCGCGCCGCTGGTGCTCACCGATGAACCGGTGGAGATCCAGGTGGCCGTCAGCGCGCCCGACCCCGACGGCAGGCGACCGGTGACCGTCCACTCGCGCCCGCACACCACCGGCGGCGACGACCCCGCCTGGACCACCCACGCGGAGGGGCTGTTGACCGCCGCGCCCCCCACCACCCCCACCGGGCAGGAGACCTGGCCGCCACCCGGCAGCCGCGAGGTCGACGTCACACACGCCTACCCCCGCCTGGTCGAGGACGGCCACCGGTACGGCCCGGCGTTCCGTGGCCTGCGCCGGCTGTGGCACCTCGGCGACGAGATCCTCGCCGAGGTGGGCCTACCCGCCGACCGGCACGCCGACGCCGACGCGTTCGTGCTGCACCCCGCCCTGCTCGACGCCTGCCTGCACCCGCTGCTGCGTGGCGTGCTCGACGACACCCGCCCCGGTGGCCTGCCGTTCTCCTGGAGCGACGTGCAGGTGCACCGTGGCGGCGCGACCACCCTGCGGGTACGGCTGCGGGAACAGTCGACCGGCAGCCTCACCCTGACCGGCTACGACGAGTCCGGTGCGCCGGTGGTCACCGTCGGAGGGCTGCTGTCCCGCCCCGTCTCCGCCGAGGCGCTGCGGTCCGCCGGGCGGCCCCACCAGGAACACCTCTACGAGCGGGTGGCCGTGCCGGTGCCGGCCCCGCCCGTCGCCGCCCCCGCTCCGGCCTTCGACGCGGGCCCCGCCCCGGTGGCCTGCCACCACCTGACCGTCGACCCCGGCCACCCCGACCTCGCCGGCCGTACCCACGCCGCCGTCGCCGCCGCCCTCGCCCTGGTCCGTACCCTGCTGACCGACGCGTACGCCGACACCCGGGTGGTCGTCGCCGGTGAACGCGTCGCCGACGATCCCGCCCTGGCCGCCGCCTGGGGGCTGCTGCGCAGCACCCAGACCGAGAACCCCGGACGGCTCGTCCTGGTCGACACCGACGACCCGGCCACCGTCCCCACCGTCGCGGCCGGGCTCGCCGCCGGTGACGAACCGGAGGTGAGCGTCCGGACCGGCACCTGGACCGCCGCCCGGCTGGCCCGGGTCGCCACCCCGACGGCCGGACCCGTGTGCCTCCCCGGCCCGGTGCTGGTCACCGGCGGCACCGGCGGGCTGGGCGCGCTGGTCGCCCGCCACCTGGTGACCACCCATGGCGTACGCGAACTCGTGCTGGCCAGCCGCCGGGGCGCCGGAGCACCGGGCACGAGCGACCTGGTGGCCGAGCTGACCGGCCTCGGCGTCACCGTCAGCGTCGCCGCCGTCGACGTGGCCGACCGGGACGACCTGGCCCGGCTGCTCGACAGCCATCCCGTCCGTTCGGTGGTGCACACCGCCGGGGTGCTCGACGACGCGGTCGTCGGCGCACTCACCGACGAGCAGCTCACCCGGGTGCTCCGCCCCAAGGTGGACGCCGCCTGCCACCTACACGAGCTGACCGCGGACCGGGACCTGGACGCGTTCGTCCTCTACTCCTCGTCGGCCGCCGTGTTCGGCGGCCCCGGGCAGGCCAACTACGCCGCCGCCAACGCGTTCCTCGACGCGCTCGCCGCCCACCGCCGGGCCCGGGGGCTGCCCGCGCTGTCGCTCGGCTGGGGACTGTGGCGACAGGACGGCGGCATCACCGCCGCCCTCACCACCGCCGACCGGGACCGGATCACCCGGGCCGGCATGACCCCGCTGGACCGGGCGGAGGGGATGGCCCTGTTCGACACGGCGGTCACCCTGGCCGCCGCGACCGGCCACCCGCACCTCGTACCGATGCGGATGGACCTGCCGAGGATCACCGGTGAGCCACCGGCGGTGCTGCGGGGGCTGGTCCGTCGCCCGGCCCGGCGGGCCGTGGCGGCGGCCGACCCCACCGCGGTCTTCGCCGGACAGCGCGGCGCGGAACTCACCGCCGCCCTGCTCCAGGTGGTACGGGAACGCGTCGCGGGCGTCCTCGGTCACTCCGGCGTCGACGCGGTCCCCGCCGACCGGCCCTTCACCGAGCTGGGCTTCGACTCGTTGACCGCCGTGGAACTGCGCAACGCACTGGCGACGGCGACCGGGCTGCGCCTGCCCGCCGGGTTGGTGTTCGACCATCCCACCCCGTCGGCGGTCGCCACCTGGCTGACCACGAAGATCGCCGGCGCCCCCGCTCCCGCCCCGGTCGCCACCCCGGTCCGTACCCACGACGACCCCGTCGTCATCGTCGGGATGGCCTGCCGGCTGCCCGGCGGGGTACGCAGCCCTGAGGACCTGTGGCGGGTGGTCGCCGAGGGCACCGACGCGATCGGTGACTTCCCGACCGACCGGGGCTGGGACCTGGACCACCTCTACCACCCCGACCCGGACCACCCCGGCACCACGTACGCCACCCAGGGTGGCTTCGTCGACGGGATCGCCGACTTCGACCCGGCCCTGTTCGGCATCTCCCCCCGGGAGGCGTTGGCGATGGACCCGCAGCAGCGGCTGCTGCTGGAAACCTCGTGGGAGGCTTTCGAGCGGGCCGGGATTCCCCCGCTCGCCGCCCGAGGCTCGCGGACCGGTGTCTTCGTCGGGGTCAGCAGCCAGGACCATGGCTCGCTACTCGCCACCGTGCCCGAGTTCGAGGGGCAACTGCTGACCGGCAGCGCCAACAGCGTCGCGTCCGGCCGGCTGGCGTACCACCTCGGCCTGGTCGGCCCGGTCCTCACCCTGGACACGGCGTGCTCGTCGTCGCTGGTGGCCCTGCACCTGGCGGCGAACGCCCTGCGCGCCGGGGAGTGCGACCTCGCCCTCGCCGGTGGTGCGCTGCTGATGTCCACCCCGACCCTGTTCGTCGAGTTCAGCCGGCAGGGCGGGCTGTCACCGGACGGCCGGTGCAAGGCGTTCTCGGCCGACGCGGACGGCACGGGATGGGCCGAGGGCGCCGGGATGCTGCTGGTGGAACGCCTCTCCGACGCCCGCCGCCACGGGCACCCGGTGCTCGCGGTGGTGCGGGGCAGTGCGGTGAACTCCGACGGCGCGTCGAACGGCCTGACCGCGCCGAGTGGCCCCTCCCAGGAACGGGTGATCCGCCAGGCGTTGGCGGTGGCGGGCCTGTCGGTGTCCGACGTGCAGGTGGTGGAGGGGCACGGCACCGGTACCCGGTTGGGTGACCCGATCGAGGCGGAAGCCCTGTTGGCGACGTACGGGCAGGATCGGTCGGAGCCGCTGTGGTTGGGGTCGGTGAAGTCGAACATCGGCCACACGCAGCACGCGGCGGGTGCCGCCGGGGTGATCAAGATGGTGCTGGCGATGCGGCACGCGACGGTGCCGGGGTCGCTGCACGTGGCCGAGCCGTCCGGGTTCGTGGACTGGTCGTCGGGTGCGGTGGAGGTGCTGCGGGAGTCGCGGAAGTGGGTGGTGGCCGAGGGGGGCCGCCGTCGGGCGGGGGTGTCGTCGTTCGGGATCAGCGGCACCAACGCGCACATCATCGTGGAGGAACCGCCGCCGGTGGAGGTGGGTGGTCCCGCGGCGGCGACGGGATCGCCGGTGCCGGTGACGCCGTGGCCGGTGTCGGCGCGGACCGCCGCCGGGGTGCAGGAGGTGCTCGGGCAACTCAGCCTGACGGCGGTCGGTCCGGCAGACGGTACGGGCAGCGATGGTGGTCCGTCGGGTTCGACCGTCGGCGGTGGGGTGTCGGCGGTGGATGTGGGGTGGTCGTTGGCGTCGACGCGGTCGGTCTTCGCCGAGCGGGCGGTGCTGCTCGACGGTGTGGTGGTCGCGGATTCGGCGTCGCTGGCCCCCGGGGTCCGGGCGTTGGCGTCCGGTGCGGTTCCTGCTTCCACACTGAGCCCGGTCGCGGGGTCGCCGTCGGATGGCGCCGAATCGTCGGCTGGGGTGCCGTCTGGTGTCGTTCCTGCGGGGTTGGGTCTGGTGTTCGGGGGGCAGGGTGGTCAGCGGGTGGGGATGGGTTCTGGCCTGTACCGGGCGTTCCCGGTGTTCGCGTCCGTCTTCGACGAGGTGTGTGACCTGTCGGGTGGGGACGTCCAAGAGGCGATCTCCTCTGGTGTGGGTCTGGATGAGACGGGCGTTGCGCAGCGGGCGTTGTTCGCGGTGGAGGTGGCTCTGTTCCGCCTGGTCGAGTCGTGGGGTGTCCGTCCGGCGGTTCTGGTGGGTCACTCGATCGGGGAGATCGCGGCGGCGCACGTGTCGGGGGTGTTGTCCCTGTCGGATGCGGTGACGTTGGTGTCGGCCCGCGCTCGTCTGATGGCGGCGCTACCGGCCGGGGGCGCGATGGTGTCGCTGCGGGCCTCGGTCGATGCGGTGCGGCCGTTCCTGTCCGGTGATGTGGTGGTGGCGGCGGTGAATGGTCCGTCGGCGGTGGTGATCGCCGGCCCGGAGCAGCAGACGCTGCAGGTAGCGGAGACGGCGGCGACCACGCTGGGCGTCCGGCGCCGGCGACTGTCGGTCAGTCACGCGTTCCACTCGCCGTTGATGGAGCCGATGTTGGACGAGTTCCGGGCGGTGGTGGAGGGGTTGTCGTTCGGTCCGGCGCGGATTCCGGTGGTGTCGACGGTGACGGGTCAGGTCGGTGGTCTGGGGGAGCCGGGGTACTGGGTGCGGCAGGTGCGTGAGCCGGTGCTGTTCCACGCCGCGATCGAGGCTGCCGGTCCCCGGTCGTGGTGGGAGCTGAGCGCGGACGGTGGTCTGTCGTCCCTGCTGGCTGACGGCATCCCGATGCTCCGGCCGACCATCGACGAGGCGACGTCGGCGGTGACCGGGCTGGCGCAGGTGTGGGTGCGGGGGCACGACGTCGACTGGCGGGGGTACTACGGTGGCGGGAGGGTCGTCGACCTGCCGACGTACCCGTTCCAACGCCAGCGGTACTGGCTGACCCCGGCACCCCGGACGGACGTGGCGGGCATCGGGCTCGACCCGGTGGAACACCCGCTGCTCGGCGCGGCGGTGGAACTGTCCGACGACTCGTTCGTCCTCGCCGGCGTACTGACCGCGTCGGCGCTGGCCGAGGCCGGGCCGCACGTCGTCCTGGCGGAGGCGGCGCTGGCGGCGGCCCGCCACGCGGGCGTCACCGGCGTCGCCGAACTCGTCCCCGAGGTGCCGCCCGAGCACCCCGGCCCACTGCGGGTCACCGTGGACGGCGTCGGCTTCACCATCGCCTCCCGCCCCAACGGCACCTGGGTCGAACACGCGACCGGGCAGCTCTCCGCCGAACCCGGCGACGGCGGCGCACTGCCCACCGCCGTGCTCCGCTCCGCACTCGACGACCTCGCCCCCGCCCGGCCCGTCCGCTGGACGAACCTGACCGTGCACCGGGCCGACCCTGCCGTGGACGTCGAGATCGCGCACCACGACACCGGGCACGTCCGGATCGCCCTGGTCGACCACGACGGCACCGTCACCACGGAAGCCGAACTCGAACTCGGCGGCGACGCCGGCCCGTCCGTCGGCGACGCCCTGTTCCACCTGGAGGACCGGCGCGTCCCGACACGGGAGACGGGCGGTGTGCCGGGTGACTGGGCGGTGCTCGGTGACGACGAACTCGGGCTGCTCGACGGGCTGGACGGCCTGCGCCGGCACCGTACCCTCGCCGAACTGCTCGGCTCGGCGCGGGGCCGGCCGGACGTGCTCCTGCACCCGCTGACCTACCCGGACACCGGGGACCCGGCGGCGGACGCGCACACGGTGGCGCAACGGGTGCTGAAGCTGTCCCAGCACTGGCTCCGCGACGGGGCACTCGCCCCGTGCCGCCTGGTTTTCGTCGCCTCCGGGGTGGACCGGGACGTCGTCCTGGCCACCGCCTGGGGGCTGGTCCGCTCGGCGATCAGCGAGTACCCGGACCGGTTCGGCCTGGTCACCCTCGACGGGGACCGCCGCTCGGCGCGGGCGTTCCCGGACGCCCTGCTCGCCGGCACCACCGAACTCACCGCGACCGGCGGTGTGGTGACCACCCCGACGCTCGTCCGCAGCCGGGGTGCCACCCCGACGTCCCGCCGGTGGGCCGGACCGGTGCTCGTCACCGGCGGCACCGGTGGGCTGGGGGCGCTCGCCGCCCGGCACCTGGTCACCACCCATGGCGTACGCCGCCTGCTGCTGGTCAGCCGGCGCGGGCCGGCGGCCCCGGGCGCGGCGGAACTCCGCGCGGAACTGCTCGACCTGGGCGCACAGGACGTCACCGTGGCCGCCTGCGACGTGACGGACCGGGACGCCCTCGCGGAACTCCTCGCCGGGACCGACCCGGCCCACCCGCTACGCGCCGTGATCCACACCGCCGGGGTGCTCGACGACGGTGTGCTGCCCGCGCTGACCCCGGAACGGCTGGACGGGGTGCTGGCCCCGAAGGTCGACGCCGCCTGGCACCTGCACGAGCTGACCCGGGATCTCGACCTCGACGCGTTCGTGCTGTATTCGTCGATCTCCGGGCTGCTCGGCCCGCCCGCCCAGGCCAACTACGCGGCGGGCAACTCCGGGCTGGACGCGCTGGCCCGGCTGCGCCGCCACCTCGGCCTGCCCGCCGTGTCGCTGGCCTGGGGACTGTGGGCGCAGGACAGCGGCATGATCGGCACTCTGGACGCGCACGACCGGGAACGCGTCGCCAGGACCGGTGTGGTGCCGATGACCGAGGCCGAGGGCATGGCGCTGTTCGACCTGGCGCTGGCCCACGACCGGGCCGTGCAGGCGCCGGTCCGCCTCGACCCGGCCGCGCTGCGGGCGATCGACGCGCCGCCGCCCGTGCTGCGCGCCCTGGTCCGCACCCCCCGTCGTACGCCGGGGGAGCAGCGACCGGCCACCGACCGGCTCGCCGCGCTCGCTCCGGCCGACCGCCGCCAGGCGGTGCTGGACCTCGTCACCGCCCAGGCGGCGAAGGTGCTCGGCCACGCCGACCCGACCGAGGTCGACCCGGGCCGCCGCTTCGCCGACCTGGGGGTGGACTCGCTGGCCGCCACCCAGCTCCGCAACGCGGTCAGCACCGCCGCCGGTGTGCCGCTGCCGGCCGGGGTGGTGTTCGACCATCCCACCCCCGCCGCGCTCACCGACTTCGTCTGCGGGCTGCGCTGGCCGGACCAGGAGCGGGAGGACGGCTCGGCGATGGCCGCCCTCGACCGGCTGGAGGCCGCGCTGCGCACCGGGGACGCGGGCGGCGACGAGATGGTCGACCGGCTGGAACGCCTCCTGATCGAACTGCGTCCACCGGCCGACTACGGCGACCCGGACACCGACGACCTGGACACGATCCCGGTGGACCGCCTCTACGACATCATCGACCAGGGAACGGAGCTGTGATGGCCGAGGACAGCGCCAAGCTCGTCGAGTACCTGCGCAAGGCCACAACCGACCTGCGCCGGTCACGGGCCCGCGTCGCCCAGTTGGAGAGCCGGATCAGCGAGCCGGTGGCGATCGTCGGGATGGCCTGCCGGCTGCCCGGCGGGGTACGGGGCCCGGACGACCTGTGGCGGGTGGTCGCCGAGGGGGTCGACGCGGTCGGTGGGTTCCCGACCGACCGGGGCTGGGATCTCGCCGGGCTCTACCACCCCGACCCGGACCACCCCGGCACCACGTACGCCACCGGCGGTGCCTTCCTCGCGGACGTCGCCGGCTTCGACGCCGACTTCTTCGGCATCTCCCCCCGGGAGGCGTTGGCGATGGACCCGCAGCAGCGGCTGCTGCTGGAAACCTCGTGGGAGGCGATCGAACACGCCCGCATCGACCCGGGTTCGCTCGCCGGCAGTCCGACCGGCGTGTTCGTCGGCACCATGTACCAGAACTACGCCTTCGGCGGTCAGGACGTGCCCGACGAACTCGAAGGGCTCCTGATCAGCGGCAGCGCCGGCAGCATCGTCTCCGGCCGGATCGCCTACCAGTTCGGCTTCACCGGGCCCGCGGTCACCCTCGACACCGCCTGCTCGTCGTCGCTTGTCGCCCTGCACCTGGCGGCGTCGGCGCTGCGTGCCGGGGAGTGCTCGCTGGCGCTCGCCGGGGGCGTGACGGTGATGCCCACCGCCGACCTGCTGGTGGAGTTCGCCAGGCAGCGTGGTCTGGCCCCGGACGGCCGGTGCAAGGCGTTCGCCGACACCGCCGACGGCGTCGGCTGGGGGGAGGGCGTGGGCCTGCTGCTGCTGGAGCGCCTCTCCGACGCCCGCCGCCACGGTCACCGGGTGTTGGCGGTGGTGCGGGGTAGTGCGGTGAACTCCGACGGCGCGTCGAACGGCCTGACGGCGCCGAGTGGTCCGTCGCAGGAGCGGGTGATCCGTCGGGCGTTGGCGGTGGCGGGCCTGTCGGTCAACGACGTGCAGGTGGTGGAGGGTCACGGCACCGGCACCCGGTTGGGTGATCCGATCGAGGCGGAAGCCCTGTTGGCGACGTATGGGCGGGGTCGGTCGGTGCCGTTGTGGTTGGGGTCGGTGAAGTCGAACATCGGTCATGCGCAGGCGGCGGCGGGTGTGGCCGGGGTGATCAAGATGGTGTCGGCGATGCGGGCCGGGGTGGTGCCGGGGTCGCTGCACGCGGACGAGCCGTCGAGGTTCGTGGACTGGTCGTCAGGCTCGGTGGAGGTGGTGCGGGAGTCGCGGGAGTGGACGGTGGCTGAGGGGGGCCGCCGTCGGGCGGGGGTGTCGTCGTTCGGGATCAGTGGCACCAACGCGCACGTGATCGTGGAGGAGCCGCCGCCGGTGGAGACGGGCGCTCCGGCGGAGGCGGGTTCGGGGGTGCCGGTGACGCCGTGGCCGGTGTCGGCGCGGTCGGTTGCCGGGGTGCGGGGTCTGGTGGAGCGGTTGCGGTCGACGGTGGTGGGGGTGTCGGCGGTGGATGTGGGGTGGTCGTTGGCGTCGACGCGGTCGGTGTTCGACGAGCGGGTGGTGCTGCTCGACGGTGTGGTGGTCGCGGACGGGGGGTCGCTGGCTCCCGGGGTTCGGGCGTTGGCGTCCGGTGTGGTTGCTGCTTCCGCGGTGGACCCGGTCGCGGGGTCGTCGGGTGGTGCGGCGTTGTCAGGGGCGGTGTCGTCGGGCGGGGTTTCCTCCGGTGGTGTTCCTGCGGGGTTGGGTGTGGTGTTCGGGGGGCAGGGTGGTCAGCGGGTGGGGATGGGTGTGGGTTTGTGTGGGGCGTTTCCGGTGTTCGCGTCGGTGTTCGACGAGGTGTGCGCGCTGTTGGGTGGGGATGTGCGGGAGGCGATCGTCTCCGGGGTGGGTCTGGATGGGACGGGGGTGGCGCAGCGGGCGTTGTTTGCGGTGGAGGTGGCGTTGTTCCGGTTGGTGGAGTCGTGGGGTGTGCGTCCGGCGGTTCTGGTGGGTCATTCGATCGGGGAGATCGCGGCGGCGCATGTGTCGGGGGTGTTGTCCCTGTCGGATGCGGTGATGTTGGTGTCGGCGCGTGCTCGTTTGATGGCGGCGTTGCCGGTGGGTGGGGCGATGGTGTCGTTGCGGGCATCGGCTGATGCGGTGGAGCCGTTCCTGTCCGGTGATGTGGTTGTCGCGGCGGTGAATGGTCCGTTGGCGGTGGTGATCGCCGGCCCTGAGCGGGAGACCCTGCGGGCGGCGGAGTCTGCAGCGACCGTGTTGGGTGTGCGGCAGCGGCGGTTGTCGGTCAGCCATGCGTTCCACTCGCCGTTGATGGAGCCGATGCTCGACGAGTTCCGCACGGTCGTCGAGGGATTGTCGTTTCACCCGGCGCGGATTGCGGTGGTGTCGACCGTGACCGGGCAGGTTGGGGATCTGGCGGACCCGGAGTACTGGGTGCGGCAGGTGCGTGAGCCGGTGCGGTTCCACGACGCGATCGAGGCGGCCGGCCCCCGGTCGTGGTGGGAACTCAGTCCGGATGGTGGTTTGTCGTCCCTGTTGACCGACGGTGTCCCGATGCTGCGGCCGGGCGTGGATGAGGCCAGGTCGGCGGTGACGGGGTTGGCGCAGGTGTGGGTGCGGGGGCACGAGGTCGACTGGCGGGCGTACTACGGCGGCGGTAGGACCGTCGACCTGCCGACGTACCCGTTCCAACGGCAGCGGTACTGGCTCGCCGCCGGTCCGGCGACGCCGCCGCTGTACGCGGTGCGGTGGACGCCGACGGACCTGCCCGCCGGGGAGGCCGCGGTGCTCGACTGCGCCGGCAGCGGCACCGCCGAAGTGCTCGCGGTCCTCCAGCGGCGGCTCACCGAGCCCACCGGTGGTCGGCTCGTCGTCGGCTTCGACGGCACCGATCCGACGGCCGACGGGGTGGTCGGTCTGCTGCGTGCCGCCCGGACCGAGCATCCGGGCCGGGTGGCCCTCGTCGACCACGACGGCAGCCCGGCGTCGCTGGCGGCACTGCCGGCCGCGGCCGCCGCCGGCCGCGACGAGGTCCGGCTGCGTGCCGGCGTCGCCAGCGTCCCGGAGTTGACCCCCGCCGCCACCGGACCCCGCCCACCGGTCGACGGCACGGTCCTGGTGACCGGGGCGGCGGGTGCCCTCGGCAGCGCTGTCGCCCGCCACCTGGTCACCGCCTACGGTGTGCGGGACCTGGTGTTGCTCGGCCGCCGTGGAGCGCCGGACCTGGCCGCCGAACTGGCCGCGCTCGGCGTCACCGCCACCTCGGTCGTCGGCGACGTCACCGACCCGGACGCGGTGGCCGCCGCGCTGCGCGGGCGCACCCTGCGCGGGGTGGTGCACGCGGCGGGCGCGCTCGCCGACGGGGTCCTGTCCGGGCTCACCCCCGACCAGCTCGAGCTGGCCTGGCGGGCCAAGGTGACCGGCGCGCGGGTCGTCGACCGGCTCACCCGCGACACCGAGCTGGCCTTCTTCGTGCTGTTCTCGTCGGTCGCCGGCCTGTTCGGGGCGGCCGGTCAGGCCGCGTACGCCGCCGCGAACAGCGCGCTGGACGCCCTCGCCGAGCGTCGCCGGGCGGCCGGGCTGCCGGCCACCTCGATCGCCTGGGGGCCGTGGTCCGGTGCGGGCATGACCGGGGACCTGGGCGTCGCCGACCGGGCCCGGCTCGCCGCCGCCGGCCTCGACCCGCTGCCGGTGGCCACCGGGCTGGCCCTCTTCGACGCGGCGCTGACCAGCACCGAACCGGTGGTCGTCGCGGCGGCCCTGCGCACCGCGACCCTCGACCCGGCCACCGCCCCGGCCCTGCTGCGGACCCTGCTGCCGGCGGGGGGACCCACCTCCCCGCCCGTGCTGGACCTGACCGGCCTGGACGGGTCGGGCCGACGGCAGGCGGTCACCGACCTGGTCCGGGCCACCGCCGCCACCGTGCTGGGCCACCAGCCGGGCACGCTGCTGCCGGTGACGGGCGTCTTCCACGACCTCGGCTTCGACTCGCTGACGTCGGTGGACCTGCGCAACCGGCTGAGCGCGGCGACCGGGGTGCCGCTCGGGGTGGGTGCGGTGTTCGACCATCCCACCCCGGCGGCACTCGCCGCGTACCTGCTCACCCAGCTCGACACCGCCACCGACACGGACCCGGAGGACGAGCGGATCCGCGCGACACTGCGCGCCCTCCCCGTGGACCGGCTGCGCCGCGCCGGCCTGCTGGACCGGCTGTTGGCCCTGGCCGACGAGCCGCCGCGACCGGACGACCCGGCGGGGCCGACCGACAGCCCGGACGACCTCGATGCGCTCTCCGGCGAGGAACTGCTCGCGCTGGCCGCGCAGACGGTGGGGCAGCAGTGAGCGCCGGCACCGAACAGTACGTGGCGGCCCTGCGTAACGCGCTGCGTGAGGTGGACCGGCTGCGCGGGGAACTCGACCGGGCCACCGCCCCGGCCGCCGAACCGGTCGCCGTGGTCGGGATGTCCTGCCGGTTCCCCGGCGGCGCGGACACCCCGGACCGGTTCTGGGAACTGCTCGACGAGGGCCGCGACGCGGTCGTCCCGTTCCCCACCGACCGGGGCTGGCCGGCGGACCTGCACGATCCGGACCCGACCGCCCCCGGGCGCAGTTACGTCGACTCCGGCGGGTTCCTGCCCGACGTCGCCGGGTTCGACGCCGGCTTCTTCGGGGTGTCCCCCCGGGAGGCGTCGGCGATGGACCCGCAGCAGCGGATGCTGCTGGAGTTGGCGTGGACGGCGGTCGAGGACGCCCGCATCGACCCGGAACGGCTGCGCGCCACCGAGACCGGGGTGTACGTGGGCACGAACGGCCAGGACTATCCGCTGCTGCTCGCCCACGCCGCCGGTGACACCGAGGGTTTCCTGCTCACCGGCAACGCTGCGAGCGTCGCCTCCGGCCGGATCTCGTACGTGCTGGGGCTGACCGGGCCGTCGCTGACCGTGGACACCGCCTGCTCGTCGGCGCTGGTGGCCGTGCACCAGGCCATCCGTGCGCTGCGCTGCGGCGAGGTGCCCCTGGCCCTGGTCGGGGCGGCGACGGTGATGTCGACACCTGTCGGGTTCACCGAGTTCAGCCGCCAGCGGGGATTGGCCGCCGACGGCCGGTGCAAGGCGTTCTCCGCCGCCGCCGACGGGGTCGGCTGGGGGGAGGGTGGGGCGGTGCTGCTGCTGGAACGGCTCGGTGACGCGCTCGCCCACGGGCGTACCGTGCACGCGGTGCTGCGCGGTAGCGCGGTCAACTCCGACGGGGCGTCCAACGGGTTGACCGCGCCGAACGGCCCCGCCCAGCGGCGGGTGATCGAACGGGCGCTCGCCGACGCCGGGCTCACCCCCGGTGACGTCGACGTCGTGGAGGCGCACGGCACCGGCACCCGGCTCGGCGACCCGATCGAGGCCGAGGCGCTGCTGGCCAGCTACGGCCGGGATCGGGACCGGCCACTGTGGCTGGGCTCGGTGAAGTCCAACCTGGGCCACACCCAGGCCGCCGCCGGCCTGGCCGGGCTGGTCAAGCTGGTGCTGGCGCTGCGGCACGGGCGGTTGCCGCGTACGCTGCACGCCGCGACCCCGACCACGGCGGTGCGCTGGGACGACTCCCCGGTGCGGCTGCTGACCGCGGCCCAGCCGTGGCCCCGTGGGCCGCGCCCGCGCCGGGCGGCGGTGTCGGCGTTCGGGATCAGCGGCACCAACGCCCACGTCGTCGTCGAGGAACCACCCGCACCGGCCGCCGACGGGCCGGCGGTCATCCCGCTGCCCGCAGTGCCCTGCCTGCTCTCCGCCGCCGACCCGCAGGCCCTGCGGGAGCAGGCCGGCCGGTTGGCGACGCTGGTGCGGGCCGACCCGACGCTCACCCCGGCGGGGCTCGGCCTGGCGTTGGCCACCGGGCGGGCGGCCCTGCGACACCGGGCGTGCGTCACCGCGACCGACCGCGCCGGGCTGCTCGCCGGTCTCGCCGAGCTGGCCGATGCCGGGGTCGGCGCGGGCACGACCTGCGGGGGTGACCTCGCGGTCCTGTTCACCGGGCAGGGCGCGCAGCGGGTCGGGATGGGCCTGGCGCTGGGCGAGCGGTTCCCCGCCTACGCGGAGGCGTTCGCCGATGTCTGCGGGCACCTCGATCCGCTGCTGGACCGGCCGCTGGCCGACGCCGTCGCCGACGGCGGCGGACTCGACGACACGGGCACCGCGCAGCCGGCGATCTTCGCGGTCGAGGTCGCCCTGTACCGGCTGCTGGCGTCGTACGGGCTCGCCCCGGCCGCCGTCGCCGGGCACTCCGTCGGCGAGTTGACCGCCGTGCACGTGGCGGGCGCGTTGTCGCTGGCCGACGCGGCCACCGTCGTCGCGGCCCGGGGCCGGCTGATGGCCGCGCTGCCGGCGGGCGGGGCGATGCTCGCCGTACGGGCCGACGAGGCGGAGGTGACCCCGCTGCTCGGCGACGACGTCGAGTTGGCCGCCGTCAACGGTCCCCGGGCGGTGGTGCTCTCCGGCACGGTCGACGGGGTGGAGCAGGCGGCCCGGCTGCTGCGGGCCGGTGGTCACCGGTGCCGGCGGCTCGACGTCAGCCACGCCTTCCACTCCCGGCTGATGGAGCCGGCCCTGGCCGGGTTCGCCGAGGTGCTGGCGGGGGTACGGTTCACCGCGCCCCGCCTGCCGGTGGTGTCCACCCTGACCGGGGCGGTGCTGACCGTCGAGGATCTGGCCGGGCCGGGGCACTGGCTGGCGCACGCCCGCCGGCCGGTGCGGTTCGCCGACGCCGTACGCGTGCTGGAGCGGCGCGGGGTACGCACCTTCCTGGAGGTGGGGCCGGCCCCGGCACTGACCGGCACGGTGGTGGACTGCCTGCGTACGCCCACCGACGCGGTGGCGGTCCCGACGTTGCGTCCCGACGTGCCCGATCCGGTGTCGGTGCCGGTGGCGATGGGTGCGTTGCTGGTCCGGGGGCACCTGGACCGGGCGGCGGTGTTCGCCGGCACCCGTGCCGCACCGGTGGCGCTGCCCGGTTACCCGTTCCAGCGGACCCGGTTCTGGCCCGACGGCCGGTTCGGGTCCGCCACCGGCGGCCCGCCGTCGGTGCCGTCGGCACCCCCGGCGACCACACCGGCCCCGGGCACGCTGCGTGACGTGGTGCTGCGGCACGTGGCGGCGGTGCTCGGCCACGGTGCGGCCCCCGTCGACCCGCACCGGTCACTGGCCGAGCTGGGCCTGACCTCGCTCAGCGCGGTGGAACTGCGCGACCGGCTGACCCAGGCCACCGGGCTGCCCGTCGGCACCGCCGACCTGCTCACCGCCGTCACCGCCGACGAACTCGCCGGCACCCTCGCCGGGCGGGCCGACGAGGACCCCGACGACGGCGCGGTGCGGGCGGCGTTCGCGGCGGCGTGCGCAAGTGGCGACGTACCCGCCGGGTTGGACCTGCTCGCCGCCGCGGCGGACCGGGCGTCGGCCGGCGGCACCGCCGCCCCCGCGCCGCCGCTGGTGTTCGCCGAGGGCGACGGCCCGCTGCTGGTCTGCCTGCCCAGCATGGTCGCCCCGGCCAGCCCCTACCAGTACGCCCGGCTGCTGGCCTGCCTGGACCGGCCCGCCGTGGTGCTGCCGCTGCCCGGCTACCGGCCGGGGGAGGCGCTGCCGACCACCCGCGCCGAGGTCGTCGACGCCCAGGTCGCGGCGCTGCGGGCGCACCTCGGCGACCGGCCGTACGTGCTGGTCGGCTACTCCTCGGGCGGCTGGCTGGCGCATGCCGTGGCGGCGGCCCTGTCCGACCTCGGCACACCGCCCGAGCGGGTGGTGCTGGTCGACGTGCACGTCCCGGGCGGGTCCTGGTACGACGCGACGATGCCGACCCTGTTCACCCGGATGGCTGCCGACCGGAGCGTCACCGAACTGGTCACCGACCGGCAGCTGCTGGCCATGGGACGGCACCTGGCGCTGTTCGCCGACTGGCGACCGCAGCCGCTGGCGGTCCCCGTCACCCATCTGCGGGCCGCAGCGGCGCCCGGCGGGCGGGAACCGGGCTGGGCGGCCGACACCGGGTGGCACACCGTGCCGGGCGACCACCTGGGCGTCCTCACCGGCGACGCCCCGACCACGGCCGCCGCGCTGGCCGACTGCCTGCCGCCGGCACCGACGAACACCCCACTGATCCCCTCACCGACAGGGCGGAGCCGATGACCATCGGACAGCAGGAAACCTCTACTCCCCACCCGACGGACATGCTCACCGAGGAGTTCGCGCAGGACCCGTACCCGGGGTTCGCCCGGCTGCGCGACGGCGGCACGGTGGACCGGTTCCGGCTCAAGACGTTCTCCACCGCCGTGTACGCCTGGCTGGTCACCCGGCACGCCGACGCGCGCCGGCTGCTGGCCGACCCGAGGCTGTCCAAGGACGCCGGACGTATCGCCTCGGTGATCCGCGCCCAGGCCGTCGACCCGGACGAGCACGTCACCGACAACCCGCCGAGCATGCTGTTCAGTGATCCACCCGACCACACCCGGCTGCGCCGGATCGTCGGCGGCGCGTTCACCACCCGGCGGGTGCAGAGCCTGATTCCGGTTATCGAACGGTTCACCGACGCCGCGTTGGACCGGATCGTCGCGGGGGAGACGGTCGACTTCGTGACCGACGTCGCGCTGCCCGTGCCGATGGCGGTGATCGGCTCGCTGCTGGGCATCCCCGAGGAGGCGTTCGACGACTTCCGCCGGTGGAGCGCGGAACTCGGCAGCGTCGGCACCTCGCTTTCCGACAAGCAGCAGGTGATCGCCGACGCCTACGGCTATGTGCGGGACCTGATCGCGGTCAAGCGCACCGCGCCGGCCGACGACCTGATCAGCGCGCTCATCGCCGCCGACGACGAGGGCGGCCGGCTGGCCACCGACGAGTTGCTGTCCACCGTGTTCCTGATGATGAACGCCGGCTACGAGACGACTGCGGCGATGCTCAGCAGCGCTGTGCTGCTGCTGCACCGGCGGCCGGAGTTGCGTGCGGAGCTGGCTGCCGACCCGGGGCGGGTGCCCGCGTTCGTGGAGGAGGTGCTGCGCTACGAGAGCCCGTTGAACCTGAGCACGATCCGGTTCACCGAGCAGGAGGTGACCGTCGGCGACACGGTCATCCCGGCCGGGGAGATCGTGTTCATCTCGCTGTGCGCGGCCAACCGCGACGCCGACCGGTTCCCCGATCCCGACGCGGTCCGCCTCGACCGCGACGGCCATCTGGCGTTCGGGCACGGCATCCACCACTGTCTGGGCGCACCGCTGGCCCGGCTGGAGGGCCGGGTGGTGTTGCAGCGGCTGCTGGCCCGCCACCCGCACTGGCGGCTGGCCGTCGCCGACGACGAGGTCGCCTGGCGGCACAGCCTCCAGTTCCGCGCCATCGAGTCGCTGCCCGTGCGCTTCGACTGAACCCCACCACCCATCCGAGCAGAGGGGACCCCATGACCGACACCAGCCCGGTGGCGGCGTTCTTCGCCGCCTGTGACGCCGACGACCTGGACGCCGCCGCCGACTGCTTCGCCCCCGACGGGGTGTGGATCGTCGCCGCCGGCCCCGAACCGGGCCACACCTACCACCGCAAGGAGATACCCGGGTTCCTGGCCGAGATCATCGGTAAGCGCGACGAACTCGACGCCGCCGGTGCCCGGATGGTGTACGGCGAGCGCGTCGTCGTGGCGGACCGGGAGTTCCTGGAGTTCCGCTGCGAGTCCGCGACCGGCGAGGTGCTCGAACGGGGCGTGGACGTGTTCACGCTGCGCGACGGCAAGATCCTGGTCAAGGACGTCTTCCGCAAGGCCTGACCCCCCACCACGGAAAGAGGCGACCATGTACGACAACCTCCACGAGATCCTCACCTCGTTCGGCGCGGACATCGACTTCGAGGACCCGAAGCTCGGGCAGAGCGGGTGGTACAAGGCGGACCTGGTGGTCCCGGACGAGGGCCGGGTGGGCATCGTCGACGGCGGGTACCGGCTGGTCATGCACCGTGGGTCCGACGGGATGCCGATGGTGCACCTGTCGGAGACGCTGTCGTTCCCGCAGGGGGACGTGCACGTGCAGGCGTGGGCGGAGTTCCCCAACCTGAGCAACGGCAACTGGTTGTACTGCCCGGCGGTGGGGATCAGCGGGGAGCTGACCGGCCGGCAGGGGTTCCGCCAGTGGCGTCCGGTGGAGCTGGGCAAGCTCGCCGAAGCCAAGGTGATCTTCTATACCAGCCCGACCCAGTGACGCCCGCACGCCGCCGCCGTCAGCCCTTCAACGGGTACGGGATGAAGGTGCTGCGGTTCTCGTCGAGGTCGAGCCGGCCGCTGATCGGCGCGGCGGCCCGCTGCGGGCAGGTCATCCGCTCGCAGGTCTTGCACCCCGGGCCGATCGACGTGACGGCGTCGGCCGCGTACAGGTCGATGCCCCGGGAGTAGACCAGCCGGTCGGCGTGCCGGATCTCGCAGCCGAGCCCGATCGCGTAGACCTTGCCGGGCTGGTTGTAGCCGCCGTGGTGCCGGGTGATGGTGCGGGCGATCCACAGGTAGCGCTGCCCGTCGGGCATCGCCGCCACCTGCACCACCACCCGGCCGGGCGCACCGAACGCCTCGTAGACGTTCCACAGTGGGCAGGTGCCGCCGGTGAGCGAGAACGGGAAGCCGGTGGCGGACTGGCGTTTGGACAGGTTGCCGGCCCGGTCGACCCGGACGAAGGAGAACGGCACCCCGCGCGCCCGGGGCCGTTGCAGGGTGCTGAGCCGGTGGCAGATGGTCTCCCAGCCCATGGTGAAGTGCTGGGAGAGCAGCTCGATGTCGTACCGGTGCTGTTCGGCCGCCGCGAGGAACGGCCCGTACGGCAGGATCAGCGCGGCGGCGAAGTAGTTGGCCAGGCCGACCCGGGTGAGGATCTGGGTCTGCGGGTCGTCGAACCGTTCCTCCTCCACGACCTCGTCGATCACGTCGGCGTACTCCAGCAGGGCGATCTGCGCGGCCATCCGCATCGCCTCCTGCCCGGCGCGCAGCGACGTCGACAGGTGCAGGGTGCGGGTCTGCGGCCGGTAGCGGTGCAGCTCGTCGCCGAGCAGGCTGGCGTCGTCGTGGCGGACCTGCACGCCGTGCCGTTGGGCGAGTCGGTCCTGCAACCCGGCCCGGACCTCGCCACGACGCAGGTCGATGGTGGCGGCCAGCCGCTCCGCCGCCTCGTCCAGATCCGGCACGTAGTTCTGCCGCCGGTAGAAGAACTCGGTCACCCGGTCGTGCGGGCTGCGCCCGACCGTCTCCCGGTCGCCCAGCAGCTCGGCGAGCTGCTCGTCGGCCTGCCGATAGCGGCGGTGCAGGTCGAGGACGGCCTCGGCGACCTCGGGCAGCCGGGTGGCGAGTTCGGTGAGGTCGGCGACGCCCGGCCGGCCGGGCAGCGCCTCGCGCAGCCCGGCGACCAGCCGGGGCGTGTCCCGGGGCGCGAACACGGTCGGGTCGACGCCGAACACCTCGGTGATGCGCATCAGCACCGGCACGGTCAGCGGCCGGGTGTCGTGCTCGATCTGGTTGAGGTAGCTGGGGGAGATGTTGAGCAGCCGGGCCAGCCGGGACTGGCTCAACGCGCGGTCCTCGCGCATCCGGCGCAGTCGGGCACCCGCGAAGGTCTTGCTCACCACGCTCACCTCCCCACTGCTCTTTCAGCAGCCCAGCACCCCTTGGCAGAGTGCGAATATACCTGTTCGCAACTTCGCAGAACCGGGGGTGAACTTCTCAGAACTTGGCTTCTTCCGTCCCTCGACCACCCCTGCGACACCGTGTGACCGTGGGTGACACGCCGGCCGGGCGACGCGTTCGCACCGCCGGACGGCACGACGGCCGGTGCCGGCGTCACGACATCCGAGGAGACGAGATCATGCAGAACGACGTGGAGCGGTTGCGTACCGAGTGGGAGACCGACCCCCGCTGGCAGGGGGTGCGCCGCAGCTACCGCGCCGAGGACGTGGTCCGCCTGCGGGGGGCCGTCCAGGAGGAGCACACCCTGGCCCGACGCGGGGCGGAACGGCTGTGGGAGCTGCTGCACACCGAGGACTACATCCACGCCCTGGGTGCGCTCACCGGCAACCAGGCCGTGCAGATGGTCCGGGCCGGGCTCAAGGCCATCTACCTCTCCGGCTGGCAGGTGGCCGCCGACGCCAACCTCGCCGGGCACACCTACCCCGACCAGAGCCTCTACCCCGCCAACTCGGTGCCCGCCGTGGTGCGCCGGATCAACAACGCGCTGCTGCGCGCCGGCCAGATCACCACCGCCGAGGGCGACGACGGCGGCGTCGACTGGCTCGCGCCGATCGTCGCCGACGCCGAGGCCGGCTTCGGTGGCCCGCTCAACGCCTACGAGCTGATGACCGCCATGATCGGGGCCGGCGCGGCGGGCGTGCACTGGGAGGACCAGCTCGCCGCCGAGAAGAAGTGCGGCCACCTGGGCGGCAAGGTGCTCGTCCCGACCGGCCAGCACGTCCGCACCCTGGAGGCGGCGCGGCTCGCGGCCGACGTGGCCGGGGTGCCGTCGGTGGTGATCGCCCGCACCGACGCGCAGGCCGCCACCCTGCTCACCACCGACGTGGACGAGCGGGACCGGCCCTTCGTCACCGGCGAGCGCACCGCCGAGGGGTTCTACCGGGTGCGCAACGGCATCGAGCCGTGCATCGCCCGGGGGCTGGCCTACGCCCCGCACGCCGACCTGCTGTGGATGGAGACCTCCACCCCCGACCTGGAGGTGGCCCGCCGCTTCGCCGAGGCGGTCAAGGCCGAGTACCCGGACCAGCTCCTCGCCTACAACTGCTCGCCGTCGTTCAACTGGCGCAAGCACCTCGACGACTCGACCATCGCGAAGTTCCAGCGCGAGCTCGGCCACCTGGGCTACCGGTTCCAGTTCATCACCCTGGCCGGCTTCCACGCCCTCAACTACTCGATGTTCGACCTGGCCCGGGGTTACGCCGCCGACGGCATGTCCGCCTACGTGGCGTTGCAGGAACGGGAGTTCGCCGCCGAACCGGCCGGCTACACCGCCGTCAGGCACCAGCGCGAGGTCGGCACCGGCTACTTCGACCTGATCAGCACCGTGCTCAACCCGGCCGCCGAGACCACCGCCCTGCGCGGCTCCACCGAAGAGGAGCAGTTCGCATGAGGTACGAGATCATCGGAGCGCTGGCCGACCGGTTCGACGAGGTCCTCACCCCCGGGGCGCTGGAGTTCCTGGTGGCGCTGGACAGTGAGTTCGCCGCCCGCCGGGTGGCCCTGCTGGACACCCGCCGGGCCCGCCGGGACCGCTACTCCACCGGCCAGTTCCCCGACTTCCTGCCGGAGACCGCCGCGATCCGGGCCGACCCCGACTGGCGGGTGGCCCCGCCCGCACCCGGCCTGCTCGACCGGCGGGTCGAGATCACCGGACCGACCGACCGCAAGATGACGGTCAACGCGCTCAACTCCGGGGCCCGGGTGTGGCTCGCCGACTTCGAGGACGCCACCGCCCCGACCTGGCACAACGTCATCTCCGGCCAGCTCAACCTGATCGACGCCCTGGACCGGCGCATCGACTTCACCGACCCGCGCGGCAAGCGGTACGCCCTCGGCGCGGACCTGGCCACCATCGTCGTGCGGCCGCGCGGCTGGCACCTGGTGGAGAAGGGCATCGTGGTGGACGGCCGGCCCATCTCGGCCAGCCTGGTCGACTTCGGGCTCTACCTGTTCCACTGCGCGCAGCGGCAGCTCGACGCGGGCGCCGGACCGTACTTCTACCTGCCGAAGCTGGAGGGTCACCGGGAGGCGCGGCTGTGGAACGACGTCTTCGTCTTCGCCCAGCAGCGCCTCGGCCTGCCCCGGGGCACCATCCGGGCCACCACGCTGATCGAGACGATCACTGCCGCGTTCGAGATGGAGGAGATCCTCTACGAGCTGCGGGAACACTCGGCGGGGTTGAACGCCGGCCGGTGGGACTACATCTTCAGCGTGATCAAGAACTTCGGGCAGTGGCCGGACTTCGTCCTGCCGGACCGGTCCGAGGTCACCATGACGGTGCCGTTCATGCGCGCGTACACCGAGCTGCTGGTGGCGACCTGCCACCGGCGCGGGGCGCACGCGATCGGCGGGATGGCCGCGTTCATCCCGAGCCGGGACCCGCAGGTCAACGAGGTGGCCCTCGACCGGGTCCGGGCGGACAAGCGGCGGGAGGCCGGCGACGGGTTCGACGGTTCCTGGGTGGCCCACCCGGGCCTGGTCGAGACCTGCCGTCGGGAGTTCGACGCGGTGCTGGGTGACCGCCCGCACCAGCTCGACCGGCTGCGCGACGACGTGGCCGTGACCGCCGCCGACCTGCTCGCCGTCGACAAGACCCCGGGCCAGGTCACCACCGCCGGGGTGCGGGCCAACATCGCCGTCGCCGTGCGTTACGTCGACGCGTGGCTCGGCGGCACCGGCGCGGTGGCGCTGGGCAACCTGATGGAGGACGCGGCCACCGCCGAGATCGCCCGCTGCCAGGTCTGGCAGTGGCTGCACCACGGCACCCCGCTGGCCGACGGCGGCTGCGTGACCGAGGACCTGGTCCGGTCGATCCTCGCGGCGGAGCTGGCCGCCCTGGTCGACGGGCGGGTGGGTGCCAACCGGGACCGCGCCGAACGGGCCGCCCGGATCGTCGAGGACACCGCCCTCGGCGAGGACCTGCCGGCGTTCTTCACCACCGGGGCGTACGCCCGGCACTTCGGTCCGACCCGGCGGCCCGTGCCGGTGGGCTGACACGCCACCGCGTGGCCGGGAGGGGCCTGGCTCCTCCCGGCCGGTGCCGGCCCGGCGACGCCGGAACCCGCCGCCCGGTGGGGCGGGGGCCGGAACGTCGGGGCCCGGTGGGACGGGGGCCGGAAAGTCGGGGCCCGGCCCGGCGGGCGGAATCCGGTGGGGCAGCAGACGGTGCCGCCCACATGGGATCGTGAGCGGGTATCCCTCCCGATCACGATCCCAGGGGGTTGGTGGATGAATCCGGTCGGGGCCGACGCGGTGCCCGAGGGGGCGGCCGGCTGGGTCGGCGGCACCTTCGCCAACCCGGTGCTGGCCGGGTTCCATCCCGATCCGAGCGTCTGCCGGGTCGGCGACGACTACTACCTGGCGTGTTCCAGCTTCGAGTACTTCCCCGGGGTGCCGCTGTTCCACAGCCGGGACCTGGTGCACTGGGAGCAGATCGGCAACGTGCTGGACCGGCCGGGCCAGCTCACCCTGCCGGTGACGATGCCGTCGTCGGCCGGGGTGTACGCGCCGACGCTACGCCACCACGACGGCCGGTTCTGGCTGATCGTCACCAACTGCGCCGACGGTGGTGGCACGCTGATCTGCACCGCCACCGACCCGGCCGGTCCGTGGTCGGACCCGGTCCGCGCCCCCGGAGTGGACGGCATCGACCCCGACCTGGCCTGGGACGACGACGGCACCTGCTGGTGCACCTACGCGGGGATCGCGCAGGTGCGCCTCGACCCGGCGACGGGCCACACCGTCGGCCCGCCCCGGCAGCTGTGGTCCGGTGCGCCGGGCGCGCAGGCCCCGGAGGCGCCGCACCTGTACCGCATCGGTGACCACTGGTACCTGCTGATCGCCGAGGGCGGCACCGAGCGCGGGCACGCTGTCTCGATCGCCCGCGCGGGCACGCCCGACGGCCCGTTCGAGCCGGGCCCGGCCAACCCGATCCTCACCCACCGGGGCACCCACCGGCCGATCCAGAACACCGGCCACGCCGACCTGGTCGAGGGGCCCGACGGGTCGTGGTGGCTGGTGCTGCTCGGGGTCCGCCCCGGCGGCGGCACCCCCGGCTGGCACGTGCTCGGGCGGGAGACGTTCCTGGCCCCGGTGACCTGGGTGGACGGCTGGCCGGTGGTCGGCGCGGTCACGCCGGAGATGGCCGCGCCGCCGTGGGCCGCGTACCCCGTCGCGCCGCCGCCCGTCCGCGACGACTTCGACGCCGACCGGCTGCATCCCCGGTGGGTCTCGGTGCGGTCCCGGCCGGCCGACGTGTGGTCGTTGACCGAACGGCCCGGCTGGCTCACGCTGCGGGCCCGGGGCGCGTCGCCGGACGCACCGGACGTCACGTTCGTCGGCCGCCGCCAGCAGCACCCGTCCTGCCGGGTCCGCACCGTGGTCGACCCGGCCGACGGGCACGGTGGTCTGGTGGTGCGCCTCGACGAGCGCCACCACTACGACATCGAGGTGGGCGGCGGCGAGGTACGGGTCGTCGCGCGGATCGGGTCGGTGCGGTCGACGCTCGCCACCCGCCCGGTCGGGGCCGGCCCGGTCCGGCTGCGGATCGAGGTGCTCGCCCCGTCGCCCGGCGACTGGCACCCCGCCAAGGAACCCGACCTGCTCCGGCTCGGCGTCGAGCACCCGGACGGGGCCTTCGACGTGCTGGCCGAACTCGACGGCAGGTACCTGTCCACCGAGGTCGCCGGCGGTTTCACCGGCCGGGTCATCGGCATGTACGCCGCCCGGGGCGACGTCGCCTTCGACTGGTTCGACTACGAGCCGTGCTAGCCGCCCACGCCGGGCGTGCGCCGGGCCGCCGGTGCCGGGCGGACCGGGTTATCCTGGTCCGGTCGACCAGGCAGGGCACGGTTCGACCAGGCAGCTAACAGTTCGACCAGGGCAGGGAGCAGATCGTGGCAGGTGACGACGACATCTCCGGGTGAACACCCGGCTGCGGTGACCGACGGCGGATGACCGCCCCGTCGCGTCGCTCCTGTCGTCCTGCCCTGTTCACCCCGGGCAGCGCCCGCGCGCCCGGATCACCTGTCTCCGAGGTTCACCATGTCCGACACTCACGTCGTCTGCTCCCACCTGTCCTTCTCCTGGCCGGATGACACCCCGGTCGTCGAGGACCTGTCGTTCTCCGTTCCCGCCGGCCGCACCGGTCTGGTCGCGGCGAACGGCGCCGGCAAGTCCACCCTGCTGCGGCTCATCGTCGGCGAGCTGCGTCCCACCACGGGCAGCGTCACCGTCGAGGGGGTGCTGGGCTACCTGCCGCAGCACCTGCCCTTCGCGACGCGGCAGACCGTCGCCGAGGTGCTCGGGGTCGACCGCGTCGTCGCCGCGCTGCACGCCATCGAGTCCGGCGACGCCGCCGAGGAGCACTTCGCCACCGTCGGCGATGACTGGGACGTCGAGGACCGCATCCGGGTCGCCCTCGACCGGCTCGGCCTGACCGGGGTGACGCTGGACCGCCGGCTCGGCACCCTCAGCGGCGGCGAGGTGGTCTCCCTCGGCCTCGCCGCCGAACTGCTCAAACGGCCCGACGTGCTGCTGCTCGACGAGCCCACCAACAACCTCGACCGGCCGGCGCGGGAACGACTGCTCGCCGTGCTGCGGTCCTGGCCGGGCACGCTGCTCGTGGTCAGCCACGACCGTGCGCTGCTGGACGAGATGGACCGCATCGCCGCCCTCGACCACGGCGGGATCCGCCTTTTCGGCGGCAACTTCACCCACTACGAGCAGGTGGTACGGGCCGAGCGGGAGGTCGCCGAGCGGCAGGTGCGTCAGGCCGAGCAGGACGTGAAGCGGCAGCGGCGGGAACTCCAGCAGGCCCGCGAGCGGGCGGCCCGCCGGGCCTCGACCGCCGCCCGGAACCTGTCCGACGCGGGGCTGCCCCGGATCGTCGCCGGCAACCTCAAGCGGGACGCGCAGGTGTCGGCGGGCCGGGCCGACGACGTGCACACCGCCCGGGTCGCCGACGCCCAGGCCCGGCTGGACCAGGCCGGCGAGGCGGCCCGTCGCGACGACCAGCTCGTCCTGGACCTGCCCGACACCACGGTGCCCGCCGGTCGTACCGTCTTCGCCGGCCACGGGATGCGGGCCGGCTACGCGGGCCGGTCGGTCTTCGCCGGTGACGGGGTCGACCTGACCATCCGGGGTCCCGAACGGATCGCCCTGACGGGGCCCAACGGTGCGGGCAAGTCGACGCTGCTGCGGCTGGTCGGCGGCCGGCAGGAGCCGGAGGCGGGCACCGTCGCGCGGGCGTCGGGGCGGGTGGCGTACCTGTCGCAGCGCCTCGACCTGCTCGATCCGACCCGGACGGTCGCGGAGAACCTCGCCGGGTTCGCCCCGGCGCGGACCGGGGCGGAGCGGCTGAACCTGCTGGCCCGCTTCCTGTTCCGGGGTGCCCGCGTCCACCTGCCGGCGGGGGTGCTCTCCGGCGGTGAGCTGCTGCGCGCCACCCTGGCCTGCCTGCTCAACGCCTCACCGGCACCGCACCTGCTGCTGCTCGACGAGCCCACCAACAACCTGGACCTGGTCAGCGTGGCCCAGTTGGAGAGCGCGCTGCTGGCGTACCGGGGGGCGTTCGTGGTGGTCAGTCACGACGACCGGTTCCTGGCCGGGATCGGCGTGGATCGCTGGCTCCGGCTGGCCGACGGCCGGCTCACCGAGGCCGGGCTGCCGGAGTGATCCGGCCCGGCCGTCCGACGCCGGGGGCCGTCGTGACGGGGCAGAGGTAGACGTTCGTCCATGGTAGAAAGAGGACGCACGCTGCTGCTACGGGGAGGTAACCGTGCGTCACTTTGTCATGCGAACAGATCGCCGTCGTCCGGGCCGATGGTCGCTGGCCGTCGGGATGGTGGCCGCCTGCGTGGCGGCGACCCTGGCCGGCCCGCCCGCCGCCCAGGCCGGGCCGGGCTGTCCGGCGGGAGCGGTCATGAACGTGGTCGCCCACCAGGACGACGACCTGCTCTTCCTCAGCCCGGACCTGCTGCACGACGTACAGGCCGGCCGCTGCGTCCGGACGGTCTTCGTCACGGCGGGCGACGCCGGCCGGGACAGCACCTACTGGGGCGGCCGGGAGACCGGGGCCAAGGTGGCGTACGCCCAGATGGCCGGGGTCGCCAACACCTGGACCCAGGCGGACGCCGGCATCAGCGGGCATCCGATCCCGGTCTTCACCCTCACCGGCAGGCCCACCGTCTCGCTGGTCTTCCTCCGGCTCCCGGACGGCTATCCCGGCGGCACCGGGCACCCGAACACCGGTTCGCAGAGCCTGCAGAAGCTCTGGCTCAACGGCATCTCCACGATCACGTCGCTGGGCGTCGGCGCGTCCAGCTACAGCCGGGCCGCCCTGATCAGCACCCTGGCCGGGCTGATGGCCTCCTACCAGCCGACCGCCGTCAACACCCAGGACCACGTCGGCGGGTTCGGCGACGGTGACCACAGCGACCACCACGGCGCGGCCTACTTCGCCCAGGCCGCCGAGCAGGCGTACGTCGGGTCGCCCACGTTCACCGGCTACCACGATTACAAGATCAAGAACTATCCGGTGAACCTGGGATCGACCGACGTCGCCGGCAAGTCCGCGGCCTTCTTCGCCTACGGCCAGTACGACGACGGAGCCTGCACCAGCCTGCCCACCTGTGCCGGCTACGACTACCCGGCCTTCCTCCAGCGGCAGTACAAGGTCCTCGGCCCCAACCTGGCCCGCACGGCGACCGTCACCGCGACCAGCCAGGACACCGGCAGCGGGCAGACGGCGGCCAAGGCCGTCGACGGGGTGATCGCCGGCTGGCCCGACGACCCGACCCGGGAGTGGGCCACCGTCTTCGGCGGGGTCGGCACCCAGCTCACCCTGAGCTGGTCGGGCCCGCGCACCATCCGCCGGGTCGTCCTCTACGACCGGCCCAACCCCAACGACCAGATCACCGGCGGCACCCTGCTGTTCAGCGACGGCACCTCCACGGCCGTCGGCGCCCTGGACAACGGCGGCGGCCCGACCGAGGTCATCCTCCCGGCGGCGAAGACGGTGACCAGCGTCACGCTCACCGTCACCGGGGTCGGCGGCGGCACCGTCAACGCCGGCCTCGCCGAGATCGAGGTGTTCGGCAACGCCGGCCCCTGAGCGGGCGGCCGGGGCCTGGTCCGGTGGTCGCACACCCCACCACCGGACCGGGCCCCGGCCGCGCCGGTCAGAATTCGTCGTCGAAGGTGACGCTGCCGCTGACCCCCACCTGGTACGCCGACACCCGGCGCTCGAAGAAGTTCGACAGCTCCTGCACGTCCTGTAGCTCCATGAACGCGAACGGGTTCTGCGCGCCGTAGCGCGGCGCGATGCCGAGCTGGGTGAGCCGCCGGTCGGCGACATGCTCCAGGTAGGCCCGCATGTCCGTGAGCGACAGCCCCGACACGCCCTGGTCGAGCAGGTCCTCGGCGAACTGCACCTCGCACTCGACGGCCTCGGCGAGCATCTCGGTGACCTGACGTTCCAGGTCGGCGTCGAACAGGTCCGGCTCCTCCCGCCGGGCGGTCTCCACCACGTCGAAGGCGAACGCCATGTGCATCGACTCGTCGCGGAACACCCAGTTGGTGCCCGACGCCAACCCGTTGAGCAGGCCCCGGGACCGCAGGAAGTAGACGTAGGCGAACGCGCCGTAGAAGAACAGCCCCTCGATGCAGGCGGCGAAGCAGATCAGGTTGAGTAGGAACGCCCGCCGGTCCGCCCGGGTACGCAGCTCCCGCAGCTCGAAGACCGAGTCGATCCAGCGGAAGCAGAACTCGGCCTTGCGCCGGATCGACGGGATGTTCTCGATCGCGGCGAACGCGGCGAACCGCTCCTGCTCGTCGGGGACGTACGTGTCGAGCAGGTTCAGGTAGAACTGCACGTGCACGGCTTCCTCGAACAGCTGCCGGGACAGGTAGAGCCGGCCTTCGGGAGAGTTGACGTGCTGGTAGAGGTTGAGCACCAGGTTGTTGGCGACGATCGTGTCACCGGTGGCGAAGAACGCCACCAACCGGGACACCAGGTGCCGCTCGGCCGGTGACAGCCGCTCCAGATCGGCCAGGTCGCCGTGCAGGTCGACCTCCTCCACCGTCCAGGTGTTGCGGATGGCGTCCTTGAACCGGTCGAAGAAGTGCGGGTAGCGCATCGGCCGCAGGGTGAGGTCCATGCCGGGGTCGAGCAGCAGCTGCCGCCCGGCGGTGCGGGGTTCGTCGACGGTGGTCACTGGCACGCCTCGCAGCTCTCGGGGTTCTCCAGGGAACAGGCCAACGCCTCGGCATCGGCCGTGACGACCGGGGCGACGGTGACGGTGGCCTGCTGGATCCGGGTCGCCGGACGCGACCGCAGGTAGTAGGTGGTCTTCAGCCCGGACTTCCAGGCGTGCAGGTACATCGAGGACAACTTGCCGATGGTCGGCGCGCTGAGGAACAGGTTCAGCGACTGCGACTGGTCGATGTACGGCGCCCGCGCGGCGGCCAGGTCGATCAGCGCCCGCTGCGGCAGCTCCCACGCGGTCCGGAACAACTCCCGCACCTCGACGGACAGGTCGACGATGCCCTGCACCGAACCCTCGGCCCGCTTGATCTGGTCGCGGATCTCCGCCGTCCACAGGCCGCGGGCCTTCAGCTCGCGTACCAGATAGGTGTTGATCTGGAGGAACTCCCCGGACATGGTCTCCCGCTTGAACAGGTTGGACACCTGCGGCTCGATGCACTCGTAGCAGCCGGCGATCGACGCGATCGTGGCGGTCGGGGCGATCGCCACCAGCAGCGAGTTGCGCAGGCCGTGCGCCGCGATCCGGGTGCGCAGCGCCGCCCACCGCGCGGTCTGGGTGGGTTCGACCCCCCACAGGTCCGGGTGCAGGTCACCCCGGGCCGCCCGGGTCTGCGGGTACGCCGGGTGCGCGCCGAACCGTTCGGCCAGGCCGGCCGACGTCTCCAGGGCGGTCAGGAAGATCTCCTCCTGGACCCGGGTGGACAGCTCCCGGGCCCCGGCCGAGTCGAACGGCAGGCGCAGCGCGAACAACGCGTCCTGCAAACCCATCAGCCCCAGCCCGACCGGGCGCCAGCGCGGGTTCGACGCCGCCGCCTGCTCGGCCGGGTAGTAGTTGATGTCGATCACCCGGTCCAGGAACACCACCGCCGTCCGGACCGTGGCGCGCAGCTTCTCCCAGTCGACGCCGTCGTCGGTGAGGTGCGCGCCGAGGTTGACCGACCCCAGGTTGCACACCGCCGTCTCGGTGTCGCTGTTGACCTCCAGGATCTCGGTGCACAGGTTGGACAGGTGGATCGTGTTGCCCGGCACGCCGGTCTGGTTGGACAGCCGGTTCGACGGGTCCTTGAACGTCATCCACCCGTTGCCGGTCTGCGCCAGGGTGCGCATCATCCGCCCGTACAGGTCCCGGGCCTTCACCGTGCGGACCGCCTTCTTCTCCGCGACCCGGTACGCGGCGTCGAACTCCTCGCCGTACAGGTCGGGCAGCTCCGGGGCGTCCGACGGGTCGATCAGCGACCAGTCGCCGTCGGCCTCGACCCGGCGCATGAACTCGTCGGGGATCCAGTTGGCCAGGTTGAGATTGTGGGTACGCCGGGCCTCCTCACCGGTGTTGTCCCGCAGCTCCAGGAACTCCTCGATGTCCGGGTGCCAGGGTTCCAGGTAGACGCAGGCGGCACCCTTGCGCCGGCCGCCCTGGTTGACCGCCGCCACCCCGGCGTCGAGGGTCTTGAGGAACGGCACGATCCCGTTGGACCGGCCGTTGGTGCCCCGGATCAGCGCGCCCCGGCCCCGCACCCGCGACCAGGAGATGCCGATGCCGCCGGAGAACTTCGACAGCTTCGCCACCTGGTGGTAGCGCTCGTAGATCGAGTCCAGCTCGTCGCGCGGCGAGTCGACCAGGAAACACGACGACATCTGGGTGTGCCGGGTGCCGGAGTTGAACAACGTCGGGGAGCTCGGCAGGTAGGCAAGCGACGACATCAGCCGGTAGAACCCGACCGCCTCGTCGGGCGTGGTGGACAGCCCGCAGGCCACCCGCAGCAGCCAGAACTGCGGGGTCTCCACCACCAGCCGCGACTGCGGGTGCCGCAGCAGGTAGCGGTCGGCCACCGTCCGCAGCCCGAAATACTCGAACCGCAGGTCACCGGCCGGGTCGACGGCGTCGTCGAGCTGCCGGGCGTGCCGGGCCACGAACGCGGCGGTGTCGTCGGCGATCAGGCCGAGGCCGTGGGCGTACCGGATGGACTCGCTGAAGCAGGTCACCTCCTGCCCGCGGACCTCCTCGTCCACGTAGGCGGCCAGCAGCCGGGCCGCCAGCCGGGAGTACTGCGGTTCCGTGCCGATCAGCTCCGCCGCCGTCTGGATCGACAGCTTGTCCAGCTCGGCGGTGGTCGCCCCGTCGTAGAGGCCGCTGATCGTCCTGGTGGCCACCCGCAGCGGATCGACCTCGTCCAGGTCGGTGGCCCACCGCGCGACCGCCGTGACGATCCGGTTGACGTCGACCGGCTCGGTGTCGCCGTCGCGCTTGCGTACCCGCATCGCCGGCCGGCGTGACTCCGCGCCGTCGACCTCGGACGGTGGGCGTTCCGCTACGTTCGTCATGACCTCTCCTCGCTGTCACCGATGGTCATCGGACGCGGGAGAACGCCAACGGGCACGGCGCGACGGCCGGCCCGGGTGCTGGCGTCGGTCGTCCCGCGCGACCTCCGACCGCCGCGCGCAGCAGCGCACGGCGCACTGGCAGGTCTTCGGACTCGCGGGCGTGACCGGGGTCGCCGGTCGCCTACTGGCCGTCGCTTCCCAGACCTGGCGGTCCAGTGCTCGATGACGGCGGTCGTTCCCACTTACCGCTGCGGGGCAGTCCCGGATTTCCACCGGGTTCCCTGTTGCCTCGACCGGACCACCGGGCCCGGTCGAACCAGCTGCGTGGCACACCATATATGGCGTGGATGGGGGAGAGGCAACACTAGATGTCGCGTCGGCGTGTCAGATAACTCTCCTCCGACCGGTCGGTGGCCCGCAGTGACGCCAGCAGCCGCAGGGCGTCCGCGTCGGCGCTGCCGGGCTCGGCGGTGAAGACCAGCAGCACCGGGCCGGGGTTGCCGGGCAGCGGGTAGGTGTCCCAGTCCAGGACGATGTCACCGACCCCGGGGACCTGGAAGGTCTTGGTGCCGGTGACCGACCCGCGCACGTCGTGCCGCGACCACAGCCGCCGGAACTCGGCGCTGCGGATGCTCAGCTCACCGACGATCGCGGTGGCCCGGGGATGGGTGGGGTCGGTGGCGACGGCGGCACGCATCATGCCGATGTAGTCCAGCGCCTGCTGCTCCCAGGACGCGCAGCGCCGCACCGGGGACGCCGCCTCGTCGAACATCAGCAGCAGCATGTTGAGCCGGCCCGGCGGGAGGTCCGCCGGATCGCCGAGCAGCGCCACCGCCCACGCGTTCCAGGCGAGCAGGTCCAGGTGGCGGCCGAGCACCACCGCCGGGGTGTCCAGCACCCGCAGCAGCCGGCGGGTGCGCTCCGGCACCCGCTCCGGGCCGTGGTCCACCCGGGCCGGTACCGGCCGGCGGGCGGCGCGGGCCAGGGTGAACAGGTGCCGGCGTTCCTCGTCGTCGAGGGCGAGCGCGGCGGCGAGCGCGTCCAGCACGTGGTCGGACGGGCGGACCTCCCGGCCCTGCTCCATCCGCTGGTAGTAGTCGGTGCTCAACCCGGCCAGCAGCGCCAGCTCCTCGCGGCGCAGCCCGGTGACCCGCCGTCGCCCGCCCGGCTCCAGGCCGACGTCGCGGGGGTGCAGCCGGCCGCGTCGGGCGCGCAGGAAGTCACCGAGTTCGCGGGCGTACGGATGGGTCATGGGGCCAGTGTGACGCGGCCCGGACCGGGGTGGGTAGGACTGCGGGACCTAGGCGACCGGGGACGACCGAGCCCGGCCGGGCGGCCCCTAACGTCGGCGTCCCACCCCGACCGCTCAGGAGCAGCAGATGACCTGGACCGCCGACCACATCCCCGACCAGCACGGCCGTACCGCCGTCGTGACCGGCGCGAACTCGGGCCTCGGCCTGGTCACCGCCACCGCGCTGGCCCACCGTGGTGCGCACGTCGTGCTCGCCGTCCGCGACACCGCCGCCGGCCGGCAGGCCGGCCGGCGCATCGGCGGGAACGTCGAGGTACGTGAGCTTGACCTCGCCTCCCTCGCCTCGGTCCGGGCGTTCGCGGCGGGACTGGCCGCCGCCCATCCGAGGATCGACCTGCTGGTCAACAACGCCGGTGCGGTGCTGCTCGGCCCGCGCCGCACCAGTGTCGACGGCCACGAGCTGCACCTCGCCACCAACCTGCTGGGCCACTTCGCGCTGACCGGTCTGCTGCTGGACAACCTGGCCGCCGCGTGGGCGGCCCGGGTGGTCCACCTCAGCTCGATCACCCACCGCAACGCACACCTGGACTTCGCCGACCTGATGGGCGAGCGCGGCTACCGGGGCGCCGCCGCGTACGGCCGGTCCAAGCTCGCCACCACCGTCTTCGGCGTGGAGCTGGACCGGCGGCTGCGCGCCGCCGGAGCACCGGTGCTCAGCGTGCTGGCCCATCCCGGTGTCACCCGCACCAACCTGACCCCCCGGGCCATGGCCCACCGGGGCCGGCGTGGCCGGGTGGTCGCCTGGCTGGGCCTGCTGGCCACCCAGCCGGTGCAGCGGGGTGCGCTGCCCCAGCTGCGCGCCGCCACCGACCCGGCGGTCCGTGGCGGCCAGTTCTTCGGCCCGGCCCGGCTCTTCCAGACCTGGGGTCCGGTCACCGAGGTGCGGGCCAGCCCGGAGGCCACCGATCCCGCTGTCGGCCGGCGGCTGTGGACGGCGGCCGAGGAACTGACCGGCGTGAGCTATCTCTGACGCAGGGTCGCACTAGCATGGCTGCGGTCGGTGACGGTGGCGGAGACGAGGCGACATGGGATGGCTCGGGCGGGTGCTGGGCGGCGGGGGCCGGCAGGTCCAGGAGGATCCGGTCCGGCAGGCGGCGCTGTCGGCCGAGGTGCGGCAGCGGTACGGCACCCACGTGGCCGTCGCGCCGGCCGACCAGGTGGCGGGGATCGTCGGCCTGCTCGACGACGGTGACGGCCTGGCGGTGGCGGCCAGGATCGTCGGCGAGTTCGCCGACGCGGCCCACGCGGACCTGTCGGCCCAGACGGCGGAGCTGTACCGGCGCACCGGTCACCGGTTCCCGGTGGACCGGCGCAACTACCGGCCACTGTGGCGGGCGGCCGGTGGCCGGCTGCACTGGCCGCTGTTCGCGCTGCCGGGCGGCCTGCACCCGTACGTGCACGTCGCCGCCGCCGCCACGGTCGTCGGGACGAGGGCGACGCAGTTCGTCCGGGCGACCGACCCGCATCCGCTGCTCGCCCGCCTGTTCGAGGTGCTCGACCTCACCACCTGCGGCTGGGAGTACGGCCGGGTCCGGGTGGACCACGACGGGGCGTCACTGGTCGGCCGGCTGATCTCCACCACCCGGGACGTCCGGGCGGCGATGAAGGAACCCCCGCCGCTGCCGCCGTCGGTGCGGGAACTCATGCGCACCAACCGGGCGGTCGACGTCTTCGACCTCACCGGCGACCGGGTCGTCGGCACGATCAACGTGGGTGGTGAGCTGCGCCCGGCGCTGTTGACCTGACGCCGTCGGGTCGACCTGCGGGGCCGGCCTGCCCGGGGTGGACGCGGTTGCCGTCCACCCCGGGCTGCCGGGTCCCGTCACACCTGCGCACCGCTCGAATCGTCGAGGGGCACGCCGTGCCGGGCCGGGCCGGCAGCCCCGGTCAGGCCACGCGGTGCGGGGCGAGCCCGTTGGCGCAGTCGTCGATGGTGACGGTCTGCGAGAAGCGCAGCGCGTCCCGGCGGGCCCACCCGTTGATCCCGGTGGAGGTGTTGCGGACGAAGAACCACAGGTCACCGGTCAGCGTGGCGCAGTGGACGTCGATGTTCTGACTCGGGTACCCCTGGCCCTTGGGCTGGCAGTCCTGGTGGGGGTAGGCGCGGATGAAGGTCCCGTCGCCCCAGGAGATCCCGCCGCCGCTGTACAGGTCCGGGTGCTGCCCGTGGCCGTCGCAGTGGGCGCTGGCCGGGCTGGCGGGTATCAGGGCCAGCACCGAGCCGCTCGCGGCGAGGGTCAGCGCGGAGGCGATGGAGAGGAGCCGAGATCGCATGGAAGTCTCCTGTCGATAGGTGACGATCACTGTCCACAGAGGATTTCACGGGTCGGCCGCGCCCGCACGGCGAGCGGTCCGCGCCGGGGCACCGCCGACCCGTGGGACGCCGCCTGCGGTCAGGCGAAGAGCAGGTCCAACTGGTGGTCGAGGACCGCGGTCGCCTGTGCCGGGGTGTACTGCCCGCCGAGCAGGTACACCCCCAGCCCCTCCACCAGCGCCAGCAGCCCGGCCGCGGCGTCCGACGCCGGTGGCCGCGGCAGCAGCCCGGCGATGAACTCCACCAGTTGCGCGGTGTCGGGCCGCAGGCCGGGGGCCGCCGCCGGGTGCAGGGCGGTCCAGGACAGGAACGCCAACGCCACCCGTCCGTCCGCGCGCGCCGCCTCGTCCAACGGCAGCAGCGCCGCAAGCAGGGTGCGCAGCAGCAGCCGGGGCCGCGGGTCCGGCCCGAGCGCCGCGACCGCCGCCTCGACCCGGGCCCGACCCCGGTCCCGGACGACGGACAGCGCGAAGGCCATCATCTCGTCCTTGGTGGTGAAGTAGTGCTGCACCATGCCGGCGGACACCCCCGCCTCGGCGGCCACGTGCCGCAGGCTCACCGCCTCCAGACCCCGGTCGGCGGCGACCCGCATGAGCGCGTCCGCGATCAGCGTGCGGCGCTGCCGGGGATCGACCTTCCTGGGCATCGGGGCCTACCGCGCCGTCGTCACGGTGCCGGCCGCGCCGTCCACGGTGATCACCTGACCGGTGACGATCCGCGAGGTGGCGCCCGGCACGCTGATCACGGCCGGGATGCCGTACTCGCGGGCCACCGTCGGGCCGTGCGCCATGATCGCGCCGGTCTCGGTGACCAGCGCCCCGGCGGTCAGGAACAGCGGCGTCCAGCCCGGGTCGGTGGTGGCGGTCACGAGGATCTCCCCGGGTTCGAGGTACGCGGTGGCCGGGTCGGTGACCACCCGGGCCGGGCCGGTCACCCTACCCGTCGCCGCCCCCACGCCCCGCAGCAGTCCCGCCCCGTCGGTGGGGGCCGGCAGGGTGCTCTCCACATCGGTCCCGTCGGACAGTAGTGCCACCGGCACGACCCGGCGGCGTAGCTCACGCCGGTGGGTCGCCCGGCGTCGGGCGACCAGCCCGGTCAGGTCGGCACCGTCGAGGGCCGCCCCGACCTCGTCGAGGGTGAGGAACATGATGTCGTCCGCCGTCGGGAACAGTGTCGCCCCGATGAGCAGCAACTGCTCGCGTACGGTCCGGAGCCGGTACAGCCCGGCGAACTTGCCGGCCTCCCGCAGTCCGGCCAGCCGTCGTGCCCGCCGCAGCAGGAAGATCGCGATCCGGCCCCGGACCGGGCGACGTCGGCGGACCCGGGCGGCCAACTCGTCGAGCGCGGCCCCGGCTGCTGCGGCGGCCTCGGCGAACCGGCGGTCGGGTGCCTGCGCGGGGTCGGTCAGCCGCAGGTAGTTGGCGACGGCCGCGAAGACCGGGGTGGGGTCTTCGGCCCAACGCGGCACACCGACGTCGGCTTCGGCCGCCGCCCGGTGGCCGTAGCGGGACAGGAACCCGGACAGGCCGATCTCGGGGAGCGCGCCCCGCAGGTACCGGGCCGCCAGTTCGGCCGGTGGCGTGTCGAGGAGCAGGTCGCGGTGCTCGCGGGCGGCGCTGGCCAGCGCCCACAGTGCGAGGTCCATCTCGATGGTCACGTTGTGCGGGACGCCACGCAGCACCGCGTGGACGTCGTCCTCGGTGGCGACCCCCTTGAGCAGGTGGGCGGGCAGGGCCGAGGCGAGCATTCCGGCCACGATCGGCCAGGTGATGTCGTCGGCGACGCCGCCGTCGCCGTCGCCGTGGTCGCGGACGAACCGCAGCCGCTCGTGGGCCGTCCGCAGGTGTGCCGGTGCCACCGACTCGGCCCGCAGCCGGTCGACGGCGGCGACCAGCCGACGCCGTGCCGCGTCCGGTCGCGTCAGCGCCCGCAGGATGCCCCGCAGGGCCCGCAGCGCCGTGCCCGACGAGGCGTCCGCCGCGCGGCGGCGGGAGCCGTCACCGGACGGTGCGAACCGGGGGTCCCGCAGGACGTGCTCCATCACCGCCTGGGCGCGCGGCCCGAAGTCGACGGCCATCAGCCGGACGAGCCGTCGGCGGCTGGCCGGCCGGCGGACCAGGTCGGTCAGGTCGCCGTAGAGCCGTCCGCCGATGTCGACGATCTCCACCCGCATCCCGAGCGAGGCGACCATGGCGGCGATCATCGCGCGGAGCGTGGCCATGCCCATCGGGGTGACCGGTCGCAGCATCCCCTGTACGTTGCCGAACTCGACGTACACCCGCAGGTCGTCGGTCTGCGGCGGCGCCGGGAACAGCGTGCTGACCGGCCGCGACTGGAGCAACCACAGGGTCCCGTCGTGGTCGATGGCCCACTCGACGTCCTGTGGCCCGCCGAAGTGCGCCTGTACCCGCCGGCCGACGGCCCACAGGTCGCCCTGCCACCCGGGCTCCGGCCGCCGCCCGTCGCTACCGGCCGGGTCGGCGAGCACGACGCGCGTCACGTCGGTGCGGCCGTCGACGACCGTCGTGCCCGGCCCGACCTCGACGAGCATCTCGGTGCGGTTGCCGGTGACCGGGTTGGCCGTGTAGAGCACGCCGGCCCGGACCGGGGTGACCATCCGCTGCACCACCACCGCCATGCGCACGTCGGCGGGGTCGGTCCCGCGCGCCTGGCGGTAGGCCGCCGCCCGGCTGCCGTGCAGCGACTCCCAGCAGGTGCCGATCGCCGCCAGCAGGTCCGCCTCGCCCTCGACGTCCAGCACCGTGTCGTGCTGGCCCGCGAAGCTGGCGTCCGGCAGATCCTCGTCGGTCGCGCTCGACCGCACCGCCACCGGGCCGCCGCCCAGCCGCGCGTACGCCGCCCGGACCTCGTCCCGCGGCACCACCCTGGCGCGGTACGCCTCGGTGGTCACGCAGAAACCCTCGGGTACCCGCTCGCCGGCGCGGATCAGCTCGCCGAGACCGGCCGCCTTGCCGCCGACCAGCGGGACCAGGTCGGCGTGTGCCTCCGACAGGGGGATCACCGACACCTGCGCCTCCCTTTTGCAATACGACTGCATTGCAAAGAAGGTACGCGGGTTGCAGTGCAACTGCAATGTAAAAAGCCGGCACCACCCGGAAGACGGTCGTACCCGGAAGGGGCGGACCGGCGGCGGGTTCAGCCCCGCGCCGGGACGACGATCGGCAGCCGGACGGTGAAGGTGCTGCCCTGACCCGGGACGCTCTCGACGCCGATCGTGCCGCCGTGCGCCTCGGCGAGCTTGCGGGCGATCGACAGCCCGAGCCCGCTGCCACCGGTGCTGCGGGTACGGGAGTCGTCGGCCCGCCAGAACCGGTCGAAGATCTTCGCCTGGTCGGCGGGGGCGATGCCGGTGCCGGTGTCGGACACGGCGATGGCGAGCTGGTCGTCGCGTACCTCCAGGCGCACGACGACCGACCCACCCGCCGGGGTGTGCCGCACCGCGTTGGCGACGATGTTGCCGACGATCTGGCGCAGCCGGGCCCCGTCGACGGCCATCTCCAGGTCCGCGCCCACCGAGGTGCCCAGCCGGACCCCGGCCGCCTCGGCCGCGCCCCGGTGCGCCTCGACGACCTGCTCCAGCAGGTCGGCCACGAAGTACGGCTCGCGGTGGATACGCAGGTCACCGGCGTCGGCGGCGGCCAGGTCACGCAGGTCGTCGATGATGTGCTGCAGCAGCAGCGCCTCGTCGAGCAGCAGGGTGAGCAGCTGCGTGTCGAGCTGCGCCAGACCGTCCTGCGCGGCCTCCAACCAGCTGCGCATGTTGGTCAACGGCGTCCGCAACTCGTGCGCCACGTCGCTGACCATGCTCCGGCGCAACGCCTCGGTCTGCTCCCGCCGGGCGGCGAGATCGTTGAGCGCGGTGGCCAGCATGCCGATCTCGTCACGGGTGGTCACCGGCACCCGGGCCGGTTCGTCCATCGGCTGCCGGGTCGCGTCGGTGAGCGCCCGCAACGGCCGGACCAGCCGCCGCCCGACCAGCACGGTGATCAGCACGGTGGCCACCAGCACCGCCCCGGTCACCTGGGCGATGCGGACCACGTTGGCCCGGGACAGGTTGAACACCGGCTCGGAGCCGCCCTGCGCCTCGTCGGTGACGAACAGCAACGCCGGTGGCGCCACGTACGCCCGGAGCTGGGTCGTCCGGGCCTGCTGCAGGCAGCCGGCGACCTGCTGGTCGAAGCGGGCGTCGCGGCTCGGTGCCGCGGTCCGGTCGGCGCGGATGTCGACCCGGGTCGGTGCCCCCAGCTCCCTGAGGCAGGTCTTGGTCAGGGTCTCCAACTGGGCGATCCCGGCGGCCTCGCTCGGCATCGGGCGGGTCAGCTCGTCGGGCAGGCAGAACCCGACGATGCCCCGGTCCCTCGGGTCGCTCACCTGCACCGAGGCGCGGCCGGCCGGATCCACCACGACCCGCGCGTCGGCCCTGGACTCGGCGCGCACGCAGCCCAGTTGCCGCTCGGCCAGCTCCCGGATGTTGTTGCTCTCCCGCTTGGTCAGCCGGTACGGCCCGACCGCGCGCGGATCGACCCGTTCGGTCCCGCCGGTCAGCCCCAGGTCGACCTGCAGCGGGTCGACGGTCGCGGACGGCCGGGCGGTCTGCAACGACGGGCCGTCCGGCGCGGAGTCGGCGATCACCTGCCGGTCCGGGGTCATCAGGGTGATCCGCCGTTCGAGCCGGTCGGCCCGCTCGGCGAGGACCGCGTCGACCCCGGTCCAGTCCCGGTGGGTCGCCGCGTGGTCCAGCAGCGTGTCGTAGATGCTCTTGTCGTCGGCGAGCGAACGCCCCTGCTCCTGCTGGATCGCCCGGGTGGTCGACTGCACGGCCAGCCAGGTCGTCGCCAGGATCGCGCAGACCGCCACCAGCAGCGAGGTGGCCAGCAGCCGCACCACCAGGCTGCGGTGCAGAGGGACCCGCTGCTGCCCGGTCACGACGTGCCGGCGCTGAGCTTGTAGCCGACGCCGTAGACGGTCAGCAGCTGCTGCGGCCGGCGCGGATTCGACTCGATCTTGCGGCGCAGGTTCATCACGTGGACGTCGATGGTGCGTCCGGTCGACTCCCGGTCGACGCCCCGGGTGTGTTCGAGCAGTTGCACCCGGCTGAACACCCGGCCGGGCTGCCGGATCATCGCGGCGAGGATGGCGAACTCACCGGCGGTGCAGTCGACGGTGGTGTCCCCGGCGGTGACCAGGCGTCGGGACTCGTCGACGGTGAGCCGCCCGAGCCGGTGCACCGGTGACTCCTGGGGCGTCGTGCGCACCCGCCGCAGCAGGGTACGCACCCGGGCCACCAGCTCACGCGGGCTGTACGGCTTGGTCATGTAGTCGTCGGCGCCCAGGTCCAGCCCGCGCAGCAGGTCGTCCTCGGCGGACCGCGCGGTCAGCATCAGCACCGGCACGTCCGACTCCTGCCGCAGGATCCGGCAGACCTGCATGCCGTCCAGTTTCGGCAGCATCACGTCGAGCAGGAGAAGGTCGAACGCCTGCTCCCGGGCCTGACGCAGCGCCGTCTCACCGTCGGCCACCACCGTGGCCCGGTGACCCGCTGCGGTGAGGTAGCGGCGCAGCGCCTCGGCCTGCCGCGGATCGTCCTCCGCGAGCATCACGTGTGCGCACATGCTGGGGAATATAGAGCAGGTCAGGGGCGACGCGGATCCAGCGGAAGGCGGTGACACCGGGCACCTCTCGGTCCGTGCGCAGTTCGTCGGGCGGGTGACGGGGAGATCCGACGTTCGTGAGAAAAAGGTCATGCCCCGCCTTGACCGGTTCCTGACAAACCGGTGGCACCATCGCCGGCGGACGACCGTCGGCGGCGTCGCCCGGGGATGGGCGACGCCGCCGGCCGGGGCGGCTACTTCCGCTTCGCGGCGACCTCACGCTCACACGCCGGGGAGTACTTCAACCCATTGGAGATCGACTCGGAGTCGTTGTTCTTGCCACCGAAGGCCCAGCCCGTGCCGTCGGCACCCACCTCGACATACCGGACGCCCTTGTCCTTGAGGCACTTCACCACGTCCCGGGCGAAGTCCTTCGCCTCCGGGTTGGCCGGGTCGAACTCCCACGGCGGCAGCGGCATCAGGTGCTCACACGCCTTGTTGGCCTCATCGGTCCCGTCCGCGCCGGTGCCGTCGCTGCGCCGCCTGGTGATGTCGACGCCATGCTCGGTCAGGCACTTCGTATACGGTTTGAGGCGTTCCTTCGTGTCCTCCGGGGTGTCGTCGAGGCGTTCCCGTGGCCGCTCGTCCTGCGGCGTCGTCGCCGACGCGGCGGGGGTGGGCGTGCCGGTCTGGAGGGTGGCCACCTCCGCCCCGCCGGTGCTGCTGGCGGCGGGTGGGGCCTCCTCGGCGGTCGAGCACCCGCCGACCAGCAGTACGGCGCCGCACAACGCAGCCATAAGTTGCTTCCTCATCGTCACGCCTCCGGTCAGCTCTACGGCGATCTCGCCGGGGCCCAGCATCACCGTCGACTGTCAGGAAGCTGTTTGCCGCGACGGGCCTGCCCCACGGGTGTCGTACCGGTGGGGGAGACTGCCGGGCATGACGGAACGGGACGATCCGAAGGCGGCACTGCGGCACTACCTCCAGACCACCCGCGACGACCTGGTGTGGAAGCTGGAAGGGCTCGACGAACGCGAGGCCCGGCTGCCCCGCACCGCCACCGGCAACAACCTGCTGGGCCTGCTCAAGCACTGCCTGAACGTCGAGGCCGGCTACTTCGGCCCCACCTTCGGCCGGGAGTTTCCGTCGCCCGGCGAACTGCTCCCCCTGGCGGCGTACGACGAGGACCCGCAGGCGGACTGGTACGCGCGGGCGGACGAGACAAAGGACGGCCTGATCGACCTGTACCGCCGGGTGGCCGAGTTCGCCGACCAGACGATCGCCGAGTTGCCGCTCGACGCGCCGGGGCGGGTGCCGTGGTGGCGGCCGGGGCACCAGGACGTGACCCTGCACCAGATCATCATCCACGTGACCTGCGATCTCGCCCGGCACGCCGGCCACGCCGACATCCTGCGCGAGCAGCACGACGCGACGGTCGGCTGGCGACGGGACAGCCCGCAGGTCATCGACGACCAGGAGTGGCCGGCGTACGTCGCCAAGCTGACCGCGCTCGCTGACCGGTTCGCCTGACCCGCCGACCGGTCCACCCCGGGGAGGGGGCGGTCCGGCCTGCCCGTCATCCCGTGGCGGCGAGCGTCGCCGGGCGGGCCGCCGCGACCGGGTTGGGCCGCCGCCTGATCAGCCACTCGGTGACGAGCAGGTTGAGCGTCCAGGCCGCCCCCATGAGCAGCGCCCGGGACAGCTCGGTGGTCGGCCCCACCGCCAGCGCCCAGGTCGACAGCAGCACCGCCTGTGTCCCCGCACCCTGCGCGATCGCGTAACCCCGCATCATCCAGGCCCGGTGCTGGGACAGCCGTCGCCGTCGGACGGCCACGAAACCGGCGGCGACGGCGACGAACATGCCGGCGGCGAACAGGTACCGCAGCACCATGAGCAGCGGGCCGTCGCCCGGCGGCAGCGGATAGGTGGCGTTCATCCACCATCCGGACGCGGCCACCACCAGCCCACAGCCGACCAGCGCCCGGCCCGCCCGGCGGTGCCAGGCCCGGTGGCGGTCCCGGAACCCCGGCGCGAACTGGAACGCCCCCAGCAGGCTGAACGTGACGGCGGCGACGATGTGCAGCAGCACCGGGACCGGCGCGGCGAAGAAGCGTTCGTTGGCGGGGGTCATCTCGGCCGCACCGGCGAGCGATGCCACCCGCAGCGCGCTGCCGAGGGTGGGGGCCGCGCTGAGCACGATGAGCCCGGTGAGGAGGGGCCAGTCCCGTCGTCGCGTCGTCATGACCCGAGCATGGCGACCGGGGCCGGCCGGCTCATCGGTCCGCGGGCCGCCGTCGGACCGGCCGATGGTCGGGGTCGTGGGCCGTACTTTCGGCGGCGTCCACCCTCGACCGTCCCGCCGGGGCCACGCCGCCGTCGGGGATCGGCTCAGCCGCCGCGCAGCCGGCCGGTCTCGTACGCCCACATCGCGACCTCGACCCGGTTACGGGCCCCCAGCTTCGCCATCAGGCTGGCGACGTGCGTCTTGACCGTGCTCAGCGTGATGTGCAGCTCGGCGGAGATCTCGGTGTTGGTGCGTCCCCGGGCCACCGCGCCCAGCACCTGCTCCTCCCGGTCGGTGAGCCGGTCGACCGGCTGGCGGGGCGGGGTGGCCGGGCCGGCGTCGGCGAACGCCCGGAGCAGCCGGGTGGTGACCTGCGGCGCGATCAGCGCGTCCCCGGCGGCCGCCGCGTGGACGGCCTGGGTGAGCAGGGCCGGGCCGCAGTCCTTGAGCAGGAAGCCCCGGGCCCCGGCGCGCAGCGCGGCGTAGACGTACTCGTCCAGGTCGAACGTCGTGATGACCACCACCGCCATCGGGTCCGCGACCCCCGGACCGGCCAGCAGCCGGGTCGCCTCGATCCCGTCCACGCCGGGCATCCGGATGTCGAACAGGCACACGTCGGGGCGCAGCCGCCGGGCCAGCTCGACCGCCCGCTGTCCGGTGGCCGCCTCGCCGACCACCTCGACGTCGGGCTGCGCGGCGAGGATCATCGCCAGCCCGGTCCGGACGATCTCCTGGTCGTCGGCCACGAGCACCCGTACCCGGGTCCCGCCGTTCACGCCACGGCCCGGGGCAGCGCGGCGGTGACCGTCCACCCGTGGTCCCGGTCGGGGCCGGCGTCGAGCGAGCCGCCGAGCAGGTGGGCCCGTTCCCGCATCCCGACCAGCCCGTAGCCGTCGCGTCCGGGTGCCGGCGGGCCGACGCCGTCGTCGTAGACCCGCAGCCGCACCGTGTCCTCGTCGGCCACCACCCGGACGGTGATCCGGGTCGCGTCCCGGGCGTGCCGGCGGGCGTTGGTGACCGACTCCCGGGCCAGCCGGCAGATCGTGGCCGCCACCGGGGCCGGCAGGCCGTCCAGGTCGCCGACCAGGTCCACCTCGACGGCCGGACCGTCACCGGTCCGGTTCGCCAACTGCCGCAGGTCGGCGATGCGGGGGCTCGGCTCCCGGTCGGCCGGCTCGTCGCGGCGCAGGGCCCGCACCAGGGTGCGCATCTCGGTCAGGGCCTGGCTCGCCTCCGTCTCGATCAGCCGTAACGCGTCGGCGGCGGCCGAGGGTCGGGTCTCCAGCAGGGCGAGCCCGGCCTGGGCCCGGACGGCTATCGCGGACACGTGGTGGGCGACGGTGTCGTGCAGGTCGCGGGCCAGCCGTTCCCGCTCGCGCAGCGTCACCTGCTCGACCTCCCGCCGTCGGGCCCGGTCCCGCCAGCGCAGCGCGGCCCCGACCGCGAGCGCCGCCGCGACCACCCCGGCCCCGCCCAGGGCGTCGTCCGGGCCGAGGTGGCCGACCACGGTCGACCAGGTGATCTTCGTGGCGACGAGGATCGCACCGAATCCGGCCTCCCGCCCCGACCCCCAGCGGGTCAGCGCGAACACCGCCAGCAGCAGGTAGGCAAGCGTGTGCAGGCCGAGGTCGCCACCGACGACGACCTCGCCCACGGCGCAGACCGGGAAGGCGACGAGCGTCACGAGCAGCGGCCGGCTCCGCCGCCACAGCAGGACCGGGGCGAGACCGGCACCGATCAGGACCGGCACGGCCGCCGGCTGCGGCAGGGTGCCCCACCGGGCGAGCCCCTCCACCAGCGCCGCCGTCGCGAGCAGGGCGACCAGCGCACCGTCGTGCCACCCGTGCGGCGCAGGGCGTGCCGGGCGGGGCTCACGCCACCAGGATCGCAGCAGCTCGCGCACGGGGAAATCGTACGGGCGGCGGGCATCTGTCCGGTGCCCCGGCGGCGCGGGTGGGCAGCGTCGTCGGGGTGCCCCTCCCGGGGTCAGCCGGCCGGCAGCAACCGGGCGAGCGCGTTGCGGACGGCGACACCCGGGCGGCTCCTCGGGACCAGCACCGACGCCACGAGGCCGGTGGACCGCCCGCGACGGTCGGTGCGGCGTCGGTGCTCGGCCTCGTAGCGGCGCAGGGCGGCGGCGGGTTTGTTCCCGGCGAGGGCGGCGGCCAGGGTACGGGCCCCGGCGATGGCCAGGCTCGACCCGTCGCCGAACAACGACACCGAGGCCGCCGCGTCGCCGAGCAGGGTCACCCGCCCGCTGGACCAGCACGGCAGCACCACCCGGGTGACCGCGTCGAAGTAGAGGTCGTCCGCCTGCCGGGCCCGGGCCAGCAACTCGGGGATCCGCCAGCCACGTTCCCGGGCGTACGCGTCGGTGAGGATCTGCCGGTGCCGGGCCGCGTCGGTGTGGTCGAAGTCGACGACGGCGGGGTGCCGGAAGATGAAGGCGACCCCGGCCTCGCCCCGGACCGGGTGGATCGCGACGAGCCGGCCCGGTGTGTTGTGCAGCAGGACGTCGTGGGGGTGCTCCGGTGCCTCGCCGAGCAGTGTGGTGGCCACGTAGAGGCCGAGGTGGCGGACGACGTCGCGCTCCGGCCCGAAGGCGAGCCGGCGGACCGTGGAGTGTAGTCCGTCCGCGCCGACGACCAGGTCGAACCGGCGGGGCGGGCCGGTGGCGAAGGTGACGTCCACCCCGTCGGGGTCCTGGTCGAGTCGGGTGACGGTGTCGTCGTACCGGAACTCGGCGTCGTCGCGGGCCGCGTCGTGCAGGATGCGGGCGAGGTCGGCGCGGGGCACCTCGATCTCGGCCGTGCCGGCCGGGCTGCGGGTGGCGGGCATCGCGATGCGGCGACCGGGCCGGCCAGCCGGGTCGACGATCCGCAGCCCGGTGGCGTGCGTGGCCGCCGCCCGCAGGGCATCCACCACGCCCATCTGTTCGACCACCGGCAGGGCCGGTCCGCGGACGTCGACCGGGTTGCCGCTGGAGCGCTGCCCGGCGGCGCGCTCGACCACCGTGGGCCGCCACCCCGCGCGGGCCAGCCAGTAGGCGAGGGTCGGGCCGGCCACGCCGGCTCCGGAGATGAGTACGGTACGCATGACCCGAACTTTTCCGCACTCAGTGCAGAAATGCAATGAGTGCGGATTTGCGTTCGGTGCGCTAAGGTGTGCCGATGTCCCTCCGCGACCGCAAGCGGGCCCGCACCCGGCAGGCGCTTGTCGACGCCGCCGTCGACCTGTTCGGACGCCAGGGCTACGAGGCGACCACGATCGCCGAGATCGCCGCCGCCGCCGACATCGGCACCCGCACCTTCTTCAGTTACTTCCCGAGCAAGGAGGATCTGCTCTTCCCGGAGGCCGACCGTCGGGTGCGCGTCGCGGTCGACGCCATCGCCGGCCGGTCGCCGGACGAGGAACCGGCCGAGGTGCTGTTGCGTGCCCTGCGGCAGGCGAACGACGAGAGCGGGGACATGACCGGTCCTCTCGCCGCACTGCGGATCCGGCTGACCATGGAGGTGCCCGCCGTCCGGGGTCGGTCCCTGCAACTGCAGTGGGAGAGTCAACGCGAGATCGCCCGGCACCTCGCCGCCGCCTATCCCGACCGCCTCGACGAGGTCAGCGCCGCCGCCCTGGTCGGCGCGTTCGTCGGCGCGGCCACCGCCGCCCTGACCACGCTCCTGGAGGACCCGCGCCGGCGCGCCGACCCGGCCGCGATCCGCGCGTCCCTCCAGCAGGCCACCGAGGTCGCCCTGCGCCCGTGGATGCCCCGGCCCTGAGCCGCGCCCCACCCACCCGGGGCCGGTCCGTCGGCGGTGCCGTGATCCGCGCGGGGCCGACCGTGTCGGCGGATCCGGGTACGGTTTCCGGTGCCCGGCCGGCACGCCCGCCGGCGGCACGTCGCCGGCCGACCGGCGGTCGACCGTGGAGGGAGCGAGCGTGACGCAGCGCAGAGCACTGGTGGTACGCGGCGGCTGGGAGGGACACCAGCCGGTCCGGGCGACGGAGCTGTTCCTGCCGTTCCTTGAGGACAACGGCTACTCCGTACGCATCGAGGAGTCCACCGCGGTCTATGCCGACGCCGACGCGATGGCCGGCACCGACCTCGTCGTGCAGTGCATGACGATGGCCGAGATCACCGCCGACCAGGTGGCCGGCCTGCGCGCGGCGGTCGTCGCCGGGACGGGCCTGACCGGCTGGCACGGCGGCATCGTGGACGCGTTCCGCGCCTCGTCGGACTACCTGCACCTGGTGGGCGGCCAGTTCGCGACCCACCCCGGGCGGGAGCCCTGCGAGCGGCAGGGCGGGGAGCAGGACAACTTCCTGCCGCACACGGTGACGGTCACCGACCTCGGCCGGGAGCATCCGATCACCGCCGGGATCGCCGACTTCGAGCTGGTCACCGAGCAGTACTGGGTGCTGCACGACGACCTGGTCGACGTCCTCGCCACCACCGTCCACCCCACCCGGGACTGGCACCCCTGGCACCGGCCGGTCACCTCGCCGGCGATCTGGACCCGGCGCTGGGGCGCCGGCCGGGTCGTCGTGACGACCCCCGGGCACAGCCTCGACGTGCTGGAGCACCCGTCCGTGCGGACCGTCATCGAGAGGGGCATGCTGTGGGCGACCCGCACCGCGTCGGCGTCGTAGGGCTCGGGGTCATCTCCCGCGCCTATCTGGACACCCTGGCCCACCACCCCGAGCTGCGCATCGTCGCGGTGGCCGACCTCGACGCCGACCGGTCGGCCGCGGCCGCCGCGGCCCTCCCCGACGCCGAGGCGATGAGCGTCGCGCGCCTGCTCGACCACCCCGACGTGCAGACGGTGCTCAACCTCACCATCCCCGCCGCCCACGTGGAGGTCTCGCTCGCCGCGATCGACGCCGGCAGGCACGTGTACGTCGAGAAACCGCTCGCCGTGGAGCTACCGCAGGGCCGCACGGTCCTCGACCGGGCCGCCTCGGCCGGGGTGCGGGTGGGCTGCGCGCCCGACACCGTCCTGGGCACCGGCACCCAGACGGCCCGCGCGGCGATCGACGACGGGCTGATCGGGCGTCCGCTGGCCGCCTCGGCCGTCATGGTCACCCCCGGGCACGAGCGGTGGCACCCCCACCCCGACTTCTACTACGCCCCGGGTGGCGGCCCGTTGCTGGACATGGGCCCCTACTACCTGTCGGCGCTGATCCACCTGCTCGGCCCGGTGCGCGCGGTGACCGGGGCGGCCAGCCGGCTGCGCCCGGAACGGGTCATCGGCAACGGCCCGCGCCTCGGCCAGCGCGTCCCCGTCCTGGTGGACACCCACGTGTCGGGCGTGCTCGAACACGACAGCGGGGTGCTGTCCACCATCACCACCAGTTTCGAGGGGGTGACCACGACGGCCGCGCCGATCGAGGTGCACGGGGAGACCGGCACCCTCGCCGTGCCCGACCCGAACTACTTCGACGGCGAGGTCCGGCTGTGCCCGCTCGGCGGCGACGGCTGGCAGGCGCTCGCCCCGTCGGCGGGTTACCAGGCCGGTGCCCGGGGCCTGGGGCTGATCGACGCGGTCCGCGCCGACGCCACCCGGGCCCCCCGGGCGGGCGGTGACCTGGCGTTGCACGTCCTCGACACGATGACCGGGCTGCTGCGGTCGGCGGCCGAGGGCCGGCGGATCGCACTGGGCACGACGGTGCGGCGACCCCACCCCGTGCCGCTCACCTCGGCCGAGGACTGGCAGGGCCGTGCGGGGACGACAGGACGCGGCGCGGGCTCCCGCTGACCCGCACCGCCCGACCCACCTCCACCGTCCGGGTGTCCGATCTGGACGAAAGGTCAATTCCATGTGCGTCGGGCGGTGTCACCTGCGTAGAACGGAGGCATGGCCGACGAGGTGACCGTTCCGCTGCTGCCCTGTGCCTCCATCGACGACACCCTCGCCTTCTACGAGGCGCTCGGTTTCCACACCACCTACCGGCAACGCCGACCCAACCCGTACGTGGTCGTCCAATGGGAGGACCTGTGCCTGCACTTCTTCGAGCTCGCCGGCTTCGACCCGGAGCAGTCGTACGGCTCGTGCCTGGTCGTCACCCCCGACATCGAGGGCATGCACCGGGCGTTCGCCGCCGGACTGCGCGCCGCCTACGGCAGGGTGCCGGTGTCGGGCCGGCCCCGGATGACCCGGCCCCGGGCGCGGCGTAACGCCGACGGGGTGACGGGGTTCAGCATCGTCGACCCGGGCGGCAACTGGGTCCGTGTCGTCCACCGGGGTGGCGCTTCGTCGGCACCGCCCGTCGGTCGGCTGGCCCGGGCGTTGGCCGACGCCGTGGTGCAGGCCGACTCGCGGGGCGACCTGCGTCAGGCCGTCCGGATCCTCGACGGCGCCCTGACCCGCCCCGGCGCGGCCGACGACCCGGTCGTCCACGTGGAGGCCCTGGTCTACCGTGCGGAACTGGCGCTGGGCCTGGACGACCCGGCGACCGCGGCCGAGCTGTTGGACCGTGCCGGGCGGGTGGTGCTCACCGCCGACGAGGCGCGACGGGCCGCGTCCGTCCGGGAGAACGCCGCCGAGCTGGCGGCCACCCTGGGTTAGCTAGCCGTCGGACAGGTCCCGGGCGAGGCAGACGGTGCCGTCCGGGCTGGCCACCGGCACCGGCCGGTAGCCCATCCGCTGGTAGAGGTCGATGTTGCGCCGGCTCCGGACGCCGGTGAACAGCAGCATGCGGCGGCACTGCGGCCCGGCGGTCGCCTCGGCGGCGCGCAGCAGCCACCGGCCCAGCCCCCGACCGCGCAGGTCGGGTACGACGGCGAGCCGCCCGAGGTGGCAGTCGGTGCCGTCGGTGCGGGTCCGCACCATGCCCAGCAGCCGACCGTCGCGCCAGAGGCCGATGGTGTGCCAGTCCGCCAGCCACTGCCGCACCTCCGGCACCGACTCGTGCAGCGGGGGGATGGCCAGGGTGTCGTTGACCAGTGCCTCCTCCGTCCAGCAGCACCGTTGCAGCACGGTGACCTCGGGCGCGTCGTCGCCGGTCAGCCGTCGGGCGTAGGAGCCGGGTAGCGGGCCGGGGGTGGCCCGTTCGCGTTCGCGCATCGGCCGCAGGGCGTGGGCGAGCCGGACCACCTCGTCCAGCAGGGCGGCACCGGCCGCGTCGCGGTCGGCGTCGGGCCGCAGCCGGCCGTTGCGTAGGGCGTCGCCGATGCGGACGGCGACCGTGGTGCCCGTCGGGACCATGCGCAGGGCGGTCACCACCTGCTTGGCGTGCTCGACGGCGCGGGTGCCGGCCGAGGTGTGGCCGTAGCTGACGAAACCGATCGGCTTCCACGCCCACTCGACGGCGAGGTAGTCCAGCGCGTTCTTCAGCGTCGCCGGCATCCCGTGGTTGTACTCCGGGGTGACGGCGACGAAGCCGTCCGCCGCGTCGACTGTCGCGCTCCACCGGCGGGTGTGGTCGTGCCGGTGGACGCCCGACGACGGTGATTCCTCCTCGTCGAGGAACGGCAGGTCAAGGTCGCCGAGCGCCACCGGGACCACCTCGACGTCGAGTGCCGCAGCCCGGGGGGTGACCGCGTCGAGCAGCCACCGGCTCACGGCGGGACCGAGTGCGCCGGGACGGGTGGCGCAGGTCAGCACGAGGACACGGAGCGATTTCGTTGACATGGAAACGAAGGCTAGATGCTAGATTGATTACATGTCAACAAAGTCGGGGTCGGTGCGGTGGCTGACGCCCGCCGAGGAACGCGCCTGGCGGGCCCTGCGGCGCGTGATGGTCGCCGTCCAGGCCGGCACCGCGCACGACCTGGCGGCGATCGGCCTGTCCGAGGCCGACTACGAGGTGCTGAGCACCCTGTCGGAACAGCCCGCGCAGACCAGCACCCTCGGCGTGCAGGCCGACAAGATGGGCTGGTCGCGCAGCCGGCTGTCCCGGCACGCCAGCCGGATGGAAGCGCGCGGACTGCTGCGCCGCGCACCGGACCCGGCCGACGGGCGGGGTTGCCTGCTCGTGCTGACCGGGCCGGGGATGGCCGCCCTGCGCGACGCCGCACCGGTCCACGTCGAGTCGGTACGACGGCACCTCGTCGACCGGCTCACCCCGCAGGACCTCGCCGCCCTGGAACGGATCGCCGGTCGGCTGGCGCAGCCCCGGCCCGACGACGACCCCGACGGGCCACCGCCGGCAGGAGCGGGCCGACCCTCGGGAGAGACCCGGGCGAACGGGGTCTAGGGCGGGAACCGGACCTGTCGCCACTGCCAGTCGCCACCGGCGGCCAGATGGTCGACGATCGCGCGTTGCAGCACGGCCCGCGCGTTGCCCGACCGCCTCCACCGTCCGGGTGCGACTCGCGGGGCGAACTCCGTGAGGTTCGCTGCCACCCGGTCCGGATCAGCCGAGGGCGTCCTGCATCTGCCGCTCGAAGGTCGCCGGGATCTCCGCTTTCCCCCAGACGGCTGGGTACAGGTTGTCGATGATGACCGAGGAGACCCGGTAGTAGTTCGGCGTGATCGGGCGGGGTCGGGCCTGCTTGACCGCCTCGAGCAGTTGGTCGATGTACGGAATGGCCTGCGCCGGCGATGACGTGTACGTCGATTCGGTGGTCGGCACGAACCGTCCGTCGAGCAGGAGCTTCTGCTGGATCTCGGCGCTGGTGAGGAACTTGATCAACTCGATCGACTGGGCCTTGTGCCGGCTCTTCGCGGCCACCGCCAGGTTCTGCCCACCCAGGATGCCGGGTCCGAACAACCTGCGTACCTCGGGCTCCGGCTGGATCTCGCCGAACCACACCGGCCAGTTGCGCATGGCAGCGACGGTCTTGTTCTGGAAGGCCAGCGTGGTTTTCGCCTCGGCGGAATCCGCCTTCAGGTCGTCGGGATAGTAGAGCAGACCTGACTTCACCTTGTCCCGCACCACCGCCAACGCCTCTTCCCACTCCTCCTGGACGATCGTCGGGGCAGTGCCGTTCTCCCTCAACAGCTTCGGGTTGACCGCCAGCAACTGCTCGAGGATGTTGACCACGAAAGCCTCGTCCGGGCTGAGTTGGATGGCGATCCGGTGTGGCACCGAGGGGTTGGCGGACAGCGCCCGGGGGAGATCCTCCGCCGTCTCCGGAGGTGTGGTGCCCGCCTGGAAGAACAGCAGACCGACATCAGAGTTGAATGGCAGGGAATATAGCGTGTTATCCCAGTAGCAGGTCAGTAGCGGGTTGCGGAGGAAGGTCCGGAGCAGGTCCCCGGTGATCGGGTTGGGGATGTCCGGAGCTTTCGCATCCAGTGCGGCGAGTAACGGCTGACCTTCCTCCGTGGTGGCTTCGGCGAATTCCGCCAGGTGCGCGGAGTCGAGATTCACGATGTCGATGGGCTCCGGCTCCCGCGGGCCGAGCAGATTCTTGAACCTGCGACGTTGCTCATCGGTGTCGCCGCGGACCTCGACGATGCGTGCCCGGATGTCCCCGTGCCGGCGGTTCCATTCGTCAACCGCCTGTTGCCGGGCCCTGTTTCTGCTCTGGTCGACTCCGCTGGCGATGAGCAGTTCCTCTCCGGCCGGAAGCGGCGTGAGCTCGACCGCTGCGGGGTCCGCCGACGACGTGGGCGTCGGTCCGGTCTCTTTCGGGAGGACCACCATCGAGAGCGCGGTCATGATCACCCCCACGGCTGTCGCCGCGGTGAGCGGGAGGAGGAGTGGCGGCGACAGCCGTCTCGTCGGCAGGTTCATGGGGTGCTCCGGCGTCCGGCGGTGACGGGTCGGGTGCGAGGGAGTGCCATCCACGCCCCGGTGGTGAAGAAGGCCACGCAGGCCAGCACACCGGTGGCGACCCCGGCACGAAGCGCCCAGACCTCGGAGTGACCGGACCGCACGATCGCAGCGCAGGCGACGCCGACGACGAGTGACCACAGCAGCCCCCAGAACAGGTGCGGTAGCGACACCTGCGGGCTGCGCGCGGCCGGCTCCGGTTCCGGCTCCGTGAGGCTGTCCAGCATCCCGGCGATGATCGTCGGATGGGCGTAGTTCTTGAAGATCGGCCTCCGGCCGGCGTATCCGTGTGCCTGCCTGGTCGGCAGCGGAAGATTGTTGGCCTCCAGTCGTTCGTGGGTTCGCGCGGCGATCTCCTCGATGCTGACGAACGGCCCGGCATCCGGTACGCCGTCCTTGCCCAGCACGCCGACCAACTCGTTGGTGAAGGCCGTGAGCCCGGTCGCGGAGTCGGCGCGGGCGGCCCGGTTCGGACCGGTGGCGGCGAGCACGAACGTGCCCTCGATGGCGAGGTGCCCGTTGAGGGACCCCATGGCCCGGGTCGCGTTGCCGGCATAGCAGCAGTCCAGCACCAGGATCTTGTTCGGGGCGCCGCAGTGGATGAGTGCGTCACGCAGGTGCCGGTACTCCAGCGCCGTCGCCTGCCGGTCCTCGGCCGACCCGGAGTGGGTGAGGTACAGCTCGTCCGGACTCGTCGACGAGCAGAACCCATGCCCGGCGTAGTAGACGAACAGGGTGGCGCGGCACTGGGCACCGGCACTTTCGATGGTCGTCAGGATCTCGTCCGCCGATGCCGGGTTCATCACTGCCGTGCACCGTGCCGGCTCCAGGCCCCACGGCACGTCCTGCAGCAGTGTCAACCCCAGCTTGGCCACGTTGGCGGAGACCCCGGGGAGGTTCCGGCCACGGTAGGAAGGGTGCCGGTAGACGGCGGTGCCGATGAGCACGGCGTGCGACAGGGCGGGATCGCCGACCGGATCCCGGTCAGCATTCGTCATCGTCGGTCTCCGTCGGCGTTTGCGGCGCGGGTTCGGCCGCCGGCAGTGGGCTTCGACCGGATGCATCCACGTGGTCGCCGTCGTCGCTGACGACGACGGTCTTTCCCTGGTGGACGATCGTGACCACGAGATCGGGTCGGCCCCTGATCGCGCGTGCCTCCCGCCACGTCCTGACCGCCATGATCAGTTCGGCCAGCCCCAGCGTCGACTGGAGGATCACCAGCAGAGTGTCCAGGTCGCCGACACCCATCCGGGTGCCGTCCGGATCATCGTCCGGTCGTAGCCGGGAGACCGGCCAACCGCCGCCGAGCAGGGCGTTACCCCGCAGCCAGCTGGCCAGCGCGTCGAGTTCCCGGTCTGCCCCGCGCCCGGAGACCCGAAGGTGCACGGAATCGCCCTGCTCGGTCTCCTGAATGTCGGACGTCGATGTGTTCGTGCCCATGATGATCAGCTCCTGAAATGCCGATCTGTACGGATTGTTATCTTATCATCCCATTCCGGGTCAACGGGCGGCCGTGCAGTGTCCACAGAGGCTATTCGCCGTTCGGGGCACGTTTTCGCAATGTCGTCATCGGTGTCCTCCGGGGGGAATGAGAAGCGGTGCCGGCGGACGCGTTGGTGGCCCACCGTGGTGCGACGGTGCGTGGCGACCGGTACCCGGTCGGTGAGTCACCCAATCATCAAAGGGAGACGTTACCGGCATGATCATGGATCGAGGCCCGGGTTGCCAGGGAATGTCGCAAAGGGACTCCATGCCTCAGGGATGCGTGACGATGTCGGTGAGGATGCCTCCGAACCGGGTCGGACATCCGACACCTCGCGACGGCACTGCGGTCGGCGATGAATGGATCAAATGAGCACCGACCCACAGACCGGGCGTCGGGACATCGCTAGATCGGGAATTGGCCGTGTCGCCAGTGCCAGTGGCCGCCGGCCGCCAGGTGGTCGATGATCGCGCGTTGCAGCACCGTACGCCGGGGCAGTTGGTCGAGCGGGGTGCTGAGCGTACGGAAGGCGAACCGGCGCACCTCGACGTCGGCGTCCGGCCCGTCGGCCGGCACGTAGGGGAGCAACTCGAACCGGCGCTGGAACCGGATGATGTTGGAATCCTCGGGCAGGTAGTCGCGCAACTGCGGGTCTAGCAGCCAGGAGCCGCAGGAGAACGCGGTGTGGTGCTCGTCGGGGAAGTGCCGGGGAAAGAACTCGCGGGCCTCGTCGAGCGACGCGTCGACCGCCGCCGGACTCATCGGCCCCGCATCGGGGACGTGCAGGCCGATGGTGGTGCCGGACCGCTCGTGCTGGAGCCGGCCCAGCTCGTAGAGGCCGCCCCGGACGTGCAGGGTCAGCCAGCTCTGCATGACCGGCCAGCCCTCGCCACGCATCCGCCTGTCGATCGCCAGGTTGCGACCCAGGTCGGCGAGGGTCGCCCAGGTGACGGACCCGGCGACGCCGTGCTCGCGGTGGAACCCACGGACCACGTCGACCAGGGCGAGGTAGGCGTACACGTAGAGGTGCCGCCAGGCGGGCCCCCGGTCGCGGGGCAGCTCCGGGCCGGGCGACAGCCACTCGTGCCCGCCGAGGTCGGCGCGGACCAGGGCGGTCGAACGGTCGAGCAGCCAGCGCAGCTCCGGCGTCCACAACGGAGAGCCGGGGTCCGGCCAGCCGGCCATGATCTCGGCTGCGTCGTCCGGTCGTACCGCCAGCCGGTCGAGGATCGGGGGCGCGTCGGCCTTGGCGGGCAGCGGGGCCGCCGGCCGGTCACCGGCGAGCCGGTGCACCCGCTCGACCTCCGCGACGGGCACCCCGAGTCGGGCGGCGGTGTCGTCCAGGTCCACCGGCTGATCCTACCGGCCGGCCGTCGGGCGACGACCGCGAGCGGGAGCGCGAAGACGGCCACCGTCAGCCAGGCGTACGGCTGCCAGAGCTGGTGCAGCGCGCACGGTCGGCACCGCGCGGAGGCCGCCGACTGATCCCCGCGACACCGGCCGTTCCCACCCTCACCTGTCGCCGTTCCCGGCGGGCCGGGTCCGGCGGGAGCGGGCGGCGGCAGCCACGAGCAGGGTCGTCACGAGGGCGCCGACGGTGGTCAGGCCGGCCACCCGTGCCGAGCGGGACGGCCCGGGGACGGTGGGCACGTCGACCCGCTCCGCCGGGACCGGCACCGGCGGGCCGGCCTGACGGGGGGCGAGCGCGGCGACCGCCGCGTACGCGTCGAGTGTCCCACCGCCGACGCCCGGGTCCGGCCCGCCGCCCGGTGGGGGGATCGCGGTCCGTTCCAGGCGGGCGCGGACCTCGGCCTGGGACAGCTCCGGATGGTACGACCGGACCAGCGCGGCGACCCCGGCGACGTAGGCGGCGGCCACGGCCGCGCCACCGACGGTGTAGTGGCCGGACCCGCGCGGGGCGACGCCCAGCCCGGCTCCCGGGGCGGCGAGGTCGGTGCCCGCGCCGGCCGCCACCGGACCGGACCCCCCGTCGACACCAACCGCGTTCACCGCCAGCACCGCTGCGAACCCGGCGGGATAGCCGACCGGCGGGTCCCCGCCGTTGTCCCCACCCCGGTCGGTGACGGCGGCGACCACCAGGATGTCCCGGTCCACCGCTGCCTGCACGGCAGCGGCCAGGTCGGGGGTCGCGGTGGTGACCCCGGTGGCGACGAGGATCACGTCCGCCCCGGCGGTGGTGGCCCGCCGGATGCCGGTGGCGAGCCGGGCCGGGCTGATCCGCCGGTTCGCGTCGGTGATCCGGACCGGCAGGATCCCGGCCTCCGGGGCGAGGCCGGTGGGACCTTCACCACTGGCCGGCCGGGCCGCGACGATCCCGGCCAGCGCGGTGCCCCGGCCGGCGCAGTCGCTGTCCGCCCGCCCGCCGGTGACGTCGACACCCGGTCGTACGGCACCGGCCAGGGCTGGTGCGGCGGCGCTGACGCCGGAGTCCACGACGGCGACCAGCACCCCGGCGCCCCGGGTCAACGGCCAGATGGTCTGCGGGGCGAGCAGGCGCAACGCCCAGGGGGTTTCCCGGGCCGTCACCGGGGACGGCCCGACACAACCGCCCGCCGTCGTGGGTAGCGACGGTGGCTCCCCGGCACCGGCGGCCGGGACCGGTGGGGCGACGAGCACCCCGACGGTGACGAGTACCCCGGCCACGACGGCGCGACCACGACGGCGGCCCGCACCGGTCACGCCAGCGCCCCCGGCTCGCGCACTGCCCCCGGCTCGCGCGGCACCACCGGTTCCTGCGGTGCCACGGCTTCCTGCGGCACCACCGGTTCCTGCGGTGTCCTCCGTGCCTGCGGTGCCGCCGGCACCTGCGCAGCGACTGGTGCCGGCGGCTCGTGCCGGACGTCCGGCACGAGCAGGCTCCGCCGTTCGTGGTGCGTCGCCGGCACCGCAAGGACCACCGGTGCGGCGACCTCGACAGTGGCCGGTCCGTGGTGGGTGAGCCGTCGGGCCCGTCTGGCGAACACCCCCACCACCGCCAGCAGGAAGAGCCCGAGCCCGCCGGCCACCAACGCCGGCCAGAGGGCGGAACCGGACCGGGCCGGCGGCACCGCCTGAGCCGGGTCGGGGCTGACCGCCGCCAGCGGATCGATCAGGCCCCAGCCGTTCTCCGGGCTCGGACTCGACCGGGTCCCCGGGTCGGCGGTGGCGCTGATCCGACGCGCCACCTGCACGGCGTTCGTCCCGGGCCGCGCCGAGCGGACCAGCGCGGCCACCCCGGCGACATAGGCGACGGCGTACTCGGTGCCGGTACGGGCCCGGGGGCCGGGGTCACCGACACCGAGCGTCGCCACGTCGAGGCCGGGCGCGGTGACGTCGACCCCACCAGCCGGGTACGCCAGCACGGGCCGCAGGTCGGGGCCGACCCCGGCGACCCGGAGCAGACCCTCCTGGGCGGCGGCCGCGGTGCCGTCGGTGGTGGCCGGGGCGACCACCACCACGTCGTGCGCCACCGCCGAGCGCACGGCCTCCGTCACGGCCGGGTCGGTGAGTCTGGCGTACCCGCCCAGTGCGATCACCGTCGCGCCGGCCGAGACGGCGACCTCGATCCCGAGGGCGGTCCGCGACGGGTCGGCGCCGGTGCCGTCGGCGACGATCCGGACCGGCAGGATGGCCGCCTCCGGGGCCACGCCGACCGCCGGCGGTGCGGGCGAGCCGGTACCGGAGTCCGCCCCGATCACGCTCGCCATCGCGGTGCCCGTACCCAGGCAGTCGGTGTCGGCGCGGGCCTTGCCGGTGATGACGTCCGACCCGGGTGCCACCCGCCCGGCCAGGGCCGGAAGCTCGCCGTCGACGCCGGAGTCGACCACCGCCACCAGCGCCCCGGCCCCCGTGCCGTGCTCCCAGGCGCGTGCCGTGGAGAGTTTCGTGGCGGCCCAGTTCGACCCGCCGCCGCCGGAGGTGGCAGCGGCACACGTCGGGGTGCCCGCCCGGGGAGCGGGCCGGGCCGGTGCCGCCTTCGGCGGGTCCGTCGGCAGCAGACCGTAGCGGACCTCGTCGCCGAAGGCGTCCCAGGGCAGCACCAGCAACCATCCGGCGACCAACTGTTGCCCGACGGCGGTGAGCCGCCCGCCGTCGGGTTGACGGCGGCCCTCGTTGAGCCGGTAGATCTCGTCGGCCCGGTCGGGGTCGGCCAGGAACCGGGCAGCCACCCCGGTCAGGTTCGTCACCGCGCCCTCCGACCCCGTGCTCTCCGACCCCGCGCCCACCGGGTAGTACTTCACATAGGTCGGCGGCGGCGGTGGGGCCGCCCGGACCGGGGTGAGGGGGGCGATCACCAGCACGCCGGTCGCCACGAGGCAACCCAGCGAACGGGCCCAGGAAAGCAGCAGCCGGGTCATGCACCGTCTCCTCGTCGTGGGTGGGCAGCGGTCGGCGTGACGCCCCGGCCCGGAGGTGCCGTGGACGCGGCCCCCCGGGCCCACAACGGTGCGCGACCGGTCACGGTTCACCACGCTCGACGGGAAAACCGCCCTCGCGGGCCGAGCTACCGCCGCTGCCCGGGACGACGGCACCGACGAGCTCGGCGACAGCGGCGGGGGCGGTGGTCGGCCGGACGGTCACCGCCCAACGGGCCCGCAGCGCCCGGCCGACGACGACCGGCACCAGCCGGTGCCCGGTCAGGGTGGCGATCCGGTGGGCGAAGGTCAGTTCCGGGCCGGACAGGGCGGCCGTGCACAACACCCCGGGGCCGTCCGGCAGATCAGCCTCGTCGGTGGGGAAGGCCGCCCGGTGTGCCCAGCCTTCGGGCAGGTCCGGTCCGAACAGGTCGCCGACCACGGTGACCGTGTGCCCGGCGGCGTACACCTGCTCGGCGAGCGTCCGCGCCCGCTGCCGGGCGGCCACGCCCGGGCCGGTCACGGTGAACACGTCCGGGGTGCCGGCCAGGTCGATCCAGAGCGCCCAGCCCCGCCGGTGGCCGAGCCGGACCGGCAGCCGCATCGACGGCGGGGGTTGTGCCGGGAGCTGCCAGGCGTAGTGCGGCCGGCCGCCCGGTGCGACCCCGGGCACCCGGACCGCGAGGGTGCCCGAGGGTGAGGTCACCTCGGTGTCGAGGTCGTCGGCCACGCAGGGCGGGGGCTGCGGGAGCACGTCGGCGACGGGCACCGGGCCGGGCCGGTGCCCCGGATCCGCCGGTGCCGGCCGATCCGCCCGCTGTCGCGGCCCCTCCGGCAGAGGTGCGACGGCCACGACGGTGGGCACCCCCTCGGTGGGCGGGCCGACCTGGGTGGGTGGGTCGACCTCGGCGGGCGGATCGACCTCGGTGGGTGGGTCGACCTCGACGGCCGGTGGTGGAGACGCCACCCGGCCCGCGTCGAGGGCGAGCGGCGGGGGCCGGGTGGGCAGGGCACGCCGCCGGACCGGCCGGCGCAGCAGGGTGGCGACGAGCAGGGCGACGGCGGCGAGGCCGGCGAGCCCGACCAGTCGACCGTGGTGCCCGGGGTCGGCAGTCTCCGGTGGTGCGGGGGCGGCCCCGCCGGTCGGCGGGAGCGGACCGGTGCGTACGCCCGTCCCCCGCGCGTCGGGCGGCAGCGCCAGCACCCAGCCCGGGCGCAGCTCGGCCGGGTCGGTGAGCCGCCCCCCGTCGGGCTGCCGGCGGCCCCGGTTCAACTCGAAGATCTCCCGGTACCGGTTGCCGTCGCCGAGGGTGTTGGCCGCGATCTGGTAGAGGTACTCCCGCTGGCCGGCCACCGGTGGCCCCACCACGTAGTACCGCCCGGCCGGTGTCGCGCTGGCGGGCGTCGGGCCGGCCGGTGTCGCGCTGGCCGGCGTCGGGCCGGCCGACGCCGCACCGGCTGCGGCGGGACCGGCGGTGAGGGTGAGGGCGGCCAGGACCGCCACCGCCGGCAGGAGTGTGCCGAGCCACCCGTGGTGGGTGGCATGCCGGGTCGCCGGTTGCTCCGGTGGTCGTCCGCCACCGGGGGCGGTCGGGATGTGCACGGTTCCCTCCTCCGTCCGCACCGGGGGAGCCCTTCCCCGGCCGGTGCCTACAACGGCGGCGACCGGCGATCTGTTCAGCACGGGTTCTCCGCCATCCGTGGGGGTTGGTCGAATCGCAATCGACCGGACATCGGGGGCGCGAGCGGGACGCCGTAGCCTGGGCGGGCCACGACGACGCTGGGAGGTAGCGCTGTCCCGCCCGCTTGCGGTGACCGGACGCCACCGGGTCCGGTGGCCCCGCCCACTGCCCGCACTGCTGCTGTGCTGGCTCGGCCTCCTGGCCTCCACGATGGTCCCGGCGGTGCCGGCGGTGGCCGCGCCCGCGCCGGCACCCACCGCCGCCGCCCCGCCGGACCTGCCCGGTGGGGCCGTCGCACCTAACGGCTTCGTGAAGTACGTGGTGGTCGGCGCAGCGCAGGGGAGGGTCGAACACCTCTGGGAGGTCGCGCTGCGGGTCCTCGGCGACGCCGAGCGTTACCTGGAGATCTTCGCGCTGAACAAGGGACGCGTCCAGCCGGACGGCGTGCCGGTCACCGATCCGGCGGTGCTGCGGCAGGGCTGGCTGCTGGTGGTGCCGTGGGACGCGGTCGGTGCCGAGGTCAGCTACGGTCCGTTGCCGGTGTTCACCCCGGCCAGCCCGCGGGCGTCGCGCCGCCCCCGACCGACCGTACCGCCGGCCAGCGAGGTGGTCTGCACGGTGGCCCCGGGCCGGCGGATCGGCGGGGTGCCCTGGGCGCAGTTGCGGCTGACCCCGGAGGTGGCCTGGACCCGGGGTCGGGGGGCGAACGTCACGGTCGCCGTCATCGACTCCGGGGTGGACGGTGCCCTGCCGGCCCTCGACGGCCGGGTGCGACCCGGGGCGGACGCCACCGTGGACCCCACCGACGGTTCCCGGGGAGACCGGGACTGCACGGGCCACGGCACCGCGATGGCCGGGATCGTCGCCGCCAGCCGGCAGCGGGGCACCGACTTCGTCGGCCTCGCCCCGGAGGCGACCATCGTGCCGGTCCGGATCGGCCGGTCCGCAGGGACGGCCGACTCGGCCAGCCTGGTGACCGCACTGCGGGTGGCGACGGCGGCAGGTGCGGGGGTGGCCCTGATCGGCGCGTCGGTGGACACCACCGACAAGCGGGTGGTGGCGGCGCTGCGCACGGCGGTCGCCCGGGGTACCACCGTGGTGGTGGCGGCCCGGGCGGCGACGGCCCCCGCGGGCACCACCCTGCCGGAGGGGGTGCTGCGGGTCGGTGCGGTGGGCCCGGACGACCGGTTGGCCGAGGTCTACCGGTCGGGCGAGGTCGACGTGGTGGCACCGGGGGTGGACGTGGTGAGCCTCGGCATCGGTTCGGGGGAGGTGCAGGGTACGGGCACGGACTACGCCGTCGCCTTCGTCGCCGGTCTGGTGGCCCTGGTCCGGGCCAGCGAGCCCCGGCTGGATGCCGTCGCGGCGGCGGCCCGGGTCAGGGCCACGGCCGACGGGGCCTCGACGGCGGCGGCGGGCCGACCCGACCCGTGGTACGGCTGGGGCATGATCAATCCGGCGGCGGCGGTGAACGCGACACTGGCCGGCCCCGCCACCACCGTGGAACGCCGGAGCCCTGCCGGTGCGATCGCCGTGCTGGCAACGATCCTCACGCTCGCCACCCTCACCGTCGGCCTGCGTCGGCGCCGCCGCCACTGACTCCGGGATCAGACTCGACGTATGCGGTCTGGATCACGCGGTGTCCCCGACGGGTGAGCACCATCGCCCGCCCCGGCGGCAGGTGCCGGCCCTTCACCCCGCCCAGCAGCGGCCCCTCCGTGGGTGGGCAGGACAGCGCCAGGTCCGGGCTGCTGGCCTCCTGGAGCCGCCGCAGCAACGGGTCCATCGACATCCGCATCAGGTTCGCGGTGCCCCGCACGACCACCACGTGCAACCCGATGTCGACGCCGTGCGGGACGTACGGGATCAGTGGTTGCAGGGGGTTGTCCTGCCCGGCGAGCATCTCGAAGTCGTCGACCAGGACGAACAGCCGGGGCCCGGTCCACCAGTCGCGGCGGCGCAGCTGCTCGGGGCTGACGTCCTTACCCGGCAGCCGGCCCTTGAGCCCCACCACCGCGTCGGCGACGGTCTCCCGGGTGGAGTCCGTCGAGACCGAGTAGCCGAGGCGGTACTCGGCCGGGACCGAGTCGAACAGTTGCCGCCGGTAGTCGACGATCAGGATCCGGGCCTCGGCCGGGCTGAACCGGCCGACGATCAGGCGGGCCAGGTGCCGCAGCAGGTTGGTCTTGCCGCTCTGGCTGTCACCGAGCCCGGTCAGGTGCGGCAGCTCTGAGAAGTCGTGCCAGTACGGCTTCAGGTCGGCCTCGTCCAGGCCGAGCGGCACCCACAGGTCACCCTCGGCCGGCGGCAGCTCGGCGGCGGGCAGTACCGCCGGCAGGGTCCGCACCGGCGTCGCCACCGGCCCGGACCAGAACTCGGCGACCGTGCCGGCGAGGTCCCGTGCCCCGTCGGCCGTGCTGTCCGGGTCCGGGTTGCCGTCGATGCGCGGCAGGGCCCCCAGGAAGTGCAGCTTCTCCGGGGTGAGGCCGTGCCCCGGCGCACGCGGCACGGTGGCCGCCAGCCGCAGGTCGATGGCGGAGTCCACGGCGTCGCCGAGGCGCAGCTCCAGCTTGATGCCGAGCTGGTCACGCATGCTGTGGTGCACCTCCGACCAGCGGGCCGCGCTGACGATCAGGTGGACGCCGAAGTTGAGCCCCCGGGCGGCGATCTGCCGTAGCGCCACCTCCAACGCCTCGAACTCCTGCCGCAACGTGAACCAGCCGTCGACCACCAGGAACACGTCGCCGTACGGGTCGTCGGCGACCCGGCCGTCGGCCCGCAGCTGCCGGTAGGTCTGGATGCTGTCGATGCCCTGCTCGGTGAAGCGCCGCTCCCGCTGGTTGATCAGGCCGGTGACCTCGGCGACGGTCCGGCCGACCCGGTCGGTGTCGAGCCGACCCGCGACACTGCCCACGTGCGGCAGCCCGGCGACGGTGCCCAGCGTGCCGCCGCCGAAGTCCAGGCAGTAGAACTGAACCTCGGTGGGGCGGTGGGTGAGCGCCAACGCGCAGATCAGCGTACGGATCAGGGTGCTCTTGCCGCTGCGGGTGCCGCCCGCGACCCCGATGTGCCCACCCACCCCGGACAGGTCCACGGTGAGCAGGTCACGCAGCTGCTCGTAGGGCTTGTCGATGAAGCCGAGCGGGACCACCAGCCGGCCGTTGCCGGGCCAGTCCGTGGCGACCAGCCCGAGGTCCGGATCGGGGGCCAGGGCCGGCAGCAGACTGTCCAGGGTGGGGGAGTCGGCCAGCGGCGGCAACCAGACCTGGTGGGCCGGCGGCCCGGAGTCGACCAGCTGGTCGGTGACGATCGCGAAGACGCTGCGCGCGGCGGGCGCGGCGGGCACGGGCGGCCCGTCCGGGTCGGTCGGCTGGTCGGCAGGAGCCGGCGGGGTCGGGTTCTCCGCCGGTACGAGGTCCAGCCGGTAGGGCACCACCTGCCGCTGGACCACGTCCTGGCGGACCCGGGCCCGGCGGGGGCGGTACTCCCCGGAGACGTACGCGGCCTTGAACCGGAGCAGGGTCGACACGTCCATCCGCAGGTAGCCGTTGCCCGGGGCGGCCGGCAACTCGTAGGCGTCGGGCACCCCGATCACCGAGCGGGACTCCATCGCCGAGAAGGTCCGCAACCCGATCCGGTACGACAGGTGCGACTCCAACTGCCCGATCCGGCCGTCGTCGACGCGCTGGCTGGCCAGCAGCAGGTGCACGGCCAGCGACCGGCCGAGCCGGCCGATCATGACGAACAGGTCGATGAAGTCCCGGTGCGCGGCGAGCAGCTCGGAGAACTCGTCGACGACCACGAAGAGGGTGGGCAGCGGGTCGAGCGGGGCACCACCGGCGCGGGCCTTCTCGTAGTCCAGCACCGAGCTGAAGCCGCCGGCGGCCCGCAGCAGCTCCTGCCGGCGTACCAGCTCGCCGTGCAGGGCGTCGCGCATCCGCCCGACCAGTGCCGCCTCGTCGGCCAGGTTGGTGATCACCGCGGAGGTGTGCGGCAACCGGTCCAGGCCGAGGAAGGTGGCACCGCCCTTGAAGTCGACCAGGACCAGGTTGAGCGTCTCCGAGGAGTGCGTCACGGCCAGCGCCAGCACCAGCGTACGCAGCAGCTCGCTCTTGCCGGAGCCGGTCGCGCCGATCAGCATGCCGTGCGGACCCATGCCACCCCGGGCGGACTCCTTGATGTCCAGCTCGACCGGGGCGCCGGTGGCGTCGACCCCGATCGGCACCCGCAGCCGTTCGTCGGGGCCGCGCCGCTCGCGTAGCGCGGCCAGCTCCAACCGTTCCAGGTCGGGGATACGCAGCAACGTGCCGAGGTCGAAGTCGGCCTTCATCGGCTCGGGGGCCAGCTCGGTGGCGACGGCCAGCCGGTAGGGCGACAGCAGCCGGGCCACCGACCGGGCCGACGCCGGACCGAGCAGGTCGGGGGCGGCGAGCACCTGCCGGGTCTCCTGGCCCACCCGGTCGCGCCCGAGCATGGTCAGCGTGCCGTCGGCGACCTCCAGGTTGATGATGCCCTTCCCGGTCGCCACCGGCGGGTCGTCGAGGTCGACGAAGACCGCGTTACGGTAGCCGCCGGTGGTCAGCCGGTGACCGGTCGGCACCCGGCCGCCGTCGCGGATCACCACCACGTACGGCTCGTCCCGGTCGGGGGTGGCACCCGCCTCGTAGCGGGGGCGGCCGGTGAACTCCGCGCCGAGCAGCCGTTCGAGGCGTTCGATGCCGTCGGCGGCCAGCCGGAGCCCACCGGCGGCGTCCTGCTCGGCGGGGTGCTGGGCGTGCGGCAGCCACTTGACCCACTCCCATGCCGTCAACCCGTCCGGGTCGACGCAGAGCGCCACCCGCACCTCCTCGGGGGCGTGCAGCGTGGCGAGCTGGGTGAGCAGGGCCCGCAGCAACGCCCGCGCCGCCGCCCGGTCCCCGGTCACCCGGATCTCGGCGAAGCCCGGCAGGAACAACGCCACCGGCTGGTCGGGCAGGGTGCTGTAGGCCCGGATGAACCGGCGCAGCGCCTTCGCGGCGACCGGTTCGAGATCCTCCACCGGTTTGGTCTGCATCGGCGCGATCCGGACCGCCAACCGTTGCTCACCGGTGCCGACCCGGATCTCCAGGAAGTCCGGGTGGGTGGGGCGGCGCTCCCAGCGGCGGGTGGTCATCGCCAGCGACCACAACGACGCCGGGTCGGGGTGCCGCCACAGGCTGGAGTCGCGCTGGTCCTGGGCGAACCGGCGGGCCCGGCGGCGGTGCTGGGCGAGGTAACGCAGGTAGTCACGGCGGTCACCGCCGTGGCGTTGCTTGCGTTCCCCGCTGCTGGCGATGACCGAGCCGATCATCACCCCGCCCATGGCCACCGCCATCATGCCGGCCATCACCCAGGTCAACGGGCCCCGCGACGGGCCCATGAACATCAGCATCATCACGCCGGTCATCAGCGCCATCGGCAGCACCATCATCGCCTGCCGGGCGCCGTTCTGCTGCGGCTCGCTCAGCTCCGGCGGCTCCTGGAGGGTCAACTCGCCGGTGGGCATCTCCGGCCCACTGCGTCGCGCCGGCCGCCGGAACAGCACCGTACCCATGGTCGTCTCCCTCCACCCGGGCCGTCGGCCCCCCTCCACAACGGAGCGCGGGCCGCTGCGGGTCGATCCGGTTTCCCGGGGCGACGGCGAAAAGAAAATTCCGCAGAGCCGTTGAACGATCTCCGGGCGGCTCCGTTGAAGGAGCCGTGACGGGCACCGAGACCGAGCAGATGTGCCGGCTGGTCGTACGCGGACCGAGCCGGCAGATCGAGGTGGCCGTGCCGGTCGGGGTGGTCGTCGCCGACCTGTTGCCGGCGCTGCTGCACCACCTCGGCGACGGGTTGGCCGACACGGGGTTGAGCCACGGCGGGTGGGTCCTGCAACGCGCCGGCTCCCCCCCGCTGGATGAGGAGAGCACCGTCACCGCGCTCGACCTGCGCGACGGTGACCTGGTCCACCTGCGTCCGCGCGCCGACCAGTTGCCCGAGGTCGACTTCGACGACCTCGTCGACGGGATGGCGACGGGGGTGCGGGACCGGCCCGGCCGGTGGCGTCCCGAGCTGATCCGCCCGGTGGTGCTGGCGCTGGCCGGTCTGCTGCTCGGCGTCGGCCTGGTGGCCCTGCTCATGCCGGGACCGGTGCTGCTGCGGGCGGTGGCGGCGCTGGCGGTGGCGACGGTGGCGCTGGGTGGCGGTGCCGCGGTGGTCCGGGCCGGCGGTGAGCGCGGGTTCGGCGTGTTGCTGGCCGTCGCCGCTACCGGCTACGCCGGTCTGGCCGGGCTGGTGCTGCCCGGTGACGGCGCGGCCGTCGGGCCGGGGCTGACCGGGCCGCAGGTGCTGGGCGGGACCGCGACCGGGGCGGCGGTGGCGGTGCTCGCCGCCGTACTGCTCGGCGCGGCCACCCCGGTCTTCGTCGCCGGGTCCACCGCGCTGCTGCTGGGCGTGCTCGGCGGGGCCGCCGCCACGGTGGGTGGGCGCACCGGGCCGCAGGCGGGCGCGGTGGTGGCGGTGGCCGCGACCGCGCTGGTGCTGACGGTGCCCCTGTTCGCGTTCCGCCTCGCCGGGCTGCGTCTCGCCCCGTTGCCGACCCGACCCGAACACCTCCAGGAGGACATCGACCCGGAACCGGCCGGCCCCCTGATGGACCGGGCGCGGGCCGTCGACCGGTTGATGACCGCCCTGTACGCCGGGCTGTCGGCGGCCACCGCCCTGGCGCTGCTGCCGGTGGCGTACCGGGCGGGCTGGGCGGAGACGACCCTGGTGCTGCTGGTCGCGCTGGTCTGGTCGCTCAACGCCCGACCGATGACCAGCGCCTGGCACCGACTGACCCAGGCGGTGCCCGCGCTGGTCGGACCCACCGCGGTCGCCGTGCAGGCCCTGGCCGGTGCGGGACCGCTGGGGCGGGTGGTGGCGCTCGGCGTGCTGCCGGTCGCCGTACCGGCGCTGCTGCTGGCCGGGCGGAGCCTCACCGGGCGGCGGGTGACGCCGTACTGGGGGCGGGTCGGGGACCTGACCCTGACTGCGGCGGCGGTGGCGCTGCTGCCGATCGGGCTCGCCGTCCTGCACGTGTACGACTACTTCCGGGCGATCGGGGGCTGACGTCGTGCAGTCCCGACGTGACCAGGTGCAGGCGCAGTCGCACCTGCTGGGCCGGCTCACCGCCGCACTGGTGGCCGGCGAACCGGACGGCCTGGAGACGCCGCACCGGCGGACCACCGTGGGGTTGCTCGCCGGGGTCCTGGTCGCCGCACTGGTGATGGGCGGCTTCACCCTGTACGGCTTCTTCTCCCCCGGTGGGGCCACCGCCTGGCGCAAGGCCGGGTCGCTGGTGGTGGAGAAGGAGACCGGTTCGCGCTACCTCTACCTGGGCGGGCGGCTGCGCCCGGTGCTCAACTACGCCTCGGCCCGGCTGCTGCTCGGTGAGGAACTCGCCGTCGTCACCGTGTCGGCGAAGTCGCTGCGTGGGGTGGCGCACGGGCAGCCGCTGGGCATCGTCGGCGCCCCCGACGTGCTGCCGACGAGTGGCCTGGCCGGGGTCGGGTGGACCGCGTGCGCGCCCAGCGCCACGGATCTGGCCGGCACCGAGACGACGGCGTTGACCCTGTCCGTCGCCCCGGCGGCCGACGGGACCCCGTTGGCCGCCGACCGGGCGGTGCTGGCCCGGCCCACCGGCGACCCGACCGCCGGCTATCTGATCTGGAACGGTCACCGGTTCCGGCTCACCGCGCCGTGGCTGCCGGCGGTGTTGGGCCACGACGGGCCGCCGGTCACCGTACCGGCGGCCTGGTTGGACCTGGTCCCCGCCGGGGTGGACCTGGGGCCGGTGGCGGTGCCGGGGCGCGGCGAGGCCGGGCCGGAGGTGGACGGGCAACCGACCCGGATCGGTCAGCTGTTCACCGCCCGACCGGCCGACGGGGCGGAACGGCACTACCTGCTGCGCCGCGACGGGCTGGCCCGGCTGACCCCCCTGGCGTACGCGCTGCTGGCCGCCGACCCGGCGACCGTCGCCGGGTACGGCGGCCGCGCGGTGGTCCCGACCGTGCTGAGCCCGGCGGCACTGGCCCGGCTGCCCCTCGCGGCCCGACCACCCGTGGCCGAGGAACTGCCGGCGGTGGCGCCGGCGGCGGCCTCCCGGGCCACCGGTCTGGCCTGGTGCCTGCGGTTCGGTGCCGACGGTCGCCCCCGGGTCGTGGCGGCCCGGCCGGTGCCGGCGACCGGCATCGTCCGGGGCGGCGTCGGGGTGACCCGGACGGCGCACACCGCCGACGCGGTGGCGGTCACCCCGGGACGCGGCGGGTTGGTGGTCACCGGTCGCGCCGGGCAGCCCGGCACCGGCTACCACCTGGTGACCGACGCCGGGGTGAAGTACCCCCTCGCCGGTGCGGCGGTGGCGGAGCGGCTGGGTTACGCCCCCGCGACCGCGACCGTGGTGTCACCGGACCTGATCGATCTGCTGCCGACCGGACCCGCCCTCGACCCCGCCCGGGTCGTCGGATGAGACCGGCCGGTCAGCGGAACCGGCGACGCGGAACCGCCGCGGCCGCCCCAACCGGAAGGAGCGCCGATGCCACTCGGCAATGAGGTAGACGAGCAAACTATCCGCAGCACCATCTCGGCGATGAACCAGACCGACGCCCAGTGCGACGCGGCGCAGCGCGCCGTCGACAACACGTCCAGCTTCCTGGACACCCAGTGGCGTGGGGAGGCCAAGACCGCCTTCACCACCTCCATCCAGCAGTGGCTGGAAGGACTGAGCAAGGTCAAGCAGGGGCTGCTCGACCTGAACACCGCGATGACCTCGCACTACCAGACCAGCGCGCAGGTGGAGCAGGACAACGCCCTCTCCGCGAGCTGGACCTGACCACCGACCGACCCCTCACAAAGGACGACCCATGCCGTCGTACGGACTCAACCCCAACGGTCTGCTGGACAGCTCGGCCGAGTTGCAGGGCGTGACCAACAGCATCCAGAACTCGATCGACGAACTCAACACCGTCGTCCAGACGTACGTCAGCGCCAACTCCGGTGACACCCGGGAGGCGTTCACCGCGGCGCAGGCGAAGTGGAACGCCGGGATCGAGGAGATGCGCCGCGCGCTCGCCGACGCCTCGTCCCGGCTGGACCAGATCCACGACAACTACCGGCTGGGCGACGCGCGGGGTGCCGCGCTGTTCCAGGGCAACGTCTGACCTTCGGTGTGGCGGGCGGTACCGGGCCGCCCGCCCCCACCTCACGGAACGGAGCACCAGATGCCGATCGTCATCGACGAGCCGTACATCAACCAGCTCGTCGCGAAGCTGAACAGCCTGCGGGACGCGGTCGACACCGCCACCTCCGGGCAGGGCCAGTACGTCTCGCAGACGCTGCGTGACCTGGTCGTCTCGGCCGGCACGAACAACTTCGAGCCGGGCAAGACCATCCGTGACCAGCTCAACAAGACCGGCGACACGCTGCTGGCCCGGATGACCACGCACCGGACCACGATGAACAGCCTCGCCGTGGGGTTGACCGAACTGCTGGCGAACTCGGACTACATCGAGTCGCTCAACTCGATCACCGCCGAGCGCTTCCTGGAGTTCCTGCCCGGCACCGGCACCCCGCCGAACACCGGCACCCCGCCCAACCCCACCCCGAACCCGACGGCGTGATCCGGTGACCGCGCCGTACCAGGACATGTCCCAGTGGACCTGGGAATCGATGCTCCAGAACGTGCTGGGGGAGGGCCGGGACGGCCCCGACGGCACCAGCGGCACCATGCTGGACCGTCGGTTGGTGGCCGGCCCGGACGTGCGGTGGCTGCGTCTCGTCGACCACCTGGACGACGTGACCGAGTCCTCGCAGCCGCCCAGCGACGGCGACGTGACCAACCGGATCGACTCGCTCGACGGCAACGAGTTCTTCCTCTACCGGATCAGCACGGTCGGTTCGGTGCGCGACGGGAAACCCCACTACACCACCCGGACCCAGTTCATCCAGGTGAAGATCGTCTTCAGTGACTCGCAGACCGAGGGGGCGCCCTCCCCGCGCGGCGCCTTCGAGACCTTCTACAAGTCCAGTGAGGGCGCGTTGCAACGGCTGACCAGCGGCACCAACCCGGTGTTCAGCTGGAAGAGCTTCACCGACGCCGCCAAGATGCTGCACGACGTGGAGACCAGCCTGGTCAGCACCGAACGGGAGCTGAAGACCATCCTGGACCGGGTCGGCGACGACGCCTCCGGGTTCCAGGGAAACGCCTCCGGGGTGTTCATCGGTGCGGTGGCGAACATGCGGCGCGACGTCCACCGGCTCGCCGTCGACATGAACGCCAACAGCACCGACCGGGCCTGGTCCGATCAGGTCGACGACGTGGTCGACGACATGACGACCTTCCGCAACAAGATCGCCAGCTCGTTCCGGGAGTTCAGCGACCACACCTTCCAGTGGTTCAACGGCTACAACCCGACCACGTTGATCGACTCGTTGAAGAAGATCGTCACCGAGGTCAGGACGGGCAACTTCAGCCAGGTCACGATCACCCTGCCGGACGCGTACGGCAACGGCTCGGTGAACAGCGGCACGTTCAACCTGATGACCGAGGCGGGCTGGCAGAGCGTCGACAACATGATCAAGGGCGCCTGGCTCGGCCAGTTGCACGAGCTGGACGCCACGATGCGTACCGAGCTGGCGCGGCTGACCACCCGGCTGCGGTCCGTCACCCACCTGGTGAGCGTCATCTCGCCCCCACCGACCACCACCGGCACCACCCCGCCGCCGGGCGGCACCCCCGACCTCAACGGTCCGGATCTGAACGGCGGTGGCGGCCCCGACATCGGCGGTGGCGGTGACCTGGGCTTGGGCGGTGGCGGTGGTGACCTGGGCGTGGGCGGTGGCGGTGACCTGGGCCTGGGCGGTGGCGGTGGGGACCTCGGCCTGGGTGGCGGTGGTGACCTGGGCATGGGCGGTGGCGGCGAGCTCGGCCTGGGTGGCGGTGGGGACCTCGGCCTGGGCGGTGGCTCCGGGCTGGGCGGCGGTGGCGATCTCGGTCTGGGTGGTGGGTCCGGCCTCGGGTCGGGCGGGGGGAGCGGGGCCGGTGGCCTGGGCCTCGATGGTGGCGGCGAGCTCGGCACCGGTGGGTCGGGCGGTGGGCTGGGTGGTCTCGGTGGCGGCGGCATCGACTGGGGCGACCTGGGCGGTGGCACCGGCTCCGGCTCGGCGGGCGGCGGTGGACTCGGCGGTGGTGTCGTCGTCCCCGGCCTGACCCCCGGCCTGGGTGGGCTGGGCAACCTGGGATCCTCCGGCGGCTCCGGTGGCGTGGGCGGTGTCAAGGGCGGCGGGGCGGGTGGCCTTGGCGACGACACGACCAACCCGTCGGCGCAGTTCCCGACCGACGTGGACGGTGTCGACGTCGGCAACCTGGGCGGCGGCTCGCCGGGCGAGTCCTCGACCAGCGGGGTGGCCCTCGGCAGCGAACTGGCCGCACTGCTCGGCGAACCGGCCGGGCTCGGGCCCGGTGGCAGCGGGGCGCGGGGCGTCGACTCCGCCGGCTCAGCGGCCGGCGGGTTCCCGATGATGCCGCCGATGGGCGGCATGGGAGGCATGGGTGGGGGCGGCCAGCAGGGGGAGAAGGACCGTGAACGCAAGACCTGGCTGGAAGAGGAAGAGGACGTTTGGGGCACCGACCCCGAGTGCGGGATGGCCGTCATCGGCCGCTCCGAGCACGCCGAGGAACCGGCCACCACGATGCCGGCCGCGCCACGCCGACCCGGCCAGTCGCCCGGCCCCACCCGTACGACGGGACGTCGCCGTGGCTGACCGGCGACCCGGGCGGGCCGCGCGGTGACCGCCCCGAACCCGGAGTACGCCGGCTGGACCTGGGAACGGATGCTCCAGGACGTCCTCAACGAGGGCCGCGACGGCACCGACCAGGGCAGCGGCACGCTGATCGACCGCAACCTGGTGGCCGGCCACGGGGTCACCTGGGTCCGGTTCGTCGAACGACGGACCCAGGAGCTGGACCGGGGCACCCGCCCCACGATCGACCCGGGGGACCGTGAACTGATGGGCTACCGCCGGGTCGGTCCCGGGGTGGACGACCCGCAACGGGACCTCTGGGAGATCGTGCGGGGCCACGTCACCTTCTGGGAGGGGACCGGCGGCCCCCCACCGGCCACCGCGTTCGACAGCTTCTACCGGGCGAGCGTCAACGCCCTCACCCGCCTGTACGCCGGCACCAACGGCTGGTTCAGCGAACGCAGCTTCACCGACGCCGGCAACCTGCTGTGGCGGGTCGAGCAGACGTTGCTCACCACCGCCGCCGAGCTGCGGGTGCTGCGCGACGGGATCAGCGGGGCCGGTTCCGGGTTCGACGGCTCGGCCTCGGCGGTCTTCGTGGCGGCGCTGAACACCCTGCACGCCGACATCGACCGGCTGACCCGGGACATGAACGCCACCAACGAGAGCAATGCCTGGTCGGACCGGGTCTTTCGGCAGTCCAACGACCTGCTGATGTTCCGCGAGCGGATCAACGACGCGTGGCGGGAGTTCAGCGACCACACCCACCAGTGGTTCAACACGTACCACCCGACCGCGCTGTTCAGCGCGGTCCGCAGCATCCTCGCGCAGGTCGACCAGGGCAGCCTGAACGCGGTCGGGGTCACCATCCCGGACACCTACGGCACCGGGCCGGTCGGTGGCACCTTCGACCTGACCACCGCGGCCGGCTGGACCGGTCTCGACGTGCTGCTGCGCACCGCCTGGCTACGCCAGCTCGTCCGGCTCGACCTGGCGATGCGCGACGCGTTGGCGCAGCTCGTCACCGCGTTGCGGGAGACCAGCGGGATCGTCAACCGGTTCGCGGGACCGCCCGGCGGCGGTGACCAACCGCCGCCACCGCCGGGCACCTCGGACGGCCCCACCGGCGCTCCACCCCCCGACGAGGTGCGGTCCACCATCCAGTCCGGCGGCGGTGGGTTCGACGGGTCCGGCGGTGGTGGTTCCGGCTTCGACGGGGCCGGCGGCGGCGGGCCGGACCTGTCGTTCTCGTCCTCCTCCTCGGGAGCCGGTGGGATGGGTGCCGCTCTCGGCGGCGGCCCGGCGGCCATCGGCGCGTTCGGCGCGTCGGGCGTCGGCGGGTTCGGCGGGGCGGGTCTGTCGGCGCTCGGCGCGACGAGCCTGGCCGGCGACTCCGCGGACTTCAGCGTCCTCGGCACCTCCGGGGCGACCGGCGACGGCGTCGGCGCGATCGGTGCCCTGGGGCGTGGCGGCGTGGGCGGCTGGGCCGGCGGTGCGCTGGCCGGGGTGGGTGGTCTGGCCGGTGGCGTCGGTCCGGTGATCGGCGGACGGGCCGGCGGTGGCGTCCCGGACGGCGACCGCCGCTCCGGTGGCGCGCTGGGCGACTGGGCCGGCGGCGGCGTCGACATCGGTGACCTGGCGGACGGGCCGGTCGCCCCGCCGTCGCGGGCGGCCGTCGGCGGCTCCGCCGTCGGCCGGGAACTCGCCGCCCTGCTCGCCGGCCCGCTCGGCGGTGCCGGCGGCGCGGGGTTGCCCGCAGGCGCGGGGCTGCCCGGCGGTGCCGGGTCGTCCGGTGTGACCGGTGGCCAGGGGTTGTCGGGCGCGGCGGGCAGCGGCCCCCCGGCACCCGGCCAGCTCGGCGGCCGGCCGTTCGGGCCGCCGGTCCTGCCGCCGATCGGCGCACCGGGCCGGGAGGGCGACGACACCCGCCGCACCACCCGGCTGACCGAGGACGAGCAGGCCTGGGGAGCCGACCCGACGTGTACGGCGGCCGTGGTCGGCCGGACCGACCCGCCGAGGCGGCGGCCGGTGGCGACACCGGTGCAGGTGGAGCAGACCCCCACCGCCGGCCCGGTGGTGCACGGCCGGGAACAGGCGCGCGGCCGGGGTTGACCGCCGTCGGCACCGCACGACGGGTCGACCGTCGTGGTGCCCCGCAGCAGACGAACCGCAGAGACAACCGGAGGTGAGGACAGATGTCGAGTCCGTTGTCCAACCAGGTCGAGCAGGCGCTCGCCGAACTCGAACGGCAGAAGGCCGCGATCGACGAGATCCAGGGTGGCCTGCACACCGTCTACAGCACGGTCACCGCTAAGAACCGGGCGGTGGCGGTGACCGTCGACAGTCGGGGAGCGGTCACGGGGATCAAGTTTCCGACCTCGGCGTACCGGTCGATGGCCGGTCCGGAGCTGGGGGAGCTGCTGGTCGACACGATCGAGGCGGCCCGGGGCGAGGCGATGGCCCGTACCGTCGCCGCGTTCGAGTCGCTGCTCCCCGCCGGCCTGCCCATGATGGACCTGCTGACCGGCGGGGCCGACCCGGAACACGGCCCGCTGCCGATGGACCAACTGCTCAACGAGATGTTCCGGACGGTCGGGCCGGACGACGACCCGACGCCGACGCCCCCGGCCGGAGCCCACTGATGCCCCCGGCAGTGGGGCCGATCGGTGCGGACACCGGCCGGCTGACCAACCCGAACTTCGACCCGTTCACCGAGGAACTGGACCGGGTCCAGCGGGCGCTGCGGCGCAGCGACACCGACCATCCCGGACTTGTCGGAGAACCGTACGCGGACATCGACGAGATCGTGGCGAACCTGCCGAAGGCGTCGGTCGGCGCGGACCTCATCAAGCTGCTCGGCGCGGTGCCCCAGGGCTACCAGGAGGACCTGCGGGAACTGGGCCGACTCCTGGCGGACATGGAGTCGACCAACGCCGACATCTCCGGCGGGGTCAACAGCGGGCGGCACACCTAACGGCCGACGGCGGTGCCCGCCCCGGGCGGGCAGTGCCCCGGCGCACGGGCCTTCAGTGCTCTGGCGCAACACCTGACAACGGCGTGACGACGAGGGGTGGTCTCCGGTGGCGATCGAGGTTTCGGCCGAACTGGCCAACTTCCTGCGGTTCCTGGTCGGCGAGAAGTTCCCGAAGGCCGACGAGACCAACCTCTTCGCCACCGCCGAGGCGCTGCGGCAGGCCGCCGAGCAGGTGGCCACGTCGAGCGAGACGTTCGGCGACGGGGTACGGGCGTACCGGGCCGGGGTGAACGGGCAGGCCGAGGACTCCTTCGTCGACACGATGGAGCGCTACGTCCTGCACAGCCCGGGCTACCTCGGTCTGGTGTCGAAGTACACCAACCGGATGGGGGACAGCTACCGGGGCACCGCCACCGAGGTGCAGTACGCCAAGCTGATGATCATCGCGGCGCTGCTCGCCCTGATGGTGGAACTGCTGACGGCGCTGGCGATCGCCTGGATCAACCCGGGCGCCGCGCTGGCCCGACTCGCGGTCGGCCGGGTGATCATGCGGGTCATCTTCCAGAACGTCACCACCCGGGTCCTGTTCCAGGTCGCCATGGCGCAGGCCGTCGGGATCGGCCTCCAGACGGTGATGGACCGGCTGGTGCAGCTCTACCAGATCCGCAACCACACCCGGGACGGCTGGAACAACGAGCTGACCCGTGCCGCCGCCGAGGTCGGCTCGCTCGGCGGCGCGGTCGGTCTCGGCCTCGGCGGGCTCATGCAGGGGCTGGAGCGGCTGGTCCGGTCGACCAACATCGGCCGGCGGGTCGGGCTGACGGCTTCGTCGAACACCCCGGACCCGCACGGCTTCCGGCCGGGTGAGGCGGCCCAGGAGGTCGCCAACGAGGGCATCAGCGAGTGGCTGACCGAGTTCGTCTACAACGGCATGACGACCGGCGAGTGGGACGCCGACGGGGCGGCCGTCGTCGCGGGTGCGCTCTCCGGGGTGGCGAGCGTCGCCGGCACCGCCATCGGTCAGCAGCTGAACAAGGCCACCGCCGGTGACCGGGACCGCAAGGCGGACCCGTCGGCGCCTGCGGACCCGGTGCCGGACGAGCAGTTGCCCGCGTACGACCCGGTCCGCCTGCCGGCGTACGACGAACCACCCTCGTACGCCGAGGCGGTGGCCGCCGTTCCCGAGGCGGGTGCCGGCGTGACCGGCGCGGGCGGCACCGGCACCGGCGGTACGGCCCCCGGCGGGATGCCGCCCGGCGGTGCGGGCCCAGGTGGTGCTGGCCCCGGCGGTGCGAGCCGGGGAGGCGCGGGCTCCGGGGCCGGCGGGACCGGACCGACGGCCCGTCCGGGTGCCGGTGGCGGTTCCGACGCCGCCGACGCGGCCGGGCCCCGGCCGACCGACGGTGTGTCGACGCCGTCGGGGGAGTTGGCCGGGCCCGAGCCGGTGGACCCGGGCGGCCTCACCGTCACCGACCGCCCCGACCTGTCTGGCCTGTCGGACCTGCTGACCGCGCCGGACCTGCTGACCGGGCCCGACCCGTCCACCGGGCCCGACCCGTCCACCGGGCCCGACCCGGCTGCCGGGCCCGACCTGGCTGCCCCGGTGGGCCCGACCCCGGCCGCCGGTCTGCCCGGTTCGACCGCCGGCCAGTCGGGTGGCACGGCTGCCGGCCAATCGGGTGGCACGGCCGCCGGCCAGCCGGGTGCCGCAGCTGGCGGTGCGCCCTCCGGCGTCCGGTCCGCCGGGTCGGGGCCGGTCCCGGCCACCGTGGCACAGCCCGAAACCGGGGGGTCGGCGAACGGCGGGCGGGCATCCGGAGCCGCCCCCACCGCCCCCGGACGGCCGGTGACCGGTTCCTGGGCGGGCGGACCGCAGCCGGTCGACGCGCCCCCGGTGGGTGGGCCGGGCACCGGAGGGCAACCGGGGACGACCGCCGTGCCCGGTGCGCCGTCGGTGGTCGACCCGGTGTCGCCGGGTCAGGCCACCGGCACCTCCGCCGAAGGCCGGGCCGCGCTGGAACAGCGCCTTGCCGCCGTGCTGCCGCCGTACGACGGTACGGCGGCGGACTGCGTGATCCGGCTGGCGGCGGTGGTCGGTGAGTTCTCGGCCCTGCCCCGGGTGACCCGGGACGACACGGCGGTCGACCCCGCCCGTCCGGAGCGGGACCTCGCCGCGCAGCTCGGCACCGACTGGCAGCCGGTCTCCGACTGGGCGCAGGTGCTCGGCCCGGTCCGTGCCGCCGGCCCGAACGCGGTGGCGGCGGTGCTGGTGGAGCCACCGAACGCCCCACGGCACGCCTTCGCCCTGGTCAATGAGGGTGGCGAGCTGTTCTGGGTGGAGACCCAGGCGACCGAGGGCCGACGGGTCCGGCCGGTCGGCGAACCGCCGGAACTGCCGGTGGGCGCCCGGGTCATCGTGCGGGACGGGCAGGGAATGCCGGTGCCGGTGACGCCGGGCGGCACGGCTACCGTGAGTGCCCTGGTGGACCCCGCCAGCACCAGCCGGTACGGCATGTCCCGGCCGGAACCGACGCCCCCGGACCCCACCACCAGCCAGCCCGTCGAGCCGGTGACCGTGCCGACGGCCGAGCCGGCCACCCGGACCGTCCAGGAGCTGCCGGCGGACCTGGTGCGGGTGCCGGCCAACGGGCGGTGTCTGCCCTACGCGGTCCTGACGTCCGCGCCGGGGCTGGTGTCGCATCGGTTGGCGGCTGCCGAGCTGCTGTCGCCGCAGGTGGGTGAGTGGCTGGCAGAGCCCGACGACGTGCGTGCGGCGGTGGGTTGGCATGCCGAACAGCTCTCCATCGGCGCGGTGCCCGTCCCCGCCGACGCACCACTGGGTCGTACCGCCGACGCCATGATCGATCTCGTCGCCGGATATCTGACCATGCACCGCGACGCCCTACCGACGGTGATCCCCGAGGTCCGTCAGGCACTGGCAGACCGGGAACGGGTCGAACCCGACCTGGTCTCCCGCGCCGACCGGATCGCCGTGCTGGAGCGCAACGGGTTCACCGACCTGACCGGGTTGACCGACGACGACCTGCGCACCACCTACCTCGATTGGTACGGCTTCCATGCCGGGCCATTGACCGACCAGGAGTTCGCCGTGCTCCTGGCCGCCGTACGCGACTGGTCCCGCTCCTGGTCGGAACCGGTCGGTCTGGCCTTGCTGCCCCTGCTGGCCTACGCGCTCGACGTGTCGTTGAGCGTGCGCAGCCGTGCCGACGGCCGGGTCCGCGCGGTGTACGGGCCGGCGGACGCCGCAGCGGTGTCGGTCTACCACAACGACCGTGACCACTTCGACGCCTCGTCCGCCGGGTCGGACACCCCCACCCCCGCCGGTCTCCCCGCCACCGACACTCCCGACCGCCAGGCTGCTCGGGACGTTCCGGCCCCTCCCGACTCCCCGATCGTCGCCGACCCGCCGACTGTTGCGGACGATCCGACCGTTCCGGTCGTCGTCGACCCGCCGGCCACCGCCGACGATCCGACCACTCCGGTCGTCGTCGACCCATCGGCGACCGCCGACGATCCGACCCCTCCAGTCATCGTCGACCCATCGGCGACCGCCGACGATCCGGTCGTCGTCGACCTCTTCGGCGTGCCGGGCACCCCGGGAAGGCCGGTCACCCCCGACACTCCCGACTCCCTGAGCATCGCCGACGTCCCGGACGAGTCGCCGGTCGTCGTGGATCTCGACGAGACCTACGGGCCGGCGGTACGGGCCGCCCGGATCACGCCGGGCGAACGCGACGACACCGGCGACGTACGCCTCAATCCGCTCTGGTACCGGTTGGCCGACTTCCCCGCCCACCTGCTCGACCCGGCGCGGGCGCGGTCCTGGCGCTACGTGGTGGCCGAGGACGGCGAGATCTACCTCGGTGCGGCCGACGCCGCCGCAGCGCTGCGGCCCCGGGACTTCCGCGCACTGCTGGCGGGGATGCGGCAGCACGATCCGGAGTTGACCGCCGAGCGGCTGCGGGAACAGCTCGGCGGGCAGGGCCACGCGGGGCTCGCGGTCGGCTTCGACGCGCGGGGCCGGGCCATCGAGCGGCACGCCCGGGTCGGTGGCGAACTGACCTGGAACGAGTCGGCCCGGCGCTGGCAGGTCGACGACCGCTCGGCCCAGTACATGGGGGCGACCCGCCCGACGGTGCACGCCGACGAGGTGCAGGGCTGGTTGGGCACCGTCGCGGCGGCGGTCGGCGGCCGGTTCGACCGGGACGTCGTCCCGGTCCGGCACACGCCCGACGACGCCGGACCGGTGGCCACCGTCACCATCGACTTCGCCCCCGGCCAGCGGGCGGCCGAGGACGGGCATTTGCCCGAACTCGACCTGTTCGTCGACCAGGTCGTCGACCAGGCCCGCCGCGCCTGGGAATCCAACCGGCCCCGGGTGGTGCGGGTCCGGATCGAGGGCGGCGGCAACGGCTCCCGGCTGCTACGGCGGCGGCAGGCCGACCGTACCGGCCGGCGGCGGGCCGCCTCGCTGGCGGAGCTGGTCGGCACGATGGTGGCGGCGCGACTGCGGACCGAGGGGATTCCGCCACGGATGGTGCGGGTCGACCAGAGCAGCCGGGGCGCGGGCCGTTCGAAGGCACCCGGCGGCACGCAGCGCCCGGCGACCCCGGGGCAACGCCGCCGGGCGGTGCTCTGGACCGAGCCGGGGCCCGCCTACACCAACCGGATCCGTCGCCGGGACACCGCGTCGACCGGGCGTGCCGGTCAGGAACGTACCGGCCGGGGTCGTACCGGCCAGGACCGGCGACGGTCGCGCGGGTCCGTCCCGGCCGCACGGGCGGCCCGGCCTGCCACCGGCGGCCTGCGGCAGGACCCGGACGGGACCTGGTGGTACGGCGGCAGCCGGGTGGTGACGCACGACGTGCCCGGCCGACCGGGGAGCATCGCCCTGCTGTCGGACCGGGAATGGCGTCGGATGGCCCGCGACCCTCGGCTACCCGCCGCGACCGACGGGGTGACGGTGCTGGTGCACGGGGCCGGCGACCGGTTCCGGGTGCCACTGCGGCACACCGACGGCCGTACCGGCGAGGTGACCCTGAGCGTCGACGAGCTGCACACGATGCTGGAGTCGCCCGAGCGGGACGGCCGGCGACTGGCGCTGCTGTCCTGCGCGGCGGGTCGGATCGGCGCGCGGTCCGTGCAGCGCCTGGCCGACCTGCGCGACACCGACGTGTACGCGCCCGAGGGCGACCTGGTGGTGGCCGGGACGACGGGGCACCTGCCGGTGTCGGTCGACGGTCGGCCGTGGGCACTGTTCGTGCCCGACGGCACCGGGGCGTGGGACGTGGTCAACGACGAGATCGTCGACCCCGCCCGGTCGGACGCGCCGTTCGCCGTGCCGTTCGTCGGGTACGCCAGCCGGGCCGGTGATGCCGACCCGGACGGCGTACGGCTGACCAACGCCCCGCTTCCGCCGACCGGGTGGGACCGGATCCGCATCATCGGCGACGGGCTCTGCCTGCTCAGTGCGGTGGCCGTCGCGACGCCCGAGGCGATGGCCGACATCGCGGGCATGCCGCCGGACGCGGTGGACCGGCTGCTTCGGGTACGCCGCGCGGGCGTCCACGACACCGACCTGACCGACATCGACACGGCGCTGCGGGACGAGATCCGGCGGCGGGTGGCCGACCCCTCCCCGGCGATGGTCGAGCTGTTCGACCAGGTGGCCACGACCTGGCTGTTCCCGGTCGGATACGACGTGCAGACCACCCTGCTCGACGCGGTCGACACCTGGGACTGGCAGCGGCTGCTGCCCGGCCAGGACGATCCGGACGACGGTGGCCGGGTCGGTGACGTGCTGCCCCTGGTGATCGGTGCGGCGCTCGATCGGCCGGTGTGGCAGGGGCGGCTCGACCCGCCGTCGGTGACGGTGCTCTGGCCGGACGGCGACGGGACGCCGGTGCGGTTGCTCTACAACGGAAGCGACCACTACGACGCCTGGGTCCCCGACGCACTCGTCACCCCGGCCACCCCGGTCGGCGTCCCCGACGACGGCGGCCGGACCGACGACGGCGGCCGGACCGTCGACAGCGGCAAGGAGTCCGCCTGGCGGGGGGTGGCCAGCAGCCCGAAGCGGCGGGGGGTGCTGTGGCCCTGGGACGGCGAGAACCTGGCCACGACGATGACCACGCTCATCCGGCAGGTCGACGCGGTGGACCTGCCCGGCCAGCACCTGCTCGTCCTGCTCGCCGACGCCGAACGTGCGCTGCTGCTCGGCGGGCGGGTGCTGCCCGAGGCGATGCTGGACGCCTTCTTCGCCGGCGGGCACAACGGCGGGCTGTGGGTGCCGACCATCGACGTCGACCCGCGGGCGCCGCTGGTGCTCACCGTGGTCAGCGACGACGACGCGAACGCGGTGGCGTTCGGTCGCTCCGTCGAGCGGGAGCTACGCCGCCGCCTGGACGCGGGCCAGGCGGCACCGGCCCACCTGAGCGTGGTGGTCATGCAGGAGTCCCAGGTGCCCGCCGAGCCGGTACGGATACCCCGGCTCCGCTTCCGGCTCCCCGTACCCCCCGCCGGGCAGCTGTCCCGGGCGCAGCTCGCCGGCCTGCCCGAGCGGGTCCGGCAGGCGTACGTCGCCCCACCCGACTACACGGCCGGCGATCCGGCCCCGGCGTACGAGCCGTCGTCGCCGGACCGGCGGCACGAGGGTACGGCGGAGCCGGGGGCGGCGACGCCGCTGCGCGCGGAGTCCACCCCGCCCGGCCCGGTGCGGCGGGTGACCGTCGCGGACATCGGTCTGGCCGACGGTCTCGGCGGGCACCGGGGCTGGTTGCTGCGCGGCGGATGGCCGTCGACGGTGACCGGCACCACCGGGGCGGCCCCGGTGGAGCTGGCCGTGGCGGCCCCGGCCGACACCATCCGGTTGGTCCGGCTGTCGCTGCCCGCGGTCGAGGACCAGCCGGCGCTGGAGGTGGACGCGCTGGTGGAACCGCCGCCAGGGGCGTCGCTCGACGTCGAACCGCGCCTGATCACCGTGGTCCCGCTGTGGCGCAACGACTTCGTCGACGGCCCGGTGGCCCAGCCGATCACGGACCCGCCCGAGATGGTCCGCCGGGCCTGGCAGTACGTGATCGAGGACACGGAGCAGACCGAGACCGCCGGGATCCTGGCCGAGCGGTCCGACCAGCATGACGACAGCCCGCTCGACGGGATCGAGCGGGCGATGCTGCAGGCCCGCGTCCTCGCCGCGATCCGGGAGACCTTCTGGGAGACGTTCGGGGATACCCCGGCGTACGCCGCCGGGCTGGCCGCGTTCCTCGCGATGCCCGAGGACACACCCCTGGCCGACTACTGGCAGCACGAACCGGTCCGCGAGCTGATCCTGCGGCGTCCATGGCAGCTGCTCTCCGGGGTGCTGGTGACCTACGTGGACCGGTACGGCTGGCGGGGCGCACACCGGATCGTCGTACAGCCCGGCCGGCTGGACGCCGGGTCGTCCGACGCGCTGGTCACCCCGGACGGCACCCGTTACACCGCGGCCGACTACCTGGCCCGGCTGCCGACCACCGGGGGCACCCGGGTGCTGTTCTTCCCGGACCTCGACCACGCCGCCGTGGTGGATTCCACCTTCATCCAGGCGGTACGGGCCTCCGCCATCGTCGTCCTGCCGACGCTGCTGCCCGCCGACGTGCACTGGATCGTGCTCGGCGCCAGTGCCGTCACCGGCGCCGAGGTGAGCCAGCTCGTCACCCAACTCGACGGCGCGCTCGCCCGGGCCACCCTGCACGCCGCGGACCCGGTCGAGGGTCGTGAGCTGGCCCAGGCGCTGCTCGCCGACCCCGCCCTGCGGATCTACGAGGACGACGACTGGCTCGCCGAGATCTTCGACAGCGGGCTGCTGGCCACGCCGACCGAACCCGTGCGGCTGCTGCTCGCCCGGACGGAAGGGGGAGACGTCGCGAGCATCCGAACGGAGTTGCGGCAGGCCGGGGTCCTGTTGATCGATCCAGCCGTGCTACCGAGGCACCGCGTGCTGATCGAGATCACCGATCCCAGTCCGGAGCTGGTGCAGTCCTTCCAGACCACCCGTGGGGGGACGCGCTGGGCGCAGTTCCTCTTCGACGGCAGGTACGCCGCCGACCATCCCGACACCTGGCGGGTGATCCGCGAGCCCTGGTCGCGCATCCAGTCCTGGCTGGCCGTCCTCGACCCGGGCCGGACCTATCCCTGGGACCAGTTCCTGCTGGCGATGGCACATCGGGACAGGGTTGCGCGGAGCATCGGTGAAACCCCGGGTGCCTGGCCGGGGGCCGGTCACCGCTTCGTCCCGGTGTCGCCCGCCGCACTGGCGCAGGTGCAGGAACTGTTCGCCGGCCGGTCCACCCGGGAGGGGGTGATCTGGACCGAGTCCGCCGAGTCGCCGAGTCAGACGTTGTTGCTGGTCGACACGGCCGCCCGGAAGATCGTCGATCATCCGATGGTCTACTTCGTCCCGAAACCGCCCGAGGTCCGGGTGCCGGTCACCGTCCCGCAGCACGAGGACCTGAACGGTCGGGGGTTGGTCGTCGCCACCGGGCAGCTCGACGGCGACCGGTTGACCGGGGACGGCTGGGAGGTGACCGCCGACGAGGTGATCGAGAGCGAGGCGTTGCGGGCGCATCCCCGGGTCGTCCTGCTCGACCGGTCGCCGCCGGAGGGGAGCCCGTTCGTGGAGCGGCTGCTGGAGCGGGGCGTCGGCGTGCTCGCGCCCGACGCCGACCTGGCCGGCTGGACCGCCGTCTACCAACTCCCCGGCTGGCAGCTGGAGTTGACCGGCCCGGACAGCGCGGACCTGCTGCGCGAGCTCCGGCACGAGTTCGACGCCGTGGTGCTCAGCGCGGCCGAGGCCCGCCGCCGGACCCCGACACAGACCGCGCTGCTGCGCGCGGTCTTCGACCTGCTCGGCCGGCCGTACGGGCAGGAGACCGTCGACGGTCAGCTCCACCTCCCCCTGGACCGGTGGGCCTCGGCCGAGGCGTTCGCGGCCGAGGCCGGCCACGACGGGCTGGTCCTCGTCGGCGGCCCCGACCAGCACCGGCACGACCTGACCCTGCGGGTCCCCGTCGACCAGGTCCGGGTGTTCCAGCGTTGGTCCGGCGAGGAGCTTCACCTGGTCACGGTGGACCAGGCCACGATCGCCCCGGTCACCGACTTCCTCCGCGACCGGATCGCCACCGGCCCCGTCGTCCGCTGGACGCCCGACCTGGGTCGGGCGGCGCGGGCGGCGGACGTGGGCCGGCCCTATCCGGACCACCTCACGCTGGGCGGGCTGCCGATCCCGGCCGACCACGTTGACGACCTGATCCGAACGATCCGCGACAACCCGTCGTGGCGCAGCCTGGGCTGGGCGGTGGACCCGGATGCGGTCGACGACGCCCAGGCCCTGGTGTGGCTGGGCGCCGAGATGGCCGCCGTGGAGTTCCCGGTCGACGAGGATGAATCCCTGCTCGCCGTGGGCATGCCGGCGTCGGCCGTGCCCGCCGCCGACCGGTACGGCGACGGCGTGGTGCTCTGGTCGCCCGGTCGCTCCGGCCTGCCGGCCTCCCTGCGCGCTGCGGCCCGGGTGGCCGTGGTGCCGGTGACCGAGATGGACGACATCGTCGACGGCGTCCGGGCGGGTTTCCCCGCGGCCGAAGCGGTGGCGGTCCTGACGGAGCGACTGCCCGAGGGAACCCGGATCATCGTGGTGCCCGGCGAGGTCGAGTCGATCGCGGAGATCCCCGAGATCTTCGACGCGGTGTTCGCGGTGGTGACCCGCTCCACGATCGGCGACCCCGGAACGTGGACGGCGTACGCGTGGTCCGACGAGGAACAGCGGATCGGTGTGCTGACCGGCGCGGACCTGGCGTACGTCATCGCCGGGTTGGCCGCCACGGACCCGATGCTCCGGGAGCAGATCGTGCCGGCCCCGACGATGCTGGCGCTGCCACGGGCCGCCGTGCGGTTCCTGGCCGACACGGTGGCCGCCCGGGACGTCGACCAGCCCGACGGCCCCGCCGTCACCGACGTCGCCTTCGTCGCCGTCGAGGAGATCAGCGCCGACGACCCCGTGTACACCCTGCCGGAGGGTTCGGTGATGCGCGTCATGGCACCCGGTCCGGACGGGGAGCACGTCCTGCACGGGTGGTTCATCGACGGGGATCAACTGGCCGAGGTCGGGCACGACATCCTGAGCGAGGAGGACGGAACGCTGGCGGCGACCCTGCCGACCCAACTCGCCGACGACCTGTCCTACGACCGGCGGCTCGCGATGCTCGAACTGGCCCGTCTCGTCGGAGTCGGACAGCCCGTGACCGACAATCCGCTGCGCCAGCACGGGATCCGCCCGGCCGACCGCACCGTCGTACCCGACTGGACGGTGCCGGTCGGCCCGCCGGTCGGACCGGCCTGGTGGGTCGGCGCGGACGTGTCGGTCATCGAGATCACGTCGACCCCCGCCGGCCGGCTCCCCGCCCGGCGGGTGCTGGCGTGGGAGGTGACACCCCCCGCCACCGACACCGGGCAACCGTCCGACGACGTGCCGCCGCCGCAGCTGATCGCGGTCCCCTACCGGGACGGACCGTTGCTGGGAGTCATGCCCGACCAGGTCTGGGCGTGGGGGCTGGGCCCGCTGCTGGGCGAACGGGGCGTACTCGTCGAACCCGGCGTGGTGAGCGGCGACGGGGTGACCACCGGGCGTCCCGACGGGCGCGGCGCGCTGCCCGCCGACGACTACCGGGCGATCCTGCCGGACACCGCCGCCGGCCTCCCCGTCGTCGTGCTGCTCGACACCGGTACGGCGGCCCAGGAGTTCGCCGGGGCGCTCGCCGCGCGGTCGGCCGTGGTGCTGGTCCGCACCGGGGACGGACAGTGGCAGGCCCACCGTCCCCGGCCGGGCACCGGCGTTCCCGACGTCATGACGGGACCTCAGGCGTACCAGCTGTTCAACCAGGCCGTCGCGGCGGTCACCGCCGAGCTGGCCGACCTGGCGGGTGCGGTCAACGACCTGGGCCAGGAGTGGGGCGGGACCATCCCGCCCGACGGCGTCAACCTGTGGGGCCGGCTGTCCGGGCTGCCCGCCGGCACCCTGGCGGACCGGGCCGCCCGGCTCGCCTCGGCCCTGTTCGGGATGGACCGGCTGCGGGCCGCTGTCGACGGCCCCTCCGGCGAACAGTCGGTGGGCCGCGTGCTCACCAACCTGGGTCTGCCCGGAGCGTCGGGGCAGCACCCGGCATTGCTGGCCCGACGGCTGCACGCGCTGCAGTTCGCCCCGGTGCCGGTCACGGCCCTGGGGCTGCTGCCGGACAACGCGGTCGCCCTGGTCTGGCTGGGCGACGCCGTGGTCCTCGTCCATCGCGCCCCCGACGGCACGCTGACGCTCGTACGGCCGCAGGCCGAGTCGGCCGACCGGCTGACCGCGCTCGACGCCGACGGGCTGACCGAACCGCCGTGGATGCTGCTGGCGCGGGGACGGCTGGTGGCGGTGCGCGTCGCGGGTGGCCACCGGGTGCTCGGCGGCCAGGTCGTATCCGACCCGCCCCGGTATCCCGCCCAGGAGTGGCTGGCGGACCAGGACCCGGACCTGCCCTCGGACCCCGACCAGGACCCGTCGTCGGACCCCGACCATGACCCGTCGTCGGATGCAGACCAGGACGCGCCGTCGGACCGGGAGCCGGATCAGGATGCCTCGTCGGACCGGGACCCGGATTCCGCGTCGACCGGCGCGGCGGGGACCGAGTCCGGCCCGGCCGACGCCGCGTCGGTGTCGACCGGCTCGACGCAAGGGACCACAGCCGCCGCAGCCGGCCCGTCCCCGGCGGCGCTGCACGCCGCCGGGGAGGCGCTGCGCCGGCTGCCGGCGGCCCGCCTCGCGGTCGGTCGGCAGGTCCGCCGGGGCAGACCGTCCCTGGCCCGGCTCGCCGGGTGGGTCGACGCGGTGCAGACCGACGAGGCCGACGCCACCGAGGACAGCTCCCGGGTCCGGGCGGTCGGCGCCCACCTCGTCCTGCACGGGCGGATCGGCGACCTCCCGGTGACCGAAACGGCGGTGACCACGCTCAGCCTGGCCGGGTTCCACCAGGCACTGGGCGGGCGGCCGGTGGCAACCGACACCGGCCGTCCCGGTTCGCTCATCCAGGCGTTGACCCGCCGGCCGGGGGCGATGGTCCTGGTCCACGAGCAGCCGCCGGACGCGCCCGGCCGGGTGTTCTGGCTGGTCGCCGACGACCGGGACGGTGCCGTGGTGCCCCGGGTGGTCGACCCCGTCAGGCCGGGGGTGTTCGCCAGGTCCGCCGCCGACGACCCGGTCACCGCCGCGGCGCTGACCCGCGCCGGCACCACCGTACTGGCGGTGGACGCCCACGGCGACGCGATGGACCTGGCCGACTTCCTCACCCCGTCGCCGGCCGGCCTCACCCGGGCCACCGGTGACCCGGCGCTGGTCGTGGCCGACGCCACCGACCTGGTCCAGGCCATGGTGCGGCTGGTCGACGGCTACTTCGGGCGGACACCCCGCACGCTCGGCGGGCAACTCACGGTGACCCCGGAGACCATCCCCGGCACCCTGGCCGCCGCGCTGGGCGGGCAGTTCGAACCACTGCACGACGTCGAGGCCACCGTCACCGCGCTGCGCGCCGCCCCGGGCTCGGTGGCGCTGGCGTACCTGCCCCGGGCGCAGGAGCCGGGACACCTGCTCATGTTCGTCGTCGAACCAGGGTTGGCGACGGTGCCGGCCCAGCTCATGGTCGTCGGGGTCGACGCCGTCGGGCTCAGCGACGCCGACCTCACCGAGGCGCTGTCCACCGGCCGGGCCCAGGTGCTGCTGCTCGACGCGACCGGCGAGGCCCGCCAGGTGCCCGGTCGGGAACCCACGGCGGAGCAGGTCACCGCGGTACGGACTGCGGTCACCGCGCAGCCGCTGCTGATCGGGGTGCCGCACACCGGCCACCCGGCCTGGAGCGACCGGCTCACCGCCCAGGTGACCCGGCGACTGGGCACACTGGGCGTGACCATGGCCAGCGCCCGGCCCCTGCTGCACGCGCTGGCCGCCGACCCCACCGGGTTCCTGCACCACGGCTCCGGCCACCCGGTCCGGGTGGGCCGGGACAAGCGGTACGCCTGGGTACGCCTCGTACCCCGGCCGAGCGACACCGACGAGGTGCGGCTCGCCCCCGGCCTGGGTGGTATCGAGGACCGGCGGACGGCAGGTGTGTCGGCGTCGACGTGGGCGCAGCCCCAGGCCACCACCGCCCGGGTCGTGGTGCCGATCCCCGCCGGAGGTGTCGGGGTGACCATCCTGGGTGGCGTGCTGAGCAGCCGGGCCGTCCGCACGATCGGGCAGTCCCTCACCACCGGTGACAACGGCATGGTGATCGGGGTGCCCGACTCGTTCCTCACCCGCAGCGCGGTGTTCGTCCAGGTCGAGATCACCGAGCGGCCCGCCCCGCCGGCCTGGGCCGACGTCCCGGCCACCTGGGTGCCCGGCGACGGCGACCGCCTCTGGTTCCGTACCCCCGAGGTGCTGGCCACGATGCGGCCGATCAGCGACGGCACCGCGCTGACGGTGAGTCGCGCCGGGGCGGCGTTCCTGCGCGACGCGAGCTACCCGGTGCAGGTCGTCGACGACGGCGCCCTGGCGGCCACCGTGCAGTCCGGCATCCCCGACGTGGCCCGCCGGGGGAGCAACCTCAGGGTCTGGCGGCTCTGGGGCGGCCAGCGGGCACTCGACGCGGTACAGCCCGGCGCGACCGGCCTGACCGCGACCAGTTCCTCGTGGCTGGGCCGGCCCGCCTACGCCCAGGGGGTCCGGCCCGCCCTGCGGCTCACCCGGCTGACCCCGATCGGTGAGCTGCCCGAATCGGCACTGCTGCGCGCGGCGGCCGCGGTCACCACCGGCCAGTCGGTGCAGTCCGCCTCCGACCGGGGTGGCTTCCTCGCGGTGCTGATCGGCCGGGCGTTCGGCCTGTTCCGGCTCTCCGCCGGACCGACCCTCTCGGTCGTCGACCGCCGGGCGCAGGCCGTCGCACCGCAGGTCGAGACCACCGCCGGGCAGGAGACGGGCGACCACGTCCTGAGGCTCTACCTGGCCGAGTACACCGGCACGGTGCAGTGGAGCATGCACCGGTCGGTCACCCGGTCGCTGGCACACCGGGGGCTGCGGCGCGGGTCGCAGCCGGTGTCGGTGCGGACGCTGCTGGTCATGCCGCAACAGCACGTGGCGGCGCTCGCCGGGGTCACCCCGTCGGCGCGGCCCGACCGCGACCTGGTCGCCCTGCTCGCCGGCACCGTCGAGGCCGACCCGGCCGACCCGCGTACCCTGCCCGACTACCTGTGGCAGGGTGACCGGCTGCGGATCGGACGCGGCTTCCTGCACGGCGGGGACCTGGTCGCCGGCCTGGTCGCCGACCGGCTGCGGCGACTGCTCGACGACGACCGCAACGCGGTGTACCGGCAGTACCTGCCCGACTGGGACAACCCGCGGGTGCAGACCGACCGGATCCGGCGGGCCCTGGACCGGCTCGGCAACGAGGAACGCCTCGCGGCGCAGAACAGCCCGAGCCGCTACTCGGCACGCCTGTTGGCCACCGCCGACGGGGAACTGCTGATCGAGCTGCGGGTGCGGGACATCTTCTCCGGCCGCACGCTGGAGGTGCGGATCGGGGTCCGGCGTCGCCACCCGGACACCGCCCCCCGGTACCTCGGCCGGCGGGGCACCCACCCGGACCCGGTCACCGCCGACCTCCCCGAGCCCAGCGACAGCGGGTCGAGCGAGTCGGAGGACGACGAGCCGACGGTGAAGCTGCGCACCAGCCAGGGCCGGGCGCAGGCGGCGACGAACCGGGCCGTCCGCAGCGTCGCGTCGGGCGTGCAGGCGGGCGCGTCGGTGGGCAGCGACGCGCTCGGTGGCGCCGCCGGCATCGGCCTGCGGCTCCAGGGCGTCTGGCGGGACGTCATCGAGGTGACCCAGGGCAGCAAGGCCGGCGTCGTCGGCATCGGCGGCGGCGCGGTCGCCGTGTTCGCCGACGACGTCCGGTTGGAACTGTCGGCGTCGGTCATCGTCGAGTACCGCGGGTTCCTCGCCGACACCTGGCGGTGGCTGGCCGACCACCCCGTCCAGGCGCAGCCACTGCGCTTCGCCGGCGACGCCACCATCGACCTCGAACTCGGTTTCTCGGTGCCGTTCACCCAGACCATCGCGGTCGGGCAGCCGCAGCCGGTCGTGCTGCCCACGCCGGTCGGCGTACCGAGTGCGGGCATCGTGCTGCGCGAGGCGCTCGGTGAACTCCTGCCCGCAGCCGTGACCCCACCGCGGCAACGGCTACGCAACCTCGGCGCGGCGTTGGCCCAGCACACCGTCACCCACCACATCCACGGCCTGCCCGAGCTGCGCGAGCAGCTGCTGGACGCGTTGCGGGGCGCCACCGCGGACTACATGGACGCCGGGCACCTGCCGTCCGGCACCGGCGGTCGTCGGCGGGGCACGGCGTTCAGCGGCGACATCCCCGGCACCCCCCTGCACCAGTGGCTCAACGCCTTCGTCGACCAGGGCCACCTGGCGGCGCTGCTGGCCCCGGCGACCCAGCAACCCCAGCCGGTGCACGCCCCCAGCGTGGTCGTCGGCGACGACGTGCCGGTCACGGTCTTCGTCTTCGCCGAGGTGATCGGCCACGACCAGACGCCGTCCGGCGCGGTCACCGGCGACGGGTACGAGAGCGCGGTCGCCGGGTACGCGGTCCGCCGCTCGGCCGCGGACCGGGGTGGACAGTTCCGGCTGGAGGTCGGCGGGGGCGGCGCGGCATGGCGGGCGGCCGAGCCCAGCGGCCCCGCCCAGCCCGGTGACGCGGGCGGGGAAACGCCTGGCGGTCAGGCACCCGCCCCGAACCCCACCCAACCGGCTGCCCGCACCCCCACCCAGCCGCCCGCGACCCTGGCGCTGCGGCTGTTCGGCCGGCGGCAGATCGAGTGGACCAACGGCGAGACGGTCCTCGCCGTCGCCGAGGTCGAACGGACCGTCAAGCACTCCGAGTCCCGGACCGTCCTGCTGGGTGTGCACGGTCGACTGCGGGTCCACCTCGCCGTGGTGCTCACCGAACCGAAGTGGGTGCTGCCCGACCGGTCCTTCACCCGCTACCGGCAGGTGGGCGACGTGTCCCTGCTGGGTCAGATATCGGCCGAGGAGTACCGGCGGGCCCTCGGCCTGACCTCCGCTGGCTGGCGGCTGCCGCGCGAGGTCACCCCGCCGGCGGCGCAGGTGATGCACCAGACCAGCCGGCTGGTGGACGTCCCGGCCATCGGTCAGGCCATGCTGGGCTGGCTGCGTGCGCTGCGCCTCGGCGGCGACGAGGGAATGGAACTGGTCGGCCACGACCGGAACACCGGCATGAACATCAGCACCGTCCTGCACCACACCGACCCGGTCACCGTCGCCGCGCAGCTGGGCGACCTCTTCGACGGTGGCCTGAGCTTCGTGCTGCGCTACCCGGGGCTGCTCAGCCGTCCGGCGGTGCAGATCATCGTCCGGGCGGTACCGGCCACCGACCCGCCACAGGTGGGTGAGCTGCGGGCGGGCACCAGCAACCTGGAGTTGAGCACCGTCAGCGAGGTCGGCGGCGGACGCCAGTCGGGCGAGGCCGTCACCGACGAGATGGTCCCGGTGGCACACGTCGGCGAGCGGGCGGCGCTCAACGCGCTCGGGGTGCTGGGGCGTACCGCCGCCGGCCGCTCCAGCGACGTCACCCTCGGCCGGGCGGTCAGCGCCGTCGAGACCCCCGGCCCCTGGCTGCCGGTCGACTACGGGCCACAACGGCTGGTCTTCACCGCCCACCGTCGCCGGCAGGAGATCGGCCGGCACGAGATCACCGTGCCGCTGCGCACCGAGACCGCCGCCGAACACCTCAACCTCACCTACCGGCCGGCCGGCCCGGCCACCGTGCTGCCCGACCCGGCCGCGGTGACCGACGCCCCGTTGACCGTGGGCGGGACGGACGGGCCGCTGCGGCTGGTGCCGATCCCGGCCGACAACTGGCTGGCCTGGCGGGCCGACGCCGTGCCGGTGCCCGACGGGTATGCGGCGCTCGGCTTCAACGGAGCCGCCGCCCTGCAGGCCACCGCGCTGCGGGCGCTGCGGATCGTCGGCACCGGACCGACGGTCGGGATGCCCGGAACGACCCTCAACTACCAGCTGATGACCCTGCTGGGACGGACCCACCTGTGGGCCGCCACCCCGCACCGGATGGCCGGCCCCTACGAGATCACCCTCGCCGACGGGTACCGGCTCGTCCTGCACACCCGGGTCACCGCGGTACGGCTGGACACCGTGCTCGTGCCCGCCGAGGGGAACTCCGGTGTCGGTGGGGCCGGCCGGCACGGCGACGCCCGGCTGGTGGCCCGCGCCGACGCCGCCCTGCCGGACACCCTCGGCACCTCGGTCGGGGTCGTGCCGGCGCTCGGGGTCTCCGTGCCGGGCAACTCCAGCCACCAGGAGGCCGCCGCGCACCGGACCGACGTGCTGCGGCTGGGGCTGGACGACGAGGGCGCGCGGGCGAAGGTGTGGTGGACCACCGAGACGGTCGTCGTCGCCGAACACACCGACCTCACCGGCACCCGCCGTACCGCCGTGCAGGTGACCATGCCCGACTCGCAGCCGGTGCTGGTCGATCAGGCCGAGGCCCTGGACCACCTGCTGGCCGGTGACGCACCCGGGAGCGCGCCCGTCGACCGGGTGGTCGTGGCCGGGCTCCTGGAGCAGGCGGTCCACGCCGCGAAGCAGGCCCAGAAGGCGTTGAAGTCCTGGCGGGAGCTGGAACGGATCGCCCTGGTCGCCGAGTTCCCCGGCGACGGCGGCACCACCGCCGACACGGTCGCCAGGGCGGCCGCCGCGAACGCGGCGGAACGGGCCGAGGCGGAGGCGTCGGCCCGTCGCCGCTGGTGGGAGGCTCGAGCCGAGGTCGAACGGCTGGTGGCGTTGGCCGCCGGCCACCTCGGCCGGAGTTCCGCAGCCGACCCGGTCCTGCTTCCCCCGACCGACGGTGCCGATCCGACGCCGCCCGGTGGACGACCCGCCCCGCCGACGGTCGACCCGGTCGAGCCGGTTGCTCCCGTCGAGCCGGTTGCTCCCGTCGAGCCGGTTGCCCCCGTCGACCCGGTCGTCGACGACCGGGCGCCGGCCGGGGCGGTCGTAGCGGCAGCCCCGGCCGGGCCGTCACCGTCACCGTCGATGGTCCGTGCGGTCAGCGACAACCAGTTCACCGCGCTTCCTCCCCCCGCCGCCGGGGAGGTCGTCGACGTCAACCGCAACGGCCTCTGCCTGCTCGAATCCGTGGTCGTCAGCGCGTTGCCCGAGGTGCGCGGCCTGCTGCCCGACGGGTACCACGGGCAGCTCGACGAGATCCAGGCCTGGCGGGACGCCCGTGGGCCCGTCGAGGTGACCCTGCCCTCCCGCCTGCGCCCCCTGGTCCTCCGGGTCGCCGACGGCCTGCGCGCCCAGATCCATGCCCTGCTCGTCGACGGCCGGCTTGCCGAGGTGGAACAGGTGATCGCCGACGGCGGACTACTGGGCCGGGGTGTCAGGGGACAGCGGCGGGTACGCGTCCAACTCGCGCGGACCGTCAACAGGTGGCAGGCGGACTGGGCGGCCGACACCGGCGACTACCTCGTCCTGTTGGTCGGAGCGGCGCTGCGCCGCCCGGTGGTGCTGGCCACCCCCGTCCCGTCGGCCCGTCCGACCGCCGACTCCCGGTCCGCCGACTCCCGGTCCGCCGACGACGCGCAGGCGGCGGTCCGTGATCAGGCGGCCGACGACGCGCAGGCGAACGTCGGCAGCTGGTCGATCCGGACGGTCTACAACCCGCGCTTCGACGGTGCCGAGGCCCGGATCAGCGAGGGACCGGTGCTGCTCTACCTGGCGAACGGCCACTACCGGGCGTGGCTCCCGGAACCGGACGTGCTCGATCGGGCCCGGGCCCGGGAGGAGGCGCTCGAACTGCCCCGCCCGACGGCCGGCCTCTGGCGCGAGAGCACCGATCCGGCGACCCTGCGACCCACGACGACCGGGAGCGATCCCGGGTACGGCGCTGTGGACAGCGACGCCGTGCTCAGCGACGCCGTGCTCAGCGACGCCGTGCTCAGCGACGCGGACAGTGACGCCGAGAGCGGTGCCGGGTCCGACGGTGCCGTCCTCGGCCATCCGGGCGGTCACGCCGGCGTGCCCCGGCGGACCGGCCGGGGACGGCACCCGTTGACGCTGGCGGGGTTGGAGACGGCCGTGCAGGAGACCCAGGACGTGCAGGCTGCCGTCCGTCCGGCCGGCTCGGTGACGGATTGGCGTCCGCCCGAGGATCCGTTGTCGTGTCTGGCTCTGGCCCGCCGGTTCGCGGTCGTCCTGCATCCGGGCATCGACGGGTTCGTCCGGCCGGGCCTGCGAGTCGGTCGGACCCGGGACGACGCTGCGATCGGCACCCGGTGGGCCGGCGACTTCGCCGGTGACCGGTCCGACTGGGCGGTGGTGGACTCCTGGGCGCAGGTCGAGCGGGCGCTCGTCGCCGCCGTGCCCGGAACCGCCGTCTTCGTCCTGCTGGAACGTCCGGGCAGTGCCCCCGGGCACGCCTTCGCGGGGTACCGGTTGGACCGGGAGACCGATCCGGTGCGGTGGGTGCAGTTCGGCGGTGACCGGGGCGCGGTGCTGCTGCCCGGGGCCGCGGCGGACAACCGGCTGCCCCGGCTCAACGCCCTCGGCCCGGAGGTCGCCGCCCGTGCGGTCCTGGTGGATCCCGAAGGCACTGTCGATCCGGCGGCGCTCGTCGACACCGGGACGTTCGCGCCCGTCGCCTCGACCTCGGTGGCGCGGGCGATCGTGGACGCGCCGGTGAACCGGACCTTCCTGGGCCACGGCACGGAGTTCGAGTTCTTCGAGATGCTCGACCTCAGCGCGGCTACCGACATGTTCACGGGAGCCACCGCCGAGACGCTGCCCGATCTGGCCCGGACGAAAGCGCTCGCCAGGGACCCCAAGGGAACGACAGTCATCGAGGTGGAGACGAAGACCTACTTCCGCGACAGCGGCGACGGCCAGCTCTACCGGCGACCGGGCCCGAAGCGGACCAAGGAGGCCGTCGCCATCCTGGAGGTCATCGTCGGCGTCGTGCCCGACACCGACGCCGAGATGGACGCCCACCACGGCGGCGAGTCGTTGTACCCGGCGATGACCGCGTTGGGTCAGGCCCTGTCGGCGCTCACCGGGCCCGTCCCGTTCGCCCAGCTCCTGGGCACGGTGCAGGCCGCCGGCCACCTCCCCCAGGTGGCGCTGACACCGCTCGGTCGCAAGGCGAACGTCGGCCCGCGCCCGTCGGACAGCGAGCCCGGCGCCCGGGTGCACCACAGCATCGGGGTCCCGCTCGCCGGCGCCCACTCGTTCCTGACCTACGTCGCCCGGCACACCTGGCGCAGCCCGACGAGCGTGTCCCCCTCCTACGCCCGCCCCCACCTGGAGGACGCGTTGTCCTTCGCCGACACCGTGGCCGACCACTTCGCCGACGGGGGCGGCAACCCCCGGGACGTCGCGGAGCTACGCGGCTTCGCCACCGTGCTGTACTCCAACACCGCGGGCGTCGCCGGAGCCTGGCTCCACCGGGGTCTGGTCAAGGAGAACGTCGCGGCGTTGTCCCGGCAGGACATGCGGACGCTGCTCGACGCGTTGTCCCCGGCGGCACAGGCCTATTTCCAGGCCAACTTCACGGAGATCGCGCAGTTGTTCCGCGGGATCTTCACGGACCGGTTCCCGGATCTCGAAGAGCGCTTCGAGCTGAGGACCGGGGTCAAGCTGGTCGGTGACTTCCTCCAGAACATCGCCTTCGTCGACGAGAAGAACAACAACAAGCAACATTCGATCATCGACTACCTCCGCGGAGACGTGCGGCAGCATCTCGGATACGGCGGGATGACCGTGATCAACGGTTTCGACACGTCCAACGGTGCGCTGCCGCTGATGGTGCTGGAGGTCCGGTACTTCGGCGCGCAGCACGTCGACGGCGCCACCGCCCAGGTGGAGGCAGCGGTCCTGCGCCGGGAGGCCGGGGCGGCCTTCGACGAGGCGCTACAGGTCACCGGCGTGGCGGTGGAGCGTCCGGGGGGCCTCCAGCTGGCCCTGCCCGACCGGGACCTCTGGCCGATGTGGCGGCACGCAGGCCCGCCCGGCCTGCTCACCGTCGAGTTGCCGCTGTACGCGCTGAACTGGTCGCTACGCCCCCTGTTGCCGGTCTCCGACGAGGTGACGGCGATCCGGGTCGTCCAACACGTGGACCTTCCCGAGCACTACGTCTTCCTGCAACGCCTCGCGGACCTCACCGGCCGGCCCGTCTACGCGTTGGCCGGGGAGGCGACGCCGGGGTGGGACGCGGATGCGGGGGAGCTGCGGGTCGACTGGCCCGACGGCACGCGGCCCTGGCTGGAGTTCCTGCCGGCGCTGTACGACGCCGACAGCGACCGGGGAATCCGGCGGGGAATCGACCCCGACGGGGTGCTCGTCCCGCTGGACGACCGGGTCGACCTGCTGGACCCGACGACGGTCCACCTGAACCTGTACTCGCCGGACGTGGCGCACGTCCTGCCGCCCCTCTTCGGCACCGAGGACCCCGACGTGCTCGACCTGGTGCCCCTGATCCGGGCGTCCGGCAGCCGCCAGCTGATCTTCGCCGGTCCCGACGCGCCGACGTACCTGCCCGGCTGGGCGACGGCCGTCGTCGAGACGGTCATCGCCCAGTCGACACCGGTCGAGGGTCTCGTCCTCGTCGGGCACCCGCTGCCGCACGCGGCGGCGCAGACCCTGGTCGACCTGCTCGGACAGGCGGTGGCCGAGCAGCCGGGACTTCTCGTCACACCGGTGGTCCTGACCCACGGGGTGGACATCGACATCACGACGCGCGCCGGCGCGGCCCGGATGGTGTCCACCGACGACGGCCTCGGCGGATGGCGGGTGTTCCGGCCGGACCAGAAGGGCCGCACGGGTGCCGTCCCCGACGACCTGCGCGCGGTGATCACCGCCCCGACCGTGGCACCGGAACAGCCGCAGGGCAATGCGGACCCGCTGGGGCCCGACGGGGCGGAGCCGGCCCCGCCCCGCCCCGAACCCGGCACGGTGCCGCGCGGGGACGACGAGCCGTTGGAGTGGACGATCCGGCGCGCGATGGCACAGGTCGCGGTCCGCGAGCACCACTGGGTCGACCCGGTCAGCCGGCCCGGACCCGCCCAGGACGACCGCTATGAGGTCGTATCGCGGTTCGAGGCCCGCCGGTTCCACTACGGCGGCCAGCCGGTGACCGACCTGACCGTGCGGGTGTGGCTCGACGACGACACCGGTCGGGCGATGTTCGCCGCCCTCGAACGGGAGGTGCACCGGGTGTTCAACACCAGCGCCGACGCGACGGCGTACCGGCTGCCCAACCGGTTCGGCGACCTGCTGCACGTGACCGTGGAGCGGGCCGCCGCCCCGCACGACGCACACCTGCGGGTGCAGGTGATCGACGAGGGGCCCATCGACCAGTTCCACTGGCGTCGCGACGCCGCAGAGGAGGACCTGGTACACGAGTTCGCCCACCAGCTCGGCCTGCGCGAGGAGTACCGCGACGCCACCGCACCGCACCGCCCGCACGTGCCGGGCAGCCTGCTCGGCGACCTCGCGGGTCGTCCCACCGACGCCCTGTCCAACGAGGAACGGGCGGCGCTGTCCGACGAGGAGAAGGCCCAACTACGGGGCATGCGGTGGGCCGGACTGCGCTCGCGGCACCTCCACCTGCTGGCGGCGCTGGTCGGCGAACCGGACACCGACGGGGAGTACCGGGCGGTGGACCCGGTGCTCCGACCGATCGGTGTCGCGCCCTTCGCACCGCAGAGCACGACGGGCCAGCCGGGGCAGCAGCCTCCGGCAGCCGATCCGACGGTGCCACCGGTCAGGGCGGCCCAGCTGGAACGCACCTGGCGCACCCGGCCCGAGCGCCTCGACGTCGAGGCCCCGGTCCGGATCGCCGCGGACCACGCCGTCCAGGCGGTTCTCGACCGGGTGGAGCTGCTCCGCCGGCCGTGGGACCTGGAACTGCTCGGCGACACCCCGCCGACGACGGCCGTTGGGGGCCACCAGCGGCTCACCCCGGCTGAACCGGTAGCTGACTGGGCGGTGATGACCGTACCGGCCCGCGACGCGATCGCCCGGCGGGCCGCGCTGGTCACCTCCTGGTTGGCCGGCCTGCCGCAGCCGGCGACAGCCGGCACGGCGGTGGAGTTCGGTCTGGTGCTGGGCGTGCCCCCGGAGCTGCTCGCCGATTCCCGGGACAACGCCGTGGCCCGCGTCCTCGCCGACGCCGCCGCCGACTTCCTCCGGGGCCAGCTCGACGCCCGGCTCCCCGTCGGGATGCTCCCGGTACGGGTCCTCGTCGAGGTCACCGCCTTCGACGGGGTCGTCGACGGGGTCCGTGAGCAGATCCGGATGCAGATCGAGCTGTCCCTGCGCCGGGTGCTCCCCGGCCCGGTGTACGCCGACGTCCCGACGTCCGGCAGCGCGGTCGGCGGAGTCCACGACGGTCGGGACCTCCGCGACGACGTGCTGCTGCGCGTCACCGAGGCGCGGCAGGCCCTCGAAGGGCTGCCCGCCGGGGAACCGGAGACCGCGGCGGCGGTCGTCGTCCACCTGCTCGGCAGCGTCCTGGTCCGGCTGCTGCCGGTGCTCGTCACGCCGGCCCTGGCCGCCCCCTTCGCGGCCCACGCCGCCCAGGTGCGCGGCGTGCTGGACGACTTCCGGTGGCTGGTGGGCCGGTGGGCGCAGCAGTGGCGCACCGGCGACGTCGAGGTCGCCGAGCTGGTCAGCCGCGCGACCGGGACGCTCGACGTGATCGTCGACCTGACGCCGCTGATCGAGCTGGCCCCGGCCGCCCACCGCGACCTCGACCTGACGCCGCTGGTCGACGGCGACCAGGCGGACGACACGGACCACGTCGCGGCGCTGGCCCGGTTCCGCGCCGAGCTGACCCGGCTGCGCGACGCCACCGGGATCGCGCTGGACGGGCCGATCATGCAGGTCTACGGCTGGCAACTGCTGACCCAGGCCCTCGGGGCGCTGTGGTTCGGCGTCACCGGGGGCCCCGAACCGGTCGCGGACTCACGCGCCCTCGGGGCCGCCGCTGCGGCGCTCGACGCGTACCACGAGGTGGTCGGCGGGCTCGGTGCCGGCACCGCCGATCTCGCGGCGATCGACCGGGCCGCCGGGGCGGTCGGGGTGCTGGCCGGCTGGCTGCGTCCCCAGCCCGACCAGGCGGCGACAGACCGAGAGCTCGCCCGCCTCGACGACGCGCTGGCGGTGGTGGGTCTGCGCACCGACGCGCAGCTCGACCGGCTCGCCCTGGACACCCGGGAGACGATGCTCGACGGGCTGCTCGACGCGGCGACCGCCGCCCTGGACACGTTCCGGATCAGCCGCGACCCCGGCCGTGGCGCTCTCGCCGGGATCCCCGGGGCGCCGGGCCCGCTCGCCGACTGGATGACGCTGCTGCGCACCCTGCAGCAGATGAGCGCCCTCTGGAACGGCGGGGAGCCGGACCGGCCCCGGCTGCGTGCCATGCATGGCCTCGCCGGACAGGTCCGCGACGGCATCGCGGCCGGTCGGGCCGACTTCGTCCGACTGGCCAACCGGGAGGCTCCCGGTGGCGACCCGCGTGCGGTGTCGGACCGGGTGCTCGACGCGCCGGCTGCCGGGGCCCGCCGCCCGGCCACCCCGGTCCGGTCCGCCACGGGCGTGACCGGACCCGGGACGGTCCGGCCGGGCCCCGGTCAGGTCCTGCTGCATCTGGTCGTCGAGGTGCCCCGGGGGCAGCAGAGCGGGGCTGCGGAGGCGGTGTCGACCGACCTGTACCAGGACCCGGCCACCGGACGGGTACAGGTCACGACCGGTGACCCGTACGCCCCCGTCGCCGTGTTCACCCGGCCGGAGACCGCGTACGGGGTGGCCCGGGGGATGGCCGACCACCTCGCGCAGGTGGGTCTGCCCTCCGGCGACGGCCCGGTGGCACGCCGGTTCGTGGTCGACGCCGACGCGTTCACCGCCCCGGACGACGCGCAGGTGTACGTCTTCCCGGCCCGTGACTTCGTGGCCCTGGTCGACCGGGCCGAACCCGGCTCGCTGGACAGCTACGCGACCGACCCGGAGACGGTCGACGACACCACCCGTGCCCTGGATGCGCTCGCCGCCGCCGACACCCCGGTCATCACCGTCGACGAGGCCAGCCGGATGCTGCCGACGCGGGAGCCGAACGCCCGACACCGACCGCGCCCGGAGCCGGCCCCGGTCGCCACCGCCGACCGACCCGCCGGCACCGCCGTCCCCCCGGTCGCCCACCGGGACGCCGGTCCGGCTACTGCCGTCCCGCCGGGCACGGTGCCGGCCGGTCCGGTCCCGTCGGGCACGGTGGTGCCCCCGGGCGTGGTCCTGGCGGGGGTGGCCCTGCCGGACACCGTCGTCGTGCCGGGTCTCGGTGACATCCTGGTCACCGGACTCCCCGGACTACCGGTGTACCCGCCCGGCGCGCGGTCGACCACACCCGCCCCGGTACCGGACCGCCCCGGCAGCCCGCCACGCCGCCGACGGCGCACCCCGCGACCGGCGGCCGATCGGGGGTGAACCGGCACGCCCCGGGGGCCGTTGTGGGGGCATGACCACGACGACCGGGCCGACCACCGATCGGCGTACCGCCGTGCACCGGCTGCTGCTGCGCCTCGCCGGGCAGGCCCCGGACGAGGTGGTCAGCGCGGCCCGGCAGTGGCTCGCGGCGGATCAGCTGGCCGAGGTGGCCCAGGCGGTGGCGTTCACCTGCCTGACCGGGGGCGTCGGGCTCACCGCACCCGAGCAGGTACTGCTCGCCGGGCTCCTGGCCGACGCCGGCACGGACGACGACGTGCTCGCCGGGCTGTCCACCGGCGAAGCCCCGCCGGTGGCGTACGGGATGGCCCCGGTGGGCCCACAGGTGCTGGCCGGGGCCGGCGGGCGGATGCCGTACAGCATGGACCTGACCGTGGGTGGGGACGGCCTGGGCTCGCCCGACGACCTCGACCGGGTCGCCATCGCCGCGGTGGCTGCCGCACCCGGGCCGGTGGGGCTCTGGCGGGCCTGGCGGTACCCGGCCGTGGACACGCCGTATCCGGTGCCGAAGCGGCTCTACCTCGTGCAGGGCGCGGAGCCGGTCGCCCTCGCCGCCCGGATCGGGTCCACATTGGAAGCGGCCGGGGAACGGCATCCGCTGGTGGAGGCGTTCGGTGAGCCGGTGGAGCTGCCGGAGTACCAGCGGCGGGCGTTGGCCTACTCGGCGCTGCTCTGGGCGGACCGCCCCGCCGGGCCGCTGCGGACGGCCACCCCACCGGACCCCGCCGACCCACCCGGCACCCTCGGCGACGACGAGGCGGAACGGGTCGTCGCCTACCTCGGCGCGGGGGTGCCGCTGCTGACCAGCCCGCACCGGTCGGCTGACGGCTTCGATCCGGCGTCGGCCGCCGACCCGGTGCCCACGGGTGTCCGGGGCGACGGGCGGTGGCTGTGGTCGGAGGCGGTCACCTACTACGCCGACCAGTACGGGTTCGCCCCCGAACCGGACCTGCTCGCGGCGATCCGGGCCGCCGACTACACCGCCCCGACCCTCGACGCGGTGGCGGTGCACCGTTCGCTGTCGTACCTCTTCGCGGCGATCTGCGACCCCGACCGGACCGGGGTGAACCATCACGGCGGACCCCCCGTTGTGGAGGCATGAGCGTGCCGTCGGCGATGCACCGGCTCCTGCTGCGGATCGCCGGGCAGGCCCCCGCCGCGCTGCTCGGCACCGCCCGCGCCCGGCTGGCCGACGGTGCGGTGACCGAGGTGGCCCGGATGGTGGCCTTCGCCGCCGTCGCCCGGCAGATCCGGCTGACCGACCCCGACGTGCTGCTGCTCAGCGGGGTGCTCGTCGCCGCCGGTGCGCCCGACGACCTGCTCGCCGACCTGCCCCGCGCCGGGGACGACCGCACCCCGCCCTACCTCTGGACACCCGACCCGCCGACCGACCCCGGCCAGCCCGGCAACGGTCACACCGCCGGGCCGACCGGGTCGGCCAGCTCCGCTGTGCACCCGCCCGTCGGGGACGTCGCGTCCGACGGCGTGGACGAGGTCGACCGGGCCGCCGTCGGCGCCCTCGGTGGCGGGGCGGCACAGCCCGCCGGGCTGTGGCGGGTCTGGCGACGCCCGGCGTCGGCCACGCCGTACCCGTCGGCCACGCGGGTCTATCTGGTTCAGGCCCGTACCGGGGCGGTCGCGCTCACCGCGCGGCTCCAGGCCGCCCTGGCGGCGGTGGGCGAGACCGAACCGCTGGTCGAGGTCTTCGGGCACCTCGCCGGGCTGCCGGCGTACCACCGGCGGGCGCTCGCGGGGGCCGTCCTGCTCTGGGCCGCCCGACCGGCCGAGCGGGTACGCGTCGCGGCCACCTTCGACACCCTCGACGCGACCGGGAACCCGACGTTCGGCCCCGACCGGGCCCGACTGTCGACCGCGGAGGCGAACCGGGTCGCCGGCTACCTCGCCGCCGGGTTCCCCCTGCTCACCGGCCCGGCCCGGGTGCCCGACGTGATCACCCCGGGCCGCACGGTGCCGGTGGACCTGCTCGGCGACGGCCGGTGGATCTGGTCCGCCGCCACCGCGCACTACCTCACCCGGTACCGGATCGCCCCGGACGAGGGCCTGCTGGCGGCGATCCGGGCGGCCGGCTACGCGCCCCCCGACGTGGACGCGGTGGCGGTGCACCGCTCCCGGGCGGCGCTGGTCGAGGCCACCGGCGGGGTACGACGGACGGCGGGCTGACCGACGATGACCGACCCGCCCGACCCCGTACACGCCGCCGTCGTCGGTGCCGTGCTCCTCGTCCACGCCGCCACGGAGCCGTACGCCGCCCTGGCCGGGGTGGCCGCCCGGCTGCCGGCCGACCCGGACCGTACCGTGGTGCTCTGCTCGGCGGCCGTGTCGGCCCGCCCGGACCTGTTCGCTCTCCTGGCCGACCTGCTGCCCTGTCAGCTCGGCGGGTCGGCCGCCGGGTTCCGGCTGGTCCCGCTCGGCGGATACGCCGACCCGGTGGCGGTGCCGGACCTGGCGGCCGGCCTCGCCACGGATCTCGGGATCGACGGGGCGGTGCCGCTGGACGCCCCGGCCGTGTCCACCCGGGGGGTGCCGGCGGCCCGCCGGTGGATCGTCGCCGACGGCGGATCGGCCCGACCGGAGCACCCGCCCGCCGCCTGGTGCCCGCCGCCTGCCGGGCCGTCCCGGCCGGTCGGCGGCCCCGAGGGCTGGCTGGTCGCCCCGGTCGGCGACGGCTACACGTGGCTGCCCGCCGCCTGGCCGCTGCCCGCCGGGCCGCGCCGCCCCGGTGCCCCCGAACCCGCCCCGCCTGCCGTGCCCGCGCTGTCCGCTGAACCCACCCTGCCCGCCCGGTCCGTCGGGCCTGTCCGGTCCGTTGAGGACGCGGGACGGCCGGAACCGGCGGGTGGTGGCGGTCCGGGTGCTCCCGGCGGGCAGTCGGCCGGTGACCGGGGCCGCCCGCCGGGACGACCGGTCCCCGGTGGCTGGTCCTTCCTGCCCGACCCCGTCGGCCCGCCGACCGCCGGCACGCCGGTGGGGCGGGACGACGTCGCGGACCCGGGCCGGCAGGCTCCGGTGCCGCTCGACGTCTACCTGGTCGAGGTGGCGCTCGGTGCGGGCGGCTTCCAGGTGGACGGGCGGCCGGTGCCACCCGGGGTGCTCGCCGGTCACCTGGCCGCCCTGCGGCGTACCGGGCGACCCGTGGTGCTCTGCGGGGACGCACCGTACCCGGCCACGGCCGGGATGCTGTTCGGGGCTCTCGCCGACGCCCTCGGCGCTCCGGTCGTCGCCGGTGACGCCCGGGTCGAGGTCACCGCGACGGGGCTGCTGACCACCACGGGAACGTTCCGCCGGTGGCGTCCCCGGCCGGCGGCGGGCACCGCCCGCACGGTGACCGACCTCGGCCCGGTGCTCCCCGCCCCGGCGGACCTGCCCGCCGCGTCCCCCACGCCACCCGTCGCGCCCGCCACCTCCGAACCACCTGACGACGCGCCGGCCATGACCGGTGCCGCGCCGGCCACGACCGGCACCGCGCCCGCCATGACCCGTGCCGAGCCCGTCGTGACCGCCGCCGGCCGGGCCGGGCCGGCCGCCGTGCCGTCGGACGGTTCCGGTACGGCCCGCGACACCCCGGGGGTGCTCCTGGTCGGTGTGTCCGCGTCGGCCGTCGACCCGGCAGCCGTGCCGGTGGACTGTGTGGACCGGTGGCAGCGGATCGCCGCTCCCCGGCTCGACCTGCTGCGGGTCGCGTCGCCGGAGGTGACCGGGGAGGGTCGTCCGCAGGCCCCGCAGCCGACGGACGCGCCCCCGCCCGGCCCGGAGAGCCCGACCCCCGGCCCGACCGTGCCACCCGTCGCAGCTCCCGACCAACCGGCCCCGGCACTCGGCCGTCCGGACATCCCGGTCGGGACGCCCGACGCGGTGCCGGGCCGACCGGAACCGGCACCCGGCCCGGTGGCCGGCGGCCCCGGCGTGCCGCCGGCCGCCGTCCCCGGACCGCGGCCGGCCCCGCCGGGCCCGACGCGGGTCCCGGTGACGTTCCGGCTGGACGGGAGTGCGCCCACCGCCGGGGACCGGACGGCACTGCGGCGGATCCTCGCCGGCCGCTACGACTCGTACACGCAGGTGGTGACCCGGACCCTGGCGGAGGAACCCGGCCTGCGGGTGGCCGCGGTGAGCGCGCCGGACCTGCCGGCGGGCCTGGTCGCCGTCCGCGCCTACTGCGTCGGGGAACGGGAGACGGTGAACGCGGTCCTGCGGGGCGACGCCATGCCGGCCGACGATGCGGCGGTGCTGGCCCGCTGGGTGGGCTACGGGCTGCGTCGCCTGCCGGTGGTCTTCGGTCCGGTCTTCCGCGCCGCGGCCGTCGCACCACCGGGCGGCTACCCGCCCGGCACACTGCTGGTGGAGCCGGCCTTCCTCGACGTCGACCCGACGCCCGCGTCGGTGCCGGACGCCGGGGTGCAGTTCGTGATCTGGTCCGTCGGCGCCCGCCGGCTGGGTGGACTCGGCACGGCCGGCACCGGGGCCCGCACCACATCCGCCGGCGTCCACACCGGACCCCGGACCGAGGGTACGGCGGTCTTCCCCGCCGGGACCTGTTTCCAGGTGTTGGCGGACGAGCCGGTGGGGGACCGCGAGCTGCGGCAGGTGTTCCTGCGGGAGTTGCCGGCCGGCCGGCCGACCCCGGGTGGCGAGCAGACGCTGCAACGGTTGCGGGCGGTCGCCGGGGTGGGGGACGTGCCGGGCGGCGGCACCCCGCCGTTGCCGGTGGGGGTCGGCGTCGACGGGGCGGGGCGGCTGTTCGTCCCGCCGTCGGGGTGATGCCGGTGGCGGGGCGGGCCGGTACGACGAAACCCGCCCACCGTCGGCCGGGCGGCGGCGCGCGGGGTGCGGTGGGCGGGGGAACAACCAGACGAGAGGGTGGTGAGGGGTGAACAGCACCGTGATGGCGGTCTCCCAGACGGAACCGGGGTGCCCGCCGACGATCGCCGGCGCGTTGGCCGTCGCCCCGTTCGGCGCCACCGTCGTCGTGCAGCCGGGGGTGTACCGGGAACAGCTCCAGCTCGGTGGCGACGTCACGCTGATCGCCGAGGAGGGGCCGGGCACGGTCACCATCGACGGGGGCGACGGGGTGGCGTTGCACGTCGGCGCGGGAGAGGTGACGCTGCACGGGATCGAGCTGCTCGGTGGCGGCGGGCACATGCCGGCCGTTCAGGTCGGCGGCGGTCGGTTGGACCTCACCCGGTGTGGCGTACGGGCCGGTGGTGTCGTCGCGGTGCACGTGCCCCGGGGGGAGCTGACCATGCGGGACTGCCGGGTGGGCAACCCCGCCGGGGCGGGTCTGCTGTTCGAACGCGCCGGCACCGGTGAGGTCGTCCGCACCACGGTCGCCGGGATCGGCACCGTGGCGGTGGCCGTCACCGGCGGCGACCCGGTGCTGCGCGGCTGCACGATCACCGACGTACGCGGCAGCGGGCTGTTGTGCACCGGCGGCGGCCGGGGGCTGGTGGAGCAGTGTGTGATCTCCGCCGTCGACGGCCCCGGCGTGGTGGTCGAGGACGGCACGATCCGGCTGGTCGACACCCGGATCGTGGACACCGGTGGCACCCCGGTGCTGGTGACCGGGGGCAGCCCCGAGCTGACCGGCTGCGAGATCCGCACGGCGACCGGCCCGGCGGTGCTGGTCGACGGGACGGCCGACCCGACGTTGCGCGACTGCGTCGTCGGGGCCGGCAGCGGGCACGGGCTGAGTGTCCAGGCCGCCGCCACCGGCAGCTACCTGGGGTTACGGGTCGAGGTGGAGACCGGGGCGGCGGTGGTGGTCAGCGGTACGGCGGCGCCCCGGATCGAGGGCGGCACGCTGACCGCCACCGACGGGGTCGGCCTGCTCTTCGCCGACGCGGCGACCGGCAGCGCCCGGGAGGTGACGATCGTCCGGGTCCGGTCCGGGCTGCTGGCCCGGGGCACCTCCCGGCCCGAGGTCGACGACCTGACCGTCACCGCGCCGACGCAGGAGGGGCTGCGGGTGGCGGAGTCGGCCCGGCTGCGGGCGCGCGGGGGAGCGGTGACCGACGCCGGGTCGGCCGGTGTGTCGGTGACCGACGGGGAGCTGACCGTGGAGGGGATGACCCTGCGCGACTGCGCCACCGGTCTCGTCGTGTCGGGCGGGCGGCTGCGGGCCACCGGCGTGGACGTGCTCGGCAGCCGGGGCGCCGGGCTGACCGCCCAGCGCGGGGCGACGGTGCAGCTGCGGCGCAGCCGGGTGCGGGGTAGCGACGGGCCGGGGGTGTGGTTGGGCGGGGAGTCGCAGGGCGAGGTGACCGGGTGCGAGGTGTTCGGTAACACCGGCCCGGGGGTGCTGGTGCAGACGCGTCGGCCGGTGCGGCTGGTCGAGACCGAGCTGCGGGGAAACGTGGGCGGTCGGCTGCGTACCACGGTCGACGCCGCCGCGGTCGAACTCGTCGGTACCGACGGTGGGCAGACGCCGTCGGGCCCGGCGGACGGGACCGGGGCGACGCCGGTGTCCCCGTCGTCGCCACCTGCGGCACGCCCCGATCCGACCGGCCCGGTGCGGGTCGCCGACCCCGCCCCGGTGGTGTCGGCGGCACCGCCCGCCGGCTCGCCCGCCGACGACCCGGCCGCGCCGTTGCTGGCCGAACTGGACGCGCTGGTCGGCCTGGCCGGGGTGAAGCGGGAGGTGGCGACCCTGGTCGGGCTGCACCGGATCGGCCGGCGGCGGGCCGCCGCCGGGCTGCCCGCCCCACCCATGTCCCGGCACATGATCTTCGCGGGTGCGCCGGGCACCGGGAAGACCACCGTGGCCCGGCTCTACGGCCGCATCCTGGCCGCCCTCGGTGTGCTGCCCGGCGGGCAACTGGTCGAGGTGGCCCGCGCCGACCTGGTCGCCGAACACATCGGCGGTACGGCGGTGAAGACCACCGAACGGTTCACCGAGGCGATCGGCGGGGTGCTGTTCATCGACGAGGCGTACACCCTGGCCCCGGTCGACGGTGGCGGATCGGGGCACGACTTCGGTCGGGAGGCGATCGACACCCTGGTCAAGCTGATGGAGGACCACCGCGACGAGGTGGTGGTGATCGTCGCCGGTTACTCGGCGCAGATGCGCACGTTCCTGGCGGCGAACCCGGGGCTGGCCTCCAGGTTCTCCAAGACCGTCGAGTTCGAGAGTTACACCTCCCCGGAGTTGGTGCAGATCGTCGAACGGCTGTGCAGCAGTCACCACTACGCCCTGGAGTACGACACCCGGATCGCCCTGGAGTCGTGGTTCGAGTCGATGCCGCGTACCGGGTCGTTCGGCAACGCCCGGGTGGCCCGGCAGACCTTCGAGGAGATGGTCAGCCGGCAGGCGTTCCGGCTGTCCGACAGCGGTGCCGCCTCGGGGGTGGAGCTGGCCCAGTTGCTGCCGCAGGACCTCGACGAGACGGCGGGCCCGGCGGACGACGAACCGCCGGCCGGCGCGGTGGACACGCTGCTGGCCCGGCTGCACGCCATGATCGGGCTGGACGCGGTGAAACAGGAGGTCGCCGACCTGACCGACCTGCTGGCCGCCGCCCGGACCCGGGTGCGGGCCGGCCTGCCGGCACCCTCGGTCTCCCGGCACCTGGTCTTCTCGGGGCCGCCCGGCACCGGCAAGACGACGGTGGCCCGCCTCTACGGGCAGCTGTTGACCGCGCTGGGGGTGCTGCGTGGCGGGCAGCTGGTCGAGGTGGCCCGCGCCGACCTGGTCGGTGAGTACGTCGGGCACACCGCGCAGCGCACCCGGGAGGCGTTCGAACGGGCCCGCGGTGGCGTGCTGTTCATCGACGAGGCGTACACGCTGGCACCGCCCGACGCCCGTAACGACTTCGGTCGGGAGGCGATCGACACCCTGGTCAAGCTGATGGAGGACCACCGTGACGAGGTGGTGGTGATCGTCGCCGGCTACGAAGCGGAGATCGAGCAGTTCCTCGCCGCGAACGCCGGCCTGGCCTCCCGGTTCTCCCGCCGGGTCCACTTCGCCCCGTACACCGCCGACGAGTTGGTGGCCATCTTCGAGGGGCTGGCCCGTTCCGGCGGGTACGACTGTCCGGGGGAGACGCTGGCCGCCCTGCGTCAGCACTTCGAGCAGGCCCCGCCCGGCCGGGCCCTCGGCAACGGCCGGTACGCCCGCCAGGTCCTCGACGAGGCGGTGACCCGGCAGGCCGGTCGGCTGCGCGGCCTGACCGGGCCGACCGTCGCGGACCTGCGGACCCTGCTGGCGGAGGACGTCACGCCGGCGGTGGCACATGCCTAGCCGGACCGGGTGGTGGGCGTGCTGACCGCCCGGCAGGTGGACCGTCCGGGTCGGACCCGGCGGCGTCGCCGCAGACCGGGTGACATCAGCGACGGCATGCCCGGGGGCGCCCCGTATGCTCTCCTGGATCGACGTGGGACCGGAGGTGCGAGAGCGCTTGCGCAGCCGGTCACGCCGACGGTGAGCGTGCTGGGGAGGCACCGGTTGGCAGGTCTTTCTCGCGTGCCGGACGCGGACGCGCCGGGCGGGGCCGGCATCGGGGTGGCGGCCGACGCGGACGCGGCGACCGCAGCCGGGGTCCCACCACCCGCCACCGACCTGACGCCCGACGAGCGGCTGCAGGCGCTGCACGCCGCGCATGCCGAGCCGCTGTTCCGGTTCCTGCTCAGGCTGGCCGTCGGCGAGCGGCAACTCGCCGAGGACCTGCTCCAGGAGACGATGATGCGGGCCTGGCGCAGCATCGACAGCCTCGCCGACGACCTGGAGACCCAACGGCGGTGGCTGTTCACCGTGGCCCGCCGGGTCGCCATCGACGTGGCGCGGGCCCGGCAGGCCCGCCCGACCGAGGTCGGCGCGCTGGACCTCAACCGGATGCCGGCGACCGCCGACGTGGCCGAGCGGGTGGTGACCGCGCAGACCATCCGGGACGCCCTGCCCAAGATCAGCACCGAGCACCGCCGGGTGGTGGAGGCCGTCTATTTCCGTGGACTGTCCACCGCCGAGATCGCGGCGGCGTTCGGCATCGCCGAGGGGACGGTCAAATCCCGGGCACACTACGCCCTGCGCGCGCTACGCGCCGTGATCGGGGAGGTTGACGGTGCGTGAGACGTCCACCACGGCCGTGATGGCATACGATTGCGGCGGCGGGCCGCGAGGCGCTGCCTCCCCGAGCAGAGCTGACAGGCCATGACCGACCTCCGAAGCGACAGCGACGCCCCCGGTCCGGTGGCCCACGCCCCACTGCAGCAGTGCGCTCCCTACCTGTGGGGGGACCTCGACCCGCAGGACGAGTGGGAGTTCGAACGCCACCTCGGCACCTGCGTGATCTGCCTGGACGAGTGTGACCGGCTGGGCCCGCTGGTGGGTGCCTTCTCCGGGCTGACCACCGGTGAGGTCGCCGGCCTACTCACCGCCGACACCGCTGCGACGCCGGCCGGCCCGGCCGCTCCCACCCCGACGCCGTCCGGCCCGCTCGGTCCCACCCCGACGGCGGCCCGCCCGTCCGGTCCCACCCCGACGGCGGGCGGCCCGCCCGCCCCCAGCCCGGTCCCGGTCGAGCGGCCCGGTTCCGCCCCCGCCCCGCCCCCGACCGGGCACCCCGGGTCCACCCCGACCCCGGCTCCGCGCGCGGGGTCCGGTGCCGACCCCGCGACGGTGTCCACCGGTCCGGTGGCCGTCGGGGCGGACGGCGCGGCCACGGCCACCGGTGCAGATGTCGCGCCCGGCCGGCCCGAGTCGTCACGTCCGGCTCCCGCGCCGTCGCGGCCGGGCCCGACCGATCGACCGCGCAGCCGGGACGCGGCCGGCCGTGGTCCGGCCGGCCGTGAGTCTGACCGGGTCCGGCGGGGGCGACGGCGGTGGCTCGTCGCCGGCACGCTCGCCATGGTCGCGGCGGTGTCCCTGGGGGTGACGCTCGGGCAGCGGCAGCAGAGCGGTGCACCCGTCGCCGGACGGTCCACCGTCAACCCGGTCAACGCGGGAGTGACGGTGGAGGGAGTGGGTGCCTCGGCACGGCTCTCCGTGACCGTCTCGGCCCGTACCGACCGACCCGGGCCGGTCGCCGACGTACGGGCCACAGTGGTCGGCCTGACGGCGGGGGTCGAGTACCGGCTCTACGCGGTCGCCGCCGACACCCGGACCTACCAGGTGGCACAGTGGACGGCGACGACCGGGCCGCAGGAGGTCACCGGTGAGATCGCGGTCGCCGTCGACACCCTGGCGTTCTTCGCGGTCGCGCAGGCCGACGGGACGGCGGTCGTGTCGGCCCGGATCGGCCGCCCCACCGGCCCCCGCTGACCAGCCCCGTCCCGCCGCCCCTACTGGTCCCGCCGGGCCGTCCCGTGCCTCCGGCTGTCCGGTCGGTCCGGCTGTCCCATGCTCCGGCTGTCCGGCCGTCCCGTGCTCCCGTCGTCCCGTCGGTCCGGCTGTCCCGTCGGTCCTCGCCGGCTAGGCCTTCACCTTCGTCCACTTCTGGTTGGCCTCGCCGTTGCACGTCCACAGCTGCAGGCCGGTGCCGTTGGCGGTGGACCAGTCCCGGATGTCGACGCACCTGCCGATCGCCGAGTTGACCATGTCGCCGGAGCCGTTGATCCAGAACTTCTGGGCCCAGCCGCCGTTGCACGTCGCCAACTGGATGCGGGTGCCGTCGGCGCTGGAGGCGTTCGCCAGATCCATGCAGAGCGAACCCATCCGGATCGTGCCGTCACCGCCGAAGGTCCACTTCTGTCGGGCCGAGCTGTTGCAGTCCCAGATCACCAACTGCTGACCGTCGACGGTGGAGGGGGCGTACACACAGGTGCTGCCGTACCCGCGGATGCGGTAGCCGGTGGACGCCGCCGGCGCTGGCGCCGGGGTGGTGGGACGGGCCGCTGCCTGCGTGGACGGGGCGGCGGCCGCCGGGGCGGGCTTGGTCGGGTTGGCACCGGGCCTGGTCGTGCCGGCGCCGGGACCGGGACCGGGGCCCGCACCGGCGGGCGTGGGCGGCAGGGCCAGCACCGGGCCCCGGGTGCCGGCCGGCAGCGGAGGCCGCGTCGACGGCCGGCCGCCGAGCCGGGGATCCTGGGCGTAGAAGGCGGCATAGGCCAGGACCCGGCTGGCGTTCTCGTCCACCATGCTCAGGTCCGGGGCGCCACCGGCCTGCACCCCCGGACCCCACTGGAAGGCGGCCAACGCGAGCGGGTACGGGTCGGCGGTGAGTCCCCCCAGGTCGGTGGTGAGGGCACACATGGTCCGGCCGAGCGTGGCGATGGCCGTGGCGGCGTCCCACGGTGACTGACCCGCCGTCGCGTAGCGGCTCCAGACCGTGGGGAGGAACTGGGCGATGCCCTGCGCGCCGTTCGCACCGAGCAGGTTCGGGTTGAACCCCGACGCCGCCATGAGCTGTCCGGCGATCTTGGCCGGGGTCACCGCCGGGCAGGCGCGGCCGGCGGCGAGGACCGCCGACAGGTACTCGTCGGGGATGGGGCGCGGCGCGCTGCCGGCGGTCGGCGCGGGTGGGACAGGTGTCGGTGGCCCGCCCGTCGCGTCCCGGTCGAAGTCGGGCTGCCGGGAGTACCACTCGGCGTAGCCGACGACGGTCCGCACGTACCCGGCCGCCGCCTCGGGGATACCCCGGTCGGCCTGGACCGCGGGCATCCCGGAGCGGTGCGCCGCGAGTGCCAGCTCCCACGTGTCGCCGTCGACGTCGCCCCGGGCGACCTGCCCGACGAGGTCGCACATGTGGTGGGCCAGCGCGACGATGTTCGCCGCGACGTCCAGGCGGGGCGCGTCGGGCCAGGGCAGCCACCGCTGCCACAGCTCGTCGGTCAACCCGGCCACCCCGGAACCACCGTTGTCGGTGCGCGCGTCGGCCACGAAACCCGAGGCGGCCATGAGCTGCCCGGCCAGGCGGGGCGCGGTGAGCGCCGGACACGAGAGCGCGGCCTGGGCGATCAGCGGCGCCTGGTCGGCGGGGACCGGCTTGCCCTCCACGGTGTCGGCGGTGGCCGTGCCGAACCCGGTGGTGGCGGCGAAACCGGCCAGCACAGCGAGCGCGAGGGCCACCAGACCGGCGATGATCCGCGCGACGATCGGCGGGCCGGGCAGGCGCGACAGCCGTCGCCGTACGACGTCGGGCAGCGGTGACAACCGCTGCCGCACCCCACCGACAAATCGTTCCAGCCGCTCGCGGTGGGGCGTGAAGGTCAGTGGCACCGGTGCGCTCCTCGACAGGCTGTGGCTTCGACCTCTCAACGCACCGAGCAAGCCGAAAGTTCAGTCGGATCAGGGAGGAGTTTGCCGGTAGCGCCGGGAGGCGGCAATGCCGGGGCACGCGGCGGACGTCACCGCAGCGCCCCGGCCCGGGATCACCGGTGGAGCCCTCCGTTCGCGGCTGCGGGGCTGCGCTGCGCCGCACTCCTCGCGCTCACCCGTGTCAGCCCTTCCTGGTAGCCGGCGCTCACCGGATGATCAGGCTGTCGAGGTAACCGGTCAGGTTGCGGCGGATCTCGACCACCGAGTCACCACCGAACTTCTCCACAGCGGCCTCAGCGAGGACCAACGCCACCATCGCCTCCGCCACCACCGCAGCAGCGGGAACCGCACACACATCGCTACGCTGGTTGATCGCCGTCGCCGG